>CALMJH010000058.1 GCA_937864175.1 uncultured Burkholderiales bacterium
GCCCCCAGGGCCAGGCAACGTGCAATGTCAAAAGCACTCACCACCTTGCCCGAGGCTCCCAGCCGAATGCGATCGCGAAGGCCGGCCTTCACCAGGCTGCTGTGGACCAACTGCAGGCCATCTCGCAGGGGCATGCCCATGTGGTCTGCAAACTCCACGGGTGCGGCTCCTGTGCCGCCCTCAGCACCGTCCACCACCACAAAGTCTGGGGTCACATTCAGCCGCTTCATGGCCTCCACCACCGCCAGCCACTCCTGGGGCTGGCCCACACACAGCTTCAGGCCAACGGGCTTGCCGCCCGAGAGTTCACGCAAGGTCTGCACAAAGCCCAGCAGGCCGTCGGGCCCCTGGAAGGCGGAATGCGCTGCGGGCGAGACACAGTCCTGGCCCATGGGCACACCCCGGGTGGCGGCAATCTCGGCAGAGACCTTGGCCGCAGGCAAGACGCCGCCATGGCCAGGCTTGGCCCCCTGCGACAACTTAATCTCGATCATCTTCACCTGGGGGTCCTTGGCCTGGGCCGTGAACTTGTCGGCATCGAAATGGCCGTCTGCCGTGCGGCAGCCAAAGTAGCCCGACCCAATCTGCCAGACAATGTCGCCGCCGCCCTCGCGGTGGTACTTCGAAATCGAGCCCTCGCCGGTGTCGTGTGCAAAGCCCCCCTTGGCCGCTCCCTTGTTCAAGGCCCTAACCGCATTGGGCGAGAGGGCCCCAAAGCTCATGCCCGAGATGTTAAAGACCGACATGGCATAGGGCTGCCGGCAGTCTGGGCCACCCACCTGGGTGCGAAAGGTCTTGGGGTCTGCCTCGACTGGCCGCATAGAGTGGCCCATCCACATGGCATCGCTGGCATACATATCTTTCAGCGACCCAAAGCCCCGCTTGTCGTTTTGAATCTTGCTGCGGGCATAGACCAGGGCCCGCTGGCTGCGCGAAAAGGGCAGCTTCTCGTCGTCACTCTCAATGAAGTACTGTCGAATCTCGGGCCGAATGTACTCCAGCATGTAGCGCAGCCGACCCGTCAGCGGGTAGTTACGCCGAACGGCACGGGCCGTCTGAGTCACGTCTTGCAGGCCCAAAAGAAAAAAGACCGCAAAGACCAGGCCCAGCCAGGGACTGTAGAGCCCACCCACGACCGTCAGGGGTGCCGATGAAAGCCAGGGCCAGTATCGAATCTCGTTCAACATTGCTGCCTGCCTCCTGAGTGACGGAAAACGACTGGGGCGCACCCGCCTTGCAGGCCCGCCACTTGCTGGCCACAATAGGGGCATGAGACAAGCCTGTCAACGCACCGAAGTAGCACTCACCCATGCCAAAAAAAGGGTCAAGCGCCTGGGGTGGTTATTGAAATTTCTGGTGGGATTCTGGCTGGGACTGGGGGCTTTTAGCCTGGCCCTGGCCCAGTCCCCGCTGCCAAAGGCCCCCAAGACCGAACTCTCGGGCCGCTACTGCACCAACCCTCAGAACTGCGAGGCCCTGAACGAGGCCTCGCTAGACCTGGTGGCCGATGGCCCGGGCTATTACCTCTTTCAGTTTACGGTCCGCAACAGCCTGGGCCCCCAGAACCTCTCGGGCCGCAACCTGCAGTTCACCAACAACCAGGCGGTGATTGGCAACGAGAAGGAACTTCGCTGCGAGATTCGGTTCGAAAATAAGGCGGGTATGTTGGACGTCAAACAGATTGGTCACTGCAACATCGACTTTAAGGACGGCGACAAAGACCGCAGGCGCGTCACCGGCCAATACACCAAAGTCCGCAGTTACTAAGCTTCTTTCTCCAAAGGTTTTTTGACGATGTCGTGGGTAAGTTTTGAACATGGCAAGCGGGCCCTGGAGATGGGGGCCTACTCGCAGGCCTATGAGATCTTCAAGGCCGCGGTCTATTCCGGTGAAGACCCGGCCTACTACGGCCTGTGCGACATGGCCCTGGGCGGCAAACTCAGCACAGACCAAATCGCCGAGCTCAAAGAGATGCTTGACCACGCCATTCGGGAGCACAACGGCGCGGCCACCTACAACCTGGCCGTGCTGCTCAGCCGCGCAGCCCGGGGCTTTGATTTAAACCTTGAAAAAGCCATCGACCTCTTGAACAAGGCCTGCGGACAGCGCATTCCCGAGGCCTTTCTGGCTCTGGCGCGCCTGTATATCTACGACGGCCGCAACCACCCCCTGGCCACCAAGAGCAACATAGTCCAGCTGCTCGAGACCGCCATGAACATGGGCCAGGCCGAGGCCGCCTGCCTACTGGGCAAGATTCATTTCAGCAAAGAGCTCACCAAAAACCCAGACGTCAGCAAGGCGGTGGTCTATTTTGTGGTCGCCAGCCAGCTGGGCTCTGAAGAAGCCAAGCGGGCCCTGGTGGTGCTGCAGACTGAATACGCGGGCATCAACTTCGATGGTGAACTCAACCGGGCCAAGGCCATCGTGCGGGCCATCAAGAACAAGGCCTTCGAAGAAAAATACGAGTCCAGCTACGACTCGAGCGGCTCCTGGTAGACATGGCGCTTGTGGGCCAGACCGGTGGGCTGGGCTGGCACCTAAAAGCCTGGCGCTACCGCCGGCCCCTCTGGGCCGGCTACCTGCAGCAGACTGCCAGCTTTCTGGAAGACTGGTCGGCGCAGTCGCTAGAACCTGCGGGCATTAAGCGGCTAATCATCGTGGGCGCGAGCGCGGGCTGGAGCCTGCCCCCTCAATGGGTTCGGTCCTTCGATGAGTTGGTATTCATCGACCCAGACCCCCTGGCCCCCTGGCTCTTTGGTCGCAATCATCCACAGCCCCCGGGGCAGTCTCGAGCCTGGCATCGCAGGGCTTTTGCACAGGTTCTGCCGCAGTTGCTCGCCAAGCCTGGGCCCTGGGCAGTCCTGTTTAACAACCTGCTGGGCCAGCTTCGGCTCACCAGCCAAGACCTTCAGGCCACTGAATCCGAGCTGGCACGCCTGAAAGACCAACTGGCTGGGCAGTCCTGGGCGAGCTTTCATGACCGGCTGTCAGGCGACTGGTCGCAGGCCCGCCCCCAGGCGCCGACACTGCTTACCGGGCCCCACGACAATGCGGCCCTCACCAGGGCCTATGCCCAGAGTGGCCAGTGGCTGGACCACCTGACCAGCGACGTGCTGCCGCCCGACGCCCCCCGACGCCTCTACCCCTGGCGCATTGCCCCCGACCGGCTGCACCTGGTGGAGGCCGGCTGGGTTGCGCCACATCAAGGCTGAACGAGTTGGCGGTTTGGAGGTCTACCCAACAGGGCGTTTTTTAGGAAACAATGCCGACATGGACACGCCACAGATCACGCCAAACCAGCCCACTCACTCGCCGCAGGAAGAGTTCAACCTCCGGCGGGCCGAGCATGCCCGCGATGCAGCCAGAAAGCTTCGTCAGGCGGCGGAGTTTTATGAGCAGGCCGGCCAGGCCTTTGCAGCCCAGGATGAGCGAAATGGCGAACTGCGGCTGCGGTCTGCCCGCCTGGCCCTAGAGCCTATTGCCGACGAGCTGCCCCGCCCTCCCCAGCCGGCCAAGCCGCGGCCAGTAGAAAAGCCCCGCATGGACTGGGGCTGGTTTAAGTACTTTGTTCCGGGGTTTATTGTGCTGGGCCTGCTTTATCTGATGATTCAGATGAACCTGTCTGGCGACCTGAGCAAGGGCTGGACGGTACAGGGCGACATCCGCGAGGCCGTGAAGTACCCCGGCAACAAATAACGGCGAACGCCCCAGGGCCGGCTGCTCGCCCAGCGTTTTGCCTACCGAGGGGCTGCAGCCAGGTACTGCTCGATATTGAAAGCGGCCCGAGCCACGCGGGCTGAGTCGTACCGAATGAGTCGAACAATCAGGCGGTAGTTGTAGTGCTTGGAGTAGGCCGCATCGTCGGCCCAACCCGCCAGGCTGTAGCCCAGCCAGCCTGCGTCGGCCTGAAGTCCGGCATCGGAATAGCTTCGCTGAACTTCGTTGGCGCCCTCGTAAATCACCTGAAAAGCCTCATGGCCCAGGTAGCGGCCCACATGGGCTGCCCGAACTCGGGCCCGCTGCGAAACCTGCGTGAAATTGTGGTTGGGGTTAGAGCGGCCATAGACCACCACCAGGTCGTCTTTCACCTTGGTGGCCCAGAACTCGTCTTTGGGGGCTGCGGCTTCGTCCATGGCCTGCCAATGCTCGTTCACACCGCGCTTCACACTGCGGCCGGTGGCCACCAGGGTATCGACCACGCCGTTGGCCGTCTCGTCGTACAAACGCTTGACCGGGGCGCAATCAATGACGCAGGCCGCCGCCCCAACCCCCACGATCTCGAGGGGCGAGCAGCCGGCCAGGCCAATGGAGAGCGCAGCAAGACCGAGACTGAAAACCTTTTTCATAGGACGAATGACGGACATTGGGGGGGATTGCTTTAATGGGGGCTGGCGCCGCACCATCCCCCACCCAGTCGGGGCTCAAAAAACTCTCGGCGTGACAAGGAGTTAAGACGCATACATAATGCAGCAACTGCACTCCAGAGGGTCGGCATGCTGATCAAAGCAGCATTTCCAAAAATCACCGTCTTAACGGGCAGCTCGGCCCAGGCCCTCGCACCCTTCCTGGTCATCGTCATTCTGGCGATGATGCTGCTGCCGCTGCCGCCGTTTCTGCTCGATGCGCTCTTCACCTTCAACATCGCAGTCAGTGTCTTGGTGCTGCTGGCCGCCATGCGCATCAAGTCCTTCAAGGACTTCATCGCCTTCCCCACCGTCTTGCTTATTACCACCCTGCTGCGACTGTCTTTGAACGTGGCCTCCACCCGCGTGGTGCTGGCCGAGGGCCACCAGGGCACCGATGCCGCCGGTGCAGTGATTCAGGCCTTTGGTGAGTTTCTGATTGGGGGCAACTTTGCCATCGGCATCATCGTCTTCCTGGTCATCACCCTGATTAACTTCATGGTGATCACCAAGGGTGCCGGCCGGGTGGCCGAGGTCTCGGCCCGATTTGCCCTGGATGCCCTGCCCGGTAAGCAGATGGCAATTGATGCCGACCTGAACGCTGGCATTATCAAAGAAGACGAGGCCCGCAAGCGCCGCCTGGAAGTTGGCCAAGAGGCGGACTTCTACGGCTCCATGGACGGTGCCTCGAAGTTTGTTCGCGGCGATGCCATCGCCGGCATCATCATTTTGTTTGTCAACCTGATTGGGGGCCTGATTGTGGGCATGACCCAGCAGGGCATGGGCATTGGCGAGGCCATTCGGGTCTTTGGCACGCTGACCATTGGTGACGGCCTTGTTGCCCAGGTTCCGGCCCTCATCATCTCCACAGCCGCCGGTATCTTGGTGACGCGCGTCGCCACCGACGACGACCTGAGCGGCCAGATGAGCCAGCAGTTCACCAACAGCGGCACCAGCCTCTATCTGGTGGGCGGCATTCTCTTTATCCTGGGCGTGCTGCCCGGCATGCCCCATGTCGCCTTCCTGAGCTTTGCGGCCATCTTCATCGGTCTGGGCTACCTGATGAGCAAGCGCACGCTGGCCAAAGAGGCCGAGGCGGCGGCCGCCGCAGCTGCACCTCCTCAGAAAAAAGAACTCGACTGGTCAGACGTGCCGGTGGTGGAGCCCCTGTGTCTAGAGCTGCCCTACCGGCTCATTCCCCTGGTCGACAAGGGCGACGAGAGCGACCTTATCAAACGCATCCGGGCCATTCGCCGAAAGTTTGTAAGCGAGGTGGGTTTTCTGACGCCTTCCGTGCACATTCGGGACAACCTGCAGCTGCCTGCCGAGACCTATCGCGTCCTGCTCTTTGGCGCAGAAATTGGCCGTGGCCAGTGCCTGCCGGACAAGCTGCTGGCCATCTACCCGTCGGGCAATGTGAAAGAGCTGGCGGGGGTTAAGGTAAAAGACCCCACCTACGGCATGCCCGCCGTCTGGATTGACCGCGGCCAGCGCGACGATGCCATGGCCCTGGGCTACACCGTGGTCGAGCCCGCGGTGGTCATGACCACCCACCTCGACCAGCTCATCCGCAGCCACTCTCAAGACCTGCTGGGCCGCCAAGAGACCCAAGACCTCATCGAGCACTACCGCAGCTCTTATCCCAAGCTCATTGAAGACGTGGTACCCAAGGTGGTCTCGGTGGCCACCCTGCAAAAAATCCTGCAGCTGCTGCTTGAAGAAGACGTTCCCGTCAAAGACCTGCGCACCATTCTGGAAGTCGCCAGCGAGAACCCGGGCCTGCTCTCGGATCCTGTGAACGTGCTGGGGCCAGTGCGGTATGCCCTGCGCAGAACCATTACCCAAGAAGTCTTTGGCGAGTCGCTGGACTTTAAGGTGCTGGGCCTGCACCCCGACTTTGACCGGCTCATCGAGCAGGCCGTGGGCAACCAGGCCGCCGCCCCGGACGGTGCCATTGAGCCCTCCTTGGCCCGGTTTTTTGGGGAGGAAGTTATTGTGGCGGTCAACGAGATGGCCGCCGAGGGGCTCAACCCAGTGCTGGTCACCAGTGGCCGCAGCAGACTGACCCTGTCGCGCCTGGCCCGCAGGGTTAAACCCGAAGTCACGGTCTTGTCGATGAGCGAACTGCCACCAAATGGCAACATCGCCTTCTACAAAGTCCTCTGTAACCGGACGGCAGCCCAGGCCGCCTAAAACCATCTTCTTGCTTAGGTACACTCTTGGCCATGGGACCGCAACGCTTTACTGCCAAAAACGCCGCTGACGCCTTAAAACAGGTCCGTCAGACTCTGGGGCCAGAGGCCATGGTGCTGTCGACCCGCGAGAGCGATGAGGGGGTGGAGATTCTGGCCATTACCCCAGACGGCCTGGACGAAGTCTCTCAGTCGGTCACCCGCACCAGCAGTGCTCTGCAGGCCTCGCGCAGCACGCCCAAAGCCGCCCTGGCCAATGCCGCCGAAAAGCGGGGGCTCGACCAAGTCACCCAGTCTTTCCCCCACGAATTGGTGATTAGCGACGTCATTAAAGCCCCCCGCAAGCGAGACGGCTCGCCTGTTCACACGCCTGAGTCACTGGCCCAGGCCAATGGCGGCAGTGCCGGGATGGCTGGCGAGCCTGTAGCCAGCAAGGTCACCACCAGTGGCCGGCCACTGGGCGCTGGCCGCAGCACAGGCCCAGCGACTGACCTCTCGCCCAGCGTCCAAAAGCTGGTGCTGGAGATGGCCGAGGTCAAAAACCTGCTGCAGTCGCACCTGGCCACCAGCTTCTGGAGCAACCTGCAGCAGCAGGCCCCGGTGCATGCCGAGCTGGTCAAGCGCATGGTCAATGCCGGCATCTCACCCAAGCTCTGCGCCGACATTGTTCAGTCACTGCCCGAGCAAGGCAGCCTGGAGGCCTTAAGCGAGATGGTGGCCCAGACCCTGGAGCGGCTGATCCACACCCAAGACCCCATGGCCATGTTTGACGAGGGGGGCATCTTCACCTTTATCGGCCCCACCGGCGTGGGCAAGACCACCACCGTGGCCAAGATTGCAGCCCGCTGCGTGCTGCGGTTTGGTCGCAACGAGGTGGTGCTGCTCACCACCGACACCTACCGAATTGGTGCCCAAGAACAACTCAAAGTCTTTGCCAAGATTCTGGGTCTGCCCGTGGTGGCGGTGCGCGACAGCGAAGACCTGACTGCCAAGCTGTCCGAGGCCAGCAAGAAAAAAATTGTGCTCATTGATACCGCAGGGGTCAGCCAGCGCGACACCCTGATGCTCGACCAGGCCCAGCTGCTGGCAAAAGGCCAGGCCAATCGCCACCGCATTCTGGTGATGAGTGCCACCACCGACCTGCGCACTCAAGAAGACATTATTCAGCTGCATGGCCACGCAGACAGCGGCCATGCCATCCAGTCAGTCGTGGTCACCAAGACCGACGAGGCCGCCCTGATTGGACCCGTGGTCGATGCCCTGATTCGTCACTCGCTGCCCCTGCTCTTTATCTCCAATGGCCAGCGGGTGCCAGAAGACCTGAGCGCACCAAGCGCGCAGTACCTGGCCCACCGGGCCCTGCGTCCGCGCCAGCTGGGCACGGACATGGACATCACCTCGGAGCAGATGCCAGC
>CALMJH010000059.1 GCA_937864175.1 uncultured Burkholderiales bacterium
TTCAAAGGTGCGCAGGTTGCGGTTGTTGATGCCCAGCAGCGGGCTTTTAAGCTTGAGGGCCCGGTCTAGCTCATCGCCATCGTGGATTTCGACCAAGACGTCCATGCCCAACTGGAGGGCCACGGTCTCGAGCTCGGCAAGCTGGGCATCGCTCAGAGCCGCCACGATGAGCAAAATGGCGTCAGCCCCCCAATAGCGGGCCTCATAAACCTGGTAGGCGTCCACCATGAAGTCCTTGCGCAAGACTGGCAGGGCGCAAGCCCGACGGGCCGCCTTGAGGTAATCGGCATGACCTTGGAAGTAGTCACGGTCTGTCAGCACCGACAGGCAGGCTGCACCCGCGCGAGCATACTGACCGGCAATCTCGGCCGGATTGAAGTTCTCGCGCATGACGCCCTTTGAGGGGCTGGCCTTTTTGATCTCTGCGATGACGGCGGGCCGATTGGCAGCGATCTTGGTCCGCAGCGCCCGCTCGAATCCACGAGGGGCGTGATCCTGGCTCTGGATGCCAGGGTGTTGGTCCACCGAAATCACGCGCAGGGCCTGCTCGATGGCGGCCTGCGACATCTGGGTCTGAGCCTGCTGAACCTCGAGAGCCTTGGTGGCCAGGATTTTTTGAAGGATGTCGGACATAGGTGACTCGAGCCCTAACCCTTGGTGAATGCGACGAACTCGGCCAGCTTCTTGGCGGCGGCCCCTGATTCCAACGCGGCCTTGGCCTGGCGAATGCCATCGGCCAGGCTGCTGGCGACATCTGCGGCCCACAGTGCTGCACCGGCATTCATCATGACGATGTCGCGGGCAGGGCCCGGCTCATTGGCCAGCGCCGAGTGCATCTTGGCCTTGGCCTCATCCAGAGTCTTGGCACCCAAGCCTTTGTCCAACTCGTCCGAACTGTAGGTGGGCACGCCGTACTGCTGAGCAAAGATCATGCGCTCGTGAATATCGCCCTCTGGCGTAAGCTCGGCCATGTAGGTCTCGCCATCAATGGCGATCTCATCCAAGCCATTCTTGGCATGAACAATGACCACGTGCTTGGAGCCCAGGCTCTTGAGGACCTCAGCCTGCAGCCGAACCAGGTCAGTGGCAAAGACGCCCATCAACTGGTGCTTGGCCCCAGCTGGATTGGTGAGCGGTCCCAGAATATTGAAGACCGTGCGAACGCCCATCTCTTTGCGGATCGGCGCCACATGCTTCATGGCTGAATGGTGGTTGGGCGCAAACATAAAGCCCACACCCACCGAACGAATGCAGTCTGCAACCTTTTCGGGCGGCAGGTTGATGTTGGCCCCCAGGCCTTCCAGAACGTCCGCACTACCCGTGCTCGAGGACACCGCGCGGCCACCATGCTTGGCCACCTTGGCTCCAGCAGCGGCCGCTACAAACATGGCCGTCGTCGAGATGTTGAAGGTGTGCTGGCCATCACCACCGGTGCCACACAGGTCGACTAGGTTGGGGATGTCATTGAGGTCAATCTGAACCGGTGTCGCGAACTCGCGCATGACCTGGGCTGCGGCCGAGATCTCATCCACGGTTTCTTTTTTGACGCGAAGGCCCATAAGCAATGCTGCTAATTGGGCCGGTGGCACCTGGCCACTCATCACCTGACGCATGATGGTTAGCATCTGCTCACGGCTGAAGTCTTGACGGGTGATGAGCTGATTAAGAGCCTGCGGCAGGCTGAGTTCAGTGGTCATGCAGGCACCAGGTCCAGAAAGTTTTT
>CALMJH010000060.1 GCA_937864175.1 uncultured Burkholderiales bacterium
TGGTGTGCCTGGTGGGCTCAGTGGACCTAGTCGCTGGCGCGGCCGTCAATAGCCACCTGCTGAAAGATCGCCCCGTCGTCCAGTCGGGCGGCGGTCAGAAAACTTCCCCAGACGCAGCCGGTGTCCAGCCCCATGAGCTTTGGGGTGATGCGAAGCCCCAAGGTGGACCAGTGGCCAAAGACCATGCGCTGCCGCGCTGTCTTCCGCCGTGGCACCGCAAACCAGGGCAGCAGGTCTGCCGGTGCAGCGCTGGGGTTGGTCTTGCACTTGAATTCGAGTTCTCCGTTGGGCCGCAGGTATCGGATGCGGGTGAGGACGTTGACGATGGCCCGCAGACGGGTATGCCCCCGAAGGCCGTCTCGCCAGTGGGCCGGTGCGTTGCCATACATCTCGTGCATGAAGTCCTGCCAGTGTGAGCTCTGAAGTCGCCGGCTCACCTCGTTGGCCAGTGCAAGGGTCTGGCCCAGGTTCCAGTCGGGCAGGACCCCCGCATGGACCATGAGGACGCCCTGGTCGTGGTGGGCCAGTGGGCGGTGACGAACGAAGTCGACCAGGGTCTGGGCATCGGAGGCCCGCAGCACATCGTCCAGCGTGTCGGAGGCCGAGGCCTGACGTGCACCGCAGGCCACTGCCAACAGATGCAGGTCATGGTTGCCAAGTACGCTGATGGCATGAGGACCCGCCGCCATGACCATTCGCAGGACTCGGGCAGACCGCGGACCACGGTTGACCAGGTCGCCAACAAACCAGAGCTGGTCGCGGCCGGCCCGAAAGGGCAGTTGTCCGACCAGGGCCGTTAAACTGTCAGCGCAGCCCTGCACGTCCCCAATTGCATAGATCGCCATAGCCCCCATCTTAGAATAGACGCCATGAACCTGCCCGCCTCCATTTTCAAGGCCTACGACATTCGTGGCGTCGTGGACCAGACCCTCACCGAAGAGGGGGTTGAGGCCATCGGCCAGGCCCTCGGCCTGCTGATGCACCAGCAGGGTCAGACCCACTGCGTGGTTGGGCGAGATGGCCGCCTGTCAGGTCCTCGGCTCGTCGAGGCCCTGACCAACGGCCTCACCCAGGCTGGTCTGCACGTTATTCAGATTGGCATGGTCCCCACCCCAGTGGTCTATTTCGCCACTCACCACCTGCAGACGGGCACAGGTGTGGCCATTACGGGCAGCCACAATCCACCCAATTACAACGGCCTGAAGATGATGGTGGCGGGCACCACCCTGTCGGGCGAGACCATTCAGGCCCTCTACCAGTCCATCGTTTCTGGTGAGGCGCGAGCCCACGCGATGTCCACAATGGAGCAGAGCCGTCAGGGCCAGGTGCAGCAGGCGGATGTCCGGCAGGCCTATCTCGATCGCATTGTTGGTGATGTCCGTTGGGCTCGGCCCATGAGAGTGGCCATTGATGCAGGCAACGGAGTCGCTGGCGAGTTGGCTCCTGCCTTGCTCAGTCGCCTGGGCGGCCAGCTCACATCCTTGTTCTGTGAGATCGATGGCCACTTCCCCCATCACCACCCGGACCCCGCCGACCCCCACAACCTAGAAGACCTGATTCGTGTGGTTCAAGCGCAGGGTCTGGAGTTAGGTCTGGCCTTTGACGGAGATGGCGATCGACTGGGCGTGGTGACCCGATCTGGTCGGATCATCTGGCCGGACCGGCAGCTCATGCTCTATGCGGCAGACGTGCTGGCATCGCATCCAGGTGCGCAGATTATTTTTGACGTGAAGTGCTCACGCCAGCTGGCAGCCCATATTCGGGCCCATGGGGGGCAGCCCCTGATGTGGCGAACGGGCCATTCCCTCATCAAGGCCAAACTTAAAGAGACCCAGGCCCCGCTGGCGGGAGAGATGTCGGGCCATGTCTTTTTCAATGATCGCTGGTATGGCTTTGATGATGGCCTCTATGCAGCCGCGCGGTTACTCGAGATTTTGTCTAGGTCTAGCGATCCCTCAGCGGTCTTGGAGGCTCTTCCCGATGCACTCTCAACGCCGGAGCTACAGGTCAAGACCCAGGAGGGCGAAAACCATGCGGTGGTTGCACGTCTTCGCGACGAGGCCCAATTCCCAACGGCCCAATCCAAGATCACCATCGATGGCATTCGGGTGGAATACGCCGATGGCTTTGGGCTGGCCAGAGCCTCCAACACCACCCCGGTGGTGGTGCTTCGGTTCGAGGCGGACACCGAGCAGGCCCTCGCCAGAATCCAGTCGGAGTTTCGGGCGGGTCTGCTGCAGGTGATGCCGCAGGCCAGACTGCCTTTCTAGCGAATGACCAGTCTTCTCGTCATCAAGACGAGCTCAATGGGCGATGTGGTCCACGGCCTTGTGGCTCTTGCGGCTGCGCGACACCACCTGCCGGGTCTTCGGGTCCACTGGGTGGTGGAGTCGGCATTTGCCGACCTGGTTAGACGATCACCCATGGTGGAGCAGGTCCATGAGGTGGCCATTCGGCAATGGCGCAAAGACCTCTTGCGACCTGGTCGGCTGACCAGAACCCTGGACGAGATGCGTCATGCCATCGGGTCCTTGCGGTCCCAGTCTTACGACTTGGTCGTGGATGCCCAGGGCCTGGTCAAGAGTGCCGTCCTGAGTCGACTGACGCGGCTGCAGGGGCAGGGCCAGCGATGGGGGTTTGATGCCCAGAGTGCACGCGAGCGGCCAGCGGCTTGGGCCGTTGACCAGGCGGTCAGAAGCCCACCTACCCACCATGCGATACGCAGGCTCTTGACGCTCTTGGGCTCCGCGGTGGGCAATCCCTTGGTGGCAGCAATTGGTGGGAGCCACGACGGTGGCGCGCTCTTGCAGGGGCCGCGGGACCCAGGCTGGCCGCAGCCCCTGGCCTTCGATCCGGAGCTGGTCTTTCAGAGTCAACCGCACTCAAAGGCCTCGATGCTGGCCGGTGCAGACGTCCCACAATTGCAGTCGGCCGGCTATGTCTTGCTGGTGCATGGAACCAGTCGCGCCGAGAAGTCCTGGCCGGTGGACTACTGGCAACAATTGGCTTTGCAGGTGGTCGAGCGCGGGTTGGTACCAGTCTTCCCTAGCGGCCAGCGCCAGGACTATGCACGGGCTCAAGAGATGGCCCACCAGGTGGGCGGGCTGGCTCTTGCGCCTCGGTCTCTGGCTGAGACAGGCGAGTGGCTGGCCTCGGCTCGAGCGGTGGTGGGCGTGGACTCTGGCCTGACCCACTGGGCCGCCGCGATGGGAAGACCCACCCTGGGGCTCTTTCTGGCCACGCCTGTGAGCCGCTTTGGCCTGGGCTGGGCGCCAAGGGCGCTCAGCCTGGAAGGCCGAGACTGCAGACCCGAGCAGGCCATGGTGCAACTCGAGGCATTGATGCAACTCGATGCAAATCGAACGGCCACAAGGACTGCCTCATGAGGGGCCAACTGGCCAGGCTGGTCTACATAGTCGTGGGCCTTCTGCTGGTGCCCCTGCTGATGGTCTATCTCTGGCATCGGGGTCGGCGTGCGCCGGCCTACCGAGACCACTGGCTTGAACGGTTCTGGGGACCCACGCAGTCCGACTTGGCACACCCGCGCGACTCTGGTCCGGTGCTCTGGGTTCATGCGGTCTCGGTGGGCGAGACCCAGGCGGTGGTGCCGCTTCTGCGGGCCTGGCTGCAAGCCAACGGACCCTCTGCTCGGCTCGTGATGACCCACACCACCCCCACTGGCCGCCAGACCGGAGCACAACTCTGTGCAGACTGGTTGAGGGGTCCCAATCCCCGAATGGTCCAGGTCTACCTGCCCTACGACTTGCCCTGGGCCAACCGTCGGTTTCTTCGGTGGTCTGGAGCCTCACAGGGCCTGCTGATGGAAACCGAACTCTGGCCGAACCTGCTCGCCCAGGCCGCAGACCATGGGGTCTCGGTGGTCCTGATCAACGCCCGGCTCTCAGCCCGGTCGGCTCGCCAGATGCAGCGACTGGCTTGGTTGGCCAGGCCGGCTCTAGCCCGACTCGCCATGGTCTGTGCACAGACTCCAGCCGATGCACAGCGTTTTGTGGCGGTGGGCTATCAGGGCCCCGTCCGTGTAACGGGCAGCCTGAAATTCGACCTCTCGATTGATGCCGGCCTTGCGACACTTGGTCGCGACTGGCGGTCTGGCTGGACCTTTGAGCGGGTCTGGCTGATGGCCAGCAGTCGTGAGGACGAGGAGCGCCCCCTCTTTGAGGCCTGGGCGCGAGCAAAGGCTGCAGGCGAGCTTGCACCCAAGACCCTGCTGATTGTTGTGCCCCGCCACCCCGAGCGGTTTGAGTCGGCCGTCCTGATGGCCCAGGCCTCAGGGCTGGTGGTCTCCAGGCGGTCAGAGCAGGTGGCCTTGGCCCCCGAGACTGAGGTCTGGGTGGGAGATTCTTTGGGCGAGATGGCGGCCTATGTTGCTGCCAGCGACCTGGCCCTGATGGGCGGCAGCATTGCGCCCCTTGGGGGCCAGAACCCAATTGAAATTTGTGCTCAGGGTCGACCCGTCTTCTTCGGTCGACACATGTTTAATTTTCATCAGATTGCCCGAATGCTTCAGGAGGTTCGAGCGGGCTTTTTGGTAGTGGATCACCAGGACTTTATTCGTCAGGCCACCAGACTCAGCCAGGACCCCAGTGGCCAGCAGAAGGCAGCCCAAGAAGCCCAGGCCTTTGTCTTGGCCCACCGCGGGGCGACTGAGCGCACCCTGGCGGCCCTGCTTGAGGCCCCTGGTTACTGAGCCTGGGCGGGCTTGTTGGCGGCGGCCTGCAGCAGCTGGCTGACGGAGTCCAGGTCGTTGGTCTGCAGAGACCCAACCGAGGCCCGAAGTTTTAGACCCGCCAGGAGCGTGTCGTAGCGAGCCTTCGAGAGGTCTCGCTGGGCCGCATAGAGCTGCTGCTGGGCATTCAGGACGTCGATGTTGATGCGTACCCCCACCTCATAGCCCAGCTTGTTGGAGTCCAGGGCCAGCTTGCTGGATTTCTCAGCGGCCTCAAGGGCCTGAACCTGGGAGAGGCCAGCAACAGCATTGAGATAGGCCGTGCGAGCCGACTGCTCGGCCTGCAGGCGAGTAGCCTGGAGATCGAGGTCTGCTTTAACCTGAAGGGCACTGGCCTCACGGGTCTGCGAGAGCGTGAGCCCACCTGCGAAGAGAGGCACGGTGAGGCTCAGGCCGACGTAGTTCGAGCCAGAGTTGGTGTCCACAGCGGTGGTCTCTTGGCTGTAGGTGCGGTTGGCTACCAGGTCGAGGCTTGGCAGGTGTCCCGCCATTTTTTTGGTGACTTCATACCGAGCGCTGACGGCCTCGGCCTGTGCCTTCAAGACAGAGAAGCTGTTGGTGCGGGCCTGCTCAATCCAGGGCTCTGCCGTGCTGGGCTCGGGCCGAGCGATGGCAATGGAACCCGAGGGCCCGACCAGTCGATCGGGCAGGGGCTGGTTGGTGAGCAAGACCAGGGCACTGCGGGCCACGCTGAGGCTGTTGTTGGCTGCAATTTCTTTGGCAACGGCCAGGTCGAAACGGGCCTGTGCCTCTTGCTGGTCGGTGACTGTGGCACTGCCTACCTCAAAGCTGCGTTTGGCTTGTTCGAGCTGCTCGCCAATGGCAGTTTTCTCAGCCTGGACGCTGGATAGATTGTCTTGCTCGGTGAGGACCTTGAAGTAGGCCTCGGCTACCCGCAGCAGAGCCTCTTGGCGGGCCGCCTGAAAGGTCGCCTCAGAGGCCTTGACCTGCTCAAAGCCTTGGCGTGCTGCCTGAATGCTGGCCAGGTTAAAAAGCGGCTGGGTGAGGCTCAGGCTGTAGCTTCGGTAGTCTAGGTCTGCGCCGGCGTAGCTCAGGTCGCGTGCCGCTGCGGTGCCCGAGACCGAGGGCAGCAGGCCAGCGATGCCCTGGGGCTTTTTCTCTTGGCCAGCCAGACGGGCCTGCTCGGCCGCTCGGTAACTGGGGTCTTGTGCAAGGGCTGCAGCAGCAGCCTCGGCCAGGCTGTAGGCCTGGGCCGCCAGAGGCATGTGGAGCAGGCCAAGGGCCAGGACCAGTGATTGAAGCTTGGGACTGCGGGACAGTTGGGTGGGTGCAGAGGTCATGGGGGAGGTCATGGGGTCGCTCAGAAGGAGAAGGCATTGGGCGCTGGTGCGCCGGTGAGTCTTGGTGCAATGGTGTCAAAGAGGCCGGTTTCAGCGATAGAGGTTCCCTGCTTGGTGTAGAGGGTGGCTTGCATGATGGGCGGCTGGCCCACAATTGCGACCAGCCGACCATCGGGCCTGAGCATGTCAAAGAGGTGACTGGGCACCTCGGGCAGGCTGCCCGTAATCAAGATGGCATCGAACTGCTGACGATGCCAGAGACCGTTTTCGGCCAGGCCGTCGCCCTCCATGACTTGGATGCGGTTAAGCCCGGTCTCTGCGAAGCGTGCCTTGGCTTGCGCAGCCAGGCTGGGTCTGCATTCGATGGTCGTGACACTCTGGGCGAGCTGCGAGAGAAGGGCCGCCGTGTAGCCGGTGCCCGTGCCGATCTCCAGAACCTGGTCTTGGGCCTGGAGGTTGAGTTCCTGAACAAGCCGGGCCGAGAGCTTGGGACTAAGCATGACCTGGTCATCGCCAAGCGGCAGGTCCATGTCAAAAAAGGCCAGGTGTTGCAGTTCATGGGGGACGAAGTGTTCGCGCTTGACTGAGTAGAGCGCGGCCACGACCCGGGGGTCCAGGACGTCCCAGGGGCGAATCTGCTGCTCCACCATGTTGTGGCGGGCGATTTCGATCGGGTCGGAGAGGGATTGATGAGCCATGGTTGGAGGTCCCAGACGGGGTGGGTTGGGTTAGCCCTTATTATCGCGGATATGACAGCACTTCTGGAGTGGATAAGAAGCAGCCCCGAACTGGTGAAGGCCCTGATCATGGGACTGGTCGAGGGGCTGACAGAATTTCTGCCCATCTCCTCAACAGGACACCTCATTCTAACCGGCTGGCTGATTGGTTTTGATGACGACCGTGCAAAGGTCTTTGACATTGCTATTCAGACCGGTGCCATGCTGGCCATCGTCTGGGTCTATCGGGAGCGCTGGAAGGCTGCCTTCGGACTGACTCAGGCTCCCCCCGCCTCGCGACGACTGTTGGTGAACCTGCTCATCGCCTTTCTGCCTGCAGCCCTTTTGGGGCTGGCCTTCGGGTCAGCCATCAAGGCCCACCTCTTTAGCCCTGTCCCGGTGGCCAGCGCTTTTATTGTCGGTGGCTTTGTGATCCTCTGGGCCGAACGGCGGCACTCACGTCTGGTCGGCAGAGGTCCTACCGCTGGCGGTGTAAGGGTTGCGTCTGTCGAGGACATCTCCGCGCTAGATGCCCTAAAGATCGGTCTGGCCCAGGCCTTCGCGCTGATACCCGGCACGAGCCGATCGGGGGCGACCATTATCGGCGGCATGTTGTTTGGTTTTTCCCGGCAGGCGGCCACCGAATTCTCTTTCTTTCTGGCAGTTCCGACTCTCTGTGCAGCAGGGGCCTACAGCCTTCTGAAACACCGAGACCTGCTGGCGTTCGCAGATCTTCCCGTCTTCGCGGTGGGTCTGGCGAGTGCTTTTTTCAGCGCCTTGGTGGTGATTCGCTGGCTGATACGGTTTGTTGCCCATCACAATTTCAATGGGTTTGCGGTCTACAGGATCGTCTTTGGCCTGGTGGTCTTGGCCACCTGGCAGGCGGGCTGGCTTGATTGGCGGGCTTAACTGTTGAGCTTCACTGATGGGCTGCACTGAGGGGGTGCACTGATGGGCCCCATCAGCGGGCCGGCAGTCGGCGAAAGATCAGGTCTGACACCGCATGACCTAGGCGCAATCCGCGCGCCTCGAATTTGGTCAGTGGCCGCCAGTCGGGCCTGCTGGCAAAGCCCTGGGCGCTGTTTTGAAGAAGGCTGCATGCACTGAGAACCTCAAGCATCTGGTCTGCATAGGGCTGCCAATCGGTGGCGCAGTGCACGTAGCCACCCGGCACAATCCTACTGGCCAGTAAGTCAACAAAAGCGGGCTGAATGAGGCGGCGCTTGTGATGGCGTTTTTTGGGCCACGGGTCGGGAAAATAAATGTGCACCCCCTGCAGGCAGTCCTCCGGGAGCCCCTTTTGCAAGACCTCCACAGCATCGTGTTCAACAATTAGAAGGTTGTCGATGCGTTGGTCCTCAATGCGGGCCAAAAGCGCACCAACGCCAGCCGGATAGACCTCGACCCCCAGAAAATTTAAGTCCGGGTTCTGGCGAGCGATCTGGGCGGTGGTCTCGCCCATCCCAAATCCAATCTCCAAGATGAGTCCCTGCTGGACAGAGAAGGCCTGGTCGAGCGGGAGGAGTTCTTGTCTAAATGGAAGTGTCCACTTCGCGGCCAATCGCACTCGGGCCGCGCGCTGGCCGGCGGTGACCTTGCCCTGGCGGCGAACGAAACTCCGGATGTGCGGGTGGGGGGAGGCGGAAGAATTGATCACGGTGAGCAAAGCTCTGGTGGGCGTCTATGTTGCGTCTGCGGAATGCGAATGGAACAGATGTTGCCAGAATTGCCTCGGGGGAAACACCAGGGCTTGCGCAAACATTCCCAACCATTGATACACTCTCGTTTCCAACTAAAACTCTTACACCAAGAGGGACCATGAACAAAGCAGACCTGATCGAAGCAGTGGCCAACGCCACCGACCTTTCCAAATCCAAAACCGACGAAGTCATTGGTGCCGTTATCGCCACCATCGTCAAAGCTGTCACCAAGGGCGACTCTGTTCAGCTCGTGGGCTTTGGCACCTTTGGTTCGGGCAAGCGTGCCGCTCGTACCGGCCGCAACCCCCGTACCGGCGAGACCATCAAGATTGCCGCTGCCAAGACCGTGAAGTTCACGGCTGGCAAGGCCTTCAAAGACGCCGTCAACAAGAAGAAGTAAGCCACCCGGTTTTCTGCTTCGAAAAGCCCGATCCTGCTTGTCAGGGTCGGGCTTTCTCTTTGTGGTTTGGATACAATTTCTGCAGACCTTCCACCAGCATGCACGACCGACACCAAGGACCGACAATGAACCCATGGCTGAACCTCCGCTCACTGCTTGAGACCGTTGCTCAGGGCACCGAGATGGGTCAACTCGATGAGCGCAGCCAGCGGCTGCTGGAGTGGGTTGTTCATCACCACAATCCATCGGAGCCCACCTTCGTCCAGACTATCGTCAATGAGTCGGGTGTGGCGTCCCCGGCCACCGTTCACAAGTGTCTCTCGATACTCGAGAATCAGGGTCTTCTGAGTTTTCAGGTCGACACCATTGATACGCGGCGCCGCATTGTGAGTCCCACTGACAAGGCCATTCGCCTTCTGAAAAAACTCGACGACCATGTCGTGACCTGGGCCAAGGCCTTTAAGAGTTCATGACCGCCTTTCGGCGTTGGCTTTACCTCGAGACCCCTGACTGGCCCCTTGTCTGGGCAGTCTTTTTCGGGCTTTTTTTTGTGGCCACTTGGTGGCTCAACACACTCATCAGCCCCCTGGTAGACGTCCTGCCAGGCCGGGTCGCCCTGCTGTTCTTGCCAGCATTCGTTCGTGTGGTAGCCGTCGTCGTAGCGGGGGCAGCCGGTGTGGCTGGCATTTTTCTGGGTTCTTTTTTTGTCGGGGTCTGGCTGGCGGGTGACCCCTTTTCGATTGCCCTGGCCAACGGCATCTCGTCTGCCCTGGCACCCTGGCTAGCCTATGCTCTTGTCAGGTCCTTCTGGCCTCGGGTTGGTCAAGGCCAGTCAGGGCTGCCGTGGACATTTTTCATCACCCTGTCGGTCGTCTGCAGCATCCTGAATGCCTTGGTCCACGGGGTCAGTTGGAGCGGGGTGGTTCAGTCTGTTGGCCTCATTCACCTGGTTGCCATGATGCTGGGCGATCTCACCGGGGTATTGGCAGGCCTTGGCCTGGTGCGGCTGCTATTCTGGGCCTGCCCTGGCTGCCTGCCGCGAATCATGCGGTGGCTGCAAGACAAGGCTTCTCCACCTGCTTCTGGGTCCAGCGCCTAAAAGGGCTGAGAGGGCCGACGGGGCTGACGGGGCTGACGGGGCTGACGGGGCCGACGGGGCCGACAGCTTAGGTCTCGGGCTCGATGCTGCGTTCGGAGAGAATCTTGAGCTCGCCGTTGATCAAGACCCAGGTCTGGACTTTGCTGACTTTGCTGACGTAATTATCGGACGTGTAGGTCTGCTCAAAGCTGACCACAAAGCGGTTGATGGACTCTTCTTCGACCTCGAGGGCCTTCACCGCAACACGGATGTATTGGGCGCGGCTCATGACCCTCCTCTTCTGACTTCCGAAGCTGGCTCTTCCACGAAAGTCATTGTGATAGAAAGCCAAATAGGCGGGGAGGTCTTTTTTCTCCCAGGCCACCCGCCAGGCCTCCACCGCGGTCCGAACGGCCCGCAGGTTGATGAGGTCACCCTGGGTCTCGGGGCCTAGGGCTAGCACCACAGGGCTGCTGCCTGTGGAGGCCTGCGAGGGAGTGGGCGGGGTCTGTGTCCTCTGGGCCGTTACGACGGAGGAGGTACCGGCCACCTCGATTCGTGGACTGAAGACCGTGGAGGTGTTCAGAGCCAGACCAGAGGCGTTGGCCATAGGCGGGTTTGGCATGAGGGAGTCTGCGGCGGACAACCGCCAACCTGCGACGGCAATGCCCGCGCAGGACAGCACCAGGATGATGGTGTTTCGTAAGACCACTATTGGCAGGCCTATTGAGACGGCTGTCCCTGGGCCAGTCGCTCTGGAGCTAACTGCTGACGCTCGATGAAGTGACGGGTAACGGACTGTGGCTGGCCGGTGAGCGTGACCACCGACCGCTCAGGACCGGGGTCGAAGACTGCCAAGAGGGTAGGCGAGGCCTCGCGACTGCCTGCAGGCCGAAGTGTCCCACCCTGTTGAGGGCGCAGGCCTGCAACCGCCTGAGTGACTCTTCGATTCTGGGTGCGCCACTGGTCTGCGGCCAACCACTGAATTTTCTTGGAAATGACGATATAGGATTTGCCGTAGTCGACGTATTGCTTGATGCGAATCATGTCGTCATTGGAGATGGCCAGGCAGCCGTCCGAGGCCTTTGGGGGGCGGACATGGACATCGTCTGGCACGCCGTGGATCCATATGCCACTGCCGGTTCGACCCTCTCGCTTGTCCTCTGGATTGGGATAGTCCAGGGTAATGGCCAGTTTCCCAAGAAAGCCATCCGCCCGGGGGTTCTGAATTTCCTTGACCAGCCGGTAGACGCCAATCGGCGTGCGTCGATCGCCCTCTTTTTTCTTGTCAGCCCCGGAGAGGCCCAGGGTGGTGTAGAACTGGTCGACCAACTCTGGAAGGCCGGTCTGGGCATTGGCTCGAAAGATATAGATGCGGGAGACCGAGAGGTCCACTAGCAGGCTGTAGCGACCCAACAGCGGGTGGTCCTGGAGGTGGAGCAGGGCTGCAGGCAAATGCCCGGCTGGTGGGCTGTAGAGCCGAGCCCCCGCTTCGGCGAGAAGGTCTTGGTCTTTCTTACGAATTTTTGGAACATCGCCCGAGAGGGTCAGGACGGACTGTGCTGCGAGCCAGTGGGCCAGTCGAGATTTGGGCTCCAGACTAGCCGCCTGGTTCGCGGTACTGACCACCTGGTCAGGGTTAGCTGAGAGGCTCTGCTCAATGGCAGTTCGCAGGGTCTGATCGATGGGGGCCTTGCGCTCAGGGGAGGCCTGGCTGGTTGTCTGAGTCGACAGGAGGCCCGCCACCACGACGAGCGTGATGATCGAGCCGAGCCAGACTAGCTTTCTTCTGAGCGAATTCTCCAAACCGAGCCCTCTAAAACCCATAACTGTTTTTTGGTGGTGCGAACCCGCAGTGAGCCGGATTCGTACCGCTGCAGGAACTTTACTTCCCGAGTGTTAGTACCAACTGCTGTGGACTCTATATTATCCACGCGAACGACAATGCGGCCCTTGTTCATGACCCGCGGACGGCGGTAGTCGATCCAAGCCTCTTTTGAGGAAAACTTGGAGGCTTTGAAGGTCTCGCTGTAAAAGCCTGCGTATTTTTTGAAGTTCTTTTTCTCCCAGCTCTCGGCCCAGGCCAGGACTGCCTGCTTGACGTTTTGTTCGTCATTGGCTGAGCCAGCCGGTGATGGGGCTGCGGCGGGCGAGGCAGCCACCTGGGTGGTCTCAGACTTGACCACAGTGGCCGGTGCCGCAGCTTTCGCCGTCGCCTGCTCGGCTGCTGCGATCTTAGCCAGCCGATCTGCTTCTGCCTTTTCGGCCGCTAGTTTGGCCTGTTTGGCTTCTCTGGCCGCCTCATCGGCCCTGGCCTGTGCAACGGTAAGGGCCCGCTTGACCTGCTGGGGATCGAGTTGGGCTCCCCGGATAGGCTCGTCTTTGCGTTTGGATTGGGTGCCCATGGCCTTCGCGTAGGCCTGGGCGTATTGACGCGCAGCGAGTTCACGCAGGTTCTTAAAGGTGTCTGAGGTGTTGGGGTGGGCCAGCAGGGCTGCCTCCAGCACTGAGCGGGCTGCATCGTCTTGGTCTTCTGCAATCAGTACCGCCGCGAGGTCGTTAGCGGCTTGGAGGTTCGCAGGATTCTTTCGCAGCTCCTCTTGCAGACGGCTCTTGACGGCCTGAACCTGGCCATTCTCAATCTGGGTGTAGGTCTGGCGCTTGTCGATGTTGGCCAGAGACGGCAGGGGAGGGAGGGCCATCAGGCTGCCGAGGACAGCAGCCGTCACGAGCGGACGTGGCCAAAACTTGTTCATTGGGCTGAATCGTACCATTGCGCTGGGTGGCGCAGGATTGTGGTGGGTTGTGCAGGATTCGAACCTGCGACCAACGGATTAAAAGTCCGCTGCTCTACCGACTGAGCTAACAACCCGCTTACGAAAGCCCTCCATTCTAGGCTTTCGAGAGACTTGGGTCAAACGGCTAGCGAGACAGCCAGCGCAGTCCGAGGGCAGCGCCGCTGAGAATGCCGGTGAGTGTTAAGACGGACCCCAGCGACATCAGAGAGAGTCCGCTGAGGCCATGGCCAATGGTGCACCCCATGGCCACGACGCCGCCGATGCCCATGAGCAGAGCGCCTACCAGGTGATGGGCCATGTCGGAGGTGGTCTTGAAGGACTCCCACTTGAACTTTCTGCGCACGAGGGCCGAGAGGGCAGCGCCGAGGACTGTGCCCACCACCGTCACGATTGCGAAAGTGAGGGTCTGAGACTTGTCGCTCCAATAGAGCAGTAATTCGAGGCTGTAGGCCAGGGGGCCCACAAATGTAAGGCTCTCAGGCCCCTTGGAGTTGGTTGCAAGGAAGGCCTTCTCCAGAGTGTCGGGGTGCTCAGTAACGAATCCCAGCCCAGCAGTGACCCACCAGCCAAGGGTGATAAGACCACCAATAACCAACCCAGCCAGCCAACGACCAGGCTGGCTGCGAAGGCCACCACCGCTTAAGGCAAACCACAGCAGGGCAAGGGCCAGGACCCCCAAGATCCAGGGCTGCACCTGAGTAAGGGGAAGGCCGGTGAGGTGGGCGGCAAGGTGAGGCAGGGTCTGGCTCGTGGGCAGGGTAACGCTGATCTGCTCGATAGTACTCACCCGCCAGACGCCTGTGAGTCCTCGCATGGTCATGAAGGCTGAGAGGGCCATGACCAGAAAGACCACCACGGCCTTGAGGCTGCCCTCGCCGATTCGGATCAGGGTCCGCACTCCGCAGCCCGAGGCCAGGCTCATGCCGAATCCAAAAACCAGCCCACCGAGCAGATTGGACAACCAGAGGAGTCGGTTGCTGGTGTAGACGGTTGAGGGGAAGTCGAGACCAGCAAAGGCCAGCAGCAATTGTGTGCTGATGAGTGCAGTCGCCATGGCCAAGACCCAGACGCGCATGCGGGTCCGGTCCCCCATGTTCACCCAGTCGGCGACGGCGCCCAGGGTGCAAAAGCGCGTTGCCTGGGAGGCCCAGCCCAGTACCAGGCCAGACAGCAATCCAGCCCACAAGACCCACTGGGTTAGTTGCACGAGGTCTTCAGTGGTGATCGGCATGCGCGCGGATCTATTTCTTCTTGGGGGCCGCGAGCGACTTTAGCCGGTCTGTCGCCATCTTGGCCTGTGGGCTGGATGGGAATTTCTTCACGAGTGCCTGGAGGGTCTGTCGAGCCTGCGTTGGACGCTCAGATTCGAGTTGGGCCGAGGCCAGTGTAAGCATGCCATCGGCTGTGACCGGATGGTCTGGGTGTCGCTCGACCAGTGCCTCAAGGGCCCGTCGAGCGGAGGGATAGTTCTTCATTGCGTAATGCAGGGTTCCCTCGTAATTCAGAGCGTGGGCGGCCAAGGCGGACCCATCGAAACGCTGGTTGAAGCGGTAGAAGCTGGCTGCAGCTGCCTTGAAGTCTTTGGACTGCATCTGGCCTCGGGCCTGCTCAAACAGCTGCTTTTCCTCGGGTGGCACCAGGACCGACTGGCCACCGATTTCGACTGGCTGTGGCTCCACCTTGGCGAGCCGTTCTTTGGCCTGAGCCAGTTGGCTCTCGAGACTCTGAAAGAGCTCTTTTTGCTGTCGGGCAGTCACCGAGGTGGCCTGAGAGTTCTGCTCAACCCCCCCGCGCAGTGAGGCGAGTTCAGCCCGCAGTTTCTCGAGTTGCGAGAAGAGGTCGAGCTGACCTTTGGCCATCCCATCGAGCCGGTTGATGAGGGCCTGGTTCTCAGTCTCGAGGGTAGCGACTTTTGCTCGCAGATCCAGGATGGCTCGCCGGGCCTCATCGTCGGAGAACAAGCCTTGGGCGGCCAGGGGGGATAGACCTGCGAGCCAGAGCAGGCCAGAGGCCAGTGCACGTGAACGGAGATGCCTACGAGAGGTGAGGATCATTGGCTTACTTCAGAAAGAGGTCGGCGCGACGGTTCTGACCGAAGGCGGCGTCGGTCCGCTCGGTGGACCTGGGTTTTTCCTCACCGTTGCTCACGGCTTCGATGCGGTTGGTGTCAGCCCCCAGGATGCCAAGGGCCTGGCGAACCGCATCGCTGCGACGCTGGCCCAAGGCCAGGTTGTATTCCGCAGTGCCCCGCTCGTCTGTATTTCCCTCGACCCGCAGGCTTCGCTGCGCGTTGGCTTTGAGAAGGCGACTGGTCTGCTCTAAAAGCCCCTGGTACTGGGGCCCCACGGTCATGCTGTCGAATTCAAAAAAGATGCTGGTCTCTCCCGTGGCCGAGTAACCAGCCACTTTCAGCTCCTCTGCCGTCAGGCCCGCAATTCCTGAATTGGCCGGCTCTAGGGCAGAGGACTGCGGTCCAACATTCACGGCACTGATCGGCGCGCTGCCCGCTTTTTTGGCGGCGTCGTCGTCAAGGCTGACGCTGGCGCAGCCGGACAGCACCACCAGAAGGCTGAGGGAGGCGGCAAGGGTTTTCATGGCGAAGTCCTTTGACAGAGTTACTGGGGCATGGGGCCCCAGGCGGGGTTTCGGATACCAGCAGTGTCCACACTGATTCGCGTCCTGACCTTGCCGTCGACTGAGACTGCTGAGAGGGCCTCCCGACCGTTGACAAGACTGGAGAAGATGATCCATTTGCTGCTTGGTGCGAAGCTGGGGGAATCATCCTTCGGACCCTCGCTGACCAGGATCTCATCGCCACTGGCCAGGTCGCGCACACCAATCTGGAACCGTCCTGAGCGACGGGCGACAAAGGCCATGATCTTGCCGTCGGGGCTGACCACTGGCCGGGCATTAAAAGACCCTTGAAAGCTGATGCGCTCTGGCTGGCCGGCGCCGTCGACTGGGATTCGGTAGATTTGCGCGCTGCCGCCGCGGTCAGAGGTGAAGTAGAGATGTTTGCCATCAGCCGAAAAGCTCGGTTCGGTGTTAATCGTGCCCGACTGGGTAATGCGCCTGAGACCGGAGCCGTCGAGATTGGCCGTGTAAATCTGGGAGCCTCCGTCTTTGGTGAGCACCACGGCAAGGCGGGTGCCGTCGGGCGACCAGGCCGGCGAGGAGTTGCTGCCCCGATAGTTGGCCACGACGCTGCGTCGTCCAGTGGCCAACTCGTGGACGTAGACCACCGCCTTACCCGATTCAAAAGAGACGTAGGCAAGACGCTTGCCGTCGGGACTCCAGGCCAGGGAGATGATGGACTCGTTGCTTCGAAGGGCGGGCTGAGCGTTTTCTCCGTCGGAGTCTGCAATAAGCAGAACCTGCTGCCTGCCGTCACGTCGGACGTAAGCCAGACGGGTTGAGAAAAAGCCCGGTTCACCCGTGAGCTTTTCAAAGATGTAGTCCGCCATTCGATGGGCGGTTCTGCGAGCGTCAAGGTTGGTGGGAGCGGTAATCAGCGAGAGGCCACCGAGGTCGACGTTCTTGGTTGTGTCGATGAGACGAAACCGCAAATCGACTCGACCATCGGGCAGCCGAGTGAGGCTTCCGAGGGTTACCGCCTGGGCCCCCTTGCCTCGCCACTGCATCGCGAAGTCTTGCCCAAGGTCGGTCCTTTCGGTCAGCGGCGGCGACTGGGGTGTTACGGGCAGAAGACTGAAGGCACCAGTGCGCCGGAGGTTCGCTGCAACGACTGCTTCTACCGTCTCGACAAAGACTCGGTCTGCGGGGTTGTCGGCCGGCATACTCAGCAGGGCCAGGCGGATGAGTTTTTCGCTGCCTGTGGTGATGTCAATCTTCAACCCATCTTGCGCCAAGGCAAGCGGGGCCAGCAGGCAAGCAATGACCATCCCCAGCAGACCCTGCCGGAGGAGGCGGAGAAGACGGTGGCACATGGGCCACAGTATACGGACAGAAGACTTAATTTCGATGTCGGAGATCGATGGTGATTTCACGGACACCGTCCGGGGGTTTGGGCAGTGTCTGCAGCTCCTCCAAGGCGCGAAGCACAGCCGCATCGTAGGCTGGCGCATTGCTGCCCGTTTTTTTCAGGACCCGGGTGATTTCGCCGGTTGGAAGAAACCGAATGACCAAAGAGAGGTCGGACGTGTCTGCGCCCTTGTAGAGAACACGCCCTCGAATGGCCGCCCTCACCTTGTCCATCCATTCGGCCTCGCGTCCTGAACGAGCGCCCTGGGCTGCGCCATTGGCCACGCCGGCCTTGGTCTCGCTGTCCTTGCCCTTGGCTTGCGGCTTGGCCTTGGCGTCGAGGCCCAGGCGAGCCAACTCGGCCTCACGCTGCTGCGCCAGGCGCTTGGCGCTGGCCTGTTCTTGCTGGGCCGCTGCCTTCTCCTTTGCTGCCTTTTCCTTGTCCGCTTTTTCTTTGGCAGTCTTCTCCTTTAGAGCCTTCTCCCTTAGCGCCTTCTCTTTGGCGGCGAGGTCGCGTTCAGCTTGTTCACGCTCGGCCTGCGCCTTTTTCTTTTTGGCAAGGGCCAATTCCGCCTCGGCAGCCTCTGGGTCGGGCTGGGCAGGCTTGGGGGGCTCTGGTGCTGGCTCGGTTTTAGGGGTCGGTCTGGCGGCTGGTTTCTCGGGAGGAAGGCTCGACCAGAGCTCTGCCTGGACGGGCTCCGTCGGCTCGGTGCTCCAGTGCAGCGAGACCACCAGCGCAAGTACGAGCAGAAGGTGGACCCCAATCGAGGCCCCAATGGCCCGCAGACTCTCTCCTCTGGCGGATCGGTCTCCGAGCCAGTCGTGTGGATGCAGGCCGAGACTGGTCAAGGGGCTAGCCTACTGCTGACGAACTGCCAGGCCCACGCGGCCAAGGCCTGCCGACTGGAGTTGACTGAGTACCTGAGCCACGCGCTCGTAGAGCACCTCTCGCTCGGCCAAGAGAATGATGGGCGTGTTGGGTTGGGTGGCCAAGGACCGGACAGTCTCGTTAATTTGCGCCCGACTGACCTGGATTTCTTGGGCGCCCTGCTCGCGTTTGCGGACCGCATGACTGCCGTCTTTTTTAAGGATGACCTCGATGGCGGTGGGTGGATCCTGGGAGGCCGCTCCTACCCGCGGCAGGTCGATGTTGCCCGTCACGATCATGGGGGCCGTCACCATGAAGATGATCAGCAGAACCAGTGTGACGTCAATGTAAGGCACGACATTGATCTCGCTCATCATGCGACGACGCTTGCCACGAAACTGAACCGAAGAGCCGCCCGCCATGGTCTAGGCCTGCCGATGAAGGATGTTGGAGAACTCTTCCATGAAGGTCTCGAAGCGGATGGAGAGCCGATCGATCTCGGTGGCAAAGCGGTTGTAGGCCACGACCGCTGGAATGGCGGCAAACAGGCCGATGGCCGTGGCCACCAGGGCCTCTGCAATACCAGGGGCCACACTAGCCAGCGTGGCTTGCTGGATGTTGGCCAGCCCTGTGAAGGCATGCATGATGCCCCAGACCGTCCCAAAGAGACCAATGTAAGGCGAGACTGAACCCGCGGTCGCCAGAAAAGGCAGGCCATGCTCCAGAGTGTCGAACTCCCGTTGGCTGGTGGCACGCATCGCCCGCCGGGCACCGTCGAGCAGGCCGTTGGCCTCGGTACGCCCCTGCTGCCGAAGTTTTAGAAACTCTCGCATGCCGGCCTCGAAGACTTTGGAGAGGCCATCGCCGTAGTCGCCCTTTTGCGACTGGTCGTAGAGCTGAAGAAGGTCACCGCCAGACCAGAAGGCCTTCTCGAAGTCCTCCGTCTCCTGGCCGGCCCGGCGTAGGGACTGGAATTTTTTAAAGATGGTGGCCCAGGAGCTAATGGAGATGACGATCAGCAGCAGCATGACCAGCTGGACGGGCAGGCTGGCCTGAAGGACAAGGCTAAGAACGGAGAGGTCGGCGTTGGCTGGTGTCATGAGGGGGAGGGTGGTTAGAAGAGTGGGTCGGTCGCGGTGGGATTGAGGCCGGTGGGCATGGGACGGCCAAGGTGTTGCCAGGCGGCTGGGGTAGCCATCCGGCCGCGGGGGGTGCGCTGCAGGTAGCCCTGCTGGATGAGATAGGGCTCGAGGACGTCTTCGATGGTCTCCTTGGCCTCCCCAATAGCAGCAGCGAGGTTGTCGAGCCCGACTGGGCCGCCCCCAAATTTCTCGATGATGGCCATCAGGAGCTTCTGGTCCATGAGGTCAAAGCCCAGACGATCCACCTCGAGCATGGCCAGGGCCGCATCGGCGACCGCTGCGGTAATGGTAGGGGCCTCTTTGACCTGCGCAAAGTCCCGGACTCGTCTCAGCAGTCGGTTGGCGATTCGTGGGGTGCCACGCGACCGCTTGGCAATCTCTGCGGCTCCGTCTTCACTGAGTTGGAGCTTGAGCAGACCGGCTGAACGTTGAAGAATGACTTGAAGGTCTTGGGCCCCATAAAACTCAAGTCGAGAGACGATCCCGAAGCGGTCTCGGAGTGGGTTGGTCAGCATGCCCGCTCGGGTGGTTGCTCCCACCAGGGTGAAGGGCTGCAGGTCGAGCTTGATGCTGCGGGCTGCAGGCCCCTCGCCAATCATGATGTCGATTTGGTAGTCCTCTAGAGCGGGATAGAGGACCTCCTCGACCACAGGACTGAGTCGATGAATCTCATCGATGAAGAGTACGTCGTTGCGCTCGAGATTGGTCAGCAGAGCAGCCAGGTCGCCGGGGCGCTCAAGGACAGGACCCGACGTCTGCCGCAGGTTGACGCCAAGCTCTTTGGCCAGGATGTGGGCCAGGGTGGTCTTGCCCAGCCCCGGCGGACCAAAGAGCAGGACGTGGTCCAGAGCCTCCGCCCGTTGCTTGGCCGCCTGAATAAAAATCTCGAGCTGGGCCTTGACCTTCGGCTGGCCAATGTAGTCCGCGAGCCGCTGAGGCCGCAGGGCTCTCTCGAAATTTTCTTCGTTGGGACTGGCCGCCTTGCCACTGACCATGCGGTCTTCTCCGAAGGCAGCGCTGGTGGTGGGCAGGGGGGCCAGATCGTCGTGTTCGATCATGGCCCACAGTTTAACGGGCTAGGGACTTGAGTGCGCCGCGGATGGCGTCGGAGACGCTGGGGGCCGCCGCACTGGCCTTGGCCGCTGCCAGGGCCTCTTTCTCGGAATATCCAAGGGCCAGCAGGGCCTGGAGGACTTCTGTCTGCTGGTCTGACTGAGGACCGCTGGCCTGCCCAACCCCTGGAAGCGCCTGTCCGAGCCGTCCTTTGAGCTCCAGGACCAGCCGCTCGGCTGTCTTCTTGCCGATGCCTGGCACCCGGGTGAGCAGCGCCACCTCTTGCAGTGTGACTGCCTGGACGAGCTGGTCGACGCTCAAGCCTGAGAGAACCGCCAGGCCGATACGAGGTCCCACGCCGGAGATGCGAATGAGCTCTCGAAAGGCCTGACGCTCTGCTGGTGTTGCAAAGCCATAGAGCAGGTGGGCATCCTCGCGGACCACAAGGTGGGTCAGCAGAACCACGGGCTGGCCTACCTCGGGCAGGCTGTAAAAGGTGGACATGGGTACTTCGACCTCATAGCCCAGGCCCTGGACATCGACCAGGAGGCTTGGCGGGGTCTTGGCCAGCAGCTGGCCAGCGAGTCGACTAATCATGGCGTCTGAGCATGCCAGAAGGCCAGGGCACATGCCAGCGCATCTGCGGCATCGCTGCTCGGGGGTCGGGGCAAGGACAGCAGGCGGCAGACCATGTGGGCCACCTGGGCCTTGTCGGCCCGTCCCGTTCCAACGATGGACTGCTTGATTTTGAGTGGGGTGAGTTCCTTGACCTCGATGTTGGTGGCGGCCAGGGCTGCGATTGCAACTCCACGCGCCTGGCCCAGTGAGAGGGTGGACTTTGGGTTGACGTTCACAAAGACCCGCTCCACCACTGCGATCTCGGGTTGGTAGCTGGCCAGCAGTTCTGTCAGGCTGGCGTAGAGCGACTTCAGGCGGTCGGCCTCGGAGAGCGAGACCGGTGGGCGAATCACCCCACTGGCCAGGTAGGTCACCTGGTGCCGCCCTACAACCTCAATGAGTCCAAAGCCAGTGCACCGCAGGCCTGGGTCGATGCCAAGAATGCGAAGTGCCTTGGTCAATGCCGGAAGTGCCGCATGCCCGTGAAGACCATGGCCAGACCTCGCTCATTGGCCGCCGCAATCACCTCATCGTCGCGCACAGAGCCGCCGGGCTGCACGACTGCAACAGCCCCAGCATCGGCCACCACGTCCAGGCCATCTCGGAAGGGAAAGAAGGCATCGCTGGCGACGACCGTACCCACCAGGGAGAGTTGGGCGTGCTGGGCTTTGATCGAGGCAATTCGGGCTGAGTCGAGCCTACTCATCTGGCCGGCTCCCACGCCCATCGTCATGCCGTCGGCGCAGAAGACAATGGCATTACTCTTGACCCAGGTGGCGACTTTCCAGGCGAAGAGCAGGTCTTGGAGTTGGGCTGGCGTTGGCTGCTTTAGGGTGACGCAACGCAGGTCCTGGGCCGCAAGGGTGTTGCGGTCTGGCGTCTGCAGAAGCAGGCCACCGCTGACGCGTTTGATGTCGAGTCCACTGCTGATGGCATCGGCCCGGCCAAGCGGGACTTCCAGCAGCCGAAGGTTTTGTTTGGCGCCAAAGACTGTCAGTGCCGCCGGGCTGAAGGACGGAGCGATGATGACTTCTGCAAACTGCTGACCAATGGCTTGTGCACAGGCCTCATCGACCTCGGTGTTAAAGGCCAGAATGCCACCGAAGGCAGAGGTGGGATCGGTCTTGAAGGCTCGCTGGTAGGCCTCCAGGGCGGTGGCGCCGAGGGCAACTCCACATGGGTTGGCATGTTTCACAATGACGCAGGCTGGACCCTCGAAGCTCCGGACGCAGGACCAGGCGGCATCGGCGTCTGCCACGTTGTTAAATGAGAGTTCTTTGCCCTGGCGTTGGATGTAGCCCCCAAGACAGCCCAGCTGGGCATTGGGGTCGGTGTAAAAGGCAGCCGCCTGATGTGGATTTTCGCCGTAGCGCATGGCCTGACGGCGGATGACCTGCAGGCTGTAAATAGCGGGCAGGCCACTGGCACTCGCAGGGTCTTGGCCCTCGATCGTGTTGGCGGTGGCGTTGAGAGTCTGCGCATCTGGCTCGGGCAGGGCCGTCAGGAAGTTTGCGATAGCACCATCGTAGGCAGCCGTGTGGGCGAAGGCCTTCGCGGCAAGCCTCTGGCGGGTGGCAAAAGACAGCGCACTGCCGTGTGTCCGGAGCTCCTGGACCAGACTGGCATAGTCAGACGGCTCGACCACAACGGTGACGGCATCATGGTTTTTGGCGGCTGCACGCAGCATCGCCGGCCCTCCGATGTCGATGTTTTCTACCACCTCCTGGTAGCCGACTCCCGGCTTGTGGAGCGTCTCGCGAAAGGGGTAGAGGTTCACCACCAGCAGGTCGATGGTTGCAATACCCGCCTGCTGGAGTTGGGCCAGGTGGGCGGGAAGGTCACGCCGCGCCAGGAGGCCTCCGTGGACGGCAGGATGAAGGGTCTTCACGCGTCCGTCGAGCATCTCTGGAAAACCCGTCAGCGCGTCGACTGCCGTGACCGGAAGGCCTGCCTCGGCAATAGCCTTGGCGGTACCTCCGGTGGAGACAAGGACGATCCCCAGACTGTGGAGTTCGCGGGCCAACTCCACCAGGCCGGTCTTGTCGGAGACCGACAGCAGGGCGCGACCAATGGGCATACGGTTGGGCCGAGCGCTGCCCAGCATGTTTTGAGACAACTGAACCATTACGACTCCAGTTTGATTTGGTATTGCGAGAGTTTTTTTCGAAGGGTGTTTCGGGAGAGTCCCAGGAGCTCGGCTGTCTTGCTGAAATTGCCCTGGCACTTGCCCAGGGCATAGCGCAGGAGGGCCGGCTCGATAACCTGGACCACCATCTCATGAATGGGGTGAGGCTTCTGGTCGCCCAACTGTTCAAAGTAGAGGTCGAGGCAGGCCACAAGGGTTTTGTCGAGGGCGGGGCGCGGATCAACCGCTTGGTTGGGTGGTGCAGTCATGCAGCTTTTAAGAAGAAGTCGTCCAGGCAGCGAAGCTGATCGTCGACCGTCTCCGCAGCCTGAAGGATATCCCGAAACGACCGCACGCCCGGCAGCCCTCTGAGGTACCAGGCGATGTGCTTACGGGCCGATCGGACTCCGCGTTCTTCGCCGTAAAAGGCGTAGTGGTCGAGGAGGTGGTCTCGAAGCCATTGGGCGATCTCGGCCTCGGTGGGGTCGGGCAGTTCTTCACCGGTCTTGAGGAAATGGTCGACCTGCCGAAATATCCAAGGTCTCCCCTGGGCGGCCCGACCAATCATGACGGCATCCGCACCCGTCAAGCGCAGGACCTGATGGGCCTTGCGAGGGCTGTCAATGTCACCGTTGGCCACTACGGGGATCCGCAGGCGTTGCTTCACCTCTGCGATGGTCTCGTACTCGGCCTCCCCCATGTACTTGTCCTCGCGGGTTCGTCCATGAATGGTGACCATGGCAATGCCGGCGTCTTGGGCCATCTGGGCAATTCGCAGAGCATTTTTGTTGGCCCGATTCCAGCCGGTCCGCATCTTGAGGGTGACCGGAACATCGGTGCCGCGCACGGACGCGACGACCGCCTGCAGAATCTGGCCCACCAGCTTCTCGTCTTGCAGGAGTGCAGAGCCCGCAGCCTTGTTGCAGACCTTCTTGGCCGGACAGCCCATGTTGAGGTCAATGATCTCCGCGCCCCGTTCAACGTTAAAGGCGGCAGCCTGGGCCATCATGGCGGGATCGCCTCCCGCAATCTGGACGGCCTTGGGCGAGGGCTCGCCCTCATGGTTGATGCGACGGCTGGTTTTTTCGGTGGCCCAGAGCAGGGCATTGCTGGCCGCCATCTCGCCGACGGCGTAGGCCAGGCCTAGCCTTTTGCAGAGCTGACGGTAGGGCCGGTCGGTCACGCCAGCCATGGGTGCCGCAAAGACCTGGCTGTCGATCGTGTGCCGCCCGAGTTGAATCACTGGGCCGCCCGCATGAGGTCCTCGATGGACTCAATGTCGACGGGCACACCGCGGGTCAGCAGGCTGCAGCCCTCGTCGGTCACCACCGCATCGTCCTCGATGCGAATGCCGATGTTCCAGAAGTCTTGCGCAATCTCGTCACTGGGTCGAATGTAAAAGCCCGGCTCGATGGTCAAGACCTGGCCGGGGGTGAGGGGCTGGCGATAGTCGCCAATGTCGTGGACATCAAGGCCCAGCCAGTGGCCAGTCCGGTGCATGTAGAACTGCTGGTAGGCCCCGGATTCGATGGCGGCCTCAAGAGTCTGAGCTGGCAGCAGCTTCAGGTCGAGCATGCCCTGCGTGAGGACCCGCACGGCAGCCTGGTGGGGTGCAGCAAAGGCCGCACCCGGGCGGGTTGCCTCGATGGAGGCTTGTTGGGCCGCCAGTACGACTTGGTAGACATCGCGTTGGGCCTGGGTAAATCGGCCGTTGACCGGAAAGCTGCGGGTAATGTCGCTGGCGTAGTTGTCCAATTCGCAGCCTGCATCGATGAGCAGCATGTCACCGTTTTGCAGGACCCGGTCCCCGGCGCGGTGGTGAAGAATGCAGCTGTGGGGGCCGCTGGCCACAATGCTGCCGTAGGCCACCGACTGGGCACCATGCCGACGGAACTCTGCCAGCAGGACTGCCTCGATTTCGTACTCTGCGCGCCCGGCTGCCGTGGCCTTCATGGCCTGAACATGCCCAGTCGCGGCAATGTTGGCGGCCTGCTGCATGGTGGCAAGCTCATGGGCATCTTTGATTTGCCGCAGGGGGCCAACCACCTGGTCGAGGTCAAGCCACTGTCCCGGTGCCTGGGTGCCGGCCCGTGCCTGGCTTCGGGCCAGGTTGAGGCACTGGGCGATACGCTGCTCCGCCGCTGTCATGCGTCCCAGGGGTGCCACCAACCATGTGCGGTCTTTCATCAGGCCCGGCAGGTCCGTTTCCAGAGACTGCAGGCTGTGGGCCTGGTCCATGTAGAACTGTTCTGCAGCCCGCTCGGGCCCAACCCGAATGCCGTCCCAGATTTCTTTGGCGGGGTCTCGACTTCGGCAGTAGAGGTGGTCGATGTGAGACCCATCAGCGGCCACCAGCATCACCAGCCAGGCATCAGGCTCGGGAAAGCCGGTGAGGAAGAAGAAATTGCTGTCGCTGCGAAAGGCAAATGGGTTGTCGCGGTTGCGCAGTATTTCTTGACCCGCATAGGCCACGACCAGGGCGGCCTCGTGGTTGGCCAACTGGGCAATCGACTGGGCCAGCCGGTCTCGACGGGCCCGGTGGGCGAGTCCGTGGACGGGGCCAGCAACGGGGAGGGGAAGGTTTCGATCAGACATGGGGTGAGTCTCGTTGAGAGGTCAGGGCTTGGTCAAGGGCTGCGAGTCGCTCTGGGGTTCCGACGTCGGTCCACCGGCCCTGGTGAACCAGCCCGCAGAGCCGTCCTTGCTGGGCCGCCTGAAAGAGTAGGGGCGCCAAGGGGGACCGCTCACCGGCCGGCACTCCATGAAAGAGGCTGGGCCTAAAGAGTCCAATGCCGCTGTAGGTGTAACTGCGTCCGGTCGAGGGAGGATGGGTCGCTCGGCGGGCTTGGGCCAGAGGCGCGTCGCCGGTCCCCTGACTGGGGGTTGGCAGGAGCTCGAAGTCGCCGCCGGGATGGTGGTCAGGGTTTTGGACCAGGACCAGGCAGGCCTCTTGGTCCCGGTCCACCATAGCCTGAGCCAGGGTCTTGGCCTGATGAAGGGGCCAGTCAGAAAAGACATCGCCATTCAGAACCAGAAAGGGTTCGTTGTCGGGACTTCCGAGCCAGGGCTGTGCGGTGGCGATGCCGCCTGCCGTCTCCAAGGCGCCGGGTGGCTCGTCGCTAAAGCGAATCTCCAGGCCCCACTGGCCGCCATCGCCCAGGGCCGACTGAAGGGCCTGGGCCAGGTGCGCGGTGTTGATCACCACCTGCGCAAAGCCCGCCTTGGCCAAGGCCTGAAGATGCCAGACGATGAGGGGCTGCCCTCCCACGGACAGCAGCGGCTTGGGTGTGTTGTCGGTCAGGGGACGCATTCGTTCGCCGCGACCAGCTGCCAGGATCATGGCCTTCAAGACGGGCTCCTTTTAGAAGGTGTAGCCGACCTGGGCGCTGCGCTGCTCCAGACGGTCGAGCAGCCGCAGCAGGGCCCCGCAGCCGTTGTAGCGGCTTGCCGCCTGGCGTGTATAACGCATGACCAGGGGAAGGTCTTGGAGGTACTGGGCCTTTCCGTCACGGTGGAAGAGCCGTGCAAAGATGCCCAGGACCTTCAGATGTCGCTGTAGCCCCATCAGCTCGAAGTCACGCCAGAAGTCGGCGAAGTCATTTGCGATAGGCAGGCCAGCCTCTCGGGCGTCTTGCCAATACCGAATGGCCCAGTCCAGCTGCTGGGCCTCGTCCCACTCGAGGTAGGCGTCTCGCAGCAGGGAGACCAGGTCATAACTCAGTGGCCCGATGACAGCATCCTGAAAGTCGATCACGCCAGGGTTCTGATCGGGGCAGACCATCAGGTTACGGCTGTGGAAGTCGCGATGGACCAGGACCTGAGGCTGGGCCAGGGCGCTGCTGGCCAGCCAGTCCATGAGTTGGCTGAGCTGGTTTTTTTCCTCCGCGGTGAGGCTGGTCTGGTGGTGGCGCTCCACGAACCAGTCTTCGAAGAGCTGCATCTCTTGCAGCAGCTTTTCACGGCTGTAGTGCGGAAGTTGGTCTGCCAGAGAATCCTGTTGTAGACCCCAAGACTGCCACCGGACCATGGCCCGCCAGGCCTCTCGGTAGAGCTGGCCGGCCGCCTGCGGCTGATGGGGGTCGAGGGCCTTTAAATAGGGCGTCTGTCCCAGATCGGACAGCAGCAAAAAGCCCTCCGCCTGATGGACGGCCAGGCGACGGGGGACATGGACGCCTGCTGATTCGAAGAGCTGGGCGGTCAGCAGGAAAGCATCGAGGGGTTCTTTGTCCGGGGGGGCATCCATGAGGATGACGCTGGAGTCTGACCATTGCCCCCCCGGCTGGACTGGTGCGCGGAAGTAGCGTCGAAAAGAGGCGTCACTGGAGGCGGGGGCCAGACCCTCGATTTGGACTTCTGGAAAGCCGCCTAGCCAGGCTTTGGCGGCTTCGAGGCGGGGGTCTGAGGCGGCTAGCATGACCACCTATAATAGGCCATGCGTTTTGCTGTCGTTCTGCTGGGGGCCTTGGCCTCATCCAGCCTTGCCTCCGAATGCCCTCGTCAGATCAGGGCAGAGGCGCAGCATCTGGTCGTGGCGCAGGCGCAGCAGTCATCTTCAACTGCCTCACCTGAGAGCAGTGCGTCTACACGTCCATTGGCCCAGTCGGTCCAGCCCAGCCAGGGCCTGCGACTCGACCCACGACTCACCCTGGAGCCACCACCTCGCCCTGGTCTCACCGACGACAAGACCCCCATGTTTTTCTTCGGCGACGAGATCGATGGTCAGCTCGAAGATGTCTTGATGCTGCAGGGCCGAGCCGAACTTCGCCAGCTGGGCATGTCGCTCAAAGCTGACCGCATCATCATGGACATGGTGCCCAATCGGCTCGACGCTAGCGGCAATGTCCAACTCTTCAAGCAAGGTGAACTCTACAAAGGGCCTGCACTGTCTCTCAAGCTCTCCACCATGCAGGGCTTTTTTCAAGACGTCACCTACGAGCTGGCCACCATCAATGGACGGGGCTCGGCCAAGCAGGTTGAATTTCTGCAGCCGCAGACTACCCGCCTGACGCAGGCCAGTTATACGACCTGCCCGCGCGACCGGCCTGCCTGGACACTCGAGGCGGGCACGATGCTGGTGGATCAGATTCGTGAGATCGCCGATACCCAGGGGTCCGTCCTCACCTGGGGAGGTGTCCCCATCTTGCCCATGGGGGACATTAGCTTTGCGATCAGCGACCGTCGGCGGACTGGTTTCCTGCCGCCTTCGTATGCCGCCACGACCCGCCTAGGTCTGGAGGTCACCGCGCCGTTCTACTGGAACATGGCACCCAACCGAGACATGACCCTCTTCCCCAAGCTGGTGGGTCGACGTGGCGTCCAACTGGGAACTGAGTTTCGGTACTTAAGCGCGCAGAACCTGGGCACGGTGGGCCTGGAGGTACTGCCCAACGACCGGGTTCGGGGTGAGTCGCGGTCAATGGGAAGCCTGGTTCATACCAGCCGCCTGTCGCCCAACCTAAGCCTGGGCCTGAATATTCAGCGGGTCTCCGACGACGACTATTTTTCGGACTTCGGTGGATCGCTTCTAGCCGCCTCGCAGCGAACCCTGCCCGCCACCCTCTCACTCAACAGCGCCTGGCAGGGCTGGACATTCACAGCAGCGGCTCAGGAGTACCAGTTGCTACAAGACCCAGCCGCACCAATTCTGGGGCCCTATGCCTGGATGCCCAAGCTTACGGCCGCTCGGTCGGGCTCGGCCCAAGAGATTCGTCAATGGGAGGACAGCCCACTCTTTGATTGGCAGACCTATGGCGAGCTGACCTCCTTCCGTCATCCCACCATGGCAGAGGGCCACCGGTCGGTGGCCATGGGCAGCATCAGTGCGCCGATTCCCACGGAGTACTTCACTCTGAAGCCGAAGGTGGGGGTTCATGCGACCCACTACTCACAGGTGACTGACGGCAGTCTCTCAAGGACCCAGTCGAAATATGGCTCCTCAGTCTCGCTGGGAAGTTTCGCCAACAATGTGGGCAACAGCATCGATTCCTACAGCCGGTTTGTGCCCACAGCCAGCCTGGATGCCTCGATGGTTCTCGAGCGCGACACGCTCTGGGGACAGACCCCCATGATGCAGACCCTTGAGCCTCGTCTCTTTTACGTCTACACCCCCTACCGAGAGCAGAGCACCTATCCGGTCTTTGATGCCGCCACGCCCAGCGTGAGCCTGCCGCAGCTGCTCTCGGACTGGAGCCTGAGTGGGCACGACCGAGTCCGTGACCAGAACCAGATCACGGCTGCCCTCACCTCACGCTACCTCTCGAAAAAAGACGGCACAGAAATTTTGCGCGGCTCATTGGGTCAACGGTTTTATTTCGACGATCAGCGGGTGGTCTTGCCCGGCGAGACGGCCCGAACCGATACCGAGTCGGACATCTTGTTTGAGGGCGGTACCCGCCTCACGCGCGCTTGGCGGGTGGATACCTTTGGTCAGTACACCCGAAAAATTAAGCGTTGGCAGTCGGCCACCGCCTCCACCAGCTACGAGCCCAAACCCGGCCAGACCATTAGTTTTTCGTATCGTTATACCCGCAACTCCATCAACACAGTGGACCTGGCCTTCCAGATGCCAGTGGCCCCCAACTGGTATGCAGTGGGCCGCTACAACTACTCGTTGCAGAAACGCCAGAGCACCGACATTACTCAGCAGCCAGGCCTGATCGAGGCCCTGGCGGGCGTGGAATACGACGGAGGCTGTTGGGTGGCCCGGGCTGTGGTTCAGCGCTTCCGAACCAGTGCCGAGCAGAGCAACAATGCTTTCTTTTTGCAGGTGGAACTCAACGGCATCGCCCGCGTGGGCACGAACCCCCTTGAGGCTCTGAAGCGGGCGATTCCAAATTACCGCATGATTAACCAGCTTACCCCCCTGCCGGCCCAGTTCGAAAACTTCCAATAGACCTCGCCATGCTCCTGTCTTGTCTGCCGAATCGTTTCACCCAGCGACTAGCCCTGCCGCTCTGCCTAATGGCGGGGCTCGTGGCCTCGCCCTCGGTCTGGTCGCAGACCAGTGGGGCGCGACCCATCCTTATTGAGCGTGTGGTTGCGGTGGTCAACAACGAGGTCATCGTAGAGACTGAATTGCAGCGCCGAATCGCTCAGGCGCGGCAGTCCATCGCACGATCGGGGCAGCAACCGCCACCGCCCAGACTCCTGCGTGAACAGGTCTTGGACCGAATGATCAATGACCTGGCCCTGCTGCAGCGGGCTGCCATGACGGGCATCGCGGTCGACGATCAGACGCTCGACCGTGCCGTGGCCCGGATTGCAGACCAGAATGGTCTGTCGGTGACTGGTCTTAGAGACCAACTGGAGAAAGAGGGCGTGGCCTTTGCCCGATTTCGTCAGGACATTCGCGAAGAGATTCTGCTGACAAGACTGCGTGAGCGGGAAGTCGACAACCGGCTGCGCATTTCGGAGGCTGAGGTCGATGCCTTCCTCGCAGCCCAGGGGCAGAGCCTGGCCCGTGTCGACGAGCTTCGGCTGGCCCAGATCCTCATTGCATTGCCAGAGAAGGCCGATGCCAAGACCATCGAGAAGGCCCAGCAGTTGGCCCAGCAGGTCTATGAGAAAGCCAAGGCTGGCGAAGACTTTGCGGCGCTGGTCACCGCCCACTCTGCAGCCAGCACCAACAATGCAGGCAGCCTGGGCTGGCGCACACCCGATCGTCTGCCCAGTCTCTTTGTCGAGGCAGTCAGCCGTCTGCCACCCGGCCAGGTGGCCCCGCCGGTCCGAAGTGCCAATGGTTTTCATATCCTGAAGCTAGAAGAGCGTCGCAGTGCTCTGCAGAGTCAGCTGGTCGATGTCTTCAAGGCCCGTCACATCTTGATCCGTGTCGATGCGCAGACCTCTGAGCAGGTGGCCCTTCGGCGGCTAGACGATGTCAAGCGTCGGATGTCTCTCGGGGAGCGATTTGAGACGCTAGCCCGTGAAATTTCTCAGGACCCTGGCTCGGCTGCGCGCGGCGGTGAGCTGGACTGGGCCTATCCCGGCGATCTGGTGCCCGAGTTTGAGCGGGCGGCCCTGCGACTGAGCCCCGGACAGGTCAGCGATCCTGTGCGATCGGTCTTCGGCTTTCATCTCATCGAGGTGGTCGACCGTAGGAAGGAGCCCCTCACCGAGGACCGACTCAAACTGGTGGCGCGACTGGCTCTTCGAGACCGCAAGCTGGCGGAGGCGGTTGATGAGTGGACCCGTGAGGTTCGCGCCAACAGCTACGTCGAAATCAAGCGCGACGCGGACTAAAGCCCAGGCCATGGCAGACCAGGCCAAGAAGCGGTTTGGCCAGAACTTCCTGCATGACCAAAACATGGTGGCCAAGATTCTGGCCATCGTGGACCCCCGGCCCGGTCAGGCACTGGTGGAGATTGGGCCTGGTCGTGGTGCGCTGACCCAGGGGCTGATCCGAGGAGCCGGTCGGCTGACCGCCATCGAGATTGACCGAGACCTCCATCAGGGGCTGCTCACTCGCTTTGGGCGCGGCCTCTCGCTCGTGGCTCAGGATGTCTTGACGGTGGACTTCGCAGAACTGGCCGACCAGGCCGGCCAGTCCATTCGTATCGTGGGCAACCTGCCTTACAACATCTCCAGTCCCATCCTGTTTCATCTCTTGCCGGTCGCCCACCGAGTGGTCGACCAGACCTTCATGCTTCAAAAAGAGGTGGTCGACCGCATGGTCGCCTCGGAGGGCAGCAAGACCTATGGCCGCCTCTCCGTCATGCTGCAGGCCCGCTATCAGATGGAGAGGCGACTGGTGGTGCCCCCCGGGGCTTTCACACCCGCACCAAAGGTGGACTCGGCCATTGTTAGTCTCTGGCCAAAGCCCGTCTCTGAGATTGGTGTGCGGGACTGGTCGACCTTGGCCAGGCTGGTGACTGCGGCATTCGCCACGCGTCGAAAGATGATTCGGAACAATCTGGCTGCTGAGCTCGATCGGCTAGACCTGGCCGCGGCGGGCGTCTCAGAGACGTCGCGGGCAGAAGAAATTTCAGTCGACCAGTACGTGGCCCTGGCCAACCAGCTGGCTAGTCCTCCAGCCTCACCCCTTTAAGCTGGGCTCGACCCTCTTCGAAGCTCGGCAGAATCTTGGCGACCTCTGTCCAGAAGCCTGGGCTGTGGTCCATGGCCCGGAGGTGCGCCAGCTCGTGGGCGACGACATAGTCAATGACCGGCAGGCTAAATTGAACCAGCCGCCAGTTCAGCCGGATTCTTCCGTCTTGGGTACAACTGCCCCACCGGCCTTTGGCGTGGCTGATTTGAAACCGGCTGTATTGAAGACCAGCCTGAGCCGCCAGCAAGTCGAGTCGCTCGAGCAGAATGTCTTTGGCCTGCTGCTGCATCCAGGCATGGACCCGGTCGCGAATCTGCTCGTGGTCAGCCTGCAGCGAGAGCGGAAGAATGAGCCGTTGGCCAGCGGCGTCCCAACTGATCTGTTGGGCAGCGGGGTCCAGATGAATCTGCAGGGTCTGGCCCAGAAATTTCAGGCTTGCCCCGTGGGCCCACTGTTCGGTGGGCTCTAGACGGTTGCGTTGGGCGTTGAGCCACTCCTGGTGCCGGTTGATGAGCCAACGCGACTTGCCCACCAGAATGGTCTCGATCTCCTCAATCGAGACCCACCTGGGCGCGGTCACTCGGATAAGGCCCTGCTGAATCGACATGCCGACGGTCTTTCGGCTTGAACGGGTGAGGACCCAGTCAAAGGGCTGGCCCGCCAGGAGCACTTTTCGAATTCGTGGGGAGCCAGTGGGGCTGGGTCCGGACGGGGCGGCAGGGGGCGCCTCAAAGCCCGGCAACAGAAAGGACCACTGATCAAGAAAGCCCACGCACCGTCTCCTCGATGAACTCCTCTACACGACGCATCAACTGATCGGGGGTCTCGCCCGGCTGAGGCCAGATGAGGGAGCCAATCACGAGGTCTATGGTGCCAGATTGTTTAATCAATGCATTGCGGGGCCAGAGACGGCCGGCATTGTGGGCAATGGGGAGAATGGGGCTGTTTAATTCCAGCGCCAGCCGGGCTGCACCGGTTTTGTATTTCACCCGCTGACCGGGCCGGGTTCTCGTGCCCTCGGGAAAGAAGGTAATCCAACGTCCCTCAGCCTGCCGTCCGCGTGCCTGATCGGCAATCTGTCGGTAGGCCTTTAGCCCCTCTGCTCGGTCGACATGAATCATGGGCAGAAGCCCAATGCCCCACCCAAAAAAAGGAATGCGCAGCAACTCCCGTTTGAAGACAAAGCAGAGTTGCCGTGGGAGGTAGCTGGGCAGAAAGAGTGTCTCCCAGGCCGACTGGTGTTTGGAGCAGACGATGACCGGCTGCTGGCAGGCGTCTTTCAGATTTTGCTGGCCCTGAACACGAACCTGTAATCCCAAAAGAACCTGGGCCGCCCAACTGCTCATGGCCGGCCAACGCATGGCGAATCGATACCGGTTTGTGGGCGAGAGCAGGGGCGCAAGCAGCACAAAGAGGCTTCCCCAGATGGTGACGCTGATGGCCTGGAAGGCCACAAAGACGAGAGACCTTGCCAGCGCCACCAACGGAGGGTTGGACATTCCGGCTCGTGCCCTAGAGGATGGTGAGGGGAGGCGCCTGGTCTAGCAGGCCCATGGTGGCATGGGCCAGATCGACATAGACGGGAGTTCCCTCTGGGACCTCGGGCAGCGGCTTCTCGCCCGACTGATGGGCCTTGAGTGTGCGATCGCCTTTACCAGTGGTGACCAGGATGGGCCGCGCTCCAAGGCTGACGGCGGCGGCCAGGTCTCGGTGTGAGTCGCCAATGACCGGAACACCCGCTAGGCTGCCGCCAACGCGGTGGGCAATGTCTTGCAGCAGACCAGGAGCAGGCTTGCGACAGAGACAGCCGGTCTCTGGGCCATGTGGACAGAAAAAGACTGCCTCAATGCGGCCCCCCAATTCTTCGAGGCCCGCCTGCATCTTGTTGTGAATGGCATGCAGGGTCTGCAGATCGAAGAGGCCACGGGCAAGCCCCGACTGGTTGGTGGCCACAAAAATTCGCCAGCCTTCGTGGGTCAGTCGACCCATGGCTTCGAGGCTACCGGCAATGGGGACGAACTCCTCCACTGATTTGATGTAGTGGTCGGAGTCGTGGTTGATAACACCATCGCGATCGAGAATCACGATGGGGCGGTCTGGGCCGGAGTGGTTCATGCGGCCAGCCGAGAGAGGTCGGCCACCTGATTCATGGCCTGGTGCAGTGTGCGCAGCAGTGCCAGTCGGTTGGCCCGAATGGCGGGGTCCTCGGCATTGACCATGACCTGGTCGAAAAATTGGTCAACGGGCTCTTTGAGGACCGAGAGGCTGCTCATGGCACCGGTGTAGTTTCCTTCCGCGGTCGCGCTCTGGGCCTTGGGTCCCACCTGCGCGAGTGCCGCGGCCAGGGCCTGTTCGGCAGGCTCAGAGAGCAGACCAGGTTTGAAGTCATTGACGGCGGATTCCTGATCGGACTTCTTAAGAATATTGCCGATGCGTTTGTTGGCTGCGCAGAGGGCCTGGGCCTCGGGCGTCGAGAGAAAGCCGGAGAGCGCCTGGAGTCGAGCCGGCACCTGGCAGAGCAGGTTGGGGCACTCGGCCAGAACTGCCTCGATGGCGGCCGCCTCAAATCCCTGGTCTCGAAGGTAGGCTCGAGCACGGTCTTGGATAAAGGCCAGGATCTCGCTGGATTGGTCGGTGACTGCAGCGACACCAGAGAATTGGGCCAGGGTCTTGGCCAGCATCTGGTCGAGGGACAGCGGGAGATTTTTTTCAATGAGAATTCGAACCACACCGAGGGCCGCGCGGCGCAGGGCGAAGGGGTCCTTGTCACCGGTGGGAACCAGACCAATGCCCCAGATCCCCACAAGGGTCTCGAGCTTGTCGGCCAGGGCCACGGCAAGCCCAACTGGGTTGCCGGGCAGCTGGTCTCCGGCGAATCGCGGGTGGTAATGGCCCGAGATGGCCTGGGCCACCGCCTCGGCCTCACCGTCGTGATGGGCGTAGTACTGACCAATGATGCCTTGGAGTTCGGGAAACTCGCCCACCATGTCGGTGACCAGGTCGGCCTTGGCCAGAAGGGCTGCGCGGCCAGCCTGCTCCACCGGCGCCCCAATGGCGGGTGCCCAGGCCTCGGCCAGAGCCTTCAGACGGTCAATGCGCTGGCGTTGGCTGCCAATCTTGTTGTGATAGATGACTGAGGCCAGGGCGGCCAGCCGGTCGGCTAGTGGCTTTTTGCGGTCTTGGTCAAAGAAGAATTTTGCGTCTGAGAGCCGGGCCCGCAGGACCCGTTCGTTACCCGACACCACGACCGAGGGGTCTTTAGAGGCCAGATTGGCCACCACCAGGAAGCGATTACGCAGGCGGCCCTGCGCATCGGTCAGGGCAAAGTATTTCTGGTTTTGCTGCATGGTCAGAATGAGGCATTCCTGGGGAACTGACAGGAAGGCTTGATCAAACTGGCCTTGGAGGACAACGGGCCATTCGACCAGGCTGGTGACCTCATCGAGCAGGGCCTGGGGCATGACCACCTGGTCGGCCCCCGCGGCTGCTTTCAGGCCAGCAACAATCTTGTCTTGTCGCGCCTGGAAATCGGCCAGCACGTAGCCCTGCGCTTCAAGCGTCTGGGCATAGTCATCGGCCCGCTGAATCTCAAGGGGGGCCTGGGCATGAAACCGATGGCCCAGGGTGGTTCGGCCGGCTGAGAGGCCCAGGACCCCCAGGGGAAGCACTTCGTCGCCATGGAGGGCCACCAGCCCATGGGCCGGACGCACAAATTTCACTTCTTGGCTCTGGCCCTTGTCATCGACGTGGCTGTAGCGCATGACTTTGGGAATGGGCAGCTTGGCAATGGACTGCTCGAGGGCTGCCTGGGCGGCCTCGGCCAGGCGGGCACCTGGGAGTTGGACGTCGATCAAGAGGACCTCTTGTTTGCCATCGCTTTCGCGAAGCAGCCGTGGCAGGGCCTGGTCGGCGTCAAGCCCCAAGGCCTGGAGTTTCTTGATCAACGGGGCCAGGGGCCGGCCCTGGGCGTCTAGTCCGATAGAGACGGGCAGCAGCTTTTCGCGGCGCTGCTGGTCTTGTCCAAGACTTGCAACCCTGGGCAGGCGGACGGCAAGTCGGCGGGGGCTTGCATAGGCGTTCATGGCCTGGAGATCGGCGGCCTGCAGAAGGCCTGCCTTGTGCAGGCTCTGTGCGAGGGTCTGTGCAAAGGACTCGCCGAGCGACCGAAGGGCTTTGGGTGGGAGCTCTTCGGTGAAGAGTTCAATGAGGAGGGTTTTTGTAGAAGCAGACATGAGCGCTAGGCCGCCTGTTGTTGTGGGCTATCGCACATGGGAAAGCCCAGGCGCTCGCGGGAGTCGTAGTAGGCCTGTGCCACCTGACGTGACAGGTTGCGGATGCGGGCGATGTATTGGGCCCGCTCGGTCACGGAGATAGCGCCACGGGCATCAAGCAGGTTGAAGGTGTGTGCGGCCTTGAGGATTTGTTCGTAGGCCGGCAGCGGCAGGGTCTTTTCGAGCAAGGCCTGAGCATCGTGCTCGTGCTCGCCAAATCGCTTGAGCAGCACATCAACGTTGCTCGCCTCAAAGTTGTAGGCCGACTGCTCCACCTCGTTCTGGTGGTAGACATCGCCGTAGCTGATGCGCTTGGTGAGTCCTTTTTCTTGCCACTGCGTCCACGTCAGGTCGTAGACGTTTTCTACGCCCTGCAGGTACATGGCCAGCCGCTCCAGGCCGTAGGTGATCTCGCCGGTTATTGGGCTGCAGTCCAGGCCGCCGACTTGCTGGAAGTAGGTGAACTGGGTGACTTCCATCCCATTGAGCCAGACCTCCCAGCCCAGGCCCCAGGCGCCCAGTGTTGGGTTTTCCCAGTCGTCTTCCACAAACCGGATGTCGTGGGTCTGGGTGTCGATGCCCAAAGCCTGAAGCGAGCCCAGGTAGAGCTCCAGGATGTTTTCGGGGGCGGGCTTGAGGACCACCTGGTACTGGTAGTAGTGCTGAAGACGATTCGGGTTCTCGCCGTAGCGACCGTCTTTGGGCCTGCGTGAGGGCTGGACGTAGGCGGCCCGCCAAGGCTCGGGGCCCAGGGCCCGTAGGAAGGTGGCGGTATGACTGGTGCCGGCCCCGACCTCCAGGTCGATGGGCTGGAGCATGGCGCAGCCCTGCTGGGCCCAATACGTCTGCAGCGTCAGGATGACGTCTTGAAAGGTCTTCATCCCCGCATTTTAGCTGGGATGGTCAGGCCTCGTGAGGCCTCCAGCCGAGCGTCTGCGCAGCCAGACCAGTGCCAGCAGGACCAGACTTACCAGGCCCAGGATGGGCCCGTTTTGAAGGAGGACGTAAGGGGTCTGACCCCCCATGCCTTGGACTCTGACCAACAGAATGTCTTGGGCCATGGCAGGACTCGCCGCCTGAACTCGACCCTTGTGATCAATGTGGGCTGTCATGCCGGTATTGGTGGCGCGAACCGTCGGGCGCGCCGCCTCGAGGGATCGCATTCTGGCAATCGCCAGATGTTGCTGGAGGGCGATGGTGTCACCAAACCAGGCCAGGTTGCTGACATTCAAGAGAATGGTGGCACCGTTTTTCGACGAACGAATCGCCCGAACGATCTCCTCGCCAAAGAGGTCCTCAAAACAGATGTTCACCCCAATGTGTTGGTCAGCGACTGGAATGGTGGGCTGCGTCGCGGGGCCGGAGGTGAAGTCCCCCAGGGGCATTTGCATCAGGTCGACAAACCACCGAAATCCCCAGGGGATGAATTCCCCAAAGGGCACCAGGTGGTGTTTGTCGTATCGCGCAGCAGCCAAGCCTGTGTTGGTCCCGGTGGGTCGAAGTGCGATCAGGCTGTTGGCCCACTGCTGGCCGTCCCGAGAGGGGATGCCCGTCATCAGGACTGCTCCGCTGCGATCAGCCGCAGCCTGCAGGCTCTGACGGGTCTGTTCTGAGAGGTCTTGCCAAGGCCGTATGAAGGCCGTCTCGGGCAGAACCATCAGGTCGAGCCTTGCTGAGGGGCTGGCCG
>CALMJH010000061.1 GCA_937864175.1 uncultured Burkholderiales bacterium
GCCGTAATCCCAAAGTGCTCAAAAAGCTGTTCGGGCGGTCCGGACAGACCAAATCCAGTCATGCCTACAAAGGCATCTGGTCCAGACACATAGCGATCCCAGCCAAGCTGCACAGCGGCCTCAACGCCTAATCTCACCCCTGTCTGACCCAGGACCTCTTGGCGATAGGCCAAGGGTTGAGCCTCGAATAGAGACCAGCAAGGCATGGAGACCACCGCGACCTGAAGGCCCTGAGCCTCCAACAACTCGGCCGCCTTGAGCGCAATCTGCACCTCTGAGCCCGTGGCCAAAAGCGTGACGTCTTGATCACCCAAGCACGGCTTCAAGACATAGGCGCCCTGGCGAACACGATTGGTCTGCCAGGCCTCACGGCGAACTACAGGGCAGTGATGCCGAGAAAAGACCAAGGCGCTGGGTGTGCGACGCTGCTCCAGAGCAATCTGCCAACACTCGGCCGCCTCGACCGCATCGGCTGGCCGGAACGTCAGTAGGTTTGGCATTGCCCGAAGCGAGGCCAGAATCTCTACCGGTTGATGGGTGGGACCGTTCTTCCCAATACCAATGGAGTCGTGGCTAAAGACGTACAAGACAGGCAGGCCCATGAGCGCCGCCATGCGAATGGCTGCCCGCTCATAGTCGGAGAAAGCAAGATAGGTCACTGCAACAGGCACCACCGCACCATGCGCGGCCATGCCGTTGGCCATCGCCCCCATGACGTGCTCGCGCACGCCGCAGTGCAGGTACTGGCCAGACTGATCATCGGCCTCAAACGCCTTGAGTCCGCGCTTATGGGCGGTGGGCGCCTCTAAATCCGCGCACATCACCAACCGCTCCGGCATGCAGTCGTTCAACAAGGCATTGACCTCGCCAGAGGCCAAAATGCCACCCGAGGGCTCGGGACGGGTCTGGACCTGGGCGATGTAGGTGGCCAGAGAGGACTGGAGTTCGGCGGGCAGACGGCCCTCCCGAATCCGATCAAATTCCTCTTTTTGAGCCTTGGGCATCTGGGAATAGGCGGCAGACCAGTCTGCAAAGGCGGCCTCACCGCGAGTCTTCACCGGGTTGCGCCAGGCCTGGAGCACCTCCTGTGGAATCTCAAAAGGCCCAGAGGTCCAGCCCAGGTCCTTCCGCGCCTGCTCAGCATCCTCCGGAAAGAGTCTGGCACTGTGGCCACCGCGCTGGCCCTGCAGACGGGCTATGCCCTTGGCAATGATGGTCTTGCAGGCAATCAGGGAGGGGCGCGCATCAAGCTTGGCCGCTCTAATCGCTGCATCGACCTGGTCTGGATCATGGCCATCAATCTCCTGGACATGCCACCCGGCCACCCTAAAACGCTCGGCGACGTTCTCGCTGATCGACAGACTGGTGCTGCCGTCATCTGTAATGGCATTGTCGTCCCAGAACATCACCAGTCGGCCCAGTCGCAGGTGCCCAGCCAGTGCAATCATTTCTTGGCCGACACCCTCCTGCAGACAGCCGTCTCCCACAAAGGCATAGGTGTAGTGGGAGACCAAATTGGCGCCATAACGCTCCCGCAGATAGGCCTCAGAGACCGCCATACCAAGGGCATTGGCAATTCCCTGCCCCAGCGGCCCCGTGGTGACCTCGATACCCGCCTGGGGATCGATCTCCGGATGGCCGGCACAGTGCGAACCCAGTTCTCGAAAACTCTGAATCTGGTCGATGGAAATCTTCTCGTACCCCATCAGGTAATTGACGGAGTACAGCAACATCGACCCATGCCCGTTAGACAGCACAAACCGATCACGATCAAACCAGGTGGGATTGGTGGGGAGACACTTGAAATGCTTGGTAAACAGTACCGTCGCAATCTCGGCCATACCCAGTGGCACACCCTGGTGGCCCTCAGTGGCCTTCACAATGGCATCGATAGACAGAAAACGAATAGCGTCAGAGAGGGAATATCCCTGTACAACCGACTTCATCAGTCAAACCTCCGAAGACCGCGCGGCATCAGTACTACCGAAGAATGAAGGCTGGTATGTAACTGACCAGGCCCAAGATCAAGAGTGCCACCGCATAAAAGGGCACCAATTCCTTGACTGTCGCCCCAATCTTGACGCCCGCCACTGAACTAGTGATAAAGAGGGTGGTCCCCACCGGCGGCGTATAGAGGCCAATCGCCAGGTTGACGACCATCATGACGCCGAGTTGAACCGTGTCCATCCCGACGGACTGGGCAAGAGGAACGAAGATGGGCGCGAGCAACAGAACCGCTGCGGGCAGGTCCATGAACATTCCAACCACCAGCATCAGAAGATTCATGGCCAGAATGATGAGCCACTTCTCCTGCAGGATTTCATTGGCAAAACGGGTAAAGACTGCTGGCATTTGGTCAAACGTAATAATCCAGCCCACCACGCTAGACGTCATGATGATGAGCAAGACTACCCCAGTAGAGACAGCAGCCTCCATCATGGAATGGACCAGCCGAGAGGTCGTTAAATCCTTGTAGATCAGAAGTGAGGCCAGCAGGGCATAGAGCGTCGTCAGGATGGAGACTTCGGTAGGGGTCGCAATTCCAAAACGCAGCAAAACCACGATCAACACCGGCATGACCAGCGCGGGTGCCGAGTAGATAAAGAGCTTCCAAAACTCGGAGCGGCTCATCACCTCCGTCACCCTGGGGAACCCCCGGGCCCGACCAACGAAATAGCAGACCATCATAAAGCCCGCGCACAACAGCAGGCCAGGCAAAATGCCGGCATAAAACAGGGCGCCAATCGAGGCCCCCGAGGCTAGCGCATACAGGATAAACGGGATCGACGGAGGAATAAGGATGTCAATGGTCGCTGCCGATGCAAGAGTGGCAGCAGAGAAGGCTGGCGGATAGCCGATCTTCTTCTGCCAGGGAATCAACAATGAGCCAATGGCTGAAGCATCGGCCACAGCAGACCCGGAGACACCCCCAAAGACAGTCGACGACAAGACCCCAACCTGTGCAGGGCCACCATGGAAGCGACCAACAAAAAGCGTCACGAGAGAGATAAGGCTCTGACCCAGCTTGCCCCCCATCATGAGGCTGCCAGTGATCATAAAAAACGGGATCGCGATCAGCGGGAAGCTCTGAGACTGCGAGACCATCCGCTCAACGATGACATTGATGACCTTGGGGTTGAAGATGCCAATGGAGACCGCAGAGGCGGCAAGCAGTGCATGGGCGATCGGAATGGCAAAGATCGCCAAAACAAAAAAGACACCAATTAGAACGAGGCTCATTGCAAGTAACTCCCTAGCCGGCGGCCTGGCTCGAATCAATCTGTTCCTGCGGCCCCTGATTTGACAGGCCCCAGAGACGGAAGATTGTGGCGAGCTGATTCACAAGAATTGCACCAAACGAGATGCCCATGGCGACATAAGTCCACCCCAATGAGATACCGAGTATGGGCGAGCGGTCGTCTTTAACGATCGGTAGCAGGTCCAAAACAATAAGAAGGCAAAGTGTATAGAGCGAGAGGACAACCACCGCATTAGCCGTGCCAATGACTCGCATGGCCTGTTTTGAGACGCGGTCAGCAAGCAAATGGATACTAATGTGGGCGCCGTGAATCGCCGCCAGCCCAACCGAGGCAGCGACCAACCACGGAAACAAGACCTCAGGAATCTCTGATCCCACCTGGAGCATCTCAATACGCAGGTAGCGGGCGAAAACATTTAGCGTGAGTACCGCGAATATCAAGGTCATGCTAACTAAGACAATTACCTTAGACAGCCACTCCATGACCAGATTGGCCCGCTCGATAAGGCCTGCAAGCAGCCGCATAAGAGTCCCCTGAGATGGTTGTGCAGTGACCCGGGACGCAGAGAGTGCGTCCCGAGGTCGGAGGTCTTACTTGGTGGAACGAGCAGTCGAAACGACTTTCTTCACGTAGTCCCCAATGGGGCTGGAATACCACTTGGTCACAACAGACTCCGTCGCTTTAGCAAATGGAGCCTGATCAACGGTATCGACCTTCACGCCCGCAGCCTTCAACTGAGCAACGAGCTTCGAATCCGCCTCGGCTGAGAGCTTGCGCTGAAAAGCCGTTGCCTCGGTCGCTGCGTCTTGAAGGATCTTTCGGTCGCCGGCACCAAGCTTGTCCCATGTACGCTTACTGATGAGCAGCGGCGTCATCTCATACTTATGGCCGGTCAGGGAAATAAACTTGTTGACCTCGTAGAGCTTGGAGGCATGGATGTTCATGAGGGGGTTCTCTTGACCGTCTACAACGCCCTGCTGAAGCGCCACATACAGCTCTGAAAACGCAATCTGCTGAGCATCTGCACCAACCGACTTCATGATGTCGACAGTCACTGCATCCGGGGGAGTCCGCATCTTCATGCCCTTGAGGTCCTCGGGCTTCAGAATGGACTTTTTACTGTTGGACATGTGGCGAATGCCGTTGTCCCAGTAGCCAAGCACGACTAGGCCCTTTTCCTCGGACTTCTGGGCCAGTTCCTTTCCAAGCGGACCATCCAGAACCTTCCAGGCAGCATTCAGGCTGCCAAACAGGAAAGGCATGCCGAAGGCTGCATACTCGGGCACAACGTTTGAGACCGCACCCTGAGAGTTTGCGGACATGTCCAGAGAGCCAGACCGAAGCGCTGTCACCATTGCTGCGTCATCGCCCAACTGGGCGCTCGGAGCAACCTGAACTTCAATCTTGCCCGCAGACTTCTCTTTTACCTTGTTGGCAAAAAAGACCGAGGCCTCATGCCGTGGATTGCCTGGAGCGGCACCGTGGCCAAGGACTATCTTTTGCTGAGCAAATACCGAGGTGCTGAGTACTGCAATGCCCACGAGGGCTGTTAACTTCAGTTTCATGCCTGTCTCCTTAAATATTCGAATGACCCACATTGAAAAAACAACATCTACTGCCTTGAAACCTTCTTGACTGCTAACACAACGATTTAATGAATGAGCATGCCGCCATTGACATCAATGACATTGCCCGTCAGGTAAGACGAGAGGTCAGAGGCCAGAAATAGATATGCACCAGCGACATCGTTGGGCACACCCAGTCGGTTGAGAGGAATGCCCGTCAGGATTTCTTTGGTCTTCTCGGGGCTGATCTTTCCGGCATTGATGTCGGTCTGAATAAGGCCCGGTGTGACACAGTTCACCCGAATGCCGTCATTGCCATATTCGCGGGCGATGGCTTTGGCAAAGCCCAAAACGCCGGCCTTCGCAGCCGAGTAATGCGAACCGCCCAGAATGCCGCCACCCCGTTGAGCCGAGACCGATGACATGCAGGCAATCGATCCGCCTTTTTGCTTTTGCATATGCGGAATCACCGCCTGGCTCAGGTGGAAGACACCCTTCAGATTCACGTCAAGAATGCGATCCCAATCTTCTTCGGTCATCTCCATGGTGGTGACCTTCTGGGTGATGCCGGCATTGTTGATCAGCACATCGATGCGACCGTAATCAGCAATCACGGAGGCGACAGCCTTCAGACAATCGTCCTTGCTCACCACATTGCAGGCATACCCTTTATGACCGGAACCCAGGCTAGAGGCTGCCTTCTGTGCGGCTGCTCCGTCCAAATCCAAAATGGCCACCTTTGCGCCCTGCTCAGCAAACATTCTGGCGGTTGCGTAGCCAATGCCACGCTCTCCGGCTGCGCCCGAGATCACTGCAATCTTGCCGTCTAATAGTCCTTTGACCGACATCGATATCCCCTCTATGAAGTTATTTGGACAACCACTCTTTTACTTTTTGACAGATGGCCTCGGTCGAGATGCCATAGCGATCGTGCAGCGTCGGCAGGGCGCCGGCATCCAAGAAGGCATCTGGTAGAGCAATCTGCCTAAAAGGCGCATAGGCGGCGTGCAGCATCATTTCGCGTGCAACCGCCTCCCCCAGGCCTCCAATCTCGGTGTGGTTCTCGGCTACTACCACCAACCGACCGGGCTTCTGGACCTCACGCAGTATGGTGGTCACGTCCAGTGGCTTGATCGTCGGCACATGCAGCACGGCCACATCCACCGAGTCCGCCCGAAGGGCAGCGGCCGCTTCCAGGGCTCGCATGGTCAAAATGCCAGAGGAGATAAAGAGGACATCGCTGCCGTCTCGGAGAAGCGCTGCCCGACCAATCTGAAACTTGTAGTTGTATTCGTCGAGCAGACAGGGAACATTTCCGCGAAGCAGCCGCATGTAAACCGGACCCCGATGGGCTGCGATGGCGGGGACCACCTGTTCAATCTCGTGCGCGTCACAAGGGTCAATCACCATCATGCCCGGCATGGCCCGCATCAGGGCAAGGTCCTCTGCGGCCTGGTGGCTCGGCCCATAACCAGTCGTGAGACCCGGCAGCGCACAGACGATTTTCACATTCAGGTCGTCCTCGGCAATGGTCTGATGGATAAAGTCGTAGGCCCGACGGGTGCCAAAGACCGCATAAGTCGTGACAAAGGGCGTGAACCCCTCGTTGGCCATGCCGGATGCAGCCCCCATGAGCAGCTGCTCGGCCATGCCCATCTGATAAAAGCGGTCTGGAAACTTCTGGGCAAAGATGTGCAGGTCGGTGTACTTGGCCAAGTCTGCCGTCATGCCAACAATGGCCTGGTCTTGCTCAGCAGCCTTTACCAGGGCATGCCCAAAGGGGGCGCTGGTGGTCTTCTGACCCTCGCCAGCGATCGAGGCGATCATGGCCGAGGTCTTGAGTTTGGGTTTGTTGGTAACGGTGTTCATGAAACTCTCCAGGCCTCGAGGGCCTCGAGGGCCAGTTGCCACTCCTGGGCATCGACGCGAATAAAGTGGTTCTTCTCCCGGGCCTCCAGGAACGGCACACCGAATCCCATTTTGGTGTCGGCAATGATCATGCGAGGACAGGCCTCTGGGTGAGTCATTGCAGCATCGAAGGCCTTCTCCACTGCCGCCAGGTCATTGCCGTTGATGCGCTGAGTGAACCAGCCGAAGGATTGGAATTTCTCGGTCAGAGGCTCAAAGCCCATCACCTGGCCCGAAGGACCATCGGCCTGCTGATTGTTGATGTCAACAATTGCAATCAGGTTGTCTAGTTTGTAGTGGGCTGCAGACAAAGCCGCCTCCCAGACCGAGCCCTCGTCAAGCTCACCATCGGAAAAGAGCGTGAAAACGCGTGAGCTGGACTGCTTACGCTTGAGACCCAGTGCCCTGCCCACTGCAATCGTCAGACCCTGACCCAGTGAGCCACCGGACATCTCCATGCCTGGGGTGTAGCTGGCCATGCCCGACATGGGCAGCCTGCTGTCATCACTACCGTAGGTCTCAAGTTCCTCAGCAGGAACAATGCCTGCCTCGATCAGAGCGGCATAGAGCGCAATTGCGTAGTGACCGTTTGAGAGCAGAAAGCGATCACGGCCTTCCCAGGCAGGGTTTGTAGGATCAAATTTCATGGCGTGGAAGTAGGCCACCGCCAAGACATCGGCAATGTCCAAGGCCTGCCCCACGTAGCCCTGGCCCTGCACCTCGCCCATGAGAACCGCGTTTCGTCGAATCCGATAGGCCCGTTCTTTGAGCGTGACACCAGAATTACTGTCTCGAGCGTTCAAAACCATCTCCTTTGTAGTGGCGACAGTCTCAAGCCTTGCTTTTCCTGCGTCAAAAGAATAATTTGGCAAATTAGCTGAATTCAATTCATCTGTATGACGCCATGCAGCAACGAATCACACTCAAGTCCATCCAAGCCTTCGAGGCCGCCGCCCGGCTCTCCTCGTTTGCGCTTGCAGCAGAGGAATTGTTCGTAACACCCTCAGCAATCAGTCATCAAATCAAGCTGCTCGAGGAGCAAATTGGGGTGCCACTCTTTCATCGGGTTCACCGCTCAGTTGTCCTGACCGATGCAGGCCAACGCTATGCCCAAGAAATCTCTGCGGCCTTCCTTCGCATTTCCCAGGCTACTAAGGCGGTTGGTCGCAGCGAAAAGAGCGACATCCTGACCATCCACTGCACACCGAGTCTGGCAGCCCAATGGCTGATGCCGCGGCTCGCCCGATTCAGTAGCGCCCACCCAGACATAGACGTACGCGTGAACGCCTCGACAGAGCCTGCAGACCTAATGGGGCTGCAGGCCGACCTGGACATTCGGTATGGCCGGACAAGGGTTCAACCACCCGGCACCATGAGTATTCCATTGCCCACCGAGACCATCGTCCCCATGTGCTCACCCGACTTACTCAAGGGCAGTCATGCGATTCGATCTCCGCAGGACCTCAATCAACACACCCTGATTCACAGCGAGTCCTGCCTGGTCGGCTGGCGAGACTGGGCAGCACAACAAAGACGCGTTCGACTCGACGTCACCCGAGGGCCACGATTCGATCGGTCTTTTATGTCGGTGAATGCAGCAGCGGACGGGCTTGGCGTCTGCCTAGAGAGCCTGATCTTGGTTGAACGGGAGCTTCAGACGGGTCGACTGGTGGCACCCTTTGGCTACGAAGGACTGGCCGTCAACGGCTATACGCTGCTGGTGCTGAAGTCACGTGCGGAGCTACCCAAGATTCGTTGGTTCAACGACTGGCTCTTTGATGAATTGAAGTGGTCGAACGACAGCCTGCTGAAGACTGCGCCCAGAGGCTAAAGGGCAAAGGGTCGGAAGGTCTGTTACAACACCGGAAGGTGGCGTCCCCTAGGGGATTCGAACCCCTGTACTCACCGTGAAAGGGTGATGTCCT
>CALMJH010000062.1 GCA_937864175.1 uncultured Burkholderiales bacterium
GGTCGGGCGGTGTCCCGAGGGGCGCTGGAGCTGGTTTTCTGGAACCCCAGGCAATTCACCAGCGATGTCCATCAGACGGTTGATGACCGTCCCTACGGTGGTGGGCCTGGCATGGTCATGCTGGCCCAGCCGCTGGCGGACTGCATTGGCGCTATTTGTGCCGATCTTCTCTTAAAAGACATTCAAAAAGGACCAACTGTTCTCTTTTCTCCGGCTGGACAGCCTCTCACGCAGCCTCTGGTGGAGTCCATGCTTTCCCAGACCGAAAAGGGTCAGGCGGGGCAATTTACCCTGGTCTGCGGCCGGTATGAGGGCATAGACCAGCGTTTTATCGACAGATACGTACAAATTGAGATCAGTTTGGGGGATTTTGTTCTATCTGGTGGCGAAATTCCGGCAATTGCGCTCTTAGATGCCTTTACTCGCAGGATTCCGGGGGTTCTGGGCGACGACGCCTCGTCCGAGCAAGACTCCTTTATGACCGGGTTGCTGGATCATCCGCACTACACCCGCCCAGAAGTCTTTGAAGGCGAGCCAGTGCCAGCCGTGCTTTTATCTGGACACCATGGCAAAATAGCGGATTGGCGAAAAGAGGTCGCCTTGTCGCTCACCAAGAGCAAAAGGCCAGACCTTCTCAAGAAGTAACTTTGGTTCCCATCCTCTTGCTAGCTGTCTGGGCTCTTCATAACGCCAACCCAGTGCCCGCAACGATGGTTTTGGAGAAATTATGAACATCATCCAGCAGATCGAGCAGGAAGAGATTGCCCGTCTTGGCAAATCCGTTCCTGAGTTTGGCCCCGGAGACACCGTGGTCGTCAGCGTGAACGTCGTTGAAGGTGAGCGCAAGCGCGTCCAGCTCTTCGAGGGCGTGGTCATCGCCAAGCGCAACCGTGGCCTGAACTCCTCGTTTATCGTCCGCAAGATTTCCGCAGGCGAAGGCGTTGAGCGTACCTTCCAAATCTATTCGCCCCTGATCGCCAAGATCGAGGTTAAGCGTCGCGGTGATGTCCGTCGCGCCAAGCTCTATTACCTGCGTGAGCGCTCAGGCAAGTCGGCCCGTATCCGCGAGAAGCTGCCTGCCCGCAAGGCAGCCGCTCTGGCTGACATGGGTGTGAGCGACAAGGCCGCAGAACCCGCAGCCGCAGACGACAGCCAAGAGGGCTAAGCCTCTGGCTGCACCTCGGTTCAATCCCGAGCATGCAGAGCCCCGGCCATTCGTGCCGGGGCCTCTTATCCCCCCAGACGCTTTATCTCCCCAGCATCTCGCCGCCTGGTTTGAACGCGCTACAGAAGGCGCTTTTCCTGCTTGGCAGCCCGAGGTCCTAGCAGACCGCCGCGAACGGCTGGCCCACATTACAGACCCCAAGCCTGCTGCCGTCTTGTTCGCCCTGCGATTCGACGAGTCTGTCCCATTGGCCCATCAGCCTGCTCTGGTGCTGACCCAGCGGCCGGCCCACCTTAAACACCACCCCGGCCAGATCAGCCTGCCGGGCGGCGCTGCCGAGACGGGCGAGACCCCCGAGCAGACCGCGGTCCGTGAGGCGTACGAGGAGGTGGGCCTGGCCAGCGAGCGACTCCAGCTTGTCGGCCGCCTGCCGCCCTACCTGACGGTGACCGGCTTTGTCGTGACTCCCGTAGTGGGCCTGTTGCGTGGTCCGGCTGTCTTTGACCCAGACCCGACCGAGGTCAGCGAGGTCTTTGAGGTGCCGCTGCCCTTCTTGATGGACCCAGCAAACCATCAGCGGCGAGGCCTCGCGTTAGAATCTGAGCAGATCGAGTTTTTTGCCATGCCTTATCAGCAGCGGTTTATCTGGGGGGCAACGGCAGCGATGATTCGAAACCTGTATCACTTTTTGTATGCAGCCTGGACGCAGTGCCCTAGCCCGGAAACACCATGACCCTTATTAGCCTTCTGATTGCTCTGCTTCTGGAACAGGTTCGGCCCATACGGCCGAACAATCCCATTCAGGCATGGCTCGATCGCAAGATTCGACAGGTCAGGGCCATGGAGGTGGACAGCCCCTCGAGCGCCTGGATGGCCTGGGCGACCATGGTCGTGGGGGGCGCGCTAGCAGCCTTGGTGTTGGCCAAGGTCTTATACCTGATGCATCCCCTGCTTGAACTGGCCTTCATGGTGGGGGTTCTTTACCTGACCTTGGGCTTTCGCCAATTTAGCCACTGGTTTAGTGAGATTCAGGTCGCTCTGCGGGCCGACGATGTGGTGACGGCTCGGCAGACCCTGCAGCGCTGGGTCGATGAGGCCCATGCAGACGCAGTTGCCCGCGCTGCAGCCGAGCAGGGCGATGCCTCGTCTATTGCTCGGGAATCCATTCGACTGGCTCTAGTCGCGGCCCAGCGACACGTCTTTGGCGTCATCTTCTGGTTTGTGGTCTTGCCCGGACCGGCAGGGGCCGTGGGCTATTGGCTCAGCGTCCAGTTGCTTAAAGGCTGGGCGACTCATCGTGAGGAGGCACCCTCTACAGGTGAGGTCGATCGGTTTGCAATGGTCTCTTCGACCGCCTACCGCTGGGTAGACTGGGCGCCCGTCCGGGTAACGGCCTGCATCTTTGCGGTTGTCGGAAATTTCGAGGATTCGGTCTCGATGTGGCGCAGCAGGGCAGCCGTCTCGCCGGCCCATGTCAACGACACCGACCGAGTCTTGGTGGCGTCCGGTGCCGGGGCGATGGGGGTTCGGCTGTCTGTTCCAGACGCACTCGAGGGAAGTGATGGCCTGGAAGAGGTCTTGGGCAATCAGTCCGCAGAGCCCGATCTCCGGGAGGCCAGCGCAGCCAGCCTGGACACCGCAGTGGGTCTGGTCTGGCGGGCCGTCATTATGTGGTGCTTTATGGTCCTGCTGTTTTATCTAGGACGCTGGTTTTCCTAACGGCTAACTGCTGGCCTGAAGCAGCCGAAGCCACTGCTGGCGTCGGCTCTCAAGCTGTTGGCCGGCCGCTGGCTGGCTGTCCAGCAGCTGCGAAATCTTGAACTGAATCTGACAGTCTGGCTCGTGGTCATGACTGCAGTTCACAAAACGGCACCGACCCAACTCCTCGCTGATCTGCGCCCACTCAGGAAAGATTCTTTCCAAGTCATCGCGCTGCAGATGGCTAATGCCAAACCTCTGAAAACCCGGCGTGTCGACGACCTGTAGCCCAAGGCCCCCTTCGGTCTTGGCCTGGTAGACCCGGCTGGCCGTAGTGGTGTGGCGGCCAGACTGCAGGGCTGTCGAGATGGCATTGGTCTGGGCCTCTGCATCTGGCACCAGGCGATTGAGCAGGCTGCTCTTGCCCATGCCGGATTGGCCCACCAGCGCCACGCAGGCCTGGTCGTCTGCGCGGGCCAGTGGCTGCAGGACTCTGGCCAGCGCCTCCAGGCCCTTCGGCTCACGCGTACTGGTCTGAACGACGGGCCAAGGCCTGCAGGGAGCAACTGGCTGGAAGGTTGCGATAAGTTCGTTGGCAGTCGCTAGCGCCTCAGGGAGATCGGCCTTGTTCAAAACAATCTGAAAGTCGATGGACTGCTCAATCAGACTGGCCATGAGTCGTGAAATGGCGTCTGGTGCAAATCGTGGCTCACCGGCTAAGACAATCAGCACCAGGTCTAGGTTGGCCGCCAGGGCCTTGATCTTCTGGCCCTCTTGTCGATACAGCGTGTTGCGTCGCTCGAGGAGGTCGGTCACGACTGTGGGCCTGTCTGGGTCGTCAACCTGGACCCAATCATTGGCCAGAGGCTCTAGGTCTCGGCCCTTGAGGTGGCAGAGCGCAAGGCCACCTAATCTGGTCTGGACCCAGGCCTGCCGGCCATGGGCGCTGATTATCCGAGCAGCGTCAGGATGCGGTCTGCGCATGCAAAGTCGAGATCGGTGAGGCCGCCGACGTCATGGGTCTGGTAACGAACAGTGAGGTTGGAGTAGCCGTAGCTGACATCGGGGTGGTGGTTCATGTCCTGAGACAGCTGATTGATGGCTTGCACGAGGGCAGTGACCTGATTGAAATCGAGTCCACTGAGTCTGAGTTCAATCGCGCCATTGAGGAGAGTCCAGGGGCTGCGACTGGAGAGCCTGTTGAGGACCTCATCGAGGGTCAGGGCCTTGGTGGAAGAAGGGATCTGGCTCATGCCAAAGATCATCGCACAACCATGCGATGATCACGCCCATGGACAACAGCACGCAGACACCCGTTACGCCTTCAGAAGACCACCTGATCTGGGTGGACATGGAGATGAGTGGCCTCGACCCGGAGGTTCATCGAATCCTCGAGGTGGCCGTGGTGGTCACCGATGGGCACCTGAACCTGCTGGCCCAGAGCCCCGTGGTGGTGGTTCACCAGACCGATGAGCACCTGGCGACGATGGATGCCTGGAACCAAGGCACCCACGGCCGCTCCGGCCTGGTGGACAAGGTGAAGGCCTCGACACTAGATGAGGCCGGGGCCGAGGCCGTCTTGCTTGATTTTCTGAAGATGGTTGTGCCCGCCGGCAAGTCCCCCATGTGCGGAAATACCGTGCACCAGGACCGTCGGTTTATGGCCCGCTACATGCCCACCCTCGAGGCCCACTTTCATTACCGCAACCTTGATGTCAGCACCCTGAAAGAACTCTGCCGACGTTGGCGTCCCGAGGTCTACAAGGGCTTTGAGAAAAAGGGGGCTCACACGGCCTTGGCGGACATTCTGGAGTCCATCGAAGAACTCAAGTACTACCGGGATCACTTCTTGTCGTTGAGTCGGTAGAGGGCAAACCGCTCGCGGTCTTTTCGGTCGGGAGCCGGCTGGCCTGACCAGACCAGTTCTGCCTGATTGGGTGGCTTAAAGCCGCTTGGCCCGGCCTGCAGAAAGAGCAGCGGGCAGTGCTGGTCTTGGCCCAGCAGGCCCAATTCAACGCCGTGGGTGATGAGGGCGATTGCGCGCGCCAGACGGTCTTGATCGGGAGCCTGGAGACAGCCAGAGCCCTGAAGGGCCACAGCCCGCTCGAGACGGGGACTCACCTTGCCATACCCTCGGTTGATGTCGAGCGCGGGCAGCCAGAGGCTCATCATAAGAATCCAGGCCAGGCTCAGCCCGCCCGCACTCAGAACCACTGGGCGCCAGAGGCGAGGACGACCCCGGCGTATCCGCCAGAGCACCAAGACCAACCAGGCACCGCTAATGGCCACGCCCAGAAAGACCTCGAGAGGGCCAGGGGCCAGGTTTTGCAGGCCTGGGGCAAAAAAGCTGAGTCGATTGGCCAGGTTTTTTGGAAAGCCGAAGGACATCGCAGACCAGTAGAGCCAGATGAGTGCGCCAAGGCTGGTGAAGACCACCACGGCAAACCAGTCCAAGAGGTTGGTGAGCGACCGCGGCATCGAGAGCAGGCCGAAAGCCGCCAAGACGGCCAGTGGCGCCACTGGTAAAAACTGTTTGGGCTCCGCAAGGCCAGGGCCCAGCAGGGCCAAGAGGGTGATGACGATGGACAGTCCACTGATCAGCCGGATGTGGGCGAGTTTCCAAAGCCCGTGGCCAATGGCCTGAATCGCGAGCACGGTCACCATGGGCCAGATGGGCCACCAGGTCCAGGCCCAGGTTCTGAGAGCCCCGAGGGGTTCGGGATCCCAACTGAGCTGCTGCTGCCACCACTGGCCATGAAGCGGTCCTGCGAGACCCTGGGCGAGCAAGACGTAGATGCCCGCCGACAGGCCGAGGGCCCAACTAGCCTCCAGGGCCAGGCGCTTTGCGGCTAGCCGCCAGGGCTGGGCCAATCCACAGGCCAGCACCAGGCCAAGGCCCCAGGCCAGGGCGGCTTCAGGTCCATCGGTCAGCAAGATGGCCGTCAGCAAGAGGCCCATGAACCGTCCGGATCGAATCGGATGCTCCGGCGCCATGGCCAGTGCCCAGACCAGAAGGGCTGTGACCATGAAAGAGACGCTGGCTGGGCCGGCTTCGTGCCAGCGGGTGATGCTGCCCAGACAGGCCAGGGCGATGAGCACGCTGCAGTCCGCCAGGGTTCGCCCCAGCGCTGCTGCGGAGGGGCCAATGCCCAGGGGGTCGGTGGGCTGTGCCTCTCGGCGCCTGGCCAGGCGGTCTGTGGCGCGCCAGAGGGCGACCAGGCCGATCATCAGGCAGAGTCCGCCGGCGAGGCGACAGAGGTCATCGAACCGTTCTGCCGAAAGACCATGCCCCCAGAAAAGGCGAGAGAGTGCTTCGTGCGGAGCCACCCAGGCCGCCATGATCCAGCTGGGCAGGGGGCCGTCTCGGCCGAGTACGGCGCCCCCAAGGTTCGGCACAAGGCTGCTGCCGTAGCCGTCAAACCAGGCCAGCAGAACCTGACGGGCAGATGCGACCCCAAGGAGGTCGTCTCCACGCCAGGGGCCGTGGCCGCTCAGGCCAAAGGCCATGTAGACCAGGCTCAGGCCAAGCAGCAGTGTCCAGGGGATGGGTTGGGCCGCGCTGGCCGCAAGGCCGGGCAGCGGGCGGGGCTCACCCCAGAGTGTCAGCAGCGGTCGAAGAGACGATCTCATCAACGCCACCAGCCACGTCTAGGGTGGCAGTCGGGCTTACTCGGCTTTACCAGCCTTGGCAGCGGCGCCACGCTTGGCACCAAACTTCTGACGGAACTTCTCGACGCGGCCGGCGGTGTCCATCAGCTTCTGGGTGCCCGTGTAGAACGGATGCGACTCGGAGCTGGTGTCGAGCTTGTAGAGGGGATACTCTTTGCCGTCTTTCCACTTGATGGTCTCTTTGGTTGAGACGGTGGAGCGCGTCACAAAGCTGAAGTCGTTGGACATGTCCAGGAACACGACCTCGCGGTAATTGGGGTGAATGCCTTCTTTCATGGTCTTTCGTCTCTTCGGTTGGTGCGCTCGCCAGCAGCCGTCTAGTGTCGGGCTACCACGTGGCGTCGGTTTGCGTTAACCGGTAAGTATAACTCAACCGCCGCGTTTCATCATGTCAAAGAATTCGGCGTTGTTCTTGGTCTGCCGCATCTTGTCGAGCATGAACTCCATGGCCTGGATCTCGTCCATGTCGTGCAGGAGTTTGCGCAGGATCCAGATCTTCTGAAGGATGTCGGCCTTGATGAGCAACTCTTCTTTTCGGGTGCCTGAGCGGTTGATGTTGATGGCTGGGTAGACCCGCTTCTCGGCCAGGCGACGCTCAAGGTGGACTTCCATGTTGCCGGTGCCCTTGAATTCCTCATAGATAACCTCGTCCATACGGCTTCCGGTCTCAATCAGGGCTGTTGCGATGATGGTGAGTGAGCCACCCTCTTCGATGTTTCGGGCAGCACCGAAAAACCGCTTAGGGCGGTGAAGGGCGTTGGCATCGACACCACCGGTCAGGACTTTGCCCGAGGTGGGAACCACTGTGTTGTAGGCCCTGGCCAGACGGGTAATAGAGTCCAGCAGAATCACGACATCTTTTTTGTGCTCGACCAGGCGCTTGGCCTTCTCGATGACCATCTCGGCCACCTGGACATGTCGGGTGGCGGGTTCATCAAAGGTAGAGGCCACCACCTCGCCGCGGACAGACCGTTGCATCTCGGTGACCTCTTCTGGGCGCTCATCGATGAGCAGCACGATCAGGGTGACCTCTGGGTGGTTGGTAGTGATGGCATGGGCAATGGTCTGCATCATCACCGTCTTACCGCTTTTGGGCGGTGCCACCAGCAGTCCGCGCTGGCCTTTGCCGATAGGCGAGATCATGTCGATGATCCGGCCGGTGATGTTCTCCTCGGCCTTCATGTCGCGCTCAAGGCGAATGGGCTCATTGGGGAAGAGCGGTGTCAGGTTCTCGAAGAGGATCTTGTTTTTGGAGGCTTCGGGAGGCTGGCCGTTGATGCGGTCAACCTTGACCAGCGCAAAGTAGCGCTCGCCGTCTTTGGGGGTGCGGACCTCGCCCTCGATGGCGTCACCGGTGTGGAGATTGAAACGGCGGATCTGGGAGGGCGACAGGTAGATGTCATCGGTGCTGGCCAGGTAAGACGACTCGGGCGAGCGTAGAAAACCAAAGCCATCTGGCAGGACTTCAAGGACCCCATCACCGAAGATCTGTTCGCCAGTCTTGGCCTTCTTTTTGAGAATGGCAAACATCAACTCCTGTTTGCGCAGGCGGCTGGCGTTTTCAATTTCGAGCGAGCCGGCCAGCTCCACGAGTTGGGTGACCGGAAGGGCTTTGAGTTCTGACAAGTACATGTGGCTTTTGCCTCTTTTGGCTGACGATCTCTTGGATCGTTCAAAGGCGCCCAGGGCGGGCGCTGTTGGAAATGGGAGTTGGCCACCCAGGGGGGTGGCCGCTGATTAGAGTTGGCTGTCGATCCAGGCGGTGAGTTGGGACTTGGCGGCCGCGCCGACCTTCTGAGCAACGACTGCGCCGTTTTTGAAGAGAATCATGGTTGGAATGCCGCGAATGCCATGTTTGCCAGGCACGTTGGTGTTCTCGTCCACGTTGATCTTTGCCACTACCAGTCGGCCTTGGTAGTCACGGCCGATTTCTTCGAGGATGGGGGCCACCATCTTGCAGGGGCCGCACCATTCGGCCCAGAAGTCGACCAGCACAGGCAGGTCCGATTTCAAGACATCGGTGTCGAAGCTGTTGTCGGTAACGTTTTTAACAAATTGACTCATGGCGATAGGAAAGAGAGTTAACGAGGAGGGGACAGACAGAAATTGGGAATTTGACGGTGGTCGGCGGTACGTTGAGCAACGTGGGCTCATGGTTGGTCTGAAGGACCCGCACTAGGATCAGAACAAGATCTCACTAGTGGATGGCAGGCAGAATAGCATAGACCTATGGCCGGTGCCCACTTTTTTGCTGACTCCCCTTTTCTGGCTCGGCCAGATGCCCAGTCACTGGGCCAGGCCCTGGCCTATTGGCAGGCCCACTTTACCCAGGGCCTCCTGGCCTTCTCCAGCCCAGCCCCCAGTCTGCAGGCCTGCCTGCAGGATCAGTCGGGGCAGCCGGCCCTCTGGGTCTGCGCAGGCCGACCGCTGGTGGGGCTGGTGCGGCGCCGGTTCTCACAGGACTTCCATGGTTCTCAGGCGACCCGACTGCCCCAAGTGACCGAGATCGCTGACTTGGTCGACGACCAGATTGTTCGTCGCGCCCGGCATGGCCAAGATGTGCCCCGTTCGGTCTGGGTCCGGCAGTCCGAGCTGGCCTGGGCCATTGAGCGCTCGGACTGGCTTCGCAAATTGGTGGCCCCCACGTCGACCAGCGCCATGTCTCTGGCAGCCGACTGGGTTCATCTCTTTGAGCGATGGGACTGGCTGCTCATGGCGTGGCGTCTGCTGGGCGAGCCCAGGCCCAGCAGTGGACATGAGAACGATCCAAGCGAGGGCGTGCTCACCGGGCTCCAGCCACTGGTGTTGCTCTACCTGGCCCAGTACAGCGCCGAAGATGTCGTACCGTGGCTGGTCGCGCGGTCACCCGAGGCAGGCGCCGCCAGACCCAGCCTTTTTCGGGAACAACGAATGCTAAGCCTTGGTCCCGCCGACCTCCTGCCTCAGGCTCAGTGGGTGGTCCTTGGCGGGCAGTTGCCCCAACTGGTTCAGTTTGACTGGGCCACCTTGAAGTCAAAAGAAGCTGCCCAGGACGCCCAGCTGGTCTGGCCCGAGTTGGCAGACTTGTCCGAGGGCCGACTGCCCGACCCACAGGGTTGGCCAAGTCTGTTGGCACGGCGTGAACGCCTGTCCCAGACGCACTGGCGGGTCTGGGCCCAGCAGCTCACGTGGCACGAGACCCTCACCTTGGAGGCAAGTGCCCAGGCGGCCTCTCGGTTTATCGCGCAGGCGCTGGAGGGCGAGGGACGCGTGGCGGTAGTGGCCGCCGATCGGCTGGCCGCACGCAGGCTTAACGCCTTGCTCTCGGCCCAGGGCGTGGCGCTTCACGACCCTGCCGGTTGGACTCTGGACACCACGGTGGCAGCCTCGGTGGTCTTGGGCCTCTTGGACTTGTTAAGTGGCCAGGCCAGCAAGGCTTCGGTCCTGAACTGGCTGTCTATGCCCTTGGTCCAGCGTGGTCTCGCGCAGCAGGGCCTCTGCAGCCCCGAGGACCAGACCCACCTCTACCGCCGACTTCGCGGTCTTCAGCAGCCCACCGACCAGGCCCTTCTGGCCTGCCTGCCGACCCCACTGCTCGAGCGTCTCAACCAGGCAGCAGCGGCCAGGCAGGGGGGGCGTCTCACCACGATTTCGCACTTTCTTCGGCTCTTAGAAGACCTTGGCCTGTGGTCTAGTCTGAGCCAGGATCCTGCCGGCCTCGCCATGCTTGCGGCGCTTCAGACGCTGGCGGTGGCCATGCCGGCCGACGATGAGTTGCCCCAGTCAACCCTGCGCAGCCTTGTCCTGCGAAGCCTCTCTGAGTCCACCATGCCGCTGCCTGCAGACGCAGCAAGAGTCCATCTGGTGGGATTGGCTGAGGCGGCCTATGGAGATTTCCAGTCCACTGTCTTGTTGGGGGTTGCGGAGGGGCAGTTTCCATCGCGTGCACCCAGTCGTCTGATGGCCAGGGGAGAGATGCGGGCGGCTCGCGGGGAGTGGCCGGATTCGGTCGAGCAGGCCCAGACCGTCGGACTTCTGTCGGCTTTGTTGGCGCATGGGCAACGCATCTGTCTGGTTGCGCAGCGCGAGGAACCGGACCAGAGGGCCCGGTGGGCCAGTCCCCTGGCGCGTCTTGCGGCCTTGCTGCAACCAAGTCTGGAGCCCTGGCTTGGTGCTCAGTCCTCCAGTGAGGCCTCTGAAGCAACCCACGTCTCGGTCTCGCCCATGCCTCGGCTTACCCTGCAGCGCCTGCCCGAACAAATCAGCGTCTCCCACCTGCCCTCATTGGCCAAGTGCCCTTACCAGTTCTACTGGCGATCTGTGCTGGGGCTCGATCTGATGGAGTCGCTCGAGGCCCCAACGGATGCCCGTGATCTGGGCAGCCTCCTGCATCAGATTCTCGCTGAGGGTCATCGGGCACCGGCGGCGGTTCAGTCAGATGCCCAAGCGCTGGCCGAGTGGTTTGTGTCGGTGCTGAAGGCACATCCCCATCATGCCGGCCTACCCGCCAGCCTCCGGGCGGACCTGGTGGGTCGCCTGAGACAGGCCGCAGACTGGTGGGCCGGCCAGCTGCCGGCGTATCAGGTTGCTGCGGTTGAAAAGCCGGGTCAGGTAAGACTCTCGAAGTCAGGTGTCGTGCTCAAGGGACGACTCGACCGACTCGACCAGTGGACGACAGAGTCTGGTGCCAAGGCCTGGCGGGTCCTGGACTATAAGACTGGCGCCGACAGCACCATCAACCAACGGCGCAAGACCGATTACGCAGACCTTCAGCTGCTGGCCTACGCCCAGATGGTCCGCGACCAGACGGTCTCCACGGTGTCCCTGGGCTATCTCTCTGTGGGGGCTTCAAAGGTGGTCTTGGTCAGCGTGGAATCCGACCAAGACTTGCTGGACCAGGCCGACCAGAGCCTGGCAAGGCTTGCGCAGCAGCAGGCGCCTGTCCTGCCCCTGGCGGCATTCGGTCAGGCCAAGGCATGCTCGGACTGCATGGCTCGGCATGGCTGCCGATCTCGCGATTGGGCGGGCCAGCAGTCTGATGAGGGGGTGCAGCCATGAACGTCGCCATTGCGTGTGATCCACAGCGCTCGGTGGTGGTGGAGGCCTGTGCCGGAAGCGGCAAGACCTGGCTCTTGACGGCAAGAATCCTGCGCTGCCTTTTGCAGGGCACGCCGCCTCGGGCCATATTGGCACTCACTTACACCAACAAGGCGGCTGCGGAGATGCAGTCGCGTCTCTGGCGAGAACTCGAGCAGCTCGCCCTTCAGGGTTCTGAGCAGCAACTTCAGACACTGCAGTCCTGGGGCCTCTCGGGCGCTGCCCTCGCGCAGGCCCTCCAGCAGGCACCCCATGCCTATGAGCGGCTGCTCGTAGCCGATGAGCGCCCTACCATCGGGACCTTTCACAGCTGGTACACACGGCTCTTGGCCATGGCCCCGGTCAGCGTCGCCAGCCTCTCAAGCCTGCGGGTCACCAGCCGGCCGCATCAGTTTCGGCGAGCGGTCTGGCAGCGTTTTGAAAATTCCCTACAGGCGGCCGAGGGGCTCTCGCTGCCCTTGTTGTTGGGAGAGTTGGGCATGGTGAACTTTCGTGCAGCCCTCAAAGACTTGATGTCTTTGCGCGGCATGCTCGGTGCACTGGACTTTGACTGGAATCTGGCTGAGCAACAGGGGCAGGGGGCCCTTGCCCGAGCCCAGGCCCAGACCACACAGCTCCAGACAGAATGGTTTTCTCAGGAGGCCCCGCTTGCTGCAGAGTTGTTCGAGGCCTTTAGGGCGCTGGGGGATCGGCCAGAGGCTACAGCGGTCTTGCAGAACTGGGGCCTAGACCAGGCTCGGGCTTTTAGTGACATTTTTCTGTCCAAGCCCCAGCACGACGATCCCGACCAACCGCGTCAGCACCTGCGGGCACGGCTGCTCACTAAAACGCAGCAGGCCGTCTGGGGTGGTCGGGCCCCCGAACTGCTGGAGAAGGTCAGAGGCCTCTGCAGCCGCTTTGTTGATCTGATGGAGACAATAAATGGGCATTGGGCGAAGGCCGTTGAGCAGAGTCTTCTGGCCTGCGGAGGCCTGATGCTTCGGGCCAGTCGAGAGGTCTCGCAGGAACGAGACGAGACCGACTTCGACGGGCTAGAGCTTGCAGCCCTGGAACTCATTCGCTCGGAGCCGGGCCTGGCCTTGTTGAGTCGACTCGACTGCCGGGTCGAACAGATTCTGGTGGACGAATGCCAAGACACCAATGCAGTCCAGTGGACCATTCTGCGCAGCTGGCTAGAGGCCCATACCGCTGCCCATGGTCCTGATGCCAAGGCGCCCTCGGTCTTTCTGGTCGGAGACCCCAAGCAATCCATTTATCGGTTTCGAGGAGCGGATCCGCGTGTCTTTCAGACGGCCCAGGAATGGCTGGTCAACCACTACGAGGCCGTGGTCGAGACGACCGACCTCACGCGGCGGTGTGCACCGAGCCTGGTAGCCTTCATGAACCGCAGCCTTCTGCCCCTTGCGCCCCATCGGTATCGGCCCCACCAGTCGCTGAGCACCCAGTCCGCGGGAGCGGTGATGCGGCTGTCTGCTCGGACCAAGGCCAAGGGCGGCTCCAAAGCCTCGACCACAGACGAGCCCCGCGACTGGCTTGCCCAGCCCGATGGAGAGGCGGTGGATTCGGCTTGGCTTTTGGAGGGGCAGGCCATTGCCACAGCGCTGCAGGCGCTTCGGGAGTCAGACCCACTGCTGCAGTGGCAGGACATGCGGGTCTTGGTTCGGGCCCGAACCCACCTGGCGGACTACGAGCGGGCCTTTGCCCAGGCGGGCCTGCCCTTTATCAGTGATCGCACGGACGGCCTGCTTCAGTCTGCCGAGGTGGAAGACCTGCTCAATCTCTGTCGATGGCTGGCCTTTCCCTGGTCTAACGCAGACCTGGCCTCTCTCTTGAAGTCGCCCCTACTGGCTTGGTCAGACGAGCAGGTCCTGGACCTGGCCTCTCGGGCACAGGCCGCGCAGACCAGCTGGTGGACGTGTCTTTCGCTGGGCGCCGGCGAGTCAGATCCCTTGGTTCAACGTCTTCGTGCCTGGCAGGGCTGGGCTTCGGAACTGCCGGTACACGACCTGCTCAACCGCATCCTGTCGCAGCGGTCCTCGTGGGGGCGCCTTGCCCGCGCCTACGGTCCCCAACAACGGGCTCGTCAGGTCGTGGCCAACTGGCAGGCCTTCTTAGCCTGGTGCCTGCAATGGGATGCTGGTCGTCAGCCCGGGGTCGCCAGGTTTATTCAGGAGGTCGATGAGCTGCTGGCCTCGCCAGAGGCGGAGTTGCCTGGGCCTGGCTTTGACGACTCGGGGGTCTGTGCGGTTCGTCTTCAATCGCTTCACAGTGCCAAGGGCCTGGAGTCCAAGGTGGTGGTCCTGGGTGGTCTGGCCGACCGGGAGCAGTCCGACAAGGGAGTGCTCTGGCTTGTCCAGGCTGACCCCAGCTACACCCAGCTTCAGACCATTCGGGCCCACCGAAAAAAAGATCCCCTCGACCCGGTCCTGCGCGACCTGCTCAAAGAGCGGGATCGACTCTCCAACCAGGAGGATTTCAACCTGCTCTATGTTGGGATGACCAGGGCCAAGACCCACCTCATCATCAGCGCGGCCGGCAGCAAGACCGAGAGCTGGTACGACCATCTCGAGCAGTTCAGCCCCGATGCAGACCAGTGGGTGGCCTATGACTGAGACCATCGAAATTCGTCTGGGTCGTGGCTTTCATCGGCTGATGGAGTTTTTGGATGGCTGGCTAAGCTCGTCCTCCGCTGGCGGGCTTGCGGCCCATCAGGCCTGGACTGCTCGCCTGCTTGCCCCCTTTGCGTTGACTCAGGCCGAGCAGAGGCAGGTCTGTGAGGCGGTTCTGAGGGTCTTGGGGCAGCCGGCGCTTCGAAGCCTGCTGGTGCCAGACCGCGTCAACCTGGAGATCCTGGTCGAGACCGACTGTCTTGGTCCTGCGGGCGATTGGCTTAGGCCCGACCGGGTCCTGATCGACCACCAGGCCCAGACGGTCACCGTGGTGGACTACAAGTGGAGGGTCTTGCCGTCTGAGCGCGCGGGCTATGCCGATCAACTCCGACGGTATGCGGAGGCCATGGCCAGTCGCCACTGCGGCTATGCCATTCAGAGTCTGGTGGTGGACGCGCAGGCGGGCCTCTGGATCCTGCAGGGGGATGAGTTGGTACACTGCTAGTCGGCGGGCCGCCCCGCATTGTGAGCCTGTGAACCTGGTCAGGTCGGGAACGAAGCAGCCACAGCGGGTCCTTACAAGTGCCGGGGGTCCGGCTCGCCCCTCTTTGACCTCACCTCTGGGCTGACCGCAGAACCCTATGTCTGACAATTTGTTTGGCGATCTTCCAGTTTCGACCGACCCCGGTGGGGCTCAGCCGCCCTTGGTCTTGGCTCGGAAGTGGCGTCCTCGTCAGTTTGCGACGGTGGTGGGTCAGGACCATGTGGTTCGGGCCCTGCAGCATGCCCTGACCAGTCGCCGGCTTCACCATGCCTATTTGTTCACCGGGGCCCGAGGCGTGGGCAAGACAACGCTGGCGAGAATTTTTGCCAAGGCCCTGAACTGTGAGACCGGGCTCGTTGCGGAGCCCTGTGGTCAGTGTGGCAGTTGCCGAGAGATCGACGCAGGACGGTTTGTCGACTACATCGAGATTGATGCGGCTTCCAACCGTGGGGTCGGCGAGATTCAGCAACTCCTGGAACAGGCCCGGTTTGCTCCGACGGCCGGCCGCTTCAAGGTCTATGTGATTGACGAGGTCCACATGCTCAGTGGGCATGCCTTCAATGCCATGCTCAAGACACTGGAGGAACCCCCGGCTGAAGTGAAGTTTGTGCTGGCAACGACCGACCCCCAGAAGATTCCAGTTACCGTTTTGTCGCGCTGCCTTCAGTTCAACCTCAAAAACCTTCGCCAAGAACTGCTGGTCGCCCACCTGGCCCATGTCTTGACGCAGGAGTCGGTGGCCTCCGAACCCCAGGCCCTTGAGGCACTCGCCCGGGCCGCCCAGGGCAGTGTGCGTGACGGCCTCTCGCTTACCGATCAGGCCATTGCATATGGGGGTGGTTCCGTCAGCCATGAGGCTGTCTCCGCCATGCTGGGTCTGGTGGGCCGGGAGACCCTGGTCGAACTGGCGCTGGCCATCGCCAAAGACGATGCCCAGACCACTCTGACTCTGGCTGACCAGCTGCTGGGAAACGGTGCGCTTGCGAGCTCTGTCTTGGATGATTTGGCGCGCCTCTACCATGAGGTGGTCGTGCAGTCCGTTATTGGCAAGCAGCCAGAGGATGCCTCACCAGATCCCGCGGTCGCCGGCCTGGCCGCCCTGGTGAGTCCCGAGCATGCACAACTCTGCTATCAGATCACCACTCTCGGTCGTCGTGACCTGGGCCTGGCGCCCGACGAGTCGACGGGCTTTGAGATGGTCTTGCTGCGGCTTTTGGCCTTTAAGCCCGAACTGGTCTGGGCCAAGCCTGCGACGCGCGCGGCGGCCCTGCGTGCCCCCGCATCATCGGAGCGCCTTCCCAAGTCACTGGTGGGTCGGCCCAACGCCCCAGGCGTCGCGCCCCCCGCATCGGCTGCGGGCCCCAGCCAACTGACAGCGGTACCGCTGTCCAGCCTGACGGCGGCCTCCTGGCCGGCCCTGATGAAAAAGCTCTCGCTGTCGGGCCTTTCACGCCAGTTTGCCCAGCAGTCGAGTTTTGAGGGCCTTGATCCGATTCGTTCCAACTGCCTGCTGGTCCGTGTACCCATTGCAGCCCTGAACGAACCGAGCCTGGTGACCCGAGTCGCCGAGGCTCTCTCGGCCACCCTGGGACAGTCGGTCAGCCTAAAGGTCAGTGTCGGCCCACTCGAGGGACCGACCGCCGCTGCGACCGACGCAGTCAAGGCGCAGGCCCTGCAACGCCGGGCCGAGGAGTCAATTGCCAACTCACCGTTGGTTCAGGCGATTATTAGAGAATTTGATGCAACCATTGTGCCGGGGTCCATTCGATGGATTGGTCCGGAACCAGAAGACCTTGAGGAGCCAAAACCATGATGAAGGGACAAATCGCTGGACTGATGCGTCAGGCCCAGCAGATGCAAGACAAACTTAAAAAGGCTCAGGACGCGCTGGCCGAACTCACCGTCGAGGGCCAGTCGGGATCTGGCTTGGTGAGGGTGGTGTTGACGGGCAAGCACCAGGTGCGGTCGGTGAGCATCGACCCAAGCCTGATGACCGCCGACCCAGACGATCGCGAGACGCTCCAAGACCTGCTGGTGGCCGCCCTCAACGAGGCGGTCAACAAGGTGGAAGCCGAGAGCAACTCACGAATGTCAGCAGCCACTGCTGGCATGCCCCTGCCGCCCGGCTTTAAGCTTTAAGACCAAGGATCCTGGCCATGCACGGCCACGAGTCGGGCTCAGGAAAGGCTGCGAGCGCAGCCACGCCGGCAAGCCTCTTGGCCCTGACGGAGGCCTTTGCCCGGCTGCCGGGCATTGGTCCGAAGACGGCCCAACGCATGGCGTTACATCTGCTGCAACACGACCGAAGCGGCGCTGAGCTCTTGGGCCGCAGCCTGCTTGAGGCGGTGAGCAGGCTTGGGCATTGTCAGAGTTGCAACACGTTTTCAGAGTCCCCGGTCTGTCTGGTCTGCGAGGATCAGGGCCGAGACCCGAGCCTGCTCTGTGTGGTCGAGACCCCCGCCGATCTGATGGTCTTGGAGCAGACCCAGACCTTCAAGGGCCACTACTTCGTGCTCATGGGGCGTCTGTCCCCCCTGGATGGCATTGGCCCCAAGGACATCCACCTGGAGCGCCTGCTCGACCGTGCGGCCCAGCCGATGGTCCAAGAGATTGTGGTGGCCACCAATTTCACCCCGGAGGGGGAGGCGACGGCCCACGCAATTGAGACCCTGCTCAAGAGCCATGGTCTGGTGCCCCCACGTCGCGTCACGCGTCTGGCGAGGGGGGTGCCTGTAGGCGGCGAATTGGAGTATGTCGACCTGGGAACGATTGCCCAGGCCCTTCGGGATCGGCGGCGTCTGGACTAACTGCAGCCTTGGTTTAGCAGGGGTGATCGGCCTTGCGTATAATTGACAAAATTCCAAGGAGTAAATATTGCAGCTGCATCAGCTGCTGGCCGCGGCAGGGTCCGATTCGGCCGGCGTCATTGTGTCCAGCCCCGCCGGGCGCCCCCCAGCAGTTCTCGTTTTGGCCGATGGCTCGGTCTTCCATGGGGTCTCCATTGGGGCGGCCGGCGCCACGGTTGGCGAGGTGGTCTTCAACACGGCCCTGACCGGCTACCAAGAAATTCTTACCGACCCCAGCTATTGCCAGCAGATTGTCACCCTCACCACTCCGCACATCGGCAATACGGGCTGGAACGGCCAAGACAGTGAGGCGGCCGCGGGCGTTCAGGCCGCAGGCCTGGTGATTCGTGATCTGCCGGCTGTGGTCTCTAACTTCCGCTCAGAGCAGTCGCTCTCGCAGGCACTCGAGGCAGCCGGCCTGGTGGCAATTGCCGGCGTTGACACCCGTCGGCTTACCCGTCTTCTCAGGGACAAGGGGGCGCAGTCCGGCTGCATTCTGGCTGCCGCACCCGGCACGCAGGTGGACTCCGAGCAGGCACTGGCCAAGGCGCGAGCCTTTGGGGGTCTGGTGGGTCTAGACCTGGCCCAGGTGGTGACGACCCCCAAGGCCTACAGCTTTCAGGAGGGCTCGTGGGCGTTGGAGACGGGCTTTTCGCAGCCGGGCGATGGCCCCTTTCATGTGGTGGCCTACGACTTCGGCGTTAAGCAGAACATCCTTCGTCTGCTGAAAGACCGTGGCTGTGAGCTGACGGTTGTGCCCGCCAAGACGCCAATTGCAGACGTATTGGCCATGAAGCCAGACGGCATTTTTCTGTCCAATGGCCCTGGCGATCCCGAGCCTTGTGACTATGCGATTGCCGCGGCCCGCACTGCGCTCGAGAAGAAGATTCCCCTGTTTGGCATCTGCCTGGGCCACCAGATCATGGCGCTGGCTGCCGGTGCCAAGACCCTCAAGATGAAGTTTGGTCATCACGGCGCCAATCATCCGGTGCAGTGCTTGGACACCAAGCGGGTCTTTATTACCTCGCAGAACCATGGCTTTGCGGTCGACCCCAAGAGCCTTCCGGCCCATCTGCGCGTCACCCATGTCTCTTTGTTTGACGGGTCTATCCAGGGGTTGGCCCATACCCAGGCGCCTGCCTTCTGTTTTCAGGGGCATCCAGAGGCCAGTCCTGGCCCCCACGACATCCTGCCCCTGTTTGACCAGTTCTTCGAATCTATGAAAGCCCGCCATGCCTAAGCGCACCGACATCAAGAGCATTCTGATCATCGGTGCCGGTCCGATTGTCATTGGCCAGGCCTGCGAGTTCGACTACTCCGGTGCTCAGGCCTGCAAGGCGCTCAAGCAAGAGGGCTACCGCGTCATCTTGGTCAACAGCAACCCGGCGACCATCATGACCGACCCAGAGACCGCCGATGCCACCTACATCGAGCCCATCACCTGGCAGATGGTCGAGCGCATTATCGACAAAGAGCGTCCCGATGCCCTGTTGCCCACCATGGGAGGGCAGACGGCCCTGAACTGCGCACTCGATCTGGCGCGTCACGGGGTCCTAGAGAAATACAAGGTCGAACTCATTGGGGCCCGTGAGGAGGCGATCGAAAAAGCCGAGGACCGACTCAAGTTCAAAGAGGCCATGACCAAGATTGGGCTCGACTCTGCTCAGTCGGGCATTGCCCACACCATGGAAGAGGCCTGGGCGGTTCAGCGTCGGATTGCCGAGATCACTGGGGGCGTGGGCTTTCCCATGGTTATTCGTCCCAGCTTTACCCTTGGGGGCACGGGCGGTGGCATTGCCTACAACGCCGAAGAATTCGAGACCATCTGCAAACGTGGCCTGGAGGCCTCGCCGACCAGCGAACTCCTCATCGAAGAATCGCTGATCGGTTGGAAAGAATTCGAGATGGAGGTCGTTCGCGACCGGGCCGACAACTGCATCATCGTCTGCTCCATCGAAAACCTAGACCCCATGGGCATCCATACCGGTGACTCCATTACGATTGCGCCCGCCCAGACGCTGACGGACAAGGAATACCAACTGCTGCGCAACGCCTCGATCGCCATTCTTCGAGAGATTGGGGTGGACACGGGTGGCTCGAATGTCCAGTTCTCAATCAATCCAGCCAATGGCCGCATGATCGTCATCGAGATGAACCCCCGCGTCTCCCGGTCCTCTGCTCTGGCCTCGAAGGCCACCGGCTTTCCGATTGCAAAGGTCGCAGCCAAGCTGGCGGTTGGTTACACCCTGGATGAACTGAAAAACGACATCACAGGCGGCGCCACGCCGGCCTCCTTTGAGCCCTCAATTGACTACGTCGTCACCAAGGTCCCTCGGTTTGCCTTTGAGAAGTTCCCCTTGGCTGACAGCCATCTCACCACCCAGATGAAGTCTGTCGGAGAGGTGATGGCCATGGGCCGCACCTTCCAGGAGTCTTTTCAGAAGGCTCTGCGCGGACTCGAGGTGGGCGTTGATGGCCTGAACCAGAAGACCACCGACCGCGAGGTGATTGAGGAAGAACTCGGTGAGCCCGGACCTGAACGCATCTGGTATGTGGGCGATGCCTTTGCCCAGGGCTTTTCAGTCGACGAGGTTCACAGCCTGACCAAGATCGACCCCTGGTTCCTGGTGCAGATCAAGGAAATCGTGGACATTGAGCTGGCCCTTGAGAAGAGGACCCTCTCTGACCTGGATGCCGAGCTGCTCTTTGAGCTCAAGCGCAAGGGCTTTTCCGACCGTCGGCTGGCCCACCTGCTCGACACGACCGAGGGCGAGATTCGCAAGCTGCGCCACAGCCTGAATGTCCGACCGGTCTACAAGCGCGTGGACACCTGTGCCGCGGAGTTTGACACCAGCACCTCTTATTTCTATTCCACCTACGAAAAGGACTGCGAGGCCCGGCCGACCCAGCGCAAGAAGGTGATGGTCTTGGGCGGCGGTCCCAACCGAATTGGCCAAGGCATTGAGTTCGACTATTGCTGCGTCCATGCGGCCATGGCGCTGCGGGAGGATGGTTTCGAGACCATCATGGTCAACTGCAACCCAGAGACCGTCTCAACCGACTACGACACGTCCGACCGCCTCTACTTCGAGCCACTCACCCTGGAGGATGTGCTCGAGATTGTCGATCTAGAAAAACCAGTGGGCGTGATCGTGCAGTACGGTGGGCAGACGCCGCTCAAGCTGGCCAAGGCCCTGGAGGCTGCCGGCGTGCCCATAGTGGGCACCTCTCCTGAGTCCATTGACATCGCAGAGGACCGGGAGCGTTTCCAGAAACTCCTGCACAAACTCGAATTGCGGCAGCCACCCAACCGGACGGCCCGGACAGAGGCCGAGGCCATTCGGCTTGCACAAGAGATTGGCTATCCCCTGGTGGTTCGTCCCAGCTATGTCTTGGGCGGGCGCGCCATGGAAATTGTCCACGAGCAGAAAGACCTGGAGCGCTACATGCGCGAGGCCGTCAAGGTCTCCAATGACTCTCCGGTGCTGCTCGACCGTTTCCTGAACGACGCCATCGAGGTGGACGTCGACAGCCTCTCCGATGGCCGCCAGGTCTTGGTGGGGGGCGTGATGGAGCACATCGAGCAGGCAGGCGTCCACTCGGGCGACTCGGCCTGCAGCCTGCCGCCGCACTCGCTGTCTAACGAGCTCATTGCCGAGCTGAAGCGGCAGACGATTCTGATGTCGCGGGCCCTGAATGTGGTTGGCCTAATGAATGTTCAGTTCGCCATCCAGAACGGCACGGTTTTTGTGCTTGAGGTGAATCCCCGGGCTTCCCGAACGGTGCCCTTTGTCTCCAAGGCCACTGGCCGTCAGCTGGCCAAGATTGCGGCCCGCGCTATGTTGGGCAAGACCTTCGAAGAGCAGGGCGTCTCGGGAGAGGTGGTCCCACCCTATTACTCCGTGAAAGAGGCGGTCTTCCCCTTCGTCAAGTTTCCCGGGGTGGACACGGTCTTGGGTCCTGAGATGAAGTCCACCGGCGAGGTCATGGGCGTGGCCCCCACCTTCGTAGAAGCCTTTGTGAAGTCTCAGATTGGCGCGGGCACAAGCCTGCCCGACCCTGCCAAGGGCGGCCTGGCTTTTATCAGCGTCAAGAACGGTGACAAGCCTGCTGCGATCGAGGTGGCCCGGGTCCTGCAGGCCATGGGCTACAAGCTCATTGCCACCCGCGGCACGGCTGCAGCCCTCTTGGCCCAGGGCCTGACGGTGACGGTGGTCAACAAAGTCACCGAGGGACGGCCCCATGTGGTCGACATGATCAAAAACGGCGAGATTAGTTTTATTGTCAACACCGTAGAAGAGAAGCGGACGGCCATGGCCGACTCTCGCTCCATCCGAACCACTGCTCTGGCCCAACGGGTCACCACCTACACCACGGTGGCGGGGGCTCTGGCGGCTGTTCAAGGCATGCAAAGCATTGCAGAATCTCGCCTCCAGGTCTACGACCTGCAGAGTCTCCACCGGAGCCTAAAAACTCAGCCCGCTGCCCCGCACTGAGGAGTAGGCTCTCTGAAAAGACCAGTGACCTTTCACTGTTGCCAAAGGATGTCGAATGAGCACCACCCCACTGACGATTGAGGGCGCAGAGGCCCTAAAAAAAGAGCTTCATCATCTGAAGCATGTTGAGCGTCCCAGCGTGGTCAATGCCATTGCAGAGGCGAGGGCTCAGGGCGACCTCTCCGAGAATGCCGAATACGATGCCGCCAAAGAGCGCCAGGGCTTTATTGAGGGCCGCATCGCCGAGCTCGAGGCCAAGCTCTCCACCGCCCAGATCATCGACCCCAAGACCCTGGAGCAAGACGGCCGAGTCGTCTTCGGGGTCACGGTCACCATGGAAGACCTCGACTCCGGAGAGACCATGACCTACAAGGTCGTCGGGGATGACGAGGCCGATGTCAAGCTTCAGAAGATCTCGATCTCGAGCCCGATTGCCCGGGCGCTCATTGGCAAGTCGGTCGGCGACGTCGTCGTGGTCTCCGCCCCCAGTGGCCAACGCGAGGTTGAGATTCTAGAAGTCCAATACCGATAGCAGCGGTCGGCAAGGCCCATGGCCAAGAACAAATTCAACGCCGCCTGGGTCCACCGGCATGTCACCGACCCTTACGTCCGGCAGGCCCAGCAGCGGGGATACCGGTCTCGGGCAGCCTTCAAGCTGCTGGAAATTGACGAAAAAGACCGGCTCATTCGGCCGGGTATGGCAGTGGTCGACCTGGGCGCGGCCCCGGGCAGCTGGTCCCAGGTGCTGCGCGAACGACTGGCCAAAAAAGGCTCCCAGGGCATTCACGGCACCATTGTTGCGCTGGATTTGCTGCCCATGGACCCCATAGCGGACGTCAGCTTCATTGAGGGGGATTTTCGGGAGGCTGAGGTGGAGCGCCAGCTAAGTGACCTCCTGGCGGGCCAGAAACTAGACCTTGTGTTGTCGGATATGGCCCCCAATATGTCGGGTGTGGCCTCAGCCGATACCGCCCGTGTCATGCATGTCTGCGAGCTGGCGCTGGATTTTGCACAGCAGCATTTAAAGCCCCAGGGGGCCCTGCTGGTCAAGACCTTCCAGGGGAGCGGTTACAGCCAGCTGGTGGAGTCCTTTAAGAAAGTCTTCGAAAAGGTCTCTTCACGAAAGCCGGCGGCCTCCCGGGCGGAGTCGTCTGAGCTTTTTTTGCTGGGGCGTGATTTAAAACATCAATCGTCGAAATAGCGAGGATTGACTGGGAACCAAAGGGATCCAGGGGTATCCTAGTGTTTCGGTTGGTTTTTTCATAAAAGGAGTGGGTCTTGAACAACGTGTTCTCCAAGGTTGCCATCTGGATGGTGATCGGCCTGGTGCTGTTTTCGGTGTTTCGCCAGTTCGAAGGCGGGACTTCCCGCGGCCTCGAGGTCTCCTACACCCAGTTCATGGAAGAAGCCAAACAAGGCCGCATTCGTTCCGCCATCGTAGACGGCCGGACAGTCCGAGCCGTCACCACCGACGAGCGGCCCATTGTGGTCAATGCTCCTCAGGACCTCTGGATGGTCTCCGACCTCATGAAATACGGAGTCACGGTCTCGGCCAAGGCCGAAGAGCAGCCCTCGCTGCTGATGAGCATTTTTGTCTCCTGGTTCCCCATGCTGCTGCTCATTGGCGTCTGGGTCTTCTTTATGCGCCAGATGCAAGGCGGAGGCCGCGGCGGCGCCTTTTCTTTCGGTAAGAGCAAGGCCCGCATGCTCGACGAAAACACCAACCACGTCACCTTTGCCGATGTGGCGGGCTGCGACGAGGCCAAAGAAGACGTTACCGAACTGGTCGAGTTCTTGCGGGACCCATCGAAATTTCAAAAGCTGGGTGGTCGGATCCCCCGTGGCGTACTGATGGTGGGCTCGCCCGGTACCGGTAAGACCCTTCTGGCCAAGGCCATCGCTGGCGAAGCCAAGGTGCCCTTCTTCTCGATCTCGGGCTCGGACTTCGTCGAGATGTTTGTGGGTGTGGGTGCTGCCCGCGTGCGCGACATGTTTGAAAACGCCAAGAAGCAGGCTCCCTGCATCATCTTCATCGACGAAATCGATGCGGTCGGTCGTCAGCGTGGCGCCGGCCTTGGTGGGGGCAACGATGAGCGGGAGCAGACCCTCAACCAGATGCTCGTCGAGATGGATGGCTTTGAGACCAACCAGGGCATCATTGTGATCGCGGCCACCAACCGGCCCGATGTCCTTGACCCAGCCCTGCTGCGTCCTGGCCGTTTTGACCGGCAGGTCGTGGTGCCGCTGCCCGACGTCCGCGGACGCGAGCAGATTCTCAACGTTCACATGCGCAAGGTTCCCATTGGTCCGGACGTTAAGGCTGACATTCTGGCCCGTGGGACGCCCGGCATGTCGGGTGCCGATCTGGCCAACCTGGTCAACGAGGCCGCCCTGTTTGCTGCCCGTCGCAATGGCCGGCTGGTGGAAATGGACGACTTCGAACGGGCCAAAGACAAGATTCTGATGGGCGCTGAGCGCAAGTCCGTGGTGATGCCAGAGGAAGAGCGTCGTAACACCGCCTATCACGAGTCTGGTCATGCCTTGGTTGCCCGGCTGCTGCCCAAGACCGACCCGGTTCACAAGGTCACCATTATTCCCCGTGGTCGTGCGCTGGGTGTCACCATGCAGCTGCCCGAGGGCGATCGCTACAGCATGGACAAAGACCGGATGCTCAATATGATCTCGGTCCTCTTCGGTGGCCGTATCGCTGAAGAGGTCTTTATGGATCAGATGACTACTGGGGCCTCGAACGACTTCGAGCGCGCAACTGGCCTGGCTCGTGACATGGTGACCCGCTACGGCATGACCGACAGCCTGGGCCCCATGGTCTATGCCGAGAACGAGGGTGAGGTCTTCTTGGGCCGTTCGATTACCAAGACCACCAACCTCTCTGAGGCGACCATGCAGAAGGTTGATGCCGAGATCCGTAAGATCATCGACAAGCAGTACTCGGTGGCCCGCAAGCTGATCGAGGACAACAAGGACAAGATGCATGCCATGGCCAAGGCCCTGCTCGAGTGGGAGACCATCGATGCAGACCAAATCAACGACATCATTGAAGGCCGTGATCCTCGTCCGCCTAAGCAAAATGGTGCTGGTGGTGGAAGTGCACCGTCGGCTGGTCAAGGAACCACCGGCCCCGCCCCCGAGAGTGCTGCTGCACCGGCCTAAGCAGGCCTGTCCTAAACCGAACGGCTCGCCTCTGGGCGGGCCGTTTTCATTTTCAGGCTAGCATCTCCGAGCCATGCCCATCTCTCCAGTGAATTCCGCCGCCTGCCCCCCCGTCTCTCAGATTGGCCGATACCGGTGTCCCGCTGACCGCTGTCTGGTCATGGGAATTCTGAACGTCACACCAGATTCCTTCTCCGATGGTGGGCAGCACTTCGAGCAAGACCGAGCAATTGCCGCAGCCCACCAGATGGTCGACGACGGTGTAGATCTGATTGACATCGGTGGAGAGAGTACGCGGCCGGGCGCCCAACCCGTGAGTCTTCAAGAGGAAGCTGATCGAGTCCTTCCAGTCATTGAGGCCCTGCAGGGCTTGGGCGTTCCGCTCTCACTCGACAGCCGTCGTGCAGCGGTGGTTCGGCAGGCCATGGCCGTAGGGATTGATCTGGTCAACGATGTCGATGGCTTTCGTTCACCCGAAATGCAGGCCTTGGTGCCTCAGATCGTTGAGCAGCGCCTGATGGTCTGCGTCATGCACATGCAGGGTCAGCCACAGACCATGCAGACCGACCCCCATTACGATGACGTGGTGGCTGAGGTCTCTGGGTTTCTCAAGGCTCAGCGTGACCGGCTGATGGCTCTGGGGCTCGAGCAGTCGCAGATTCTGCTGGATCCGGGCTTTGGTTTTGGCAAGACCCTGGCCCACAACCAGGCCTTGTTT
>CALMJH010000063.1 GCA_937864175.1 uncultured Burkholderiales bacterium
CACGGCACAGAACTCGCCGTGCATCTCCCACTTCAGCAGTAGTCGAGAGGGGGCCGGATCGAGTTCCAACACCCGCACGCTGAAACCATGCACGGGATGGCCAGGTTGTTGCAGAACGCGAGACAGGGCATCGATCCACTCACGCTGCATGTCCCGTTGGGCGGGGCGAGTGATGAGGAAAGCCTGGTGAATGATCCGCTCCTGGGGCCAGAGGGCGATCGGGGGGCGAGCATGGACCTCCTCGTGAAGGCTCTCTCTTTGTTTGAATTCAACGATGCTTTGCATGGCGTGAGGACTTAGATCTTCCGCCAGTATGCCTGGGCTCGCAGGATTCGGTCCTCCAGGTAGGCCCCATAGAAGTCGCGTGAGGCATAGCCGATGAGAGGCTCCAGGATGGGATGGCCTAACTGGTCAACAAAGACCACTGTGGGGGCTAGGACATACCGGTGGGCTCTTGCCCAGTCCGCAGGGGAGAGGGGTCGTGTTGACGTCAGCGCTTGGAGGCTTAGCCCCTCGACGGGTCTGGGGTCGCCAAGGTCAAAGTCGAGAACGACGAGGCTGGGCTCCAGGCTACTGGCCATGCGGGGCAGGAGTTGCTCTTTGGTGATGAGTTCGCACCAGGGGCAGTGGGCTGAGCCCACCATCACCGCAGGCACCAGCTTCCCGCGGGCCTCTCGGGCCCGGCGCAAAAGACGACCGAGGTCTTGGGCGGGAAGGAGTCTGGGGCTCTTGGACATGGGCAGTTTGGCGGCGGTAAAACCCTTGTGCGCCGCGTCACATCTTATGATTGACTATATGCCTATAGAAGAATATTGTCCACGTCCATGGGTGGAGAAACTACGAAATTATCGCGAAAAGTCCAGTCCTCTGACTGCGTCAAAGGGCAGGGCATCGTCGATGACCTGACGCAGGATCAAGACGAACTCACGTTCATTTTCGATCGGGCGGCCCAGTACTTCTCTCTGCTCTCAGAGCCAGCCCGTCTGCGCATTATCCAGGCGGTCTGCACAGACGAGCGCTCCGTCCAAGAAGTCGTTGATCTAACCAGCCTGCCCCAGCCAAATGTCTCTCGCCACCTCAGCATGCTCTACCGAGCCGGGGTGCTCAGCCGTCGGCGCGAGGGGACCTTTGTTTTTTATAAGATTTCTGACCCCATGATCACAGAGCTCTGCCGGTCAGTCTGCGTTCGGCTGGCAATGAATTAAGTTGTACAAATTGGTTTTGAAGTGTCTGTTATGTCATTGTTTTTTATAAAAATAAACTGTTTAAGGGGGAGTGTCCTGTGACCAAACCGCAACAACCACTTGGGCGCCTGCTGAAGGCACCCGAGAACTTCTTGGTGAAAGAAGACGCCAAGTCGCCAGAGAACATGCGTCGTAAATTTCTAGCGGCCTCAGCAGCCTCGGCGGGACTCGGTCTAGCCGCCGCTGCGCAGGCTGCCTCCAATCCTGTGAGTGGCAAGGGAGACCCCAACATCCTGACCCTGCCCGAGCATTCGGTCGGGCTCGGTGCACCCGTAGCCGCCAACGGCTATGGCCTGCCCTCCAAATACGAAAAAGGCCTCCAGCGCCGTGAATCCCCAGGTCTTACCAGGGTCTCGGCCGCCTCGGTCGCCTTCACGCCGCTGCAAGGCACCTTCGGCATCATCACGCCCAGTGGCCTGCACTTTGAGCGCCATCACCAGGGCTGGTGGGATATCGACCCCTCCAAGCACCGCCTCATGATCAACGGCCTGGTGAAAAACCCCAAGGTCTACACCATGGACGACCTCATGCGTCTGCCATCGGTCTCCCGAATTCACTTCATTGAGTGCGGGGCTAACACCGCCATGGAGTGGGGCAACGTGGCCGTTCCCACCGTTCAGTACACCCATGGCATGGTCTCTTGCTCAGAGTTCACGGGCGTGCCCCTGTCTGTGCTGCTTGAGGACTGTGGCTACGACAAGAAAAACGGCAAATACATACTGGGCGAGGGTGCGGATGGCTCTTCCATGACCCGAACCATCCCCATCGATCGGGCGCTAGACGACGTCATCGTCGCCTACGGCATGAACGGTGAGATGCTGCGCCCTGAAAACGGCTATCCCCTGCGGCTGGTCGTGCCTGGTATCCAGGGTGTGTCCTGGGTGAAATGGCTTCGCCGCATCGAGGTGGGTGACATGAAGTGGGCCACGAAAGACGAGGCCGTTCACTACATCGACCTGATGCCCGATGGCTCCCATCGTCAATACACCGGAATCCAAGAGACCAAGTCGGTTATCACCTCGCCCTCCGGTGGACAGACTATGCTGGACAAAGGCTTTTACAACATCAGCGGTCTTGCCTGGTCTGGCCGCGGCCGGATCAAGCGGGTCGACGTCTCCGTCGACGGCGGTAAAAACTGGCGAACCGCCAGACTCGAGGGGCCACAGCACTCAAAAGCCTTCTCAAGGTTTAACATTGACTGGGTCTGGAACGGCGCGCCAGCCATTCTGCAGTCGCGGGCCATGGATGAGACGGGCTACGTCCAGCCCACCATCCACCAGCTTCGCCAAGTGCGGGGCACTCGATCCATCTATCACAACAACATGATTCAGTCCTGGAAAGTGGCTGAGACAGGGGAGGTCAGCAATGTTCAAGTTAGCTAAGTTTGGTCTGGCAGTCGCCGGTCTCGCGGTCGCAGCGTCGGTTGGCGCAGCCCAGCTCACGGGAATTGGTCGTACGGCAACCGCCGACGAGATCAAGGCCTGGGACATCGATGTTCGTCCCGACTTCAAGGGTCTGCCCGCTGGATCGGGGTCGGTCGCCAAGGGGCAGGACGTCTGGGAAGCCAAATGCGCCAGCTGCCACGGCGTCTTTGGGGAGAGCACCGAGGTCTTTACCCCCATCGCAGGTGGAACCACAGCGGCCGACATCAAGTCTGGCAAGGTGGCCAACCTGGCCCGGGTTGATTTCCCCCAGCGGACCACACTGATGAAGGTGGCCACGGTCTCGACCCTCTGGGACTACATCAACCGGGCCATGCCCTGGACCAACCCCAAGACCCTGACCACCGAGGAGGTCTACTCTGTCGTGGCCTACATTCTGAACCTCGGTGAGATAGTGCCGTCTGACTTCGTCTTGTCAGACAAAAACATTGCCGAGGTCCAGAAGAAGATGCCCAATCGCAACGGCATGCAGACCAACCACGGCCTCTGGGACCTCAAGGGAAAGCCCGATGTCAAGAATGTCGCCTGCATGAAGGATTGCAAGAAAGAGGTAACAATTACTTCATTTCTGCCCGGCTCCGCGGTGGACAGCCACGGCAACCTGATTGAGCAGAACCGACCCATTGGTCCTGCTCGTGGTCTTGACACGACCACAGTAAAAAAGTAACCCGTCTATTAACGCCTTTTAGAGGAGCAACACATGAGCATGAATCGTCGTGAAGTACTGAAAGCTGGTAGCGGCGCCGCCGTCTACACGGCATTGGCCTCCATGGGTTTTTTCGCAGCCAACCCCGCCATGGCCGCCTGGAACAAGGCCGCCTTTGAGACCAAGTCCATCGCTGACACCCTGAAAGTCTTGGGCGTCTCCAATCCCGCCAACAGCGCAGACGTGGTTATTACCTCGCCTGACATCGCCGAAAACGGTGCAGTGGTTCCCGTCGGTGTGGCCAGCAAGATCGCCAAGACCGAGATGATCGCCGTGATGGTTGAGAAGAACCCCGCCATGATGGCCGGCATGTACGAGTTCAGCGCCAACGCCCCTGCAGATGTCTCCATGCGGGTCAAGATGGGCCAGAGCTCTGACGTCTACGCGCTGGTGAAGGCCGACGGCAAGTTCTACATGACCAAAAAAGAAGTCAAGGTCACCCTGGGCGGTTGCGGCGGCTAATCGCCTCCCGCCAAGCGACTTAACTTAACGAATTCAAGGAGATTTAAAAATGGCAAGTCCAATGCGTATTCGTGCCCGTGCTGAGGGTGATGTAGCAGACGTCCGCGTCCTGATGGCCCATGAAATGGAGACCGGTCAGCGAAAGGGTAGTGATGGCAACGTTATTCCCGCCTGGTTCATCCAAGAGGTCACCGCCTCCCACAATGGCAAGCAGGTCATGGTCGCCCAGTGGGGTCCTGCGGTCTCCAAGAACCCCTACCTGCAGTTCAAGGTCAAGGGGGCCAAGGCAGGCGACAAGATCGTCGTGACCTGGAAAGACAACAAGGGCGAGAGCCGTACCGACGAGGCAGCAGTAGCCTAAGCCGGTGAAATTACGGAGTCCCAGTGGCTCCGTAGTTTTTTAGACTAGAGGTTTCATTCGTTCATATTTCTTTGTCATCGAGGAGACACAACCATGAGTCTAAAAATAATAGCGACTCTCGCTGTCGCGAGTGGGTTTGTGTTGAGCGCCCCTGCGTTCGCACAGAAGACCGAAACCGAAAAAGGCATTGATCGCTATCGCGAACTGATTGCCGACGGCAACCCAGCCGAGCTCTTCGAGATGGAAGGCGAGGAGATTTGGAAGAAAAAGGCAGGACCCAAGAACGCCTCTCTAGAGAAGTGTGACCTGGGCCTGGGTGCCGGCGTTGTCAAAGGCGCTTACGTTCAGCTTCCTCGCTACTTCTCAGATGCGGGCAAGGTCCAGGATCTGGAAATGCGTCTGGCCTATTGCATGCAGACGCTGCAGGGTGTAGAGCCCAAGGTGGCGGACTACAACAAGGACGACCATAAAAAAGTAATTGCCCTGGTTACCTATGTTGCGGCTCAGTCAAAGGGCATGCCGGTTGCGGTTCCCCAGGGCCACCCCGAAGAGAAGCGCATGTACGAGGTCGGCAAGCGAACATTTTTCTATCGGGCCGGTCCGTATGACTTCTCCTGTGCAACTTGTCACGCGGCCGATAACACTCGGATTCGTCTGCAGGGTCTGCCGAACCTCACTCAAAACAAGCCCGCCGGTGAGGCCTTTACCTCTTGGCCTGCTTATCGCGTGAGCAACGGTCAACTCTGGCCCATGCAGCAACGCCTAAATGACTGCTACCGTCAGCAGCGATTCCCAGACCTTGCCTTCGGTAGTGAGACATCGGTAGCTTTGTCGGTCTATATGGGGGTGCAAGGTCAGGGCGTGAAGTCATTGGCCCCAACCATCAAGCGCTAATCAGGCCAGGAGACTAGAACATGAAAAAAACAACCATTGCACTCGTTTCTGCATCTATTCTGGCGATTGCCGGATGTGCCCAGACCTACTCGGCAGCCGACCTCGACAAGATGGCGGAGGATGCGCTCAAGTCCTCGTTCAAGGAAAAGGGCATCGCCAAGACGGACCGCCTCAACCAGGATGCCGTCAACAAGGCCTGTTCTGCCGCGGAGATGGCCGGTAAAGACCTGGACCCCGCTGTCCGCAAGTCGATTGAAGAAGCCAACATGAAGACCGTCAAGTTTCCTTCCGATGGCAAGTTCTTGGGCGACTGGAAGCAGGGTGAGAAGGAGGCCCAGAGTGGCCGTGGCATGACCTTCACAGACAAAGCAGGAGAGCCGAACGGGGGCAACTGCTACAACTGCCACCAGATCAGCAAGCAGGAGATCTCTTACGGTACGCTCGGCCCAAGCCTTTACAACTACGGAGCTCTGCGGGGCTACGGCGATGACATCGTCAAGTACACCTGGGGCAAGATTTATAACGCCAAGGCCTACAACGCCTGCACCAACATGCCACGCTTTGGTCACCAGAACATCCTGACAGAAAAGCAGATGAAGGACATCATGGCCTTGCTCTTGGATCCCAACTCGCCGGTCAATCAGAAGTAAGCTGTTCCACTACATGTGGTTCATCAAGGCCCCTTTTTTACAGAGGGGCCTTTTTACGTATAAAAATATTCATCAATAGGCATATAAACATGGAACTGAATCGTCGGGAATTTATGGGTGTCATGGCCGCAGGTGCGGCCGCTGGCATGTTTGGCAGCTGGGGGGAGGCCGCAGCCGCTGCATCGAAGGCAGGCAAGCTTTACGAACTGCCCAAGTTTGGCAACGTGAGCTTTCTGCACTTCACAGACTGTCATGCGCAACTCATGCCCGTCTACTTTCGCGAGCCCAACGTCAACCTGGGTGTGGGCAGCATGCAAGGACAGGTGCCCCACCTCGTCGGCGAGGCGCTTCTAAAAAAATACGGCATCCCCCTGCAGTCGCCGCTGGCCCATGCCTATACCTACCTCGACTTTGAAAAATCAGCCAAGGCCTACGGCAAGGTGGGTGGCTTTGCGCACCTCGCCACGCTGGTCAAGATGATGCGTGCCAGCCGTCCCCAGGCTTTCTTGGTCGACGGTGGTGACACCTGGCAGGGTTCGGCCACTGCACTCTGGACCAACGGTCAGGACATGGTCGATGCGACCAAGTTGCTGGGCGTTGACATGATGTGTCCCCACTGGGAATTTACCTACGGCGCTGACCGCGTCATGGAGATCGTGAAGAAGGACCTGGCCGGCAAGATTGAATTCTTGGCCCAAAACGTCAAGACCAATGATTTCGGCGACCCCGTCTTCAAGCCCTATGTCATCCGTCAGCAGAATGGCATTCCCGTGGCGGTGATTGGCCAGGCCTTCCCTTACACCCCGATTGCAAATCCTCGGCACTTTGTACCCGACTGGACCTTCGGAATTCAAGACGACAACATGCAGAAGATGGTCGACGAGTGCCGTGCGAAGGGAGCCAAAGTGGTGGTCGTCATTTCTCACAACGGCATGGACGTCGACCTGAAGATGGCCTCGCGCGTTCGTGGCATCGACGCTATTTTGGGTGGTCACACCCACGACGGCGTGATCCAGCCGATTAAGGTGAAAAACGCTGGCGGTGTCACGCTGGTAACCAACGCCGGCTCCAACACCAAGTTTCTGGGCGTGCTGGACTTCGACGTTAAAAACGGCAAGGTCGCCGACTTCCGCTACAAGCTTCTGCCCGTCTTTGCCGACATGCTGCCCGCTGACAAGGATATGCAGGCCTTTATTGACCGAGTACGCGCGCCATACAAGGCCAAGCTTGAAGAGACGCTGGCTGTGACCGAGGGCATGCTCTACCGACGCGGCAACTTCAACGGCAGTTTTGACCAACTCATTGTGGATGCACTGATGGAAGTCAAGGGGGCCGACCTGGCCTTCTCACCTGGTTTCCGCTGGGGGACCTCGCTGCTGCCAGGACAGGCGATTACGCGTGAGCATGTTATGGATCAGACTGCCACTACCTACTCCTATTCCACCCTGACCGAGATGACGGGCGAGATGATCAAGACGGTTCTCGAGGACGTCTGCGACAACCTCTTCAACCCCGATCCCTACTACCAGCAGGGCGGTGACATGGTCCGTGTGGGGGGTCTACAGTACGCCTGTGCGCCCCTGGAAAAGATGGGCAGCCGTATTCAGGACATGCGTCTTAACGGAAAGCCCATTGAAGCCAGCAAGAAATACAAGGTGGCCGGCTGGGCGCCCGTGGCCGAAGGAGCAACCGGTGTGCCGGTCTGGGATGTGGTGGAGACCTGGCTGAAGGACAAGAAAAAGATCTCACCCCGCAAGATCAATACCCCCAAGCTCATCGGCATGAAGGGTAATCCCGGAATTGTCTTGTAACCCGAGAAATTCTGATTGGCCTTAGAGTGAAAGGGCTGCTGGTGAGAATCAGCGGCCCTTTTTTATGGAGACCTGAATATGGTGATGCGTCAGTTTTCGTTGGCGGTATCAATCGCCTTGCTCTCGTGGTCGGCCGCACAAGCCCAGCCCTTTCCCACCGGTGTGGCAGCAAAGGGGCAGGCCCTGCATGCGGCCAAGTGTGTGTCGTGCCACAACTCCATGATGCCCGACGGCAAGGGTGAGGAGCTCTATTCGGAGTTTTCTCGCAAGATGACCAATGCCACGCAGCTCAAGGGCATGGTGGAGTTCTGTGCGAACCGCACGAGGTCAGGCTGGTTTGAGGAGGAGATTGCCCACGTCTCCCGTTATCTCAACGACAGCTTTTACAAGTACACAAAGTAGACTCAGGGGGCTCTTAGCAGAAAGCTGCCCGTAAACCGACCTGCGAATATGAGGTCGAGGGCAGCCCCTTCTTGGCTGGTCGTGAGCCGGACCCCTTCTCGGGGGCTTGGGTCCACGGAGGCCAGCCTCAGGAGGTCGGCCGGCCAGTGAACATGCAGCCGTGCCTGCATCGGTAGGTAGCCGTCCAGATAGCGTCGCATGAGCGGACCCGCATGAAGCTGAAAGTTCTTTCCGGTTCCGTCCAGACGGTCCAGAGCCTGGCTGGTGAGGTTAATGCAGATGTTGGCGCCTTTTTGGACGCCGGTAAGCGTGACATGATGGCCTTCGGCCTGGACCTGCTCGATGCCGCTGTGAGAGACCACTGACAGGCCAATCAGGCGCTTGGGATTAAAGGCAATGACCACCTTGCGGATGGGATCAAGCTGACGATGGCAGGTCGAGACACCAACCCGGCCAGAGGACAGGCTCTCGGCATCGATGTTGACGTGCGACTCATAGGAGTAGGTCTGGGGCTCTGGGTGAACCGCAAGAAAGCGGAGTTCACCCTCTTTTGCGATGTCATCAAAGTCGAGGGCCATGGCAGACGACCCAATGCAGAGCCCCGCAAGCATGACCAGAGACGCCAAGCCCATTGGGGTCTTGCGGCAAGCCGGCCCCAGGAGTAGGCGGGTGGCGCTCACGGCCGGCTGGGTGATGGAAGAGACGACTGGATGGAGGGCCATAGGGTGTCGAGTATGAGCGGTTGGGCCTTGGCATTTGGATGGATGCGGTCAGCTTGAAAAAAGGATTCGTCCAGGGCGAACCCCTCGAGCATGAAGGGAACGAGTCTCACGGGATATTGTTTGGACAGGCCTTGGTAGACCGCCTGAAACTGTTGGTCGTAGGTGGGGCCGTAGTTTGGGGGCAGACGGATGCCCACCAGAATGACCGAGGACTTCTGCTGAAGACTCTTTTCAATGATAAGGGCCAGGTTCTGCCGGGTCTGTGCCAGAGACAGTCCTCGTAGGGCATCGTTGGCCCCCAGAGCCAAGACCACCAACGAGGGTCTGACCTGCCGCAGGACACGCTCGAAGCGCTGGCGCCCGCCAAAAGTAGTCTCGCCTGATAGGCTGCGGTTGACCACCTGATGGGGGAACCCCTGGGCCCTCAGACGGTCTTGCAAGAGGGTGGGCCATCCTTGATTTCGGGCCAGTCCGTAGGCTGCCGAGAGGCTGTCACCATAAACCAGTATGCTCGGTTCGGTGCTGGCGCCTGCGGGGGACAGTGGGGCCAGTAGACCAGCAAAAAGTACCGAGAGGAAAACGCGTTTTGTCAGCATATGCACTTGAGGCCGATAGCCTCTCTAAGACGGTCTTTGATGGGGAAGATTCCATCGACATTCTCTCTGAGATTTCTCTGGCCGTGCCTGCGGCGAGTTCTCTGGCACTCTGCGGTCCTTCGGGCTGCGGGAAGTCCACCCTGTTGGGTCTCTTAGGGGGGCTGGATACGCCCACCGGTGGGACCGTCTGCTGGTTTGGTGAGCCCATTAGCGGCCTGTCAGAAGAACAACGGGCGGCCCGGCGCAACGGCAGCCTGGGTTTTGTTTTTCAGTCTTTTCAGCTCCTGCCCCAACTCAGTGCCCTTGAGAACGTCCTGCTGCCTCTTGCACTGGCCGGCCGGGCCCAAGAGACCCAGCGGGCTGAGGACTTGTTGGAGCGGGTCGGACTTGCCCAGCGCATGCGTCACTTTCCTGCAACCCTCAGTGGCGGGGAGCAGCAGCGGGTTGCCCTTGCCCGAGCCTTCGCACTCTCGCCACGGTTGCTGTTGGCCGATGAGCCGACCGGCAGTCTGGATGCGGCCAGCGGAGACCGCGTCATGGCCCTGTTCTTCGAGCTCCAGAGACAGCACCAGACCACGGTCGTGGTGGTGACTCACGACCAGTCTCTGGCAGCCCGCTGTGACCGGGTGATTCAGATGAAGGCCGGCCGGATCGTATAATTGCGGTCTATGTCCATAGTCCGCTGCCTCCCGGGGGCGCAGGCGCTTTCTGCCTTCCGTCAGGCCCGGCTTCTTCAGAGTCTTCAGTCCGCCCTGCCAGCCCTTGAGATCCTTGGTGCTCGCTGGGCCTATCTCACCGAATTCTCCCAGCCTGACGTCCTGGAGTCCTCTGAAAAAGCGCGTCAGTTGCTGACGGATCTGCTTGATCTCGAGGGCTTGGTCTTCGCCCCGCCCAAAAAAGGCCAGCGGATTTGGGTCTTCCCGCGTCGCGGTACTCGTTCGCCTTGGTCCTCTAAGGCCTCCGATATTTTGTTGTCCTGCGGCCTGTCAGAGGTCAGTCGCTTAGAGCGTGGCATCTGCTTCGACCTCCTGCTGCCGGCCAGGGCCTCGGGGCTCACCCCCGCCGTTGCGAACCTTCTGGCCGATCGCATGATTGAGCAACTCTTCGAGGGAGAGCCGCCCCTCGATTTGTTTGAGGCTCCTGATGCGCAGGGCCTGGGGCTTATTGCCCTGGGAGACCGAGGGCAGGCGGCCCGAACCGCACTCGCGCAGGCCAACCAATCACTGGGACTGGCCTTGTCGGACGATGAAGTGGACTATCTGGTGGAGGCCTACCAGCGTCTGGGGCGTGATCCCACCGATGTCGAACTCATGATGTTTGCCCAGGCCAACTCCGAACACTGCCGACACAAGATCTTCAATGCAGATTTCACCATCGATGGCCAGGCCATGCCCCGGTCACTGTTCGGGATGATTCGCCATACGCACCAACAGACGCCCGACCATACCCTGAGTGCCTACGCCGACAATGCGGCCGTCTTGGAGGGCGCCAGGGCGACACGCTGGGCTCCTCCAGCCGGCCAGCCAGGACCCTACCGGGCCCAGACCGAGGCCCTGCACACCGTTCTGAAGGCCGAGACCCACAACCACCCAACCGCCATCTCACCATTTCCGGGAGCTGCTACCGGGGCTGGTGGTGAGATTCGAGACGAGGGGGCCACGGGTCGGGGCGCGGAGCCTCGGGCTGGCCTGACGGGCTTTGCAGTCTCTGGTTTGCACTTTGATGGCCGCTCCCATGCACCCGACCGAATCGCCTCGCCGCTGTCGATCATGACGGAGGGACCGCTGGGGGGTGCCGCCTTTAACAACGAATTCGGCCGCCCGAATCTGCTGGGTTATTTCAGAAGTTTTGAGCTCGACCATGCAGGCCAGCGTTGGGGCTATCACAAGCCAATCATGTTGGCCGGGGGTGTCGGTGTGATCCGAGAGATTCTGGTCGACAAGCACGGCATTGCACCAGGGTCTCTTCTGATTCAGCTGGGTGGCCCGGGTATGCGAATCGGCATGGGAGGCGGTGCCGCCTCCTCCATGCAGACGGGCACCAATCAGGCCGACCTCGACTTCAATTCCGTCCAGAGGGGCAACCCCGAGATGCAACGTCGTGCGCAGGAGGTCATTGATGCCTGCGTCGCGTTGGGCCAGGAAAATCCCATCCTTTCGATTCACGATGTCGGCGCGGGCGGTCTGTCCAACGCCTTTCCAGAGTTGGTCCACGGGGCAGACCGGGGCGGCCGTTTTGAGCTCAGACGAGTCCCGCTCGACGAGAAGGGCCTGTCGCCGGCAGAGATCTGGTGCAATGAGTCGCAGGAGCGTTATGTTCTGGCCATTGCGCCGGACCAGGAAGATCGATTTGCGCAGATCTGCGCCCGCGAGCGCTGTCCCATGGCGGTGGTGGGCCTTGCCACCGACGCTCATCACCTTGAACTCGTGGACAGTCAGGCACCGAAGGGGGCCCAGCAGCCAGTGGAGATGCCTCTGCAGGTCCTGCTGGGCAAACCGCCCAAGGTCCATCGCAATGTTCGACGAGTCCAGCAGCCCGTCAATGCCCTAGACCTCACCCAGATCGACCTCGGCCAGGCCATTGAGTCGGTCTTGGCCCAGCCCACGGTGGGTTCCAAACAATTCCTGATTACCATCGGCGATCGCACCGTTGGTGGGCTCACAGCCCGAGATCCCATGGTCGGCCCCTGGCAGACCCCGGTGGCCGACGTGGCTGCGACTCTCTGGGACTACGAGGGCTTTGGGGGTCAGGCCATTGCCACCGCAGAGCGTCCACCATTGGCAATTCTTAACCCCGCAGCCTCTGCACGCATGGCCCTTGGAGAGGTCTTGACCAACCTACTGGCGGCACCTGTCGATGATTTTCGCAAGACCAAGCTCTGTGCCAACTGGATGGCGGCCTGTGGTGAGCCAGGACAGGATGCTGCGCTCTACGAGGCCGTTGAAGCCCTGGCCATGGAGGCCTGCCCGGCCCTTGGTCTCTCGATACCGGTCGGGAAAGACTCGCTCAGCATGCGGACACAGTGGAAAGATGACCAGGGCCATCTTCAGTCGGTCATCTCGCCGGTCTCGCTGAACTTAACCGCCGTCTCGCCGATTGAGGATGTCCGTCAGATCTGGACACCGGTGATGCAGACCGAGAGCGAGAGCGTTTTGATTCTGATCGACTTGGGCCTTGGTCAGGCCAGGCTGGGCGGATCCATTCTCGCCCAGACGCAGGGAGTCTTCGGAGAGGCTGTGCCCGATCTTGATGACGTCCAGCAGCTTGAGCGTTTGCGCAAAGCCCTCTTGCAGGCCCGCGAGCAGCAGCTGGTCCTGGCCTACCACGATCGCTCAGATGGAGGCCTGCTGGCCTGTCTGGCCGAGATGGCCTTTGCCACTCGTTGTGGCCTCACCATCAATGTGGACTTGCTGACCATCGACCCCGTAGCGGCCGACTGGGGCGACTTCAAAATTCGCCCAGACCAGGTAGCAGTGCAGAGGGCCGAGTGGACCCTCAAGGCTCTGTTCAATGAAGAATTGGGAGTGGTGATTCAGCTAGCCAAGGCCAACCGGTCGGCCTTCATGGACATTCTGCGGGCCCATGACCTGTCCAAACATGCCTTCGAGGTCGCCAGTCCAAATCCTCGAGACAGCATCGAGATTTATCGGGATGCCAAGTGTATTTTTAGTGCCCCCCGAAAAAAGCTTCAGGCGGCCTGGTCGTCTGCCTCCCGCCAGATCGCAAGTCAGCGGGACAATCCCCAGGCGGTGGCCCAGGACTACGAAGACCAGCTCTCGTCGGCCGATCCCATGCCGGTGGTCCTGCCCACAACGCTCATCAGTGCCCTGCAGGCTCCACTGGTAAACCGTGGGGTGCCGCCCAGAGTCGCTGTCTTGCGAGAGCAGGGCGTGAATGGTCAGGTCGAAATGGCTGCGGCCTTCCATGCAGCGGGTTTTGAATCCTGGGACGTTCACATGTCGGACCTCGCCGAGGGCCGGGTGGACCTGAAGGACTTCCAGGGTTTTGTGGCCTGTGGGGGCTTCTCTTTCGGCGACGTGCTGGGGGCTGGTCAGGGATGGTCTCGGTCCATCTTTTACAACCCAGCCCTGCGGGCCTCCTTCGAGGCATTTCTGGCCGACGAGAGCCGATTTGCCCTGGGCGTCTGCAATGGCTGTCAGATGTTGAGCAGCCTGGCCTCCATTATTCCCGGGGCAGACCACTGGCCGAGGTTCCGAAGGAATCTGTCCGAGCAATTCGAGGCCCGACTCTCGTTTGTCGAGGTGGTGGAGTCGCCCTCAGTCTTTTTCAGGGACATGGCCGGAGCCCGTCTGCCAATTGTGGTCTCTCATGGCGAGGGGCGGGCAGACTGGTCCCATCACTCGGATGCCGCGCGGGCGCAGGCCCAGACACTGGTGGCCATGCGGTACGTCGATGCGGCCGGTCAGCCCACCGAGCGTTATCCCGCCAATCCCAATGGGTCTGCACTGGGTATTACGGCCGTCACCAGTCGGAGTGGCCATGTGACTGTCCTGATGCCCCACCCGGAGCGGGTCTTCCGAAATGTGCAGTTCTCTTATCTGCCGCCGGCGCTTCAAGCGTTGGGTGAGGTCTCGCCCTGGCTTCAGATGTTCCGTAACGCTTACCGTTGGGTCCACTAACTATGCTGTCCACCGCAAACATCACCATGCAGTTCGGCGCCAAGCCGCTTTTCGAGAATGTCTCAGTCAAATTTGGCGGCGGCAATCGATACGGCCTCATCGGCGCCAACGGCTGTGGCAAGTCCACCTTCATGAAGATTCTGGGGGGCGACCTCGAGCCCTCAGGCGGGGTGGTCATGACAGACCCAGGGGTTCGGCTGGGCAAGCTGCGGCAGGACCAGTTTGCCTATGAGGATGTGCGGGTGCTCGATGTCGTCATGATGGGCCACGAAGAGATGTGGTCGGCCATGACTGACCGCGATGCCATCTATGCAAACCCTGATGCCACCGAGGAGGACTACATGCGGGCGGCCGATCTAGAGGCCAAGTTCGCAGAGTACGACGGCTACACCGCAGAGGCCAGGGCAGGCGAGCTGCTCTTGGGCGCGGGCATTGGCACCGAACTCCACAACGGCCCCATGCGAGAGATTGCCCCCGGCTGGAAGCTCCGAGTCTTGCTGGCCCAGGCGCTTTTTAGCAATCCCGACGTGCTGTTGCTCGATGAGCCCACCAACAACCTGGACATCGACACCATTCGCTGGCTTGAGGACCTGCTCAACGACCGCGACAGCACCATGATCATCATCTCGCACGACCGACATTTTTTGAATTCGGTCTGTACCCACATGGCCGACGTCGACTATGGTGAGATTCGCATCTACCCCGGTAACTACGACGACTACATGCTGGCAGCGACAGAGTCTCGGGCACGTCTCATGGCTGCGAATGCCAAGAGCAAGGAGCGAGTCTCTGAGTTGCAGGAGTTCGTTCGTCGATTTGCAGCCAACAAGAGTAAGGCAAAGCAGGCCACCTCTCGGCGCAAGCTGATTGAGAAGATTCAGTCCGATGCGGTCGAGGTGCGTCCGTCCTCCCGTCAGAATCCCTTCATTCGCTTTGAGCAGGCGAAACAACTCTATCGCCAGGCGGTGCACCTGCAGAGTCTGCTCAAAGCCTTTGATGGTCAGCCGGTGCTGAACAAGGTCTCACTGATGGTCGAGGCGGGTGAGAAGATTGCAATCGTTGGGCCCAATGGTGCGGGCAAGTCCACGCTGATCAAGACCATGATTGGTCAGGCTTTTGGTGGCTACGACCCTGACGACGGCCTGGCCAAGTGGTCCGAGAATGCGCAGATTGGCTACATGCCGCAGGATGTCTATCCCGCCTTTGAGGTGGACCTCACTCTCACCACCTGGCTCCAACGCTATGCGCAGGAGGGGGACGACGACCAGGCCCTGCGGTCTATTCTGGGTCGTCTGCTCTTTTCGGGTGACGATGTCCACAAGCAGGTCAGCGTGCTCTCGGGTGGAGAGAAACACCGCATGAGTTTTGGTCGACTCATGCTGGAGCGGGCCAACGTGCTGATTCTGGACGAGCCTACCAATCACCTGGATATGGAATCCATCGAGTCGCTCCAGATGGCCCTTGAAAAGTTTGAAGGCACCCTGTTTGTGGTTTCGCATGACCGCGAGTTTGTCAATGCGGTGGCCACCCGCATCTGGGCCATGCATGCCGATGGCAAGGTGGTGGACTTCCAGGGTAGCTACGACGAGTTTCTTACCAGCCAGGGCGTGGAGGTCTAGCCAGGATGAGCGACCTCGTCACAGGATTGGTACTGGCTGGCGGACGCGGCAGTCGTATGGGCGGACTGGACAAGGGGCTTGAGCGGTTTAAGGGTGAGCCGATGGCCTTCCGGGCGGTGCTCAGGCTCATGCCGCAGGTTCGTGAGACCGTTATCAATGCCAACCGCAATCTTGGGGCCTACGAGAATTTTGGTGTCGAGGTGGTAATGGACACCATTGAGGGCTATCAGGGCCCTCTGGCTGGTTTCTTGGCGGGTCTTGCGGTGGTCAGCACGCCCTATCTGCAGGCGGTGCCCTGCGACGTGCCAAATTTCCCAGCCGATTTGGTCAGCAGACTGCTTCAGGCGGCCGAGGCGGCCGATGCGCCCCTCGCCATGCCGGTCACCGTCGAGGCCGATGGTCGCCGCCAGGTACACCCGGTCTTTTTGCTCATGCGTGCAGACGTCCACGACAGCCTCATCCACTATGTCACCAAGGGAGGGCGGAAAATTGACGAATGGACCAAGACCCTCAACGCACTAGAGGTGGAATTCCCTGATAGTCAGGCTTTCTTCAACGTCAATACCATTGAAGAACTAAAAGAGCTTGAGGGACGAGGGTCGGCTGGCTAATCTGGCCATCAGAGTTCCTGAGCCAGAGAGAATCCCCTATGTCCGCCCTGACCAACCTCGACCAGATTGTCTCGTGCATCACGGGCTATGACCCGGATGCCCTTCCCGTCGACAAGGCCCTTGAGGTCATCGACGGGCTCTGTGCGCCGGTCACCCAGACCCTCGCGATCGAGCGGGTCGCTGTTCGGGAGGCCCTGGGCCGGGTCCTTGCCGAAGACCTGATTTCGCCCATCAACGTCCCTAGTCACGACAACTCGGCCATGGACGGCTATGCCTTTGATGGCAGCCAGTTGCAGGTCAGCGATGCACAGGTTCGACTCTCGGTCGTCGGTGAGGCCTTTGCTGGGAGAGTCTATTCGGGGGAGTGTCCCGCGGGTGCTTGTATTCGCATCATGACCGGGGCGGTGATGCCCCGGGGCTGCAACACCGTCATTCCACAAGAGTTCACCGAGCGACAGGGCGAGGAAATTGTTTTTCTGTCGAGGGCGGTGCGGTCGGGAGACAACCGTCGGCTGGCCGGCGAGGACCTAGCAGCCGGCCATCCAGCGCTGCAGGCGGGACGCATCATTCGGCCAGCAGACCTCGGCCTGGTGGCCTCGCTCGGCTATGCCGAACTCCCCGTCCGGCGACGTCTGCGGGTGGCTTTTTTTTCCACTGGGGACGAGTTGAGGTCGGTGGGTGAGCCTCTGGAGGCGGGCTGCGTCTATGACAGCAACCGCTACACCATCTTCGGCATGCTGCGTCGTCTAGGGGTCGACGTGGTGGACATGGGCGTCATTGCCGACCAGCCCGAGGCCCTGGAGAACGCCTTTCGACGGGCCGCCGAATCTTCCGATGCCATCGTGACCTCTGGCGGCGTCTCCGTGGGCGAGGCCGATTTCATCAAGTCCATGATGGCCAAGCTAGGGGATGTGACCTTCTGGCGCATCGCCATGCGGCCCGGTAGACCCATGGCCTTTGGTCGGCTCTGGTCGGGCGAGGCGGTGGGCGAAGGGCAGTCTGCAGTGCTCTTCGGGTTGCCCGGCAACCCGGTTGCGGTGATGGTGACCTTCTACATCTTTGTCCGGCATGGCCTCTTGACTATGCTTGGAGCCCAAGCTGAGCAGGGATTGCCGCTCAATGTTGTGAGCGATGAGCGAATTCCCAAAAAGCCCGGACGAACTGAATACCGGCGAGGACAGCTTTTTATCGGTCCAGATGGCCGGGCCAAGGTAAGAACCACTGGCGGCCAGGGCTCCGGCATCCTGAGGTCCATGAGCGACGCCAACTGCCTGGTGGTCTTGGACCACGAGACTAACCTCATTGAAAAAGGGGAGCCCGTCAAGGTGCTCCCCTTCGATGGCCTGGTCTAGAACGGTCTACTGGGCGTTGCCAAAGAAGAGCTGCTCACCGCCAATCTTGTAGGCGGCGATCACTGCCTGGCCGCGCTTGGAGACCACCCAGTCGGCAAACTTCTGGGCATCGTCCTTCTTCACATGGGGGTGCTTTGCCGGGTTCACAACAATCACCCCGTACTGGTTAAAGAGGGCTTTGTCTCCCTCCACCAAGATAGCCTGCTCGCCGCGATTTTTAAAGTTGGCCCAGGTGGCCCGGTCCGAGAGGACGTAGGCGGATTTGGCAGAAGCCGTGTTGAGTGCGGGGCCCATTCCGCAGCCGCATTCGGCATAGCCTTTGCCCTTCTCGGTCACACCCGCTGCTTCCCAGTAACGCAGTTCAGCCGCGTGGGTGCCGCTTTTGTCGCCGCGTGAGATGAAGGCCGCATTGGCCTTGGCCACTGCAGCCAGCCCCTTGTTGATGTTGTCACCCTTGGCCTTGGCGGGATCCGCCTTGGGCCCAATGAGTACGAAGTCGTTGTACATCACATCGCGCCTGGCCAGACCAAAGCCATCGGCGACAAACTGTTCTTCCGGCTTTTTGTCGTGGACGAAGAGCACGTCCGCATCGCCTCGCTTGGCCATGTCAATCGCCTGTCCCGTGCCCACTGCGATGACCTTGACCTGGATGCCTGTGTCCTTCTTGAATTCGGGCAGCATAAAGTCCAGCAGACCACTGGCCTGGGTAGAGGTGGTGGAGGCCATGGTGATGGTCTGGGCGCCTTGCACTGAGCTGGCCACGGCCAGTCCCATGGCGGCGAGGATCAGAGAGCGGCGGGCAGTGGAAAGAAGGGGCTTCATAGACGGACAGTCTCCTATGGGACAGGGGTTGTAAGTGCCACAGAGGCTAGTGTCGATTGCCCGGTTTGACGATAGGCACTGAACTTCATAGCGGATCGTCGGCGACGATCCTGCCAGCCTCCAAACGCACCACCCGCCTGGCCATTCGCTGAACTTGCCGTTCATCGTGGCTCGTCAGAATCAGGGTTTTCTCCGGTGAGGGCCGTCCGGCCGTCTTCAAGTCCTCCTGGTCCTGGCCCCCGCTGTAGGCCTGCAGAAGGGCCTCCATCTGGGGCGACTGGTCTCGGTCCAGGCTGGCGGTAGGTTCGTCGAGCAGGAGGATCTGGGGGTCGGTCAGAAGGGCCTGGCCAATCGCAAGACGCTGCTGCTGTCCCCCGGAGAGGGTTGTAGCCCGCTGCCGGCACTCGGCTAACAAACCGACGCGATCGAGCCAGGCCAGGGCTAGGGACGACAGATCTTGTAAGGGGTGGCCGGCGAGCCAACCGGCGAGCATTAGGTGGTGCTGACAACTCAGCCTGAGAAGGCGAGTCTGCTGAAAGACCATTGCCGTCTGGCGTGGTCTGCGGCCCAGAATGACCCCTTGTGTCGGCTCCAGAAGGCCGTGCAGAAGCCTCAGCAGGGTGGTCTTTCCCGACCCGTTGACGCCAACCAGGGCGGTAGGCTGGCCGGGCGCAAGGCTGAGATGGTCGATGTCCAGCAGCAGGCGGCCATCGGGAAGTCGAAGCTGGACATCGCGAAGTTCAATCGCCCTGGCAGGAGGCCTGCTCGCAAGCACCGGAAGGTCGTGGAGTGCGCCTGGGTGGGGAGTTCGATCCGTCATGGTGGGGTGGACTCGGCTGCTAGAGGGCGGGATGGTCGCGGGGTTGAAGGGCTCTCAGACCCGCCAAGACCATATTGAGGATCAAGACCACGAGCAGGAGGACGATTCCTAGTCCAATGGCCAGCGGCAGGTCGCCCTTGCTCGTCTCCAGAGCGATGGTCGTGGTCATGACCCGGGTAAATCCGTCGATGTTTCCTCCGACCATCATCACGGTGCCGACCTCGGAGATGGCTCGACCAAAGCAGGTGACCAAGACCGTCACCATGGCGTGGCGCTCATTGAAGAGCAGCAGCATCCCCACCAGTCCGCGTCCTGCGCCCAAGGACCGAAGCCGGTCGCCAAGGCTCTGGTGGGCGTCCTCAATGATCTGGCGCGTGATGGTGGCCGCCAGAGGAATCACCAGAACCGTCTGCGCCAGAATCATCGCCGGCACGGTGAATAACCAGCCCAGGCTGCCCAGGGGCCCGGATCGAGACAAAAGGATGTAGACCACCAGGCCAACTACCACCGCGGGAATCGCAACATAGGTGTTTAAGACCACCACGGCGGCTGGCTTGAATCGCGAAGACCAGACCGCAAGCAGCGTGCCCAGGGCCGCACCAATGAAGACCGCGAGCAGGGTGGCCACCAGACTGACAAAGAGGCTACGCCCGACAATTTCCAAAAGCCCGGCGTCGAGGTGGAGGATCAGGCCAAAGGCTTGCGCCAGGCTCTCGGTAAGGCTGTTCATGAGTCGGCGTATCCTACGGACTGTTCAATCAGATGACCATATGAAAATTCATGCATAAGGGGCATCATCGAGTCGAGTTGGCCTACAGCCTGGTGAAGGCACCGCAGGCCGCGGATCTGGTTCTCCATCCACTCTTTCAGATGCTCGATGCTGTTGAGCGTCGAGGATCGATCTCAGCGGCGGCCCGGACGCTTGGCCTGTCCTATCGACATGTCTGGGGCGAACTCAAGCGCTGGGAGGACGATTTTGAGCGGCTGCTGATTGTCTGGGAGAAGGGTCAGAAGGCACGGCTAACGGAGTTTGGTCAGAAGCTTCTCTGGGCTGAGCGGCATGCCCAGTCAAGGCTGGCGCCCCAGATCGCTGCCCTTCGGGCGGACCTTGAGCGGGCATTCGGACTGGCCTTTGACGACCAGGCTCACGTGCTGCCGGTCAGTGCGAGTCACGACGATGCCCTGGCGGTCTTTCGGCAGCGAGTTCAGCCGGCCAGCCTCTACCTGGACCTGCGTTTCTCTGGCAGCCTGGACGCACTGGCCGCCCTGGAGGATCACCGGGTTCCAGTGGCAGGCTTTCACGTGCCGGTCGAGGGTGATCTGCCGACACCAGTTCGTCAGCGGCTTGTTGAGCAGATGAGGGCTGCGTTGACGGGCCAGGGTCTGCAGGCGCTTGGATTTGCCCGGCGCCAGCAGGGCCTCATCGTTGAGCCTGGTAACCCATTGAAGATCCGCAGCCTGGAGGACCTGGCCTCTGAGCGTCTGCGATTTGTGAACCGGCCAAGGGGTGCGGGCACCAGACTGGTGATCGACAGCTGGCTGGCGACTCAGGGGCTCTCGGAGGAGGCTATCCAAGGCTACCGCTATGAGGAGCCCTCCCATGCAGCCGTGGCCGAGGCGGTGCGGACCGGACGGGCGGATGTCGGCCTTGGTCTTGCGAGCGTGGCTGCTGACCGTGGCCTGGGTTTCGTCCCCTTGTTCAAGGAAGACTACTGGCTGGCTGTGCGTCCCGATGGTTTGAATGAGCCCGGTATTTCGGCGCTGATTGCCCAGTTGGCCTTGGCCGACTGGCGGTCGGCTCTTTCGGAGATGCCGGGCTACGCTCCCGCGAGCCAGAGCGGCCCCATTCCGCTAATCCAGGCACTTATGTAGGGTCTTTAGACGGCCGAGCATTCACGCTTTTCCCAAGGGTTATCCGCTTGCCTTTTTGATAAGGTTCAGAGGGTTTTTTTGCCAAGCCATCAAGGAGTCTGAGTGTCTCTGTCCCCCGAAGTTGTGATGTCCGCCTTGCGGTCTCTGACCGTTGAAGAACTCCAGACCGATCTCGTCTCGGCCGGCCTGGTCAAAAATCTCCAGGTCCAGTCTGGCGATGTCAGCCTCGACATCGTCTTTGGTTTTCCCGCCAAGAGCCAATTCGACACCACCCGAAAATCCGTGATCGCGGCGATCAAGGCGCTTCCTGGGGTGGGCAATGTCAGCGTCTCGATGAGTCAGAAGATCATCGCCCACGCTGTGCAGCGGGGGGTCAAGCTGATTCCAAACGTGAAAAACATCTTGGCAGTCGCCTCAGGCAAAGGTGGTGTTGGCAAGTCAACCACCACGGTCAACCTGGCACTGGCCCTTGCGGCCGAGGGTGCTACCGTGGGCGTTCTGGATGCAGACATCTATGGGCCCAGCATCCCGACCATGCTTGGCATCGTTGGTCGACCGGAGTCAGTGGATGGGCAGACCATCGAGCCCATGATGGGGCACGGACTGCAGTCCAACTCCATAGGGTTTCTGATTGACAAAGACCAGGCCATGGTCTGGCGGGGCCCCATGGTGACTCAGGCCCTTGATCAACTCCTCCGACAGACCACCTGGCGGGACCTCGACTACCTGCTCATCGATATGCCACCCGGCACTGGCGATATTCATTTGACCCTTGCTCAGAATGTGCCGATTACCGGCGCCATTATCGTCACAACGCCTCAGGAGATCGCACTGATGGATGCCCGTAAGGGCCTCAAGATGTTTGAGAAGGTCTCGGTGCCGGTCCTTGGAATTGTTGAGAACATGAGCGTCTACGTCTGCCCAGGCTGCGGACAGACCGCCCACATCTTCGGAGAGGGCGGTGGAAACCTGATGGCCAGTGATTACGGCGTTCCTCTGCTGGGCCATCTGCCACTCAACCTGTCGATTCGGGAACAGGCCGATGCCGGTCTGCCGACCCTGGTGGCGGACCCTGACGGAGCTGTGGCCGATCTCTACAAGGCCATTGCCCGAAAGGTGGCGGTCCGTGTCGCGGGGATTGCCAAAGACATGAGCAGCAAGTTTCCCAGCATTGTGGTCCAAAACACCTAGACCCAGGCGAGCCCCTTGTCCGAGTCCTCCGCCGTCTCCACCACGCCGACGTCTGCCCCGGCTGATCGAACGCCTTCCCGATGGGTCTGTGTTCGCTTTCGGCAGGCCGCGCAGCAGAGCGTCTGGCAGCCGTTTCGCTGGGAGTTGGCATCGGTAGAGGGCTGTCCAAGTCCAACCGACTCCTTCGCAGGTCGGACGGCCACGGTTTTCGGTGAGGACTCAGAGGGCTGCTGGGCGGCTGCCATCTGCCAGGTCACGCTCTATCCCGACGAGGCCGAGGGCTATGTCCTCAACCTCACAACAGATTCTCCCTCGTGGTTCGTCCATTTCCGTCTGGATGAGGAGGCCGGCCAGGCGGCCCAGCCGAATATCCGACTGGTCACCCTGTCCTACAACGAGGCTGGTCGGCTCATGGATGCCAGCGAGCGCGTAGAGGTCTTGCCGATCGATCAGGCCACTGGCCACTGGCTGGCGACCTACGCGGAGCGGTTTTTTGTGCCGCAGCCCAAGAAGCGGCAGAGACCCGCCTCCTTCAAGCCAACGACTGCTCGGGGCCCAGCATGAGCACCGGATTTCTTGGCCGTTGGGCTCGAAAAAAATCCCTCCAAGACGAGATCAACCGCCGCGTCCAGCCCCACCAACAGTCCCCCGAGCCTGCGGCGTCAGACGGGCCCCTCACGCCCCTCACGCCCCTAGCGCCTGCCTCGTCCTCTGAGTCAACCTCCGCCGAGGCGCCTGCATCTGCTTGTCCGACCGTGCAGCAGTCCTTGTCCGCGTCAGGAGGCGAGGTTAGTCCACCACCCACCATGGCCGATGTCGAGGCTGTTCCGATTGGGGGGGATGTCTCGCGTTTTATGGGACTGGATGTGCCAGATGACGTGCGGTCTGCCGCTCTTCAAAGGCTCTTCAGTGCCCCTGAATACAACGTCCGCTCGCAGATGGACGTCTATTGGGAGGATTATTCCAACCTGCCCAAACTCAATCAGGAGGAGGTCCGGTCCTTGGTCCAGGCCAAGTCCCTCTTTCTGTTCGAGGATCCGCCCTGGAAAGCAGAATCGAGTGAGACGGAGGCTGCTGCAAGACCCGAGACCGTCTCTCGGCAGGATGTTTCGCACGAGACCATTGCCCAAGGGGACTCGGCCCAGTCTCTGCGATCGGATGAGGTCCGGGACTCCAACGCCAAAGGGCATCAAGCCCGAGAGGACCAAGCCCGTGAAACTCAGGCCGAGATGACTCAGGCCGAGACAACTCAGGCTCAAGAATCGGTATCCCGTCAGGCCCCATCCGTCGGTGAGCCTGATCATGACCCCTCGTCGATGAAAGGATCTGCATGACGCAGTGTCTTGTCTGTTCGTGCAACAAAACCATGCCCATCGACGCCCAAGCCATGGGGCAGCCGGTCGCCCAAGCCCTCTGTCGACACGAGGTGGGCCATTTCCTAAAGGCCCTGGAGACGCCAGACGATCTCGTTGTCGCCTGCACCCAGGAGCAGGTGCTTTTTTCCGCACTGGCCGAGCAGAAGCCCGACGCAAAGGCGAGCGCCCTTCGGTTCGTCAACATTCGTGAGACAGCAGGCTGGTCCAACCAGGCTGGTCAGGCGCTTCCAAAAATCAAGGCGCTTCTGGCCCGGGCCCAGATGCCTTTGGCGGACCCGGTGCCATCTGTGGCCTACCAGTCGAGCGGACGCCTGCTGTTGGTGGGTCCGTCCTCCTTGGTGGGTCCCGCGCTTGCGCTGGTGCGAGCTGCCCATGAGGCCCTCGAGCCGACTGGTCTCGTGACGGTCTTTGACCAGCCGACCGTCATCGACCGCCCGGCCAGTCTGCTCACGGGGCAGCCGGTGTCCCTCACAGGTTTTCTTGGTGCCTTTGAGCTGAGATGGACGGCAGCCAATCCGATCGATCTCGACCTCTGCACCCGCTGCGGGGCCTGTCAGAGGGTCTGCCCGGAAGGAGCCATTACCGATGACCTTCAGGTGGACCTGAGTCGGTGCCAGTCGCATCGGGACTGCGTAAAAGCCTGTGATGCCGTGGGCGCTATTCGTTTCGACCGACTCCAGGAGGTCCAGTCCGCCGAGTTCGACGTGGTGATCGACCTTCGACCCGAGTCCTTTTTCGGCCAAATGGATCCACCAAAGGGCTATCGGCACGTGGCCCGGCCTGACTTAGCGGCTGTCTTTCAGGCCATTGCCCAGGCGGCCACCGAGGTAGGGGAGTTTGAAAAGCCCAAATTCTTCGAGTACGAGGTCAACCTCTGTGCCCATGGCCGCAATGGCCAGATCGGCTGTCAGTCCTGCATTGAGGTCTGCTCGACAAAGGCGCCAAGGTCCGTCTTCGAAAATGGTCGGGGTCGGATTGAGGTCAATCCTCATCTCTGTATGGGCTGCGGGGCCTGCTCGACGGTCTGTCCTTCTGGCGCCATGCGCTATGCCTACCCCTCTGCTGATCGGATTGCTCAAGAGCTTCGTGTGGTTCTCAAGGCCTACCGAGAGGCGGGCGGTGAGTGCGGCGAGCGGGCGGCACCCGGTCTGCTCCTCTACGGACAGACCGAGGAGTTGGCGGGTGCTGAGACCCTGCTGAACGAGGTGGGGCGCCAGGCGAGTCAGGGCAGGGCGGCCGGGTTACCGGCGCACTGGCTGCCCTTTGGGGTTCATCATCCAGCCAGTCTCGGGCTCGAGGCTTGGCTTGCCGCCCTCTGCTACGGGTTTGGGGAGGTGGTAGTCCTGCTCACTGGAGGAGAGGACGACCGTTACCAGCAGGCCCTCTCTGCTCAGATTCAACAGGCCCAAGCCATCTTGACCATTCTGGGGCTTCCCAGCCAGGCCATCCGCCTGGTGCAGACAGACCAGGTGGCAACCCTTCTAGGTGCGCTGTCCACTCGACCCAGACCAAGCCTTGTTCAGCAGCCCGCCAGTTTTGGCCTGGGACGGGACAAACGGCAGGCCCTGGACATGGCGCTAGAGACCCTCATGGTCCACGGACGGCCCACACAGGAACCTCTGGTACTGCCGGCAGCGCTTCCCGCGGGGGCGCCAATCGGCAGCCTGGCTGTGGACAGAGACCGCTGCACCCTCTGCATGGCATGCGTGGGCGCCTGTCCGTCCTCAGCCCTGAAAGACGGATCCGATCGGCCGCTGCTGGCTTTTGTGGAACGCAATTGTGTGCAATGTGGACTCTGCGTCAAGACCTGCCCCGAGTCGGCGTTGTCTCTTGAGCCCCGTCTGGCCTCTCTGGCCCAACGGCGTGAGTCTCGTCAGATTCATGAAAGCGAGCCTTTTTGCTGTATCCGATGTGGCAAGCCCTTTGCGACCAAGGAGGGGCTGCGAGCCATGCTGCTCAGGGTCGGTCAGCATCCCGCCTTTGCAGGCGAGGCGCTGAAACGGTTGGAGATGTGTGGTGACTGTCGGGTGGTCGACATGGTGGAGAAAAACGCATGAGTCAGCACGATGCAGTTGAGCAACCCGGGCCCACTGAGACCGGGGTTCGCATCCGTCCCTCGACGGTGGCCCTGGACCATGGTCAGTCCGACGAGGATTTGGCACGCGCCGATCTCTACGGCTTGATGGCCGAGTTGTTCGGGGCCCCGCCTGCCGATTCTCTTTTCAACCGCATTGCAGCCTCTCCAAAGGCGGGTCCAGAAGACCCCGACACCTCACTGACCCGGGCCTGGCAGGCCTTGGTAGCGGTGGCCTCGAGTCTCGCGCCCGTGGCCATTCGGTCGGAGTACAGCGGACTCTTCGAGGCTGTGGGCAAGCCCGAGGTGGTTCCCAATGGCTCGTTTTATCAGGCTGGAGCCCTCAACCAGCGTCCCCTGGTCGAGCTGCGCGAGGCCCTGGCCGAGCTTGGTATTGAGCGCGACCCTGCGGCGACGGAGACCGAAGATCACATTGCAGCCGTCTGCGAGGTGATGCGGTTTCTGGTGGCTGGCGAGTTGAGCCATCCAGAGGGGCCCCCCATCGATGTCTTGGCCGCCCAGCGGGCTTTTTTTCAGAGGCACCTGGCGGGCTGGGTCTTTGATTTTCTGCAGGCCGTTGAGGGTCATCGGCAGGCAGTGTTTTATGCGGCGGTAGCCAGGTTTGCCCGAGCCTTCTTTGAAGTGGAGCAGCAGGCCTTTGACATCTACTCGGCGGGTCTCGAGGGGGGCTAGGGTAGGCCCCAAGGGTGTTACAAGGGTTTTCCCTATAACCCGATTTGCATAGGACGAGTAACCTCGACTCAAGAAAAAGTTAAGCAGGACTTATGCGTTCAGACGCATATACCAACCCGATCTGTTCAGAGGAGACACCAGCATGGACCAGAGCAAACGCCGTCGTTTTTTTGGGCTGATCGGGGGCGCTACGGCGGCCGCCGCAGCAGTCGCAGTCGTCAAGAGCCCAGTGACCCAGACCACTGAAGTGGCCAACACCACGGCCCAGAACGCCGAGCCCAAGTCCGGTTACCAGCTAACCGAGCACGTTCGCCGCTACTACGAAACCACGCTGTCCTAAGCCAGCCGACTCCGTCAAGGACCCCACCATGACTATCCTACGCAAGAAGTCTTCAGCCCCAGCCTCCCGCGCCAGCGGACTGGTCTCCTCACTCGGACGGGCCATCGAGTCGCGTCTTCCCACTCTGGATCGGCGTAGCTTCCTGAAGCGCTCCGGCCTCGGTGTCGGTGCGGGTATCGCGGCCGGCCAACTCAGCTTCGTTCGCAAGGCTCAGGCCAAGCCCGAGGGAGCCGACAAGCTCGATGGCAAAGGCAAGATCGAGGTCAAGCGAACTGTCTGCACGCACTGCTCGGTGGGCTGTGCCATTGACGCAGTCGTAGAAAACGGCATCTGGACGCGGCACGAGCCTGTCTTCGATTCGCCCATCAACCTCGGTGCCCACTGTGCAAAGGGCGCGGCCATTCGTGAGCATGGCCACGGCGATCATCGTCTGCGCTACCCGATGAAGCTCGTCAATGGCACCTACACCCGAATCAGCTGGGACGAGGCCCTCGACGGCATCACCAAGAAAATGCGGGCCCTCACCAAGGCCCATGGCCCTGACTCTCTGTTTTTGGTTGGTTCCTCAAAGTGGAACAACGAGCAGGCCTATATGGGCCGCAAACTCGTGGCTTTCATGGGTACCAACAACTGTGACCACCAGGCCCGTATCTGTCACTCCACCACGGTTGCAGGTGTTGCCAACACCTGGGGCTATGGGGCCATGACCAACAGCTACAACGACATGCGCAACGCCAAAGCAGCGCTCTACATCGGTTCGAACGCTGCTGAAGCACACCCGGTCTCCATGCTCCACCTCTTGGCGGCCAAAGAGCAGAACGGCTGTAAGGTAATCGTCGCTGACCCGCGTTTCACCCGCACGGCGGCCAAGAGTGACCAGTACGTCCGCATTCGGTCGGGCACAGACGTTGCCTTCCTCTTCGGCGTGCTTCATCACATCTTCAAAAACGGCTGGGAAGACAAGCAGTACATCAACGACCGTGTCTTCGGCATGGACGCGGTTCGCAAAGAGGTCATGGAGCAGTGGACGCCCGCACGAGTGACCGAGGTCACCGGTGTGCCCGAGGCCCAGGTGGCCCAGGTCGCCCGCACCATGGCCATGAACCGTCCCAGCACCATCGTCTGGTGTATGGGCCAGACCCAGCACACCATTGGCCACTCCATGGTTCGGGCCTCTTGCATTCTGCAGCTGGCCTTGGGCAACATCGGCAAGTCTGGTGGTGGCGCAAACATCTTCCGTGGTCACGACAACGTTCAGGGCGCCACCGACGTGGGCCCCAACCCCGACTCTCTGCCTGGCTACTATGGTCTGGCTGAGGGTTCCTGGAAACACTTCTGCGGCGTCTGGGGTGTTGATTTCGATGCCATGAAAGCCCGCTTTGCGCCCGGCATGATGGAAGAAAAGGGCACTACCGTCTCTCGTTGGGTGGACGCCGTGTTGGAGTCCAATGACAACGTGAAAGGTGGTAGCGTGAAGGGCCTGTTCATGTGGGGCCACGCACCCAACTCGCAGACCCGCGGTACCGACATGCACAAGGCGATGGCGGCCCTTGATCTGCTGGTGGTCGTGGATCCCTATCCGTCTGCCACAGCGGCCATGGCCAACCATCCCATCGAGGGCGTCAAGAACAACCCCAACCGTGAGGTCTACCTCCTGCCCGCGGCCACCCAGTTTGAGTGCGCGGGTTCCGTGACCGCCTCCAACCGCTCGATTCAGTGGCGTGAGAAGGTGATTGACCCGCTCTTCGAGTCGCTTCCTGACCACGTCATCATGCAGGCCCTCGCCGACAAACTGGGCTTCGGCGCTGAGATCTCCAAGAATTACAAGATGCTGAAGACCAAGTTTCATGGTCGCGAGTGGCGCGAACCAGAGGTTGAGTCCATCTTGCGAGAGATCAACAAGACGGTCTGGACCATCGGCTACACAGGCCAGTCGCCCGAGCGTCTCAAGGCCCACATGCGCAACATGCACCTCTTCGATGTCAAGACCCTGCGCGCCAAGGCTGGTAAGGATAAGCAGACAGGCTACGACCTCTCGGGCGATTACTTCGGTCTGCCCTGGCCCTGTTACGGCAACGAGAAGCTCAAGCATCCTGGCTCACCAAACCTCTACGACACCAGCCGTCACGTCATGGATGGCGGTGGCAACTTCCGCGCCAACTTTGGCGTTGAGAAAGACGGCGTGAGCCTGCTGGCGGGCAAGGGTTCCCACTCTAAGGGTGCTGACGTGAAGGAGGGCTACCCCGAGTTCGACCACGCCCTGGTCAAGAAACTCGGCTGGTGGGACGAACTCACGGCGGAAGAGAAGGCACTGGCCGAGGGCAAGAACTGGAAGACCGATCTGTCCGGGGGCATCATCCGCGTGGTCATGAAGAAGCACGGCTGCCACCCGTTCGGCAATGCCAAGGCCCGCGCCGTGGTCTGGAACTTCCCCGACCCAGTGCCCAAGCACCGCGAGCCGCTCTATGGCACCCGGCCCGACCTGGTTGCCAAATACCCGACCTACGACGACATGAAGACCCACTGGCGTGTTCCCACCCTCTACAAGTCCATTCAGGACAAGGCGGTGGCAGACAAGGCCTACGAGAAATTCCCGCTCGTCATGACGTCGGGACGTCTTGTGGAATACGAGGGTGGTGGTGAAGAAACCCGTTCGAACAAGTGGCTGGCTGAGTTGCAGCAAGACAACTTTGTGGAGATTAATCCCAAGGCTGCTGCAGCCCGTGGCATCCGAGACGGCGAGTGGGTCTGGGTCAAGTCGCCCACCGGCGCTCAGATCAAGGTCAAGGCCATGGTCACGGAGCGTGTTGGTGCGGACACCGTCTTCATTCCCTTCCACTTCTCGGGTTGGTGGCAGGGCAAGGACATGCTCAAGTCCTACCCCGACGGCGCAGCGCCGATCGTGCGAGGTGAGGCGGTCAACACGGCCACGACCTACGGCTACGACGCTGTAACGATGATGCAGGAGACAAAAACCACCATTTGCCAGGTTGTGAAGGCCTAAGGCAGAAAAGGAAAAACATCATGGCTCAAATGAAATTCATCTGTGACACCGAGCGCTGCATCGAGTGCAATGGCTGTGTGACCGCCTGTAAGGCGGAGCACGACGTCCCCTGGGGCGTGAACCGCCGTCGAGTGGTCACCATCAACGACGGGATGGCAGGCGCCGAGAAGTCCATCTCTGTGGCCTGTATGCACTGCTCAGATGCCCCCTGTATGGCGGTCTGTCCGGTTCAGTGCTTCTACAAGACCGACGAGGGTGTTGTCTTGCACGACAAAGACGTCTGCATCGGATGCGGTTACTGCTCCTATGCCTGTCCATTCGGTGCGCCTCAATTCCCGTCCGGCGCGGCTTTCGGCATGCGCGGCAAGATGGACAAGTGCACCTTCTGTGCGGGTGGACCAGAGGCCAACGGCTCCAAGGCCGAGAACGACAAGTACGGTCGCAACCGCCTGGCCGAGGGCAAGCTGCCCGCCTGTGCCGAGATGTGCTCCACCAAGGCCCTGTTGGCTGGCGATGGCGACACCATTGCCGATATCTTCCGCAGCCGTGTGACCGTTCGCCAGACCAATGGCAAGGCTGCCGGCGCAGAACTCTTCGGCTGGGGAACGGCCTACGGCAAGAAGCCCGCAGCCAACCAAGAGAAGCGGAGCTAAGCATGAATGCCACTCTCCTGCGAATCAGCCTGGCCGTTGGGCTTGCTGCGGGCCTCACAGCCTGCGGTCAAGAAGCGGCCAAGACCAGTGCTGGCCCCAAGGCAGACCAGAAGGCGGCGACGGCCGCCGACAATGGTTATGTCGAGAAGACGTTTACCTCGGGTGACCAGGCCAGCTGGAACAAGGCCCTAAAGGACCGGGCAGCGGCTCAAAACGACTACGTACGGGCCAAGCCACTATGAGGACCCTTCTCCGAAACCTCTCGGTTGTTGCGCTACTGGGGCTGGGCATCGGGGCTAGCGCTCAGGCGCAGGAGTACTCCGCTGGATCTGCCCCGGGGAGCCTCCCCGGTATTCAGTCTCAGAACGTCCTAGACCTGCCCAAGGCGGCACAGGAGCAGATTTCTCGAGACCAGGCACAGCCGCAGAACAATGCGCCGGTCTGGCGTGGTGTCAACAGCACCGTTGAGCATTACAGCTCAATCAAGACGCCAGAGGCGGGAGTTCTCATTCAACAAGGCGGGCACCAGTGGCAGCTCTTCCGCAATGGGGTCGTCACCGTCTTTGGTGGCTGGCTGCTGGCCATCGCCATCTGTGCGGTCGGCGTGGTCTACCTCATCAAGGGCTCTATCAAGCTCCAGGCTGGTGCCTCTGGTCAGATGATGTTGCGCTTTACCCGGCTAGAGCGTTGGTCCCACTGGGCCATGGCCTATAGCTTCATCATCTTGGCAGTCTCCGGCATTGTCATCATGTGGGGCCGGTACTTCTTGCTGCCCATCATTGGCGGCAACGCCTATGGTCCCCTGACCCTGATGCTCAAAAACATCCACAACATCGTCGGGCCGTTCTTCACCGTGAGCGTGGTGGTCTTCTTCCTGCTCTACGTCCGAGACAACATTCCCAGCGCCCGTGATTTCCAGTGGTTTCTGGCGGGCGGCAAGGGCCCGAGCCACCGGTTTAACGGTGGTGAAAAGCTCTGGTTCTGGTTTGGCGTGACGGTGTTGGGCGTTGTCGTCTCGGCTTCTGGCTGGGTCCTGAACTCTATCGTCCCGGGCATTGAGTATTTCACCCGAGAGCAGATGCAGCTGGCCAACGTCGTTCACGGCATCGGCTCCATTCTGTTCATGGCGATGGCAGTGGGACACATCTACATTGGCTCCATCGGCATGGAAGGTGCCTACCAGGGCATGAGCACGGGCTACGTGGACGAGACCTGGGGACGCGAGCACCACGACCTCTGGTACAGCGATGTCAAGTCCGGTGGGAACCACAGGGGACATCGGGCCTAGGCCCACCGTGTAGGGGTTAGTCCGGACTTTCAGCGCTACTTCCCTCGGGGCGGGTCACTGATCCGCCCCTTGTCTTTTATGATCACACCATGAAGCAACATCCTCCCCCCGGGGTCTATTGGCCGGTGCTCTCCGATGCGGCCGTGCCGCTGGTCTCTGAGGTCTTGGTCACTGACGAGATGGGCCGCCAGAAGGCCATCCATATCCCGGGCGAGCGGCCGCTGACGGTCTACGTCGACAAGCAGGAGTTGGTGACGCTGATGACCCTCGGCGGTGCACCCGAGGCCCTGGTGCTGGGGTACCTGAAGAACCAACGTTTTGTTCATCAACTCGACGAGGTGGTCTCAATCCAGGTGGATTGGGAGGTTGGGGCTGCATCGGTCAAGACCAGGGATGGCATTGCCAGCCTGAAGGCGCGACAGGAAAAACGCACCGTGACGACCGGCTGTGGCCAGGGGACGATCTTCGGCGACATACTCTCCGACCTCGATGCCATACGTCTGGATGCTGACGCCCGACTCGACCAGCAGACGCTGGTGGCCATTGTGGAGTCAGTTCGGCAGCACAAGTCCATCTACAAACAGGCCGGTTCGGTTCACGGCTGTGCAGTGTTTCGTGGCGCTGAGATGCTGATGTTCGTGGAGGACGTGGGTCGACACAATGCGGTGGATGCGATTGCTGGCCGAATGTGGCTAGAGGGGCTCTCGGGCGAAGACCTGGTCTTCTATACAACAGGCCGTCTCACCTCCGAGATGGTGATCAAGGGAGCCCAGATGGGCATTCCTTTTTTGCTGTCGCGGTCTGGCGTGACCCAGATGGGTCTGGAGATGGCGCAGAAGGTAGACCTAACCCTCTTCGGGCGGTGCTCGGGGGAGCACTTTCTACTCTACAGCGGCGCCCATCGCTTTCTTGCTCGGCATCACATGAATCAGGGTGCAGTCGAGTCCTAATTCCAGGGCCTCGCCCAGACCCAGTTGGAGTTTTTGGAGTTCACGCTGCGAGAGGGTCAGCTGCAGACTCTGGGGCTCGGGATAGTCGAGCTGAACCTGGCAGAGGACGGTCTCCCCCAGTTGTCGAAGTTGGCTAACCCGGCCCTGCAGCGCGCAGCCTCGGGGGTATTCGGTGAGTCGAATGGCCTGAGGGGGAATTATCCAGTCCACTGCTCGGCCGTCGTCAATTCGACCCTTGTCCGCGATCTGCAAAATGGGGTTGTCCGCACTCAGCCCCCATTGGAGCTCTGCCACGCCGTCTAGGCTGGTCTTCCGAAAAATACCCTTGTAACGGTTCTGGATGCCCACGATGTCAGCGACCCGGGCATTTCGCGGCTTAAGCAAGACGGTCCTTGGATCGCCTTGCTGGAGACCCACTCCAGCGTCGATGATCAAGAGCTGGTCGGCCAAGAGCCTCGCCTCTTCGAGATTGTGAGTCACCATCAGCATGGGCACACGCGTGGTCTCGCGAATTTCTGCGAGTAGGCCATAGAGGGCCGTCCTCGCGCTCTGGTCAACGGCCGAGAAGGGCTCGTCGAGTAGGAGAAGGCTGGGGGATTGGGCCAGGGCCCGGGCAATGGCCACCCGCTGCTGTTGTCCTCCCGACAGGGTGCTGGCCATCTGCCGAGCTTTGGACTCCAGCCCCACTCGACCCAGCCAGGTCAGGCCCACAGACTCTGGGCAGCCATGCAGGCAGACATTCTGCAGGGCTGTGAGGTGCGGCATGATGCCGTAGTTCTGAAAGACCACCCCAACGCCCCGCGCCTGAGGCGACAGGTGAATGCCGCGTTCGTGAGAGAGCCAATCGTGGTCGCCGTGGCGGATGAAGCCGCGATCGGGGCGAAACAGGCCGCACAGCGCTCGGAGCAGGCTGGTCTTGCCGCTGCCCGATGGCCCCAGGACCACCGTCAGATCTCCAGGGCGAATGGTGAGGCTGAGCTGAAGACGGGTTGGGGCACCCTGGTGGTCCAGGTCGATGCAAATGGGCTGGGCGGTCTGGATCATGCTTGCCTCATGCCTGCCTCTGGCCCAGCCAGTCCTGTTTGCGGGAGAGCACCAGAATGGCTGCCAAGGTGGCAATCGAGATGCCCAGCAGTACCGCAGCCATCTGGTTGGCCCCCGCCAGATCGAAGGCCTGGACCCGGTCATAGATGGCAATCGACAGGGTTCTGGTTTCTCCGGGCAGGTTGCCCCCGACCATCAACACCACGCCAAACTCCCCCAGCGTGTGGGCGGCGGTAAGCGCTAGACCCGTAACCACGCCGGGCCAGGCCAGTGGCAGCTCCACCTTCCAGAGGGTCTGCCACCTGGAGAGTCCACAGGTCCAGGCAGTCTCTCGAAGGCTCTGCGGGATGCTGGCCAGGGACCGAACCATGGGCTGAACCATGAAGGGCAGGTTGGCGATCAGGCTGGCCACGACCAAACCCTCGAATCGAAAGGCCAGGCCTTCAAGACCAATGAAGCGCCACCAGGCGGTCTGTCCGCCCCCGCCCAGCGGCGAGCTAAAGGCCATCAGTAGATACAGGCCCAAGACCGTTGGCGGCAGGATGAGTGGCAGCATGGTCAGAATCTCGACCGGCTTGCGGGCCCTGGATTCCGAGAAGGCCAGCCAGTAGGCCAGCGCAAAGCCGATGGGCAAGAGCAGCAGGCCGGTGATCGCGGCGAGCTTCAGGGAGATGGTGATGGCCTGCCAATCCATGCGTGGCTCGATTAAGGCCTCTGGTAGCCGAAGGACTGCAGGATGGGGGTGGCAGCTGGGCTCATCAGAAAATCAAAGAAGGCGTTGGCAGTGGGGTTGGTAGGTTGAAGCAGGATCATCGCCTGTCGAATGGGATCCAGACCCTCTTTCGGGAGGTGGACGACCAGGCAGCAGTCTTGGATGGCTGGGTGGCTGGTCAGTGAACGGGCCAACAAGGCGGCCTCGACCGAGCCGGTGAGCAGAAACTGGGCCGCCTGGCCAATGTTCTCCCCAATCGCCAGCTGCTGCGAGGACAGGTTCAGGCCCGATCGGCTGAGCCACTGCTGGGCAGCCCGACCGTAGGGAGCGGTCTCGGGATTGGCGATGGCAGTTCGCCGAGAGGCGCGAACGATTTGCTCGGCAGTCGCCTGCGCGGGCAGAGCAAGCCGCTTGACATAGACCAGACTGAGCTGACCCTGGGCATAGGCGGCGGCCCGGCTGGGTCGTCCTGCCTTTTGCTGAGCCTGACCGATGACGTTGACTGAGTGTTCGTCGGCGGCCACCAGCAGTGCAAACGGTGCACCCTGCAGAATCTGACGCGTGAAGTTGCCGGTGCTGCCAAAGACAAAGTCGATGCGGGCCGAAGGGTGAAGAGCCTGAAAGGTGGGATAGAGTTGATCGATGGCCATGCGCAGGTTGGCGGCGACGGCCACGCGGGTGGTCTCGGTCGATGACTGTGGAGAGGCCTGAACCCAAGACAGTGGAAGACCCAGCAAGAGCAACAGGCTCCATTGCCAGAGGCTGCTCAGTCTCACGTGTCTGGTCCGCCGGCCCAGCATCGATTAGGGCCCCCAGCACACCAGGGGAGAATCCAGACGGCCGAATTCGATGGCCCGCATGGCCTGGGCGGTGACCGCTGGCTTGGCCCGGTAGGCAATCGAGAGGCCCGCCACCGACATCATGGGCAGGTCATTGGCTCCATCGCCAACTGCAATGGCCTTGCTGGGGTCGACCCCCTTCTGGGCGCAGGCCTCCAAGAGCAGCCGCTTTTTGGCCTCGCCGTTGATGATCTCGCCGTTGACCCGACCGGTGAGGGCCTGGCCATCGATGTCGAGGACGTTGGCATGAAAGGCATCAAAGCCCAGGCGATCGGCGACTGAATGGGCAAAAAAGGTAAATCCACCTGAGACCAGCCAGCAGGTTAGGCCAGCCTGCTTGGCCGCACGGACCCACTCCAGGGCCCCGGGGTTCGGCCTAAGCCGTTCATCGAGAACCGCCTGGAGTGCACTGGTGGGCAGCCCTTTCAGAATCGCCACTCGGCGCGTGAGGCTCTCGTTGAAGTCTTTGATCTCACCGCGCATGGTGGCCTCGGTGATGGCCGCCACCTCCGCCCTCTTGCCGCAGTAGTCCGCGATTTCATCGATGCACTCAATGTTGATGACCGTAGAGTCCATGTCCATGACCAGGACCGAGAAGTCCGCCAGAGACTGGCCCTTGGGCTGCAGGGCCCAGTCAAAGCGGTGGGTCTTGGCCAACTCCGGCAGGCTGGTCTTGACAGGACCGGCGCAGCAGGGGGAGATCGGCTCAAAGACCAGACCTCCTGCTCCGGTTCGACGTGACTCCAAGAGGGTGGTGGCCTCTAGCTTCTTTTGGAGGCCCTCTGAAAGGGGGACGAACTGCCCCTGGGAGTCGACTCCCGGGGTCACCACCAGATTTAGCTTTGCCATAGAGATTGGTGTTGGGGGAATAGGTTGACAAGAGCTTCTCGGACCAGGACGAGCCGGGACTTCAGGTCTAGGCTGGGCTGGCTGATCCGAATGCGCTCAGGCCCCATCAGTTTAAAGCGTTTGTCCTTCTGTATCAGTGCGATCAGGCGTGCGGGATCGATGGGGGCCTCCGGCAGCAGGGTGAGGCTCAGGGCCTCTGGCGTCGCATCGAGTTTTTTGATCTGGAGTTGCTGGCTGATGAGTCGCAGGCGGTGGGTCTCGATGAGTGTCTTGGCAGGCTCTGGAAGGCTGCCAAAGCGGTCGACCAGCTCCTCATGGACCAGTCGCAGCTCGGCCTGGTCGGTGGCACTGGCCATCCGCTTGTAGAGGGTTAGGCGCTCGTGGATGTCTGCGCAGTAGTCGGCCGGCAAGAGGGCTGGCTGGTGGAGATTGATCTCGACGCTGGCCTTGAGGGGAGCATCGAGATCTGGCGTGCGTCCGGACTTGAGCGCTGCAACGGCCTCTTGGAGGTAGTCGTTGTAGAGGGAGAACCCCACCTCGGTCATGTTGCCGGATTGGTCGTCCCCCAAGACCTCGCCAGCGCCACGAATCTCCAGGTCGTGCATGGCCAGGAAAAAGCCACTGCCCAGCTCCTCCATGGCGGCAATAGCCTCCAGGCGCTTGTTAGCATCCTTGGTGATGCTAGCCTCGTCTGGGATGAGCAGGTAGGCGTAGGCTTGGTGATGGGACCGGCCAACTCGTCCGCGCAGCTGGTGGAGCTGGGCCAGGCCAAATTTGTCAGCCCGGTAGATGACGATGGTGTTCGCAGTCGGTACGTCGATACCCGTCTCGATAATGGTGGTACAGAGCAGGACGTTGATGCGTTGCTGGTGATAGTCGCGCATGACGCGTTCCAGATCGCGTTCGTGCATCTGGCCGTGGGCCACACCAATTCTGGCCTCGGGCACCAGCTCCTGCAGGTGGGCCAGTCGCTGGTCGATGGTGCTCACCTCGTTGTGCAGTACATAGGCCTGCCCACCGCGTTTGAGTTCTCGCAGCAGGGCCTCGCGCACTGCGTCTTTGGTCTCGCGTCTGACAAAGGTCTTGATAGCCAGGCGCTTCTGAGGTGCTGTCGCAATCACCGAGAAGTCCCGAATGCCCTCGAGGCTCATGGCCAGGGTGCGTGGAATTGGCGTGGCCGTTAGGGTCAGGACGTCGATCTCGGCTCGAAGGTTCTTGAGAGCCTCTTTCTGACGGACACCAAATCGGTGTTCCTCGTCGATGATGACCAGTCCAAGCCGTCCAAAGATGGCCTTGCTCGACAGCAGCTTGTGGGTCCCGATGACGATGTCGACCTGGCCGTCGGCCATGGCCTGCAGGCTCTTGTCGATTTCCTTGGCGGTCTTGAAACGTGAAATTTCGGCGACCCGCACAGGCCAGGCCGCAAAACGGTCCTGAAAGGTCTGGAAGTGCTGTTCGGCTAGCAATGTCGTGGGGCAGAGCACAGCCACCTGTTTGCCATCCATGACGGCCATGAAGGTCGCGCGAAGGGCAACCTCGGTCTTGCCAAAGCCGACATCACCACAGACCAGCCGGTCCATGGGCTTGTCGGCGATCATGTCCTGGATAACGGCGTGAATAGCCGCCCGCTGGTCCGGTGTCTCCTCAAACCCAAACCCATCGGCAAATCGCTCATAGTCATTTGGATGAAAACCAAAGGCATGGCCCTTGCGGGCAGCCCGTCGAGCGTAGAGGTCGAGTAACTCGGCTGCGGTGTCTCTGGCCTGCTGTGCTGCTTTGCGTCGGGCCTTGTCCCACTGGCCGCTGCCCAGGCTGTGCAAGGGGGCCTGCTCGGGGCTGGTCCCGCTGTAGCGCCCGATGAGATGCAGGGCAGAGACTGGCACGTACAAGACCGCATCGCCTGCGTAGGCGAGTTTGAGAAACTCGCTGTCACCCTCGCCCATGTCCATGTGCTCCAGGCCTTGGTAACGCCCGACCCCATGTTCAAGGTGGACGACTGGGTCGCCAACCTTAAGCTCTGAGAGGTCGCGAATCATGGCCTCGACGTTGGACTCCCGATCTCGCTGGCCATGCCGCAGTCGCCTCTCCATCTCCGCAAAGAGTTCGGACTCCGTGAGGACGACCTGCTGGGCCCAGGGCAGGGCAAAGCCTCGCTGGAGCGGTGCCACCCAGAGGTCCACCTGGGCGGGGTTGTCAGTCACGGGGGCGGCGGTGGGCTGCCAAGACTTAATGGGCCGACAGGCAATCTGGGCCTCCTCGAGGTACTGACTGAGGGTCTGACGACGGCCCTCTGACTCGCAGGCCATCGCAAACCTTGGGCCTGTGGTGAGGGCCTGGCGAAGACGGTGCAGCGGATCTTTGGCGAGTCGGTCGGCCCGAACGTCTGCCGGTGCGAGGCCGAAGACAGACGGCTGTGGGCCCCCAAGACTGACCCGCGCAAAGGCCTTGAGGGCCTGAAAAAACTCGTCGGGCTTGAGCCAGAGCGCATCGGGAGGCAGTACCGGCCGCTCGATGTCATGGCTCAGGAAGCCGTGCCGATTCTGAATGTCCAGCCTGGTCTCCTGGAGCTGTTGGTCCAAGCTCAGGGGCTGCGGTCGGCTGGTCTCGCCACTGAGACCCTCCAGGGTGAGGACCACGGCCTGGGGGTGGAGATAGTGGGTGATGTTGGCCAATGGCTGGTCGAACAACAGCGGCAAGTAGAACTCAATGCCAGCCCCAAAGACTGCATTGGCGGCATCACGGTAGAGGCTGCAGCGTGAGGGATCGCCCTCGAAGGTCTCACGCCACCGACTGCGAAAGGCGGCTGCATTCTCCTCAGACCGAGGGTATTCGCGGCCGGGCAGCAGTCGAATGGACTGGACCGGATGAATGCTGCGTTGGCTGTCCGGGTCGAAGACTCTGATGGACTCGATGAGGTCATCCAAGAGCTCAAGTCGGTAGGGCAGTGGGCAGCCGGTAGGGAAGAGATCCACCAGCCCCCCCCGCAGGGCATATTCGCCGGGAGAGACGACCTGGTTCACGGCGCTGTAGCCCGCGATCTGCAGCTGCTCGCGCAGCTGCGTGAGTCGGATGGGCTGCCCCTGGTTGAGAAAGAAGGTCTGGCCAGCCACAAAATCCGTGGGGCTCAGCCTGGCCAAGGCGGTGTTGGCCGCTACAACCAACACGTCGAGCTGGCCGGTCAGGGCCTCGTAGAGGGTCTGCAGACGCTCTGAGATGAGGTCTTGGTGGGGTGAAAACGCCTCGTAAGGCAGGATCTCCCAGTCGGAGAGCTGCCGTACCCGCAGACTGGGGACGAAAGCGACCATCTCCTGGGTGAGCCGGCTTGCGTCCGCAGGGTCTGCGGTCACCAGCAGGGCCGCAGCACCGGACTTCCGCTGGGACAGCGCCATTCCCTGGTCGGTCTGGCCATCCAGCAGGGACCGAAGCCAGAGGGCCATGAGCAGACCATCAGAGGCCCCGTGGGGACGAGCGACTTGGATGGCCTGGCCAGGCCGAGGCCAGCGGATTTCTGAGGGGCCGGGGAATTCAGGGGCGTTCATCTGTTAATTTTAGAGGCATGTTCATGACCAATCGAAAACCACTGGCGGGACCAGCCCAATGGTCCGCCTGGCTGGCGGACTGCCGAGGCCGGGCAGTCGCGGCTGCGGGCAGGGGTGCTGGTGGTCGAGCCCTGGCCTGGGTGGTCATTCCAGCAGCCGGGTCTGGCCAGCGTATGGGGGCGGGCCAGCCTAAGCAGTACCTCGACCTGGGCGGGCGTTGCATGCTGGCCCGAAGTATCTCTGCCTTCGATGGCCTGGCTGGACACCCAGCGCTGGTCATCGCGGGAGTTCTGGTGGTCCTCGACCCCTTGGACAGCCACTGGGAGACGCTCAATGTGGCCCAGCAACTTGGGCAGCGGCCCATTCCCTGTCAGGCCTTGTTAGCGGGAGGAGCCTCCCGGCAGGCCTCGGTTCAGGCGGGCTTGGCCTGTATTCGGGCGGCCTTCGGGGAGAGGTCGAACAATGGCCAGGCGTCTGGCGGCGCCGACCAGGACTGGGTTCTGGTCCATGACGCGGCCCGGCCAGGCCTTGGCCTGCCGAGCCTGCAGCGGCTGGTGGAGGCCTGTCTGGCGACCCCCAAGAACGATTCCCTGGCAGGTGGCTTGTTGGCCATGCCGGTGGCCGATACCCTCAAGCGCGCTCAGGCAGAGTCCGAGCCGCCCAAGGCGGTCTCGACCGTCGCCAGGGCTGACCTCTGGGGTGCCCAGACCCCTCAGATGTTTCGGCTCGGTCCACTGGCCTGCGCCCTTGAGCAGTCCCAGGACGTTACCGATGAGGCCAGTGCCATGGAACAGGTCGGCGCAAAGCCTCTGCTGGTGATGGGGGATGATCAGAACAAGAAAATCACTTTTTCAGGCGACCTTCATCGCTGGATGAACCGAGAGGACAGACCCATGGGGCAGATTCGTGTTGGACAAGGTTTCGATGTGCATGCGCTCGGGCCAGACCGACGCCTGATGGTCGGGGGCGTTGAGATTCCCTACCACCTTGGTCTGGTCGGACACTCCGATGCGGATGTGCTCTTGCATGCCATTAGCGATGCAATTCTGGGGGCCATGGGCCTGGGGGACATCGGCCAGCACTTCCCAGACACCGACGCTGCCTACAGCGGTGCAGACAGCCGGGTCTTGTTGCGACATGTCGTGGGTCTGGCCAGGGCCGGTGGGTTCGGAATTGACCAGATCGATGCCACCATCGTGGCCCAAGCCCCCAAGATGGCTCCCCATATTCCCCAGATGGTGAGCAACCTCCAAGCCGACACGCTGGCCCCCTTGGTCAACGTCAAGGCCACCACCACGGAGCGGCTTGGTTTCACCGGCCGGGGCGAAGGCATCGCCGCCCAGGCTGTGGTGGTCTTGAGTCCCCTGGGCGCGTGAGCCTTCAGCAAAGCCTCAGCCTGGATTCCAGCCAGGACCGCGCGAGCGCCTGTCTGCGGCTCTCGAATGGCCAGCACCGACACGCGGTCTCCGATGCCTCTCGGCCCCAGGCAGCAGACCTCTTGCAGTTGGGCCAAGGCCTTCTGGAGGGGGAGGGACTCAGCTGGGGTCAGCTCACTGGGTTTGTCCTCTGCCATGGACCAGGCTCCTTTACGGGGCTGAGAGTCGCGGCTGGACTCGTCCAGGGGCTGGCTCGGGGGCTAAATCTGCCGGTAGCCTGTGTCTCTGGATTTGAGGTTAGAGCCTATGCGGCCTGGCGGTCTGCTGGTCAGGCCCGTCCTCTGCGGGCGGTCGTCGACGTAGATGCCAGACTGGGGGAAGCCTATCGGGCCCATGCTCGGGTCAATGCCTCTGGGCAGGTTTGTCTGGTGGGCCATCCCCAGGTGGTTCCCGCTGTCTTGCCAGCGGACTGGACCCCAGGCAGTTGGGGGCCTGAGCCCGATGGGTCGCAGGCCGCGGACCAGTGGCTGCCGCCTGATTTTTCGCCAGCCTCTCGCCCTGCCGATGAACAGCCCGATTCGGCGACCATGGCCGCCTGGGTCCTGCAGGCCGCCATGGCCAAGACCGACTTGGTCTGGCAGTCGGCCGAGAATGTTCAACCCCTCTATGTCAGAGACAAGGTGGCCCAGACCATTGCTGAGCGTCAGGTCTCAAGGGCCACCGATCTGCAGGCCCTGACGGTGGGCGATCTGGCCTCGGTGCTGGTCATTGAGCAGCAGGCTTATCCTTACCCATGGTCCAGTGGTAATTTCCGCGATGCCATGGCCAGTGGTTATCCTGGCCTCAAACTGCTGGACCAGGGCGTGATGGTGGGCTACCTGGTCTGGATGAGGGTCTTGAATGAGGCACATCTCTTGAATTTCACGATTGCACCGGCCCGTCAACGACGCGGCCTTGGCCAGCATCTCCTCACGCTCTGGGTTGAGCGACTTCGACAGGAGGGACTGGAACAGGTCCTGCTCGAGGTGCGGCCCAGCAACGATCCCGCTATCCGTCTGTACCAGCGCAATGGTTTCGTCCAGACGGGACGCCGCCGGGACTACTATCCGCAGGGCCCTTCGGGCCGTGAGGATGCCATCTTGATGAACAAATCGTTGGTAGTGCGGTCATGACCCCAGAGGCCTTGGCCCTCTTTGGGCTCCAGACGCAGTGGCGGCTAAGAGGCGGGGAGGCGCGTGTCCAGAGCCTGACCATCGAACTTCCTTCCAGACAGTCGGGAGTTGCGTCAGGGCCCAATGGGCTTGCTCAGCAGGCTGTGGACTGGCTGCTATCGGTTCAGCCAGCCTGTCAGGTGAAGGTCCAAGAGTCCTTGGCCGAGCGCCTGGTCATTCGCTCGACGCTTGACCCTGCGCTGGATCTGGAGTGCTCTGCCCAGTCTCTGCAGAGTGCTGCGGGACGTCGCGACCTCTGCGAAAAACTTCTGCGACTCCGGGCCCTGCTGAGGTCGATCGCCGCTTAGTGGTGGGCCTGGCCGGACTTCTCCTGGCCAATGAGGTCGTCTAGGTTGTAGAGCCTGCGGTTGTGTCGATAACGCACCATGACCAGGGCCATGGTGAGGGCGACAAAGCCACCAAAAAGAACAATGACGGCGTTGACGTGCAGGTCGAGGTGAATGAGCAGGGCATAGAGGCCCAACATCACCAAGACATTGAGGTTCTCATTGAAATTCTGGACCGCAATCGAATGGCCTGCGGACAAAAGCACGTGACCGCGGTGCTGCAGCAGGGCGTTCATGGGGACCACGAAGAAACCGGCCAGGACGCCGACCAAGACCAGCAGCGGGATGGCCGCATCGAGTTGTGTGACGAGGGTCATGAGAGGCACGGTCAGCCCCATGAGTACGCCGAGCAAGAGCACTCGGCAGGCGCCTTTCAGGTGGATAAAGCGGGCAGCCGCCACAGCCCCGACGGCGATGCCAACGGCCACAATGCCCTGAAGAATGGCGGCCTTATCAAGAGACATGCCCAGCTGAACCTCCGCCCATTTCAAAACAATAAACTGCAGCGTGGCCCCTGCACCCCAGAACAAGGTGGTCACGGCCAGGGAGATCTGTCCGAGTTTGTCGGCCCAGAGGGTGCGATTGCAGTGGAAGAAGGCCTTGATGAGGGCGACGGGATGGATCGACTGTCGGGCATAACGGGCACCAGTGTCGGGAATGCGACTGTTGAAGGCGGCAGCCAACAGGTAGATGAAGGCGATGACAGCAATAGCGGATTCGGCCGCGGTATCGACGCCGGTCTCAAGGCCCGGCAGATCGAGAAGAAGCAGGTGGCCTGAGATGGTGGGGGAGATCAGCGCTCCGCCCAGCATCGTGCCCAGAATAATTGAACCCACCGTGGTGCCTTCGATCCAGCCGTTGGCGGCCACCAATTTCTCTGGCGGTAGCAACTCGGTCAGGATGCCGTATTTGGCGGGGGAGTAGGCGGCCGCCCCAAGCCCTACGACGGCATAGGCCAGCAGTGGATGGACATGGATAAACAGCAGGCCGCAGCCCACAATCTTGATGGTGTTGGTGATGAGCATGACCTTGCCCTTGGGCATGCTGTCGGCGAAGGCTCCAACAAACGGGGCCAGCACGACGTAGGAAATGGTGAAGAAGAGCTTAAGCAGGGGCCGCATCCACTCGGGGGCCGCCATGTCAATCAAGAGGGCAATCGCAGCGATGAGAAGCGCATTGTCGGCTAGGGACGATAAAAACTGCGCCGACATGATGGTGTAGAAACCGCGCTTCATTCCAAGCCTTTGTCTCGAGTCTGCTGGATTAGACCACGAACCGCCTACAATCTGCCTCATGCCACGTCCCGCTCTGCTCACGGTTCACGAACCTGCTCTGGCCCACAACCTGGCCCAGGTCCGGCGTCTGGTCGGCTCCGCTCGCATCTGGGCTGTTGCCAAGGCCCGCGGGTATGGGGTGGGATTGGCCTCCTGTCTGAGGGGTTTTGAGCAGGCCGACGGCCTGGCGGTCCTGGAGTTGGTCGAGGCCCAGACCCTCAGGGATTCGGGCTGGACCAGGCCTATTTTGTTGTTGGAAGGGGCCTTCTCGGCGGCCGATGTCCGCCAGGCCCTGGAGGCGGAGCTCGACCTGGTGGTCCACCAGCCCGACCAACTGGGATGGTTGTTGGCCCAGCGGCAGGCCTTGGCCCGGTCTTCCTGCAGGGTCTGGATCAAACTCAACACCGGCATGCACCGCCTGGGATTTCCGGTGGTTTCAGGAGGTCTGGACGAGAGTCTGCAGCAGGGTCTGGCCCCACTGCGTGCTGTGCTGCCAGCTAGTCGTCTGGGCTTTATGACCCACTTTGCCTGTGCAGACGACCCCACGGGGGTCGATGGTCAACTGGCCGTCTGGCGGTCGGTGCAGCCCGCCCTGGGCCTGCGGGCGGGAGAATCCCTCAGCCTGGCCAACTCCGCCGCAGTTGTCCGTCATCCGTCCACCCACGCCGACTGGGTCAGGCCGGGCATCATGCTCTACGGTGGCGATCCGCTTGCGGGCCAACCTCCGGAGTCGCGCCAGACGCAACCCGCCATTGGCCTGCAGCCGGCGGCAACGCTCTCCAGCCAGCTGATTGCAGTTCAGAGGGTGGCTGCGGGCGGTGCGGTTGGGTACGGCGCCCGTTACCGAGCCCCTTCGGACATGCGCATCGGGGTGGTGGCCATGGGGTATGCCGATGGATACCTTCGGTGTGCGCCCGATGGCACCCCGGTCTTGGTCGATGGGGTCCGCTGCCGGCTGGTGGGCCAGGTCTCGATGGACATGATCACCGTCGACCTCGGCCCCGTGCCGGCGGCAAGGGTGGGCTCCTCGGTGACCCTCTGGGGCCAGGGCCTGTCGATCGATGAGGTGGCAGCCTGCTGCTCCTCCAATGCTTACGAGCTTCTCACGGGTGTCACCTGTCGGGTGACCCGCCGGGTCGAGCCTCTGCTGCCCGCCTAGACGTGGCCAAAGAGAAGACCGTCTTCGTCTGCTCCGACTGCGGGCAGGCCCACGCCAAGTGGCAGGGCCAGTGCGATGGCTGTGGCAGTTGGAATACCCTGTCCCTGGGCAAGGCTCTTGCCGTCTCGACCGGCCGAAAGTCTTCGGGGGGCTATGCGGGCCAGTCGGCTGCGGTTCAGAGTCTGTCGAGTGTCTCGGTTGAAAATCGGCCTCGCTGGTCGATGGGCCTGGAGGAATTTGACCGTGTGCTGGGCGGTGGCCTGGTGCCCGGTGGAGTGGTGCTGCTGGGTGGCGACCCGGGCATTGGAAAGTCGACGCTGCTCCTGCAGGCACTGGCTGAGCAAATCAGACTCGCGCCGCAGGCCAGTGTGCTCTATGTCACGGGTGAAGAGTCGGTTGGTCAGGTAGCCCTTCGGGCCCAGCGTCTTGGTCTTGACCAGGCGGCCCTTGGGCAGATTCAGATTCTTGCGGAGACGCAGCTCGAGACCATTCTGGCAACCCTTGCAGTGGCGCGGCCCAGGATGGTGGTCATCGATTCGATTCAGACCTTGTTCTCAGAGGAGATTGGCAGCGCACCAGGATCTGTGAGCCAGGTTCGGGAGACCGCAGCAGCCCTGACCCGCTGGGCCAAGTCTCAGGAGGCGGGCCTTTTCCTCGTCGGTCACGTGACCAAGGAGGGTGCCCTTGCTGGGCCTCGAGTGCTGGAGCATATGGTGGACGCCGTGCTCTACTTCGAAGGAGATCCCCAGGCCAGTTATCGGGTGGTGAGGGCCATCAAGAACCGATTCGGCACGGTCAACGAGCTTGGCGTCTTCGGCATGACTGATCGGGGGCTGAGGGCCGTGAGCAACCCCTCGGCCTTGTTCCTCTCTGCGCGCTACCAGGGCAGTGACGACCAGTCTGGTCCGGTGCCGGGCTCCTGCGTCCTGGCGACGCAGGAGGGCTCTCGCCCCCTGTTGGTCGAAGTCCAGGCACTGGTGGATACAGCACGGGTGCCCAACCCTCGGCGCCTCTGTGTCGGACTCGATCCCCAGCGGCTGGCCATGCTCTTGGCCGTTCTCCATCGTCATGCCGGGCTGGCCTGTTTTGACCAGGACGTCTACCTCAATGCGGTCGGAGGGGTACGCATTACCGAGACGGCCTCTGATTTGGCCCTCTTGGCTGCCGTGGTCTCGTCTCTGAAGAACAAGCCTCTGCCCGTGGGGCTGGTGGTCTTTGGTGAGTTGGGACTGGCCGGTGAGGTGCGGCCCTCTGTGAGGGGCCAGGAGCGTCTGCGCGAGGCGGCCCGCCTGGGATTCTCGCGTGCCCTTGTCCCCGCCGCCAATGCCCCCAAGAAACCCATCGAGGGATTAGACGTCGTGGCCGTCAAGAACCTCGCTCAGGCCCTGGACCATCTCTTCTAAGCCAGTCGACCATCTGATCGGCAGCCTGCTGGCCGCTGCAGACGGCTGACTCGATGGTGGCCGGCAGACCCGGCACCTGAGCATCACTGGCCAAGAAGAGCCCGGGCCTCAACGCCTGCGGTTGGGGGCTAGTCCGCGCCAAGGCAAGTCTCGAGACGGTCTGGGCATCACAGGACCAGGTCGCCTGCTTCTCGATCATCAGCCTTCGCCGCCCTGCTTTTGCAGCGGGTCCGAGCCAGTCCTCAAAGAGGCGCTGTGCCAAGGCTTCGAGTGCGGGACGGTCGGGGTCTTGAAGCGCGCTAAAGCTCAGGCTTGCCACCTGTCCCCAGTCTCCGGGCGGACGCAGCAGGCCAATGGCCTGAACGCGTTCGGACTGGGCTGGCCGGCTGTCGTTGGCGCCAGACGAGAGGGCGTCCGAGAGCGGCACCAAGGCCATGGGATGTCGACGCTGCGCTTGCAGCCAGGGGGAGAGGGCTGCCGGATCGAGCCAGAGCCAGGCCGTTGCGATGGCCAGTGTTGGCATCCGCAGACTCGCCTGAACCAGGGGGTCTTGCACAAGGTCTGCCGCATGCCAAGGCGCACAGCAGACGACGAGCCCGTCAAAGACCTGGCTGGTGGTCGATGATGTGGAGGCGGCCGGACGGAGGCTCAACTGCCAGCCCTGAGCACCCTGAGCAGCCGGCAGTAGCGCGTCGACCGAGTGCCGCAGGTGCAGATGAACTCCTTGGGCAGTAAGGCTTCGGACCCAGGGGTCCAGGGCATCGAGGGTGAGGTTGTGTGCGGGATGCCAGCAGAGACTGGCCCCTGGCGCACCCTGAAGGACCTCTCGAAGGGTCTTGAGAAACACACTGGCGTCGGCCTCACCGAATGGGGTGTTGAGCATGGCCTCCACCAGCGGGATCAGCAGTCGGTTGAGAAAGGCCTGCGACCAGCCTTGCTGGCGAGCCAGTTCGCTGGTGGTCAGGCCATCGACTGCCTGAGGACCCGACCCAGTGCTCTGGGAGAGCAGGCGCGACAGGCGCCAGAGGTCTTGTGGCCAGGCCAGCCCGAGTCGTCCGGGGTTGTGGCGGCCTTGAACGGTCGCCAGGAGGGCTGCCAGGGGCTGTCTCCAGCCTGTCTGGCCATTGAGCCAGAGCTGCCGGCCAGCCTGATGGTCTTGCCAGGCCAGGGGGCTCGAATGCCACTGGCCTTTGAGCAGGCCCAGCGATTTCAGTCGCAGAAGGGTCTGTTGGTGGGCGCCCAGGACAAGGTGTTGTCCATTGTCGATCGGAGCCGGGCAGAGGCGTTGCTGAGGGTCCTCCCAGAGCAGGCCGCGGGCCCGTCCACCGACTTGGGGTGCCGCCTCAAAGAGGTGAATCTCAGGCGTCTGACCTGGGCCCCGGGTCTCCAACAGACGACTGGCGGCTGAGAGCCCCGTCCAGCCCGCTCCAATAATGGCCAGGCGCGGAGCCCGGCCAGCCGCTAGCGGGGTTGCCATCCTGCCGCAGCCCGAAGGCCTACCCAGAGTTTGCGGCCTGGGCTCAGGGCGACACGCTGGTGAAGCACGTCGTAGTCCAACTCCTGGATGGCCCGCAGCAAGTCTCGGTAGATGGCGGCCATGACCAGACCTGGTCGCTGCGCCTGGCGTTCTGATGTGGGCAGATCGTTTAGGCGATCCAGGGCTTGGTCGTAGAGGCGATGGGCCCGGACTGCGAGGTCCGCCAACGCAGCCCTCAGGCGCGGACTGTCCTGCAGGCCAAGAACCTCGGCACGGTCTAGTTGATGAGCCTGAAGACAACAACTGGGCAGGTAGACCCTTCCACGGCGGGCATCCTCGCCGATGTCACGCAGGATGTTGGTGTACTGAAGGGCAAGGCCTAGGTCGGTTGCGTAGTCGAGCGTTGCCTGCTGACAGGGTCCGAAGACTCGGGCGGAGCAGCGGCCGACCGCCCCAGCCACCTGGTCGCAGTAGTGGTCCAACTCAGTCCAGTCTGAGAAGGTCAGCGGATAGAGGTCCCGCTCGACTCCATCGAGGATGAGTAGGAGGTCTGATTCCTCCATCTGGTATCGCGCCATGGCTGGAGCCAGGGCAAGGATGACCGGATGCCTGGGGGGCTCCTGGGCAGATGATCCGGCTGCGCGTCCAGTCTGGTCCACCAGTTTCCAACGATGGAGTTGGTCACGCCACCAGTGCAGTGTCTGTTGTGCCACCACCTGGTCTGAGCAGTCATCGGCGACATCGTCGACTTCTCGGCAAAAGGCGTAGAGGGCTTCCATGGCGCGTCGCCTGGGCGGGTCCAGGAGTCGAAAGGCCGCGGTAAAGCTCGAAGAGGCGCGCGCAGCCTTGTCGGCGCAGTATTGCTCGGGAGTCATGTCGCCCGACTGTACCGCAAGAGTGCAAGGCCAATGAGTCGGACAAAGTCCTTCAGCCTAAGGCGTGGCCCGCTCTCCCAGCAGTCCAGAGGCCGGTTACGCACAAGACGGGCCATGGCCAGACCGCCCAGCCGTGTGGTCTCGAGTTCGAGGCCCATCCGAAATCGGAGTCCTGGGGCGAGCCGAGCCTTGACCAGAGACAGCAGCGGCTCACCCTGGACCAGGCAGCGCTCCCCACGCTCGACGAGTCGCATGACCAGCTCAGCCCGCTGGGCAGGTGCAAGGCGTCGCCACTGGTCTGGCTCATCAGTTGGCCAGTCACAACGGGGCAGGGTGGGTCGCCCACGGGCCAGGTCTTGACCAAAATCCTGGGCGAAGTTCACCAGCTGAAGCCCCGTGCAGACGGCGTCCGCGCTGGCCAGCAGCAGTCGTTCGTCGGGATCAATGGCCTGCTGGTCCTCGTGGGTTAGCCCTAAGAAACCCAGCATCATTCGGCCTACCGGATTGGCCGAGCACTGGCAGTAGGCGTAGACGGCTGACCAGTCCTCGAAAGGGCGGTGCTGAGCATCGTAGTCAAATGCACTGAGCAGCCTGAGCATCCAGTCAGGACTGACCCCATGACGCGCCAGGGCTTTGAGCAGGTCCTGGCAGGCCTGGTCCGTGCTGGCCGACCCGCTGGTCTCCCCGGTGGTCAGCCGCCTGCGGATGGCCGCAAGGCCAGCCTGCCTCTGTGTGCTATTCAAGGTTCCCTCATCGGCCAAGTCGTCGCTGAGTCGGGCCAGTCGGTAGAGGGCAAGGACATCGGGTCGAATGGTCTTTGGGACGAGCCAAGAGGCGACCGGAAAATTCTCGTAGTGGTTTGCACCATGCAGGCTTTCGCTGACCATGGGCGCCATTCTATGTTGTGGCTTTCGATACAATGGGCGTTCGCCTGCGAGGGTGGCGAAATTGGTAGACGCACCAGGTTTAGGTCCTGACGCCCGTTAAGGGTGTGGGGGTTCGAGTCCCCCCTCTCGCACCACTTTTCTTTTGAATGAGTTTTAACGATGACTGCTGATAGCACCCAAACCCTAGCTTCGAGCCTGGAGCGCAAACTCACCCTGACCGTGCCCATGGCCGACGTCGAGGCCCTCGCCCTGAAAAAGCTCAACCAGATGGGGAAAAAGATGAAGATGCCGGGCTTCCGTCCTGGCAAAGTCCCCATGAAGGTGGTGCAGCAGACCTATGGGCCTCAGGCGCAGTCAGAGGCGATTGGCGATGTGGTGAGCCGGGTCTACAGCGAGACCGTCATGGCCCAGAACCTGCGGCCCGCCGGCCCCCCCGACATCAAGCCCGCAGAGGGTTCCCGTCTGACCGAGGCCTCTGAGCAGACCACCATGGTCTTCGAGGCCACCATCGAGGTCTACCCCGAGATTTCTATTCCCGACCGCGCAGGCCTGGCCCTTGAGGCCACCGACTGCCCTGTGACCGCCGCTGACGTCGACAAGACCCTCGAGACGCTGCGCAAGCAGAAGGTGAACTACCAGACGGTGGACCGGGCCGCTCAAGACGAAGACCAGGCTCGGGTGGACTTCAAAGGCACCCTCGATGGCGTGGCCTTTGAGGGCGGCAGTGCGAAAGACTTCCGCTTTGTGGTGGGTGCGGGCCAGATGCTGCCGGAATTTGATCGGGCCGTTGTGGGCATGAAGGCGGGCGAAGAAAAGACTTTCCCCCTGTCCTTTCCTGCCGACTATCGGGCCGAGAAACTCGCCGGTAGGACCGGCGAGTTCACAGTCACGCTGCACGAAGTCTTGGCACCAGAGCTGCCAGCCCTGGACGACGAACTGGCCAAGGCGTTCGGCATCGAGCAGGGCGGTCTGACCAAGCTGCGAGAGGATGTCGAGAAGAACCTGCGGCGGGAGGTCTCCGGCCGCTGCAAGGCCAAGACCAAGCAGGCGGCGATGGATGCCTTGTTGGCGAGCAGCGCCTTTGACGTGCCCAAGGCCCTGGTCCAGTCCGAGGCCCAGCGCATGGCCGATGGCATGCGCCAAGACATGTCCTCGCGTGGTATGAACGTCAAAGATGCCCCCATTCCCGCCGAGCTCTTCACCGAGCAGGCCACCAAGCGTGTTCGCCTGGGCCTCTTGGTTGGCGCCATTGTTCGTGCGGAGAACCTGCAGGCCACCGAAGCGCAGGTAAGAGCCATGCTCGCCGAGATGGCTGAGAGCTACGAAAAGCCCGAGGAATTCATTCGCTGGACCCTCTCAAATCCCGAGCGGCGGGCTGAGGCAGAGGCCGTGGTCGTCGAGGACAACGTTGTAGCTTGGGTCCAGGCGGGCGCGAAGGTCAGCACCAAGACGCTCACCGTTGACGAACTGATGAAAGAAGGCAATGCCTAAGATGCAGACCACATCCGAAGAGATTCGCGGCCTGGGCCTCGTGCCCATGGTCATTGAGCAGTCGGGCCGCGGCGAGCGGGCCTATGACATCTACTCGCGGCTTCTAAAGGAGCGGGTGGTCTTTCTGGTCGGTCCTGTCAATGACCAGTCGGCTAACCTCGTGATCGCCCAGTTGCTGTTTCTAGAGTCAGAGAATCCCGACAAGGACATCTCGCTCTACATCAATTCTCCCGGCGGCTCGGTCTCTGCCGGACTGGCCATTTTCGACACCATGCAATTTGTGAAACCCGCTGTGAGTACGCTCTGTATGGGCATGGCGGCGAGCATGGGCGCATTTCTGCTGGCTGCCGGCGAGAAAGGCAAGCGCTTTGCCCTGCCCAACAGCCGCGTCATGATTCACCAGCCGCTTGGCGGGGTGCAGGGTCAGGCCTCGGACATCGAGATCCATGCCCGCGAGATTTTGTCGCTGCGCGACAAGCTCAACAGCATCCTGGCCGAGAGAACCGGCCAGTCGCTAGAGACCATCGCCAGAGACACTGACCGCGACAACTTCATGTCTTCCGATGATGCGTTAAAGTATGGACTCATCGATCGTGTTCTGGTGAATCGAGATTGAGTGCCCGCCGTATGACCAGCGGGCCTTGCATGGAGGCATAGATGGCCGAAAAGAAATCCTCAGGCGAAAAACTCCTCTACTGCTCTTTTTGTGGCAAGAGCCAGCACGAGGTCAAAAAGCTCATCGCCGGCCCGTCGGTCTTTATCTGTGACGAGTGCATCGACCTCTGCAACGACATCATTCGAGACGAGCAGGGGACTTCGCCCAGCGGGCAGTCTGGCGACGAGACGTCCCTGCCAACACCCCAAGAGATCGCGTCCATCCTCGACCAGTACGTCGTTGGCCAAGACCGCGCCAAGCGCGGTCTGGCTGTTGCGGTCTACAACCACTACAAACGGCTTCGCCAGAAGAAGGCGGCCACCAGTGAGGTCGAACTGGCCAAGAGCAACATTCTGCTCATCGGCCCCACCGGTTCTGGCAAGACACTCTTGGCCCAGACCCTGGCCAGGCTTCTAAATGTCCCCTTTGTTATTGCCGACGCGACCACGCTCACCGAGGCCGGCTATGTCGGAGAGGATGTCGAAAACATCATTCAGAAGCTCCTGCAGAACTGCAACTACGAGGTCGAGCGGGCCCAGCATGGCATCGTCTACATCGATGAGATCGACAAGATTTCCCGTAAATCGGACAACCCGTCGATTACGCGGGATGTCTCCGGCGAGGGCGTGCAGCAGGCCCTGCTCAAACTCATCGAGGGCACGGTTGCCTCGGTACCTCCCCAGGGTGGCCGCAAGCATCCAAACCAGGATTTCGTCCAGATTGACACGACCAACATTCTCTTTGTCTGCGGCGGGGCCTTCGATGGCCTTGAGAAGGTCATTCGCGACCGTACCGAGAAGACCTCGATTGGCTTTGGAGCCCAGGTCAAGTCGGCAAAAGAGCGCAAACTCAGTGAACTCTTCAAAGAGGTCGAGCCAGAGGACCTCATCAAGTTTGGCCTAATTCCAGAGTTGGTGGGCCGTCTGCCGGTGGTCACCACCCTCGACGAGCTTGATGAACCTGCCCTCATCGAGATCCTTACCGGTCCCAAGAACGCGCTGGTCAAGCAGTATCAGTCGCTCTTCCAGATGGAGGGGGTAGACCTTGAGGTTCGACCCGCTGCTCTGCGGGCAATTGCTCAGAAGGCGATTGCGCGCAAGACAGGCGCTCGGGGGCTGCGGTCCATTCTTGAGCAGGTGTTGCTTGACACCATGTACGACCTTCCCAGCCAGAAAAACGTCAACAAGGTGGTCGTTGACGAGAGCACGGTGGTCGGCGATGGTGTGCCGCTTCTGATTTACGGCGAAAACCCCAAGGTCTCAGGCAGTAAGCACGCCTAGGCCTTGAAATGTCGCTGGGCCGGACCCAGCTAGTGGGAAGAACAAAGGAAACTGAAATGTCCAAGACCGATCTGCTTCCCCCTGACAACACCGTACTGCCCATGCTGCCCCTGCGCGATGTGGTGGTCTTTCCCCACATGGTCATTCCGCTGTTTGTTGGTCGACCAAAGTCCATCAAGGCCATGGAGCGGGCGATGGAATCGGGCAGTCACATTCTGCTGGCCGCCCAGAAGTCGCCTACGCAGGATGATCCAAGCCTGGATGACATCTACAAGATTGGCTGCCTGGCCACCATTCTGCAGATGCTCAAACTCCCCGATGGCACCGTGAAGGTACTTGTCGAGGGCAGTCAGCGGGCCACTCTGGTGGACATGCAGGACAACGGTGAACACCTGGTGGCGGAATGCCGACCGATTGTTTTGGACGAGAAAGACAATCCAGAGACGGAGGCGCTTCGGCGCACGTTGTTGGCTCAGTTTGACCAGTTCGTCAAACTCAACAAGAAAATTCCTGCCGAGATTCTCAATAGCCTGGTTAGCATCGAGGAGCCTGGCCGTCTTGCCGACACCATTGCGGCCCATCTGCCCATGAAGCTTGAGCAGAAGCAGGAGATTCTCGAGGTGCTACCAGTCCCTGATCGTCTGGAAAAACTCCTGGCCCAGATTGAGACGGAACTCGACATCCTGCAGGTGGAAAAGCGCATCCGTGGTCGTGTCAAACGACAGATGGAAAAGAGCCAGCGCGAGTACTACCTCAATGAGCAGGTCAAGGCCATTCAGAAGGAGTTGGGCGAGGGCGAGGACAATGAACTCGACGAACTCGACAAGAAGATTAAGGCGGCCCGCATGCCCAAAGAGGCAAGGGACAAGGCCCAGGCCGAGCTTAAGAAGCTTCGCATGATGTCGCCCATGTCGGCGGAGGCCACCGTAGTCCGCAACTACATCGATGCCCTGGTGGGGCTGCCCTGGAAGAAAAAGAGCAAGGTCAACGTCGACCTGGTGCATGCCGAGGAGGTCCTCGAGAAGGAGCACTTCGGGCTTGAGAAGGTGAAAGAGCGCATCTTAGAGGCCCTGGCCGTTCAGCGGCGCGTCGACAAAGTCAAGGCACCTATCCTCTGTCTCGTGGGTCCCCCGGGAGTCGGCAAGACGTCGCTGGGCCAGTCCATCGCCCGGGCGACCAATCGCAAATTTGTTCGAATGGCCCTTGGGGGTGTGCGAGACGAGTCGGAGATTCGTGGCCACCGGCGGACCTATATCGGGTCTATGCCCGGCAAGATTCTGAGCAGTCTCTCCAAGGTTGGTGTGCGCAACCCACTTTTCCTGCTCGACGAGGTGGACAAGATGGGCATGGACTTTCGGGGTGACCCTGCCAGTGCCCTGCTAGAGGTCCTGGACCCTGAGCAGAACCACTCCTTTACCGACCACTACGTTGAGGTGGAGTACGACCTCTCCGATGTCATGTTCGTGGCCACGGCCAACTCCCTCAATATTCCTCCAGCCTTGCTCGACCGAATGGAAGTCATTCGGCTGTCTGGCTACACAGAGGACGAGAAGGTCAACATCGCCCAGCGTTATCTACTGCCCAAGCAGATCAAGCTGACGGGACTGAAGCCCGAGGAGATCTCGGTCGCTGAGGATGCGGTTCGCGAGATCATTCGGTCGTATACCCGTGAGGCTGGAGTTCGAAGCCTGGAGCGCGAGATCTCGAAGATCTGCCGCAAGGTAGTTCGCATGATTCTCACCGGCAAGGCCCAGGGAGCCGTGCAGGTTAGCGCAGAGAACATCGAAGAATTCCTGGCCGTCAAGAAATTTACGTTTGGCGTCGCCGAGAAAGAGGATCAGGTGGGCGAAGTCACTGGTCTCGCCTGGACTGAGGTGGGAGGCGAGTTGCTGATGATCGAGGCCGCTGTCATGCCCGGTAAAGGGGCTATTACCCGAACGGGCTCGCTGGGCGATGTCATGAAGGAGTCTGTAGAGGCTGCCCGTTCCGTCGTCCGGGCCCGCGCCCGTCGTCTAGGTATTGCCGATGATGTCTTCGAGAAAAAGGACCTCCACATCCATGCCCCCGAGGGGGCGACACCGAAGGATGGACCGAGTGCGGGGATTGCGATGACCACCGCCATGGTCTCGGCGCTGACCAACATTGCCGTTCGTGCGGATGTTGCAATGACCGGAGAGATCACCCTTCGGGGAGAGGTCCTTCAGATTGGTGGTCTCAAGGAGAAGCTCCTGGCGGCCCACCGTGGCGGCATTAAGAAGGTCCTCATTCCGGAGCAAAACGTTCGTGACTTGGCGGATATTCCTGCCAACGTCAAAAACGCTCTGGAGATTGTTCCGGTGAAATGGATCGATCAGGTTCTGGAGCAGGCTCTGGCGACCTCTCCAACGCCCTTGCCAGAGACGGGAGCCGAGGCTGCACCATCTGTGAGCACCTCCTCATCCACTGCTGCAGCGCCCGAGGTTCAGGCACCTGTTTCAACGGAAACCCTAAAACATTGATTTGTCGTGAAAGGGCTGCCTGCAAGGCTTTGCGGGCAGTCTTTCACTTGACCTTGAAAGCGTCCAGCGGTTAAAGTCATTGCCACGTTCAGCATTTTCGTCAGACCTCTACCGAACTTACTCGCTAACCAAAACCAAACCAAAACGCAACCAAGACTCAGGCAAGACGACTCCCGTTGCTACACCTGCGTCACTCTAAGTTACAGGGACCCCACATGAACAAAACCGACCTTATCGAACACATCGCCAAACAGGCCGATATCTCCAAAGCTGCAGCAGGCCGTGCGCTTGAAGCCGTTTTAGGTGGCGTTAGAACCACGCTCAAAAGGGGCGGCTCTGTGACGCTGGTCGGCTTTGGAACTTTTGCGGTGACCAAGCGCGCCGCCCGCGCTGGCCGCAATCCCCGCACCGGTGAGACCATCAAGATCAAGGCCTCCAAGCTGCCCAAGTTTCGTCCCGGCAAGGCCCTGAAAGACGCACTCAACTAGTGATCGACCTGGTCGACGAAGCGCTTCTTCGGGAGCACTTCCAAGAAGGCGCGTTTGATCCACGCGCCTTTTTTTATTACACTTTGCGGTCTTTGCGTTGTGCCGGGTGCTTAGCTCAGTTGGTAGAGCGGCGCCCTTACAAGGCGTAGGTCGGGAGTTCGAGCCTCTCAGCACCCACCAGGACAGCGCAGTGAAGGTAGTCGCTTGTTGTAGAATGATTCTTTTTCACAGCGCGGAGCGGTAGTTCAGTCGGTTAGAATACCGGCCTGTCACGCCGGGGGTCGCGGGTTCGAGTCCCGTCCGCTCCGCCAATTTTTCTCATGCTCGAGTTCATCCGCGGTCATCGCCGCATTCTTCAGTTTGTCCTGCTGCTGTTCATCGTCCCCTCATTTGTGGTGGTGGGCGCCTGGGACATGATTTCTCCTGGTGCCGGTCAGTCGACTCTGGCTACGGTCGACGGTAGGGCCATCGACCGTGTCGAATGGGATCGGGCCCACCGAAATACGCTTGATAACCTCGCAGCCCAGCTTGGTGGTCGGGTCTCGATCAGCGGACTCGACACCCCAGCGGCTCGAATTGCCAGCCTCGACCGACTGATTCAAGACCGCATGCTGGCCGTTGCAGCGGCCCAGTCAGGTCTCTCGCCCAGCGATGAGTCCATCAAGCAGCTGGTCTCCCAGATTCCAGAGTTTCAGAAGGCAGGACAGTTCGATCTGGCTACTGCCAAGGCTTTTCTGGCCCAGCGGGGCCTGACTACCGACCAGTTTGAAGTCAACCTGCGAAGAGACCTTGCCTCCGAGATGCTGCCCAGGGCCCTGGCCGACTCGGCGATTGCCTCGCGCATGCTGGCACGTCGCCTGGCCCTGCTCGATACCGAGACACGTCTGGTGCGACTCCAACGGTTTTCTAATGCGGACTTCCAGAAGGGCCTCAGCCCGGCGACGGGAGACCTTGAGCGCTTTTACCAAGAGCAGCAGTCTCGCTATCAGACCCCCGAGCGGATGGACCTTGAACTCGTGGTCCTGGCCAGCCCAGATTCAGCTGAGAAGGTGGAGCGTTTTACCAATCTGGTCTACGAGCAGAGCGAGACCTATGAATCGGTAGGCCGTGACCTCAAGCTGCCCATCTACCAGATCAAGGACCTGGGTCGCGATGGCCAACTCACCCAGTCTGGTCTTCCGCCGGCTGTTTTAGCAGTCCTTCGGGACCCAAAATTTCTCTCGTCCATCTTTGTTCCGCAGGTCATCGCAGACCGCCGCAACACCGAGGCCATTGAGCTGCAGGGCCGGCGCTGGGTGAGCGGTCGGGTCGTTGCCCATCGGCCAGCACAGACCCTTCCCATGGCGAGTGTCAGCAGTCAACTGCAGGCGGACTGGCTTCGGGCCGAGGCCTCCAAGCGCGCGATAGCCGCTGCCCAGGCCTGGACCACGGCCCAGATGTCCAACAGTCAGTCGGGCCAGTCTGCCAAGGGCCAGCCTGCGAAGGCGTCTGCTGCACCAGGATCATCAGGATCACCCGAGGGAAGACTGGTGACGCTGGCTCGCTCCAACCTCTCTCAGGCCGGCGCTGCCTTGGGTCTACAGCAGCCCGCCGATATCAGTGCTGTTGCGCAGAAGATCTTCGATCCAAAATTGGCGCCTGGTTTCGGGGAGGTCGTGAGTCTTCGGTCTGAGCCCGCAGTGGTGGCCTTTGTCTTGGTTGAACAGCGGCTTGAGGGCCCCTCTGCTCCATCGGTTCAGCAGAGGCTCGGACCGGCCTTTGAATTTGTCCAAGGCTACGAGCGCGACCAGGCGATTGCCCGCTGGCTTCGAGACCTTGAGCCTCGGCTGAAGGTGAAGCGTTACGCCGACAAGCTGGCTGCTGCCGCTTCGTAATCCGACCGCTGGGCTGTGGCAATGGTCACGGTAGTGGCCTGCGCGATCTTCAAGAAATTCCGTTGGATGGATCGGTGGTAGCTGGGGTCGTAATGAACGGCCAGCAGGGCCCCGACCAGACCAGGCCAGTCGCGGGCCGTCACCTGCGCTAGCCAGCCCTCAACAGTGCCATGCCCTACCAGTGGGGCCATTTTCTGGAGTTGCTGGATCAGCGGTCCGGGGTTGTCGAGAAAGTGCTGGTACTCCTCGCAGAGCAGGCAGACACGGGCTGTGGTGGGCATTTCAATTCGGATACAGTCGCTGGCCCGCATCTGGGTCATTAGGGCGTCCGGCAGGTGAAGGTTTCCAATCTTCTTGCTCTCCGACTCCACGTAGACGGGTCGGTCTGGGGTCAGGGTGCGCAGCCGATCAAAGAGCAGTGACTCGAAGGCCTTCTGGCTGGGCTGAGGACTGCTGGGTTCAGCCCCAAGCAATGAGCCGCGATGACAGGCCAGGGCCTCGAGGTCAAGGACTTGCTGGCCTTGTTCGGCAAGACAACCCAGCAGCCGGGTCTTGCCGGATCCGGTCGGGCCGCAGACCACCCGAAAGGCTAGCCGGCTCACCAGACCCGGCAGGCTTGCCATGAGATGGGTTCGGTAGGCCTTGTAGCCCCCCTCTAGCAGACTCACCCGCCAGCCAATCTTGGCCAGCACTGTAGCCATCCCGCCGCTGCGGTTGCCGCCCCGCCAGCAATAGACCAGTGGAGACCAGTCCTTGGGCCGGTTCAGGAGATGCTGCTCCAGGTGGTGGGCGATGTTTCTGGACATGAGAGCAGCACCGATTTTTTTAGCGGTGAAAGGATCGCCCTTGTAACCGGTGCCCACCAGGATGCGTTGATCGTTGTCCAGGACCGGAAGGTTGATGGCCCCGGGGAGATGGTCCTCCTCGAACTCCGCTGGGGTCCGCACGTCGATGATGGTGTCGTAGGCCTGGAATTGGTCGAGGACCTGCTGGACGTTTACAATCGCGGGATTGGAGGGTGGCGTTCTCATCATGAAAGTCTTCAATTTACAGTGTTCTGCGGGCCATCGTTTTGAGGGATGGTTTCAGTCGTCGGAGTCCTGCGAAGAGCAGAGGGCCCGTCGACTCTTGTCGTGCCCGGTCTGCGACAGTGTGGAGATTGAGCGCAGGCCTTCGGCGCCCCATGTTCAGGCTTCGGGCCTCACGCAGGCAAAGCCCGCTAGCCTCACCGACTTCCAGGCTCGACGTCAGATGGTGCAGGAGCGTCTGCTTGAATTGGCGCAGGCGCTGGTGCAGAGTGCCGACGATGTAGGCCGAGACTTTCCGGAGGAGGCGCGTCGCATTCACTACCAAGAGGCGCCCGAGCGGATGATCGTCGGTCAGGCAACAGCCCAAGAGACCCAGGCCCTTCAGGACGAGGGCATCGACGTGCTGGCCCTGCCAATCCCCGTGAGCAAGCCAGGGATCCTCCAGTAAAGAGCCCTAGGACTTCGCCGTCTGGCCAAAGAGCAGGGCCCGGGCCTTGTCGTCGGTGAGCGGTTTGCGCAGGTCTGCGAAGACGGCAATGCCTTTCTGAACCGCGGGCCGCTCTGCGATCCGGTTGTACCAGTCGAGCACATTCGGAAACTGTTGGAGATCAACCCCTTGGTTCTTGTGGGAGGCCGTCCAAGGCCAGCAGGCAATGTCTGCAATGGTGTAGGCCCCGGCTGCCAGAAATCCCGTCTTCGCAAGGGCCTTGTCCAGAACCCCATAGAGCCGATGGGCCTCCTTGGTGTAGCGGTCTACCGCATAGGCAATCTGTTCTGGGGCATAGAGCCTGAAGTGGTGGGCTTGTCCGAGCATCGGCCCCAGGCCACCCATCTGGAACATGAGCCACTGTAGTACTTCATAGCGTTGGCGGTCTGTCTTGCCCATGAACTGGCCAGTCTTGCCCGCCAAGTAAACGAGTATGGCGCCGGACTCGAAGACTGAGATGGGCTTGCCATCGGGTCCCTCGCTGTCCACTAGGGCCGGGATCTTGTTGTTTGGGCTGATCCTCAGGAAGTCGGGCTCAAACTGCTCGCCCTTTCCGATGTCGACGGCCACGGCCCTGTAGGGCAGGCCAAGTTCTTCGAGCAGGATGGAGACTTTTTTTCCGTTTGGGGTAGCCCAGGTGTAAAGGGTGATCACAGGTTTTCTCCAAGTGCAAAGACATGTTGGGACCCCGTAGCAGTCTGAAGCCACAGGGGATGCTGATGCGGAAATTCTCGCTCAAAAAGTGCTTCACAGGCATGGGCCTCAAAACCAATCTCAACGACCAGCAGGCCGCCGGGCGAGAGGTGGGTGGGCGCCTCTTGAACAATCTCGCGGACCAGGTCCATGCCGTCAGGCCCTCCCTCAAAGGCAGCACGTGGCTCTGCCTTGAACTCTGGTGGCAAGGCATCGGTCTTTCGGGTTGGCACGTACGGCGGATTGGCAAGAATCAGGTCAAACCGTGCAGTCTGAGGCGCAAGGGCATGGTAGAGGTTGCCCTGAAGAAGTTGGACTCGGTCAGCGAGCCCATGTCGGCGGATATTCTGTTGGGCCAGGTCAAGGGCCGCGGGGTCCAAGTCGGTGGCGACCACCTCTGCGTCAGGCCAGGCCTTGGCTGCCAGAATCGCCAGGCTGCCTCCGCCGGTGCAGAGTTCGAGGATGCGGGCGGGTTCCCTCACCAAGCCTGGCAGCCGGGGTGGCCGTAGAAATTCAGCGATAAAGGAGCGAGGAATAATGGCCCGTTCATCTGCATCAAAAGCCTCGCCCATGAGCCAGGCTTCGTTGAGCAGATAGGCGGTCGGACGATGGCTGACGAGGCGCTCCGTGAGTAGGGCCTTGAGGTGGGTCTGCTCATCGTCACTGAGTGGTCGTTGCAGCTGGGACCTTGTCGCGTCGAATGGAAGACCCAGGCCACGCAGGACTAGCCAGTTGGCCTCATCGGCCGGCTGCAGCGTACCCTGACCGAGCACACAACCATGTTGGACCAGGGCCTTGGTCAGCCAGGCACGCCAGTGGTGGGCCGTCTGTGGCTCAGGCTGGGGGAAGTTCAACGAGGAGCCTGGTGATGGCCCGCTCATAGATCTGGCTGAGGGGCTCAAGGTCCGCGACCGAGATCCGTTCATTGACTTGGTGAATGGTGGCATTGGGGGGGCCAAATTCGATGACTTCACGACAATGCTTGGCGATGAATCGGCCGTCGGAAGTCCCGCCGGTGGTGGAGAGGGTGGGGCGGACCCCACAGACCTGCTCGATCGACTGGGACATGGCATCGCAGAGGGTGCCAGCCGGCGTCAGGTAGGGGTCTCCTCCGAGGTTCCAGTCGATGGTGTAGCGAAGGCCGTGTTCTTGTAAGACCGCCTCGAGCCGGTCTTTCAGGCTCTGGGGACTGCTGACCGTAGCAAACCGAAAATTGAAGGCTGCTGTCAGTGCACCCGGAATGACGTTGGTTGCTCCGGTGCCCGCATGGAGGTTAGAAACCTGCCAGGTGGTGGGTGGAAAATATTGGTTGCCGTCATCCCAGACGATGGCAGCGAGGTCTGCCAGGGCGGGGGCAAACCGATGGATTGGATTCTCGGCCAGGTGTGGATAGGCGACGTGGCCCTGTTGGCCAAAGATGGTGAGGGTGCCTGAGAGCGAGCCCCGGCGGCCATTTTTAATCATGTCGCCAAGCCGTTGGGTCGAGGTAGGCTCCCCAACGATGCAGTAGTTAAGCTGCTCGCCGCGATGGGCCAGTTCGCGCAGGACCTGGACGGTGCCATCAATGGCGGGCCCTTCTTCGTCTGAGGTGATGAGGTAGGCGAGTCGTCCGGCAAAACTTGGGTGTTGTTGAATGAAGCGTTCGGTGGCGGTGATAAAGGCAGCCACACTAGACTTCATGTCGGCGGCGCCTCGTCCCACGAGTTCGTGGTCGTGAATGGTGGGGGTGAAGGGGTCTGACCGCCAGGCCTCAAGAGGGCCCGGTGGAACCACGTCAACATGGCCGGCCAGCACCAGCGTCGGCCCAGGCCGTCCACCCTCTCGGACAGCCCAGAGGTTGGTGACATCGCCAAACGGCATGATTTCGGCCTTGAACCCAAGGGGCTCCAGTCGTTGTGCCACCAGGGCACAGCAGCCGGCATCGGCCGGGGTCACGGAGGGCCGTGAAATGAGTTGCTGGGCAAGGTCGAGGGTCGGGCTCAAGAGAAGAATCCTTCGTAGAGGGTGTCCGAGAAGCCGACAGCCAGTTGGGACTGCCACTCGAGGACGGGTCGCTTGATCAGAGTCGGATGAGCTAGGAGGAGTTCCACGGCAGAGGCCTGGTCCACCATGGCCTTGCGACTCGCCTCGTCTAGCTTGCGCCAGGTGGTGCCCCTTGTGTTGACCAGGCTGTCATAGGGAAGGTGTTTGAGCCAACGAAGCAGAAGCTCGCGGTCGGGAGGCTGTTTTTTGAAATCGACAAAGGTAATGCTGACCTGATGGTCCACCAGCCAGCGCCGCGCCTTGCGGACGGTGTCGCAGTTGGTCAGGCCATAGAGGGTGACAGCGAGGTCGGGCAACTCAGTCGCCTCGCAGCAGATCATTGATGCTGGTTTTGGCGCGAGTCTGGGCGTCGACCCGTTTGACGATGACCGCGCAGCTCAGCGCGTATTTGCCGTCGGACGAGGGCAGGCTGCCGGGCACGACCACGCTCCCCGAGGGCACTCGTCCAAAATGAATCTCACCAGTGGTGCGATCGTAGATGCGGGTGGACTGGCTGATAAAGACGCCCATGGAGAGCACGCAGTTCTCTTCGACAATCACGCCCTCGACGACCTCTGAACGGGCGCCAATAAAGCAGTTGTCTTCGATGATGGTGGGGTTGGCCTGAAGGGGCTCGAGAACCCCGCCAATGCCGACGCCGCCCGAGAGGTGAACATTCTTGCCGATCTGGGCGCAGGAGCCCACAGTGGCCCAGGTATCGACCATGGTCCCCTCATCGACATAGGCACCGATGTTTACATAGGAGGGCATGAGCACGACGTTCTTGGCCAGGTACGACCCACGGCGGGCAACCGCAGGAGGGACGACGCGAATGCCCATGGACCGCAGGGTCTCGGGCGAGAGGCCCTCGAGTTTGGTGGGCACCTTGTCGAAGAACTGGAGCTGACCGCCAGAGACTGGCGTGTTGTCGGCGAGTCGGAAAGAGAGCAGGACTGCTTTTTTAATCCACTGATGGACGACCCACTGTCCGACCTGTCCCTCGGTCTTCTGGGCCACTCGGAGCTGACCGCTGTCGAGCGCGTCGATCACCTGGGCGACGGCCTCGCGGAGGTCGGCGGGGGCTTGGCTGGGGCTAATTCTGGTGCGGTCCTCCCAGGCGACATTGATCAGGGACTCGAGTTGGGCGGTGTTCATGGAGGCTCCGGGTTTTGTTCTGAGTGGGCAGTAGGGGTTTAGGCGAGGGGGGCCGGGTCTCGGACCGAAGGCTGTGCAGGGAAGTCGGCTAGGCTCACCACCGGGCTGGGCTGCCAGCCTTGTTTTCTGTGGTCGCAGACCACGGTGGTAAAGAGGCCCCCACGGACATACCAGCGGGCCGTCAGTCGCATATAGCGGGGCTGGGCAGCGGCTACCAGGTCGTCCAGGATGCGGTTGGTGACGGCCTCATGAAAGGCACCCTCGTTTCGATAGGACCACATGTAGAGCTTGAGGGCCTTGAGTTCGACATTCCGTTGGTCGGGGATGTAGTCGATGGTGAGGTGGGCGAAGTCGGGCTGGCCAGTAAGCGGACAGAGGCAGGTAAATTCGGGTACCTCGATGTGAATCTGGTAGTCGCGGCCAGGCTGGGGGTTGTCAAAGGTCTGGATGTTTTTTGACGGTTGGGTTGACATTTAAATCCTTGAGGATGCAAGCGGATCAGAGCATCAAAAACGAAATTACCGTTATTTAGCGTAATTTAGAGGTTATTTGGGCGATAAAAACGGCCAATTGCCCGGTGTTATTATAGCGCAGCAACACTTTGGAGCCCATTGCCGTGCGCCTCACCCAGCTTCGTCTTTCTGGTTTTAAGTCTTTCGTCGATCCCACTACCTTGCAGGTTTCACGCCAATTGGTGGGCATCGTGGGGCCCAACGGCTGCGGCAAGTCCAACGTGATCGATGCGGTCCGCTGGGTGCTCGGAGAATCCAAGGCCTCCGAGTTGCGCGGCGAGAACATGCATGACGTCATTTTTAACGGCTCAGCCAGCCGAAAGCCCTCCGGACGTGCCAGTGTTGAGCTGCTGTTTGACAACAGCCAGGGGCGTCTAGGTGGTCCGTGGGGCCGATTTGCCGAGCTCTCGGTCAAGCGAGTGCTCTCCCGTGATGGGCAGTCGAGTTACTACATCAACAACCAGCACGTCCGCCGAAAAGACGTCTACGACGTTTTCCTGGGAACGGGCCTGGGTCCTCGGGCCTACGCCATCATTGGACAGGGCATGATCTCCAGGGTCATCGAGTCCAAACCAGAGGAACTCCGAGTCTTTCTGGAGGAGGCAGCCGGGGTCTCTAAATACCGCGAGAGGCGTCGGGAGACCGAGAACCGACTCACCGATGCCCGAGAGAACCTCTCAAGGGTCGATGACATCCGACTCGAGCTTGGCAAGCGCATTGAGCAGCTCACCAGCCAGGCCGAGGTCGCACAGGTCTACCAAGACAAGCAGACGCAGCGGGCGCAGCGACAGGGTCTGCTGTTGGCTCTTCGTCGGCAGGAGTCACTCGATGCCCTGGTCCGCCATCGACAGTCCCGCGGGGAAGAGGTGGTGGCGCTCGAGGCTGTGGCCGCTCAGGTGGCCGCACTGACGCGTGGTGTTGAGGAGGCGCGAGCCGTCTCCGACGAGGCCCAACAGTCGCTGTCGGCCGCACAGGCGGCGGTCTTCGAACTCAACACCAAGATCGCTGGCTTCGAGGCAGACAACCGGGCCCAGCAGCAAAACAAAGAGCGAGCAATCGCAACCCTGGCCAGTGCGGCTGCCCAGCTCACGGCACTCGAGGCGCAGCAGGCGCAGGGCCAGGCAGATCAACTAGCCTTGAAGGCCCAGATGCTGGCCAGTCAACAACAACTGGCTCAGCAGCAGGCACTGGTCGATGCGGCACGTCAGGCTCTGACGCCCGAAGAATCGGCGGTCCTCCTGGCCAATGAGGCTTTGTCCGAGGCCCGAACCACTGCGGCTGCCAGCGAGGCAGAGCTTCGAGGGCTTGGAGCGCGGCTTGGCGAGCAGCGGTCCGCAGCCCAGCGACTCAGCAGTCGGCTTGCCGCGGCCGAGTCCGAGCTCGGCCAGCTGGAGACCATGGATCCTTCGGCCCTGTCTGGCGTGCAGACCCAGTTGCAGGAGGCGCGGGCCTTGGAGGCCCAGGCCCGAGGGGAACTCGACCGATGGGTGAGCCAGTGCGAGGCTGACGAGGCCGCCTTGGCCCAGAGTCGGCAGGCTGCCCAGGCGGCGACTGCTGAGCTCGACCGACTGACGGCTGAGCAGTCCGCCCAGTCGGCTTTGCTGGCGGCCCAGGAGTCCGATGAGCGCGTGGATCCATGGCTTGCTCAGCATGCGCTGAAGGACCAGACTCGACTCTGGTCAGCTCTTCGTGTCGAGGAGGGCTGGCAAGTGGCTGTGGGCGCTGTTTTGGCAGACCGTATGGGGGCTCTGCAGACCAGCGAGGGACGCCTGGGTGATTTGGTTCGACTGGCCGATTCGCAACCACCCGGACGTGTAGTCTTTTTTTCGCCACCAACCCAGTCAGTGATCGTTGACGACAATAGCCTGGCCGCCAAGATTCAGGGGCAGACTGAGGCAGCCAACATGGCCCGTCACTGGCTCTCGGGGGTTCTGGTGGCTGAGTCGCTCGCCCAGGCCATGTCTCGCCGATCCAGTCTTCTGGAGTCTCAGTGTCTCGTCACGCGAGAGGGCCATCTGGTCGGTCGTCACGAGCTCAGGCTTTTTGGTCAGTCGGCCTCGGATGGGGCTGGTCTGCTGGCCCTGCGAGACCGACTCGAGGGACTCGAGAAGGCTCAGCGGGCCGCCGCCCTTGCCGCAGCCACTGCGCAGGAGGCCTTGAAGGCCCTTGAGGCACGGCTTTCTGAGGCCAGACGGTCTGCTGAGGCCAGTCGCCAGATGCTGGCCCGGACAACCGCCCGCTGTCACGAACTTGGGCTCATGGAGATTCGGCTTCAGGAGAAGGCCCAGCGACTCGGGGCAAAGACTCAGGCCCTGCAGGAGACCATCCAGACTGCTCGGTCTGAATTCAGTCAGGTGGAGCAGACCATCGCAGCCATTGAGCAGACCCAGGCCCAAGCAGATCAGGAGCGTGCCCGACTCCAGGCCGTTGTCGCCCAGGCCGTGGCATCGGCCCAGGAGGCTCAGAGTCGGCTCTCTCAGGCCCAGACCAGACTTCAATCCGCCCAGTCGGCCCTGCAGGAGTCCCGCCTGGCGGAACGTTCGCTGGAGGCCCGTCAGGAGTCGGTGGATCAGATGATCCGCGACCTCGCCAGCCGTGTGCTGGAGGTTCAGCATCGCCAACAACAGGCCCAGGTCGAGCGACAGACGGCTGAAGACTTGCTGGCCCAAAGCCCGCTTCAGCAGGCTCTCACGGAGCGCCTGGGCCTTGAAGAAGCATTGGGGCTGGCTCGCCGTGAGGCTGATGACAAGTCTCAGGCCCTGCGAGAACTCGACGAGCAGCGGCTCTCTGCCGACCGTCAGGCCGGCCCCATTCGGGAGCGAATCGCCCAGGTGGATGCCGCTCTGGCCGCTGCCCAGGCCACCCTTGACCAGATCGACCAGCAGCTGGCCGACCAGTCCATCGACCTTGAGCCTATTTATGCGGCCTGGCCCAATCGGATGCCGCCCGCCGACCTGCCCAAGCCGTCTACCCTGCAGACCGAGGTCAACCGGCTGACCAGAGAGATTGAGGCCTTAGGGCCTGTGAACCTCGCAGCACTCTCGGAGCTCGAACAGTCCCGAGAGCGGCAGACCTTCCTGGATGCCCAGGCGGCCGACCTGATGAGCGCTGTCGAGACACTCGAGGATGCGATTCGCAAGATTGACCGTGAGAGCCGCGCGCTTTTGCAGTCCACCTACGACACGGTCAACACCAACTTTGGCAAGCTCTTTCCAACCCTCTTCGGTGGTGGGGAGGCCCGCCTGGTTCTCACCGGAGAGGAGATCCTGGACAGTGGGGTCCAGGTCATGGCCCAGCCGCCCGGCAAGAAAAACACCTCTATTCATCTGCTCTCGGGCGGAGAGAAGGCGCTGACGGCCACCGCACTGGTCTTTGCGCTCTTCCAGCTCAACCCGGCACCGTTCTGCCTGCTCGATGAGGTCGATGCCCCGCTGGACGACCCCAATACCGAGCGACTCTGCCGGCTGGTCCGCGAGATGTCTACGGCGACCCAGTTTGTTTTCATCACTCACAACAAGATTGCAATGGAATTGGCCGAACACCTCGTCGGGGTGACCATGCAGGAACAGGGGGTCTCACGCCTCGTGGCCGTGGACCTCGATGCAGCCAGTGCGCTGGCCGAAGCAGCCTAGGACCATCGCCATCGCATGGTCGAGAACGGTCTCTCGTCTCTGGAGTCTCTGCCTGTCTTGATCGGCCTTCTGGCCGCGTTAGTGGTTCTGCTGGTGGTCGGATCCAACCTACGAGAGGGCCGTCGGCTTCGCCGGCTGACCGACCGTGTTCGTGCCCGAGTGGAACCACAAGACGGCTCAACAAGAGACCGAGAAGATGGGCTGGCCCGCGGCAACCTCTGGCAGGAGCCAGTGGTCGGTCCCCTTGATGAACTCGAGCGAGACCAGACCTCAGACGAGCCCAGTCGCCAGCAGGCGCCTGCCTCGTGGTCGATGTCGGCCAGACCAACTGGCCATGATCGGCTTCATGCAGACCTCTCTGCTCTGAATGAATGGGTGGTGGTCTTCGACACCGCCGGCCTTGACCGGGTGAGCCATGAGCTCATCCTGGCGCAGTTCCCTGACTGGCATCGGTGCGGCCAGAAGTCGGTACGGTTCGGTCTTCAGGGCGAGCACCTGGCGGTTGGCCTCTTGCTGGCGACTCGTCAGGGCAGTCTGTCTCTTAGCGAATACAACCAGTTTGTGGACCGTCTGGCCCAGGGACTGGCCGAGTGCCCCGGCGTCAATGCACCGGCCTTCTTAGGGGGTCTGGATGACTTCTCAGCGGCGCATGCCCGCTCGCGTGAGCGGCTGCGTGTGCTGGAGTCACTCGATGGCCAGCTGGTTTTTCACCTGCTGAGCACCGGTCCAATGAGCAGTCAGAACACCAGCAGTTTTCTGCTGGCCCTGGGACTAACCGAGCGGGGAGAGGGACGCTTTTCTCGGCTGGATGAGCAGGGGGAGGTCCTCTTCAGTGTCTTGCCGGGGGATCAGGGCTTTGGCCTGTCCTATCTGCTGGACCTGCCAAGAGTCGCCAATCCAGAGGCGGTCTTCTCGGAGATGGTCGAGCTGGCCCAGGCCTGTGCAGAAGGCCTGTCAGGGCAACTGGTCGATGATGGTCGACGGGCCCTGACGCCAGCGCTCTTTCAGGGGTTCGCCAGTCAGGTGGCCAGCCGGTCCCAGGCCCTGCGGCAGGCCGGCTTTATCCCCGGCAGCTGGCTAAACCGACGCATCTTCTTCTGACGGCCATGGCCAACTCGCCCGATTCTTCTCGTCTGGCCTGGTTGACAGCCGAGGTTGCTCGGCACCAGAGGCTCTACCACGAGCAGGATGATCCCGAGATTTCGGATGCGGCCTACGATGTCCTTGTTCGCGAACTCGAGGCCTTGGAAGAGCAGCTCGGGCTGACAGCGGACCAGCGGCGAAGCCAGGTGGTTGGTCATCAGGGCCGCCGCGAGTTTGCGCCGGTGACCCATGCACATCCTATGCTCTCGCTGAACAATGCCTTTGGAGAGGAGGAGCTCGAGGCGTTTGATCAGCGACTGGAGGGGCTGCTGGGAGTCTCCGGCCTTCGGTATGCGGCGGATCCCAAGTTCGATGGCCTGGCCATTTCGCTGGTCTATCAGGCCGGAGAACTCCGCCAGGCTGCGACCCGCGGAGATGGTCTGACGGGTGAGGACGTCACCCACAATATTCGAACGATTGGCGACATCCCCAGCCGGCTGCAGGGGCAGGACTGGCCAGACCTGCTCGAGGTTCGGGGCGAGGTCTACATGGCGAAATCAGACTTTCAGGCCCTCAACGAGGAGCAGGCCAGCCGGTCAGAGCGGCTCTTTGCCAACCCCCGAAACGCCGCCGCAGGCAGCCTCAGGCAGCTCGATGCGACCGTAACGGCCCGGCGTCGGCTACGGTTTTTTGCCTACGGCTGCGGGGCCGTCTGGTCGGGAGCCCCCCAGGACCATAGCGAGCTGCTGGTCTTGCTCTCGGCCTGGGGATTCCCGGTGGAGTCGCGTCGGATTGCTCAGGCTGACCTCCAGGCCGTGAAGGGCTTTCTTCAGGGACTCCTGGCAGATCGGTCCAGTCTTGACTATGAAATTGATGGCGCCGTGATTCGTCTTGAGTCGCAGCTGCTGTGTCAGCGGGCAGGGTTTGTTGCAAAGGCACCGCGGTTTGCTCTGGCCTATAAGTTTCCGGCAGAGCAGGCCAGTACGGAGTTGCTGGAGATTGAAGTTCAGGTGGGCCGCACAGGCAGTCTCACGCCCGTTGCTCGCCTGGCACCGGTGAGAGTCGGCGGGGTCACCGTCACCAATGCCACCCTTCACAACGAGGATGAGATTCGCCGCAAGGACCTCTACATTGGCGACACAGTCTGGGTTCGCCGAGCGGGCGATGTGATTCCGGAGGTTCTTGGGCCCATTCTGAGTCTGAGGCCCCAACATGCGAGGCCTTTTGTCATGCCCAGCCGCTGTCCCGCCTGCGGCGGACCGGTGGAGAGACTCGAAGGTGAGGCGGTCAGGCGATGTCTCTCCGGCCTGTCGTGCCGGGCCCAGCAGCGCGAGGCCCTTCTGCATTTCGTTGGGCGGCGGGCCATGGACATTGAGGGTCTGGGGGAGAAGCGGATCGACCAGCTGATGATGGCGGGACTGGTCCAGAAGGTCTCCGACCTCTACCGTCTGAAGGCCAGTGACTTGCTGGGTCTTGAGCGGGCCGGCGAGAAGTCTGTGCAAAACCTGCTTGACCAGATCGAGCAGTCCCGCCAGACGAGTCTGTCTCGGTTGATCTATGCCCTGGGCATTCGACATGTCGGAGAGCAGACCGCACGCGACCTGGCACTTCATTTCAAGTCTTTAGAGGCCCTGCTGGTGGCCGATGAGCAGACCCTGCAGCAGGCCCCGGAGGTTGGTCCAGTGGTTGCGGCCTCCATCGCCGATTTCATGCAAGACCCCGCGGTTCGCGAGGAGTTGTCGCGGCTTGCGCAGGAGGTTCAGATCAGTCGGCTAGACGACCGTCCCCTGCCCACAGACGCAGGCCTGGCGGAGACTTCGGGCCTTGCAAGCGGTCCTCTGGCTGGTCAGTCGGTGGTCCTTACCGGCACGCTGCACTCCATGACTCGGGACCAGGCCACCGATCGCATCATGCGACTGGGTGGTAAGGTGGTGGGGTCGGTCTCGGCCAAGACGCAGCTGGTCATCGCCGGTGAGCAGGCGGGTAGCAAGCTGCAGAAAGCCCAGGCCTTGGGTCTGCGCGTTTTGGACGAAGCAGGTTTTTTAGAATTTCTACAATCCATCGATTCGCAAGAGATCAAGCCATGACGAATTCATCCTCCCAGCGTGTTCGCAAGGCCGTGTTTCCAGTAGCCGGACTCGGGACCCGATTCCTTCCTGCCACCAAGGCCAGTCCCAAAGAGATGCTGCCCATTGTCGACAAGCCGCTCATTCAGTACGCCGTGGAGGAGGCCGCCGCTGCAGGCATTACCGAGATGATCTTCATTACCGGCCGATCCAAGCGGGCGATTGAGGACCACTTTGACAAGGCCTATGAACTGGAGGCAGAGCTTCAGGCCAAGAACAAGACGGCCCTTCTGGAGGTGGTTCGCAGTGTGGCGCCCTCGAGCATCAACTGCATCTACATTCGCCAGCCCGAGGCATTGGGCCTGGGCCATGCCGTGCTCTGCGCCCGTCCGGCTGTTGGCCATGAGCCTTTTGCAGTCATTCTGGCCGATGACTTGATGGATGTTGGACTGCAGGGACGGTCGGTCATGGCCCAGATGGTGGACCTCTACAACGAGCACCGGGCCAGCGTGATTGCGGTAGAGGACGTCCCCCCAGAAGACACCAAAAAATACGGCATCGTTGGCTCGAGTCCATGGGGCAAGCAGACCGAGCGGATTGAGTCGATTGTTGAAAAACCAGATCCCAGCGAGGCTCCCTCGAATCTAGCGGTGGTGGGGCGCTACCTTCTGACTCCCCGGCTCTTCGACATTCTGGAAAATCAGCCACCAGGGGCTGGTGGTGAAATTCAGCTTACCGACGCCATCGCCAGACTGCTCAAGGACGAGCCAGTCTTGGCCTACCGATTCAATGGCACCCGGTTTGACTGCGGCTCTAAGCAGGGTTATTTGCAGGCCACGGTTACGCTGGCTCGACGGCATCCCACCGAGGGGGAAGCCTTCTCAGCCTGGCTCGATGATCACTATGCGGCGTTAAAGGCCAAGGCCTGAAGCAGGTCTTGCTCCAGGGTCACCTGTTGACGCTCGGTCGCCAGGGCCGATCCGCTCAGTAGGAAGACATCCTCAACGCGCTCGCCCAGGGTGGTGATCTTGGCACTCTGGACCTCGATCTGATGGCTGCTGAGGCAGTGGGCAATGGTGTAGAGAAGTCCGGGCCGGTCACTGGCCGTGACCGAGAGGTTGTAGAAAAGGCCTTGGTGATCTGGGGTCAGTTCGACTTCTGGGGGAATGGGGAAATGGCGAGACTGCCGTGAGACCCTGCCTTTGATGGGATTGGTCAGGCCCTTGGTGTCCGAGAGGTGGGCAGCCAGGCCCGCCTCGACTAGGCTGATCATCTCCCGGGGGTGGCCAGGAAATTCACGGTGGTCCACCAGGAAGGCATCGAGGACGTAGCCCGTCTTGGTCGTATGAATGCGTGCCTCGAGGACGGGCAGGTTCTCTTGATCAAAGTAGGCCGTGAGCCGGGCAAAAAGCGCCGGCGCATCGGGCTGGTAGACCACCACCTGAAGGCCTTCTTCGTTGGAGGCCAGGCGGGCAAAGACGATTGGGTCGGCACCGGCCGCACGATGGGCCAGAAGGCGGGCGTGCCAGGCCATGTCTGCGGCATCGTGCCGAAGGAAGTAGCCCAGATCGAGGCTGGCCCAGAAGGCCTGGACCTGCGTCAGGTCGCGACCGTAGAGCAGGAGAAGACGGCTGGCCTCCTCTCGTTTAGCGGCTAGGGCCTGCTCGCCGATGGCGGCCCGAGCCGCCTGAGGAGTCTCTGCCCTGAGGTAGGCCATGGTCTGCTGGTAGAGACTCTCGAGGAGTCTGGCCTTCCAGTTGTTCCAGACCTTTGGACTCGTTCCACGAATGTCAGAGACGGTCAGAAGGTAGAGGGCCGTGAGCCGCTCGGGGGTCTGGACCAGTCGTGCGAAGGACTCAATGACCTCTGGATCGGCCAGGTCCTGCTTCTGGGCCACAGTAGACATGGTGAGATGGTGGGCAACCAAAAAGCACAAGAGCTCGGTGGTCTGGCGGTCGAGGCCATAGGCCTTACCAAATCTTGAGACTTCTTTTTCACCCAGGGTTGAGTGATCACCTCCACGGCCTTTGGCGATGTCGTGGAAGAGGGCGGCCAGAAAGAGGCGCCAGGGATCCGGAAAGTCTGACATGAGGGCGGTGAGACCAGGCAGTTCGTGAGCATGCTCGTGCATGGTGAGCCGCCGGAGATTTCGGATGACCTGCAGGATGTGCTGGTCCACGGTGTAGACATGGAAGAGGTCGTGCTGCATTTGTCCGACAATTCGTCGAAAGACCGGCAGCATGCGTCCCAGCAGCCCCAGGTTGTTGAGAATTCGCAGGCTGTGGACCATCCCCCGGCTCTCTTTGAAAATCTGGAGCAGCTGGGCCTTTTGGTGGGGGTCCTGGCGAAAGTCTGCGTCGACCCGGTCGCGAGCATTCCAGAGGGCCCTCAGGGTGCGGGCAGTCATGTCCCGCCGGCTGCTGTGGCGACACATGAGGACGAAGGCCTCAAGGATTCGGTCGGGCCTTCGCTCAAAGACATGGTCGTCGCGCAGGTCGAGCAGACCCCGGGTAATTTGGAAGTCGTCGTCGATCTCACGGCTGTCTTGGTCGCTGCCCAGGGGGCTGGTCTCAGGTCTGCTGGTCGTCGTGGGTGAGCGGACGCGGCCGGAGGGAAAGAGGGTGGGCTCTAGGTTGGCCAGCAAAATGGCACTGACCTGCCAGACGATCTTGGCTGCACGGTAATAGCGTTGCATGAGCCACTCGCTGGCTCGACGGTTGTGACTGGACTCAATGCCCATGCGCTTTGCAACAGCATTCTGAAGGTCGAAGACCAGGCGATCCTCACGGCGGCCAGCCGCCAGGTGCAGCTGGGCCCGGAGGGTCTGCAGAACTTGTTGTTGAGTCTTGAGGGCCTTGGCCTCCTCGACGGTGAGCAGGTCTTTCTCGACCAGGGACTCCCAGGTGGGACCGAGGTGAAAGGCTGTGCAGATCCAGTGGATGACCTGGAGGTCACGAAGGCCACCGGGGCTCTCTTTGAGGTTGGGCTCGAGGGCGTAGGGCGTGTCTTGGTATCGGTGATGACGTTGGCGACGCTCAAGGAGCTTGCCCTGGGCAAAGGCGACCTGGTCGATGGTCTGGTGCCAGGCTGTCTGCAGGGCCTTGAGGCGTTCCGGGCGACCCACCAGAAGCCTTGCCTCGAGCAAGGCCGTGGCAACCGTGAGGTCGTCTCTGGCCTGAACCATGCACTCGCCTAGGGTTCGGACGCTGTGGCCAGCATCCAGGCCGGCATCCCAGAGGCTGTTGACAAAGGTGGTCAGCGGCTCGGAGAGATCACGGTCGGACAGACCATCGTCCACCAGGATCAGCAGGTCAATGTCTGAGTAGGGGCTGAGCTCGCCTCGGCCATAGCCACCGACGGCCAGGAGGTCTGCCCCGGCGAGGCCGGCCTGCTGCCAGAGGCCCTGGATGATCTGGTCGATGGACCTGCAGAGCCCGCGCATGAGGCTCTGGGCAGTCCGACGGCTGTCGTAGCCTCTGGCGTTGTCCGCCCGGGCCTGCGCAACCGCTTCTTTTGGGGTCATGCAGCCTTCAGACGCTGCCAGTCCGGGCTGCCCTCGGAGATGGTGAGGACCTCGAATCCGGTCTCTGTCACCAGCACGGTGTGCTCCCACTGGGCCGACAGGCTGTGGTCTTTGGTTACGATCGTCCAGCCATCGGCCAGTTCGCGAATCTCGGGCCGGCCCTGGTTGATCATGGGTTCGATGGTAAAGGTCATGCCAGGCGCCAGCCGCATGCCGCTGCCAGGTTTGCCGTAATGAAGAATCTGGGGATCCTCGTGGAAGACCTTGCCAATTCCGTGGCCACAGAACTCGCGGACGATGGAGTATCCAAAGCCTTCTGCGTATTTCTGAATGGCATGGCCAATGTCACCCAGCGTCTTGCCTGGCGCCACCTGCTCGATGCCCTTCCACATGGCTGCATGGGTGGCCTCGGCCAGCCGACGTGCAGCAACAGAGGGCGGGCCCACAAAAAACATTCGGCTGGTGTCCCCGTGGTAGCCGTTTTTGATGACGGTGATGTCAATGTTCAGAATGTCCCCGGCTTTGAGGACCTTGTTGCTGGGTACCCCGTGGCAGACCTGGTGATTGACCGAGGTGCAGATGGACTTGGGGTAGGGCGTGTAGCCCGGTGGGCAGTAGTTGAGTGGGGCCGGGATGGTGCCTTGGACGTTGACCATGAAGTCGTGGCAGAGCTGGTCGAGCTTTTCGGTGGTGACACCGGGCACGACATGGGGCTCAATGAAGTCCAGGACCTCACTGGCCAGACGGCCGGCCAGGCGCATGCCTTCTATGTCTTGCGGGGATTTGATTGAAACGGCCATAAGTTGTTATAATCATACGCTTTTTTGATGTTTTAACGTTTTGATTTTCACTTCGCGCACTTTTGGCGCAAGGGTGTGTCAGTTGGGCTTGTAAGCATGTGAGCCCCTTTGAGACATTGCCAAAAGGCCGGAAACAACCCTTGCTAGGAGAAATGAATGTCTGTATCAATGCGTGAAATGCTGGAGGCCGGTGTACATTTCGGCCATCAGACTCGGTTCTGGAATCCCAAGATGGCCCCCTATATCTTTGGCCATCGCAACAAAATCCACATCATCAATCTCGAGGCGACGGTCGCTCACATGACCGATGCCCTGAAGTTTGTTCGTCAGCTCTCGTCACGCCGCGGCAGCGTAATGTTTGTTGGAACGAAGCGGGCCTCCCGCGAGATCATGCAAGAAGAGGCCACCCGCGCTGGCATGCCCTTCGTAGACCAGCGCTGGCTTGGCGGCATGCTCACCAACTTCAAGACGGTGAAAACGTCGATCAAACGGCTCAAAGACATGGAAGCCTTGTCCCAAGACGGTGGCCTTGAGCGTATGTCCAAGAAAGAGGCCCTGACCCATACGCGGGAACTCGAAAAACTCAACAAGACGCTTGGTGGCATCAAAGAAATGGCCGGCCTTCCCGACGCGCTATTTGTTGTGGATGTCGGCTACCACAAGATCGCCATTCAAGAGGCGGTAAAGCTGGGCATCCCAGTGGTAGGTGTGGTCGACACCAACCACTCACCAGAGGGCGTTGACTATGTCATCCCCGGCAACGACGATGCAGGCCGCGCTGTGCGGCTCTATGCGCGGGCCGTGGCGGATGCGATTCTGCAAGGCAAAAACGAGGCGGTCGCCGATGTCGTGGCGGCCGTTCAGCAGTCTGAGGAGTTTGTTGAGGTCGACGCAAGCCAGACGGCTTAGTCGATTCGGCCCAGCAGACGGGGGGCTCTTCAAGGCCCCTTTTTTTTAACGATTGATTGTTTGGAGAGCAAAATGGCAGAGATCACCGCATCGATGGTGAAAGACCTTCGTGAGAAGACGGATGCACCCATGATGGAGTGCAAAAAGGCCCTCACCGAGGCCGGTGGTGATATGGCCAAGGCTGAAGAGATTCTTCGCGTTCGCCTTGGAACCAAGGCCTCCAAGGCCGCCTCGCGCGTCGCGGCTGAAGGCATTGTCGCCATAGCGGTCGAGGGCAGTCAGGCGGCCATCCTTGAACTTAACTGCGAGACCGACTTTGTCGCCAAAAACGATGATTTTCTGGCCTTCGCCAACAACGTGGCCCGTCTCATCATCGCCAACCCGGTTCAGACCGTCGAGCAGGTCTCGGCCCTTGGACTTGGCGGCGGCACGGTGGAGAGTGTTCGAGCCGAGTTGGTCGGCAAAATCGGCGAAAACATGAGCCTGCGTCGTTTCGAGAAGTGTCAGGCAAAGGGCCGTTTCTATTCCTACATTCACGGCGGTGCCAAGATTGGCGTGCTGCTGGATCTGGTCGGCGGAGACGAGAGCCTCGGCCGTGACCTGGCCATGCACATTGCGGCAGCCAAGCCCAAGGCCCTCGACGCCTCGGGCGTTGACGCAGGCCTCATCGAGGCGGAGCGTCGGGTGGCAGCTGAGAAGGCAGCCGAGTCTGGAAAGCCTGCCGACATTGTCGCCAAGATGGTCGAGGGGGCAGTGGCCAAGTTCATGAAAGAGGTGACCCTGATGGGCCAGGTCTTCGTGAAGGCCGAGGACGGCAAGCAGACGATCGAGCAGCTCCTGAAGTCCAAGGGGGCTTCACTAGACCGTTTCGTCCTCTATGTGGTGGGAGAGGGCATTGAGAAACAGGTGACCGACTTTGCCGCAGAGGTTGCCGCAGCCGCCCGCGCAGCTTAAGCAAAACAAGACCAGACACGAACATGACCCAGGTGGCCAGACCCTACCAACGCGTTCTTCTGAAGCTTTCAGGCGAGGCCCTGATGGGTGACGATCCCTATGGGATCAACAAATCCACCATCGACGCCATCGTCGATGAGATCGAGCAGGTCCTGAAGGCTGGAACCGAGTTGGCCGTGGTGATCGGCGGGGGCAACATCTTTCGAGGCGTTGCCCTTGGGGCTGCTGGCATGGACCGGGCCACTGCGGATTACATGGGCATGATCGCAACCGTCATGAATGCTCTGGCCCTGCAGGATGCCATGCGTCAGCGGGGGCTCGAGGCCCGAGTCCAGTCGGCCCTGCGAATCGACCAGGTCGTTGAGCCCTACATTCGACCCAAGGCCATTCGGTATCTCGAAGAGAAAAAAGTCGTGGTCTTTGCCGCAGGCACTGGCAATCCCTTTTTTACGACCGATACGGCCGCAGCGTTGCGCGGTGCCGAGATTGGTGCAGAGATTGTCCTGAAGGCGACGAAAGTAGATGGCGTCTACAACGCCGACCCAGCCAAAGACCCCAAGGCCGTCCGCTATGAGAGCCTGACCTTTGACGAGGCCATCGCCCGAAACCTGAAGGTCATGGATGCGACAGCCTTTGCCCTCTGCCGCGATCAACGCCTGCCCATTCGTGTGCTGAGTGTCTTCAAAAAAGGCGCCCTTCTCGCTGCCGTTCGAGGCGAGCCCGAGGGCACCCTGGTCCATGTGTAAGCCTTCTGGAGATTGAGATGACCACCACTGCTGAAGTCAAACAGGCTGCTGAACAAAAAATGGTCAAGAGCCTCGACTCTCTCAAGTCCGCCTTGTCCAAGATCCGCACTGGGCGGGCCCACACCGGACTCCTTGAGAACTTGCAGGTGGAGTACTACGGCAACCCCACGCCACTGAGCCAGGTCGCAAACCTGACCCTCATCGATGCCCGCACTATTGGCGTCAGTCCGTGGGAGAAGAACATGTTCTCGGTGGTGGAAAAGGCTATCCGAGAATCCGACCTGGGTCTCAATCCCGCCAACAGCGGCGACATCATTCGCGTCCCAATGCCTGCCCTGACGGAGGAGCGTCGGCGTGAGCTGACGAAGGTAGTCCGGACCGATGGTGAAGAGGGCAAGGTGGCTGTTCGAAACGTCCGGCGTGATGCCAATGAGCAGCTCAAAAAGCTGATGAAAGACAAGCTGATCTCCGAGGACGATGAGCGTCGGACTCAAGACGATGTCCAGAAACTCACCGACAAGTTTGTCGCTGAGATCGACAAGCTCATTACCCAAAAAGAGTCGGAGATCATGACGGTCTAGTCGGGCCGTCTCTCGTCCAATCATGGGAAAGCGTCCCGAGCGTTCGGAGAATGACCGTGTTGTCAGCTCGACGCTAGAGGTTCCTGTGGCCACCGCCATTCCACGGCATGTCGCTATCATTATGGATGGCAATGGCCGCTGGGCCACCAACCGACACCTGCCTCGTATGGCCGGCCATGAGAGGGGTGTAGCTGCCCTTCGCAAGGTCGTTCAGACCTGCGCAGAGCAGGGGGTTCAGGCCCTGACGGTCTTTGCCTTTAGCTCCGAAAACTGGCGACGTCCCGAGGACGAAGTCAGCTTTCTCATGGGGCTCTTTCTCATGGCCCTCGAACGCGAGGTCAAAGCCCTGAAAGAGGCCCAGGTTCAGCTCCGGATCGTGGGTGACCTATCAGCCTTCTCCGCCAAACTTCGCAAGGCCATTGACCGGGCTGTCAGTCAGACGGCCAGCAATCAGGGCCTTGTTTTGTCGGTCGCGGTTAACTACGGTGGCCGCTGGGATCTTCTCTCTGCTATGCAGCGGCTGCTCGCGGACAGGCCGGACCTCACCCAGCAGCCCCTGGCACTCACCGAGGACCTCCTGCGGCCCTACCTCTGTCTGTCCGATCTGCCCGAGCCCGATCTCTTTATTCGCACGGGTGGGGAGCAGCGGGTGAGCAACTTCATGCTCTGGCAGCTGGCCTACACAGAGCTCTACTTCACCGATACACTCTGGCCAGACTTTGATGACCAGGCACTCCTGGCGGCCTTTGCCTCTTATCAGCAGCGGGAACGTCGGTTTGGACGGACCTCTGCCCAACTGCTCAAGCCAACCCTCGCATGCTAAAAACCCGTCTGTTGACGGTGTTGGTCGCTGTCGTGTTGTTTGCTCCGCTGGCGGCTTGGGCCAGTCCTCTGGTCCTCACCCTGGTCTTCGGTCTGATTAGTGGGCTCATTCTCTGGGAATGGCTGGGCCTGCTGGCCGTAAGCCCAGCGGTTCGGTGGCTGGGCCTGTCAGCCTGGGCAGGCCTGGCCCTTGGGGTACTCCTAGACCCTTGGCTGCTTCAGACCACCTGGGTCATGGGCCTTCTTGGCTGGGTGGGTCTGGTCTGGCTGCTGGCGATTCCAGTGGCCCTCTATCGGGCCAAGACCCCAACGGGACTGGTGGCCGCACTGATCAGTCTCTGGCTGATGTTGGGGGCCTGGCTCAGTATCTGGTGGGCCCTTGAGGAATCCCTGGGTTTTCTCGTCTCCATTTTCGCCTTGACCTGGATTGCCGACACCGCCGCCTACTTTGGCGGCAGGGCCTTTGGCCGGCACAAACTGGCTCCTCAGATCAGCCCTGGCAAGACCCGTGAGGGGGCAGTTGCGGCCGTCTTGGCCAATCTGCTCTTTCTCTGGCTTGGGGCCCACTGGTGGCAGGGTAGTTTTGTGCAGCTGGTCTGGCAGGCCCTAGGCCCCTGGCTTGCCAGTGGGGCCATGCTACTGCTGACCCTGGTCTCGGTGATGGGTGATCTTCACCAGTCGCTGCTCAAGCGCCAGGCGGGGGTGAAGGACTCCGGGCACCTCCTGCCTGGACACGGGGGATTTTTCGACCGATTTGATGCCCTGGTCGCGGTGACGCCAGTCTCGGTACTATTGGTGATGGTGATCAGTCACCAGGTTCACTAGAGGCCACAAGGCCCAGCTGCCAGCAAGGGAGACGACATGCGCATTAGTCTGCTCGGTGCGACCGGTTCCATCGGACAGTCGACACTCGACCTAATCGCCCAGCATCCAGACCGGTTTGAGCTTCGGGGGGTCACTGCCAATCAGGACGTAGAGGGGCTGTTGGCGATCGTCCAGAGGATGCGGCCTGCATTGGCCGCAATGGCAGATGCCGGCGCAGCCCAGCAACTGCGGTCGCGTTGTCGCGAGCTGGGTCTGACCGGGACGGAGGTCCTAGAGGGCGCGTCAGGCCTTGAGCAGGTTGCAGCCGATCCCGAGACGGACCGAGTGGTGGCCGGCATTGTCGGGGTGGCGGGCCTGCCCTCGGTCTGGGCTGCGGTCACGGCAGGCAAGACGGTGTTGCTGGCCAACAAGGAGGCCCTGGTCTGTGCGGGAGCCTTGCTGGTTCAGCAGGCCAAGGCCTGCGGGGCCACCATTCTGCCCATCGACAGCGAGCACAACGCCATGTTTCAGTGTCTGGGGCCCGACTACCGATGTTTTAGCCGGCCCGTTGGCGTAGAGCGTCTGATTCTTACGGCCTCCGGCGGCCCCTTCCGGACATGGCCGGCCGATCGCATTGCAAAGGCTGGCGTCTCCGAGGCCATTGCCCATCCCAACTGGGTCATGGGGAAAAAGATCTCGGTGGACTCTGCCAGCCTGGTGAACAAGGGCCTTGAGTTCATTGAGGCCCATTGGCTCTTTCACCTGCCGGCCGACCGAATCGAGGTGGTGGTTCATCCGCAGAGCGTGATCCATTCCATGGTGGCTTTCTCGGATGGATCTACCCTGGCTCAGCTGGGGTCGCCGGACATGCGCACCCCGATTGCCCATGCATTGGCCTGGCCCGAGCGTATCTCTGCTGGGGTGAGCGGCCTGCGTTGGGATCAGACCAGCCGACTGGATTTCGAACCCCCTGACCTGCAGCGATTTCCGGCGCTGGCCATGGCGCAGGCCTGCCTGGCCCAGGGACCAGCGGCCACCAATGTCTTTAATGCTGCCAATGAGCAGGCGGTGGAGACCTTCTTGGCGGGTCGGCTGGCCTTCGGTGGTATTTCCCAGGCGATTGAGGCCACTCTTAACGAATTAGTGTCCCGACTCTCGGATCCAAATTCACTCGACGCGGTCTATGAGATTGACCGGCAGGCCCGACGGGTCTGCGCCGATTGGCTCAAAAAACAGCCCTCACCATGACCACTGTTCTCTCTTTCTTGTTTGCAATTGCTCTGCTGGTCTTTGTCCACGAGTGGGGCCACTACAAGGCTGCCCGACTGGTGGGCGTCTCGGTCGAGAAGTTTTCGATTGGATTTGGCCGCGTCTTGTTGAGTCGCCGAGACCGCTCCGGCTGCGAGTGGGCGGTATCGGCCATTCCACTGGGTGGCTTCGTCAAGATGAACGAGGCCGATTTTGAGTCTCGACCCGTCTGGGCTCGGGCCTGGATCGTCAGCGCGGGCCCCCTTGCAAACCTGGTTTTTGCCGCGGTGGCCTACAGCCTGGTCTTCGGACTTGGGCAGTCAGAACCCATCGCCGTCTTGGCCAAGCCCAGCCAGGGCAGCCTGGCCGCTCAGGCGGGGGTGTTGGCGGGTGACCGAATTGAGTCCGTCAACGGCCATCGGGTGGAGACCTTTACCGATGTCCGTTGGTACGCCCTGCGCAGCCTGGTTGCCGACCCCTCGGCCTCACTCCAGATCCAGCTGGTTCGACCCAATGGGCAGTCCCAAGACGTTGTCTTGAGCCCCAAGTCTCAGGCCTCGGGGTCCACGGCCCCAGAGGCCTTGTTTGCCCAGTTTGGGCTGGTGCCGCAGAGCCTGGCGGTTCGGGTCGCCGGTCTGGTCGAGGGGGGCGCAGCCCAGAGGGCGGGGCTTGCGCCCGATGAGGTCATTCTGACGGCCAACGGGCTGCCTGTTCGTCAGCCGACCGATCTCATGGCGGTGCTTGCAGCTGGGCAGGGTCAGCCGGTTCGTCTGGGCCTCACCAGCCTGCAGGACCAAGACCCTCGGCAGGAGGTGCCAGGCCGTCAGCGCGAACTGGTGGTGACCCCTCAGAAAGTCGTGGGTGCAACGGGGGCTGGCGGCCAGCCTGCCTGGCGGATTGGCGTCTCTCTGGGGGTCGTCTACGAACAGGTTCACCGGTCGCATGGCCCGGTAGACGCGGTGGTTCGGGGACTGGATCGGACTGCTGACCTCTTTGTTCTAAGCTGGCAGGCCATCGGCCGCATGGTCATTGGCAGCCTGTCCTGGCGCGAGCTCAGTGGACCGGTCTCGATTGCGGGGGCTGCGGGCCAGTCTGCGGAGGTCGGCCTGACGGCCTTTCTTGGGTTTCTCGCGCTGATTAGCGTGAGCATCGGGGTCCTGAACCTCCTCCCCGTGCCAATGCTGGATGGGGGGCACCTCCTGTATTATTTGGCGGAGTTCGTGCGTGGGAAACCGCTTCCGGAGCAGGTGCAGCAAATCGGCCAGCGCGTCGGTCTTGCCGCCATTCTGTTGCTCACCGGGCTGGCGATTTTCAACGATGTTTTGCGGGTCTTCGGCGTCTAACGACCCGGCCCCATGTTGTCTGTCATAAGGAAGCCCATGTCCACCTCCCGGTTGCACCCCCGACTGACCCCACTCTGCCTAGCCATGACCTTGGGCCTAGGGATATCAGTTGCCCAGGCTCAGGTCCAGATCCCCGTTCCAGCGGCCCCAGGCGCCGGCAGCATTTCAAGCACCAGGGGCGTTGTGGTCCGGGATGTTCGCGTAGAGGGCCTTCAGCGCATTGAGCCAGGCACCGTCTTTTCTTATCTGCCCATCAAGGTCGGAGACCGGATTACCGAGCAGGGCATCACGGAGTCGGTCCGGCTCTTGTTTGCCACAGGTTTTTTTAAAGACGTCCGCGTTGAACTCGAGGGTGATGTGCTGGTGGTCTTGCTCGAGGAGCGGCCCGCCATTGGTGTGGTCGAGATTACTGGCTCCAAGGAATTCGACAAAGAGACACTGAAAAAAGCGCTTGCCGACTCAGGCCTGGCCGAGGCCCGAATCTTTGATCGAGCCCTTCTAGACCGGGCGGAGCAAGAGCTCAAGCGTCAGTACCTGGGCCGGGGCAAGTACGATGTTCAGATCCAGTCAACCATCACTCCCTTGGAGCGCAACCGGGTTGCGGTCTCGATTGCCATCGATGAAGGTGAGGATGCGCGCATTAAAGAGATCCGGATTGTCGGCGCAAAGGCCTTCAAAGAAAAAGACCTGCTGTCCGAGTTCAAACTCTCTACGCCCACCTGGATGTCTTGGTATACCAAGTCCGACCAGTATTCACGTCAGAAGCTCACCGGTGACATCGAGACCCTCAAGTCTTATTACCTGAACCGGGGCTACCTGGAGTTTGTGGTGGATGCCACCCAGGTCTCGCTGTCGGCCGACCGCAAAGACGTCTTTATCACTCTGGTCATCAACGAGGGTGAGAAGTTCAACTTTGGTGAGCTCAAGCTGGCGGGCGACCTGCTGGGCCAGGCGGCCCAGTTCGAGAAGTTGCAGACCATCAAGCCCGGAGAGGTCTTCTCCCAAGAAAAGCTGCTGGCTGTCACCAAGGCCATGACCGATCGCATGGGCGAGTTGGGCTATGCCTTTGCCAACGTCAATCCCGTTCCAGGGGTTGACCGTGCGAACAAGAAAGTCGATTTCTTGCTCCAGCTCGATCCCGGTCGTCGGGTCTATGTCCGCCGCATCAATGTCAGTGGCAATGCCAAGACCCGCGACGAGGTCATTCGCCGTGAGATGCGTCAGTTCGAGGCCTCCTGGTACGACAGTGAACGGATTCGGCTCTCTCGCAACCGAATCGATCGCCTGGGCTACTTCAAGAGCGTAGAGGTCAACACCGATGCGGTGGTAGGTGCCTCCGATCAGGTGGATGTCAATGTCAAAGTCGAGGAGCGGCCTCTGGGTAGTCTGACCTTTGGTGTGGGTTTTTCCAGCTCAGACAAACTGGTCTTGTCGGGCTCTGTGGCCCAGCAGAACTTCCTGGGCACCGGCACCGACGTGAAGTTCGAGGTCAACACCAGCAAGGTGAGCCGAACCTTTGCCATCAGCCACGTCGATCCCTATTGGACTGACGACGGCGTGAGCCGCTCGTTCGACTTGTACACCCGTAAGTTCAATGCCGATGAGCTGAGCACCCTGGGTCAGTACTCCATCGAGACCGCCGGCCTGGGTATGCGCTTTGGCGTGCCCTACACCGAGGAAGACCGTATTTTCTTTGGCGCGGCCTATGAGCAGCAGAAGGTGGGTGGGTCTCCGAATCAAACTACCAATCCCAACTTCTACGCTTTTAAGAATTCACACCCGAGCGGGGCTGATGCCACCCTGCTGACGCTGGGCTGGTCCCGAGATTCTCGAGACTCCGGTATCGCGCCGAGCAGCGGACGCTACCAATATGTTAATGGGGACTACGGCACGCCCTTGGGTGAGTTGGAGTACCTGCGCCTGACCTATGGTCATCAGTGGTTCAAGCCCATCACCAAATCGATCACCTACGCCATCAATACCGAAATTGGCTACGGCCTGGGTCTGGCAGGACAAGACTATCCGGTCACCAAAAACTTCTATGCCGGTGGCATTGGCTCTATCCGGGCCTTTACGAGTAGCACCGTGGGCCCCAAGAGCAGCGACAACTCCACAGCTCTGGGTGGAAACCGCCGGCTGGTCATCAACAACGAGCTGCTCTTTCCGCTGCCAGGCATGGCCCAGGACCGAACCATTCGGCTTTTTACCTACTTCGATATGGGTAACGTCTGGGGTGAAGGGGCCAATGGTGGCACCAACGGTGGTCTGAGGGCCTCTGCTGGTGTTGGCCTGAGCTGGCTCTCTCCGGTTGGCCCGCTGAAACTGAGTATGGGCAACGCCATCCGAAAAGAGACCGGCGACAAGACCCAGCGGCTGCAGTTTCAGATCGGGACAGGCTTTTAAAGAAGTTTCGTTGGTCCAACCTGCTCTTTGGGGCTGTGAGACCATAGGGGTTTAGTAGGACGAACGAACAAGGGAGTTTTGGAATGGCATTTGCAGTCTCAGTCTCACGTTCAGTGGTTTTAGCTTGTGCAATCAGCGTTGCGGGACTTGGTTCGGCCGTCGCAGCCGACACCAAGGTGGGCTTTGTGAGTACCGAACGGGTACTGCGGGAGTCCAATCCAGCCAAAGCAGCCCAGAAGAAGCTTGAGCAAGAATTCGCTAAACGCGAAAAAGAACTCCAAGAGGCATCCGCCCGCCTTCGGGGCATGGTCGAGAAGCTTGAGCGCGATGCGCCGGTCATGTCAGAGGCCGACCGCGGCAAGCGTCAGCGTGAGATCTCCGATACCGAGCGCGACCTGCAGCGTCGCCAGCGGGAATTCCGCGAGGACCTCAACCAGCGTCGCAACGAGGAGTTGGCCCAGGTCGTGGAGCGGGCCAACAAGGCCATTCGTCAGATCGCCGAGGCCGAGAAGTACGACATCATCTTTCAAGAGGCAGTCTTCGCCTCTCCGCGGATTGACATCACCGAGAAGGTCGTTCGCGCCTTGAATGCCCAATCCAAGTAAGTCCCTTACCGCTGCAGAGCTGGCCCAGCGGTTTGGGGGCCAGTTGGTGGGTGATGGGAAGTTCCAGCTTCAGCGTTTTTGTCCGCCAGCCCAGGCGGGCCCGGCCGATGCCGCTTTCGTGGTCCACGAGCGCCTGGCTAGCCTGCTGGCCGACTGCCGCGCGGGATTGGTGGTGCTTCCCCCGAGCCTGCGTGAGCAGGCCGCGCGGTTTCAGGCGGCCATCGTGGTACCAGACCCTTACTTATTTTTTGCTCAGGCCAGCCAGTGCCTCGTCCAGATGACCCGCCAGGCCCAGGTGACTTCCAGTCAGATTCATCCCACTGCGGTCATTGCGCCGACTGCAAAACTTGGCCAGCGGATTCGCATTGGTGCAGGTGTGGTGGTGGAGGACCGGGTCGTGGTGGGCGATGACACCGACATCGGGGCCCAGTCCATGGTCGGGGAGGGCTCTGAGATTGGTGCGGGTGGCCTGCTCCACCCAAGGGTCACCATCGGACCAGGGGTCCAGATTGGTCAGCGCGTGGTTCTGCAGAGTGGTGCGGTCATTGGGTCCGATGGCTTTGGCTATGCACCCGATGCCGAGAAGCGGTGGGTGAAGATTCCCCAGCTTGGCGGGGTGGTCTTGGGCGACGACGTAGAGGTTGGCGCCAATACGGTGATCGACCGTGGCACCCTGACCCCGACTCGACTTGGCCACGGCGTGAAATTGGACAACCTTATTCAGGTGGCTCACAACGTTGAAATTGGGGATCACACCGCCATTGCCGGCTGCGTGGGCATTGCTGGCAGCGCCAAAATTGGACGCTACTGCCAGATTGGCGGGGCCGCAGGCATCCTGGGACACCTTCAGATCGCAGACGGCACCATCATCGGGCCCATGAGCCTGGTGATGTCCTCCATTGAGACGGCCGACAAGTACGTGGGCATCATGCCCCTGGCCCCGGCGGCCCAGTGGGAGCGCAGCGCAGCCCTGATCCGCCGGCTTCCAGAGATGCGCAAGACCCTCTCGCGATTGGCCCGCCAACAAGAGGGCGCGGGGGCCTCTCACGATGAGCCGACCGCCCCCGCTTTTAAACCCGAGACCTAGACTGAGAGACTCACAATGAAAATGGACATTCAGGCCATTCTGGAAACACTGCCGCACCGTTACCCGTTTCTGCTCGTCGACCGGGTGCTCGAGCTTGAGCCTGGGCAGCGCATCCTGGCGCAGAAGAATGTCACGGCCAACGAAGAATTTTTCAACGGCCACTTCCCCAATTACAAAGTCATGCCGGGGGTCCTGATTATCGAGGCCCTGGCCCAGGCGGCCGGCATTCTCTCGTTTAAGACCATCCAGAGCGCCGCCAGTGATGAGCAGATTTATTTTTTTGCCGGTATCGACAATGCCCGCTTCAAGCGGCCGGTGGTGCCGGGTGATGTGCTGATGTTCGAGGTCTCGATCGAGCGCCATGCCAGGGGCATCTGGAAATACAAGGCCAAGGCCATGGTGGAAGGCCAGCTGGCCGCAGAGGCCGACCTGATGTGTGCCCTGCGGGAGGTGCCCAAGCGAGGCGAGGGCCAGTCCACTGACTCGGCGGTCTCCTCGGACTAGGGGAAGGCCTTGACGACTATTCATCCCACGGCCTTGGTAGATCCCAAGGCCGAACTTGGCCAGGACGTAGAGGTGGGTCCGTTTGCCATTGTCGGGCCCCAGGTGGTCTTGGGCGATGGCTGTCGTCTGATGGCCTATGCCCAGGTCATTGGTCAGACGCGCCTAGGGCCTCGCAATACGGTCCACTCGCATGCGGTCATTGGCAACGTCCCGCAAGACAAGAAATACGCAGGCGAGCCCACGCGTCTTGAGATTGGATCGGACAACACCTTTCGGGAGTGCTGCACGATTAATCTGGGCACTGTCCAAGATGGGGGTGTGACCCGAATCGGTGACCACAACTGGCTAATGGCCTATGTCCACGTGGCCCATGACTGCCAGGTGGGCTCCCGCACCATCATGGCCAACGCCACTCAACTCGCCGGCCACGTCCAGGTCGGAGATTGGGCCATTCTGGGCGGGCTTACCGGTGTCCATCAATTCGTGCGAATTGGCGCCCATGCCATGACCGGCGCCGGTACGACCCTGCTGCAGGATTTGCCCCCCTATGTCATGGCCACTGGCAATCCTGCAGGGGCCCATGGCATCAATGCAGAGGGGCTCAAGCGGCGGGGATTTGACGAGGAGGCTCTGTTAGCCCTGCGTCGAGCCTACAAGACGGTCTACAAGAGTGGAGCGACGCTTGCCGAGGCCCTGGGGTTGCTGAGTGCCGACCTTCAGACCGCCCAACAGCAGGCCCAGACCAGCGTGGTCCAGGCCCTGGAGCCCTTTTTGGCCTTCTTGGCTGCTCCTGGCCGCGGCATCGTTCGGTAAGCATGAAACGGCTGGGTCTGGTCGCGGGAGAAGCCTCTGGCGACCTGATCGCAGCCAACGCCCTGGGCCGTCTGCAGGCCTCCCAGCACTGTGCCCTCATGGGCGTGGGAGGCCAGGCCCTCCAGTCTCTCGGGATGGACTGTTGGGTTCCCAGTGACCGTCTGGCCGTCAGGGGTTATGTCGAGGTCTTGGCCCATCTGCCGGGCCTGCTTCGCCTCCGACGCCAGTTGGTTCGTCGCTTCAGTGAGTCGTCCCTCGATCTGTTTCTCGGTGTCGATGCGCCAGATTTCAATCTCGGTCTGGCCCGACAGCTAAAGGCCAGAGGTCTTCGGACGGCCCACCTGGTGAGTCCCAGCATCTGGGCCTGGCGGGCTGATCGGCTGGCCGCCATTGAGCAGGCGGTGGACACCATGCTTTGCCTCTTTCCACACGAGCCGCCGCTCTACAGAGGCCGTCGAACTCAGGCTCTCTATGTTGGGCATCCACTGGCTGACCGAATCCCACGGGTCATCGACCGAGTCCAGGCCAGGCAGGCCCTGGGTCTGGCGGGCGACCGGCCGGTTCTGGCGCTTATGCCCGGCTCACGAAGCGCTGAGATTGCCAGGCTAGGCCCCATGTTTCTTCAAGTGGGCCAGAGGCTGTCGAGGGAGTTCCAGGTCTGTCTGCCGGCCGCGTCCGTCGACGTGGCCAAGCAGATCAGAGGGCTTGCCCAGTGGTCAGCAGCCCAGGCCTCTGGCCTTCGACTCCTCGAGCCAGCCCCCGGACCGCGAGCCCCTGACTCGGACCCCCTTTCTTACGCCGTCCTGCGGGCGGCCGACCTTGGCCTCATTGCGAGCGGGACGGCCACTCTGGAGGCTGCGCTCCATGGGGTTCCGATGGTCATTGCCTACCAGGTACCGGCCTTGACGTATCGGCTCATGCGTCGCAAGGCCGTCGTCCAGCGCATTGGCCTGCCTAATTTGCTGATCTCACCGGACTTGGTCGACGAGCGACTCCAGGACGACTGCAACCCCACTGAATTAACAGAGACTCTGCTGCGATTGGTCGCCGACGAGTCCCGTCGGGCCCTGCAGCAGCGGGCCTTTGCCGAGCTCCACCAGCAACTGGCGCAAGACTCCGCCCTGCGCGTGGCCCAGGCTCTGGGGGAGATGCTCGCATGATGACCATGGGGATCGATGAGGTGGGCCGTGGGCCGCTGGCCGGTCCCGTCACCGCCTGTGGTGTGGTCCTTGGGGACTGGCGTCCGGCCGCACCGCTTGTCTTGGCGGATTCCAAGAAGCTCTCCAAGCCAAGACGCGAGGCCCTGGCGGATCTCATTCGAGCCAACGCCCTGGCGGTGGGCTTGGGCTGGGCCTCCGCAGAAGAGATCGATCGACTCAATATTCTTCAGGCCACTTTCCTGGCCATGCAGAGGGCGGTCAAGCAGGCCTTTCAGATGCTGGGTGCCAAGACTGGGCTGTCTGAGGACCAGGTTCGCCTGGTGGTCGACGGCTCCTTAAATCCAGTTCGACACGGCCAGGGCCTGGATTGGCCCTGGCAGACTCAGACTTGCGTTGGCGGAGACAGTCTGGTGGCCGAGGTCTCGGCTGCCTCCATAGTGGCCAAGGTTCAACGCGATGCCCATATGCTGGCGCTGGACCAACAGTACCCGGGGTATGGAATGGGCCAGCATGCGGGCTATGGCACCGCCCAACACCTGCGGGCCCTCAAGGCCCTTGGCCCATCGCCGGTTCATCGGCTCAGCTTTGCGCCAGTCCGCCAGTCCGCCAGTCCAGCGGGGGGTCCGGCATGAGGACCAAGCTCATCACCTCTGCTCAGAATGAGCAGTTTCGTCTTTTGATGCGGGCATCTAGCGAACCTCGATTCCGCCGAAAGCATGGCTGGATGTGGATTGAGGGGCAGCGGCTGGTAGAGGATTTTCTGGGCCGAACCCATGGACTGGACTGGCAGCCCGTGTGCCTGGTTCTGGCTGAGAGTCAGCAGCAGTCGGCTGTGGCCCAGCGACTGATGAGGGGCCTGGACGAGCGGGCGGTCGACCAGCCTGGTCTAGAGGTCTTGGTCCTCAGTGAGGGGCTTTTTGGCAGTCTGAGTCAGCTGGCCCATGGGCCTGGAATTGGGTTACTGGCGCAGTCCAAGGGGGTCGATGCCAAATCTGGTCCAGTTGGATCTCCAGTGATCCGAACGGCCGGTGAGGCCCCGGTCAGCAAGGCTCCGGACGGTGAGGCTGACCTGCCAGACGTAGTTTTGATGGACCGGGTCTCGGACCCTGGCAACCTGGGTGGACTCTTGCGATCGGCGGCTGCCGCCGGCTGCGGCACGGTCTGGCTGCTGCAGGGGTCAGCCGAGGCCCACTCGCCAAAGGCCTTGCGGGCGGGTATGGGTGCCCAGTTTGGGCTTCGAATCGTCGAGGACCTGAGCCTGGATCAGCTCGGCCCAGCCATTGGGGCTTGTGGAGGTCAGCTGGTCTTGACCCTGGCGGCAAGCGGCCATCGGTCGGTGGACCGGCTGGATCAGGCCAGCTGGATGGGCCGTTCTAGCCCACTGGTCTGGGCCTTTGGCCAGGAGGGCGATGGACTCTGTCCAACGCTGCTGGACTGGCCCGATGCGCTGGCCGTCACCATTGACCAGACCCGCCTGGTGGAGTCTCTAAACGTAAATGCCGCGGCGGCAGTCTGCCTCTTTGAGCGTCGCCGTCGACTGTCTATGGCCTAGCCCGGCCGGGCCAGGTTGAGCGTGTCGAGAATGGTGGTTGCGATTTCTTCGATGGACTTGGTGGTGGTGGAGAGCCAGCCAATACCCTCGCGCTTCATCATGCGTTCGGCCGCATCAACCTCGTAGCGGCAATTTTCCGGAGCCGCATATTTAGACCCCGGCCGTCGCTCATTTCGAATGTCCGACAGACGCAGTGGATCGATGGTGAGTCCAAAACACTTCTGCCTGAGGCCCTGCAGGGCATTGGGAAGTCCACCACGCTCAAAGTCCTCTGGAATGAGAGGGTAGTTAGCCACCTTCAGACCGTACTGCATGGAGAGGTAGAGGCTGGTGGGAGTCTTCCCGCTTCGCGAGACACCAATCAGAATGACGTCGGCACCGTCGAGGTTTTTGGCGGACTGACCATCGTCGTGGGCCAGCGAGAAGTTGATAGCCTCGATTCGATTCTTGTAGGCGTCGGAATCGGTGGCATGGTGAAAGCGGCCAATGGTGTGGTTGCTCTTGATGCCAAGTTCGGCCTCGAGGGGCACGACAAACGTCTGGAAGAGGTCGAGGTGGACGGCATCAACCCGACGAATGCAGGCAATCATGCCGGGATCGACCAAGGTGGAAAAGACAATTGGTCGACGGCCATCCTCAGCCCTCTGTTGCTCGATGGTTCGAGCCGCCCGCTCGGCCTTGTCGAGGCTGTCAATAAAGGGCAGTCGCTTTTGCTTGAACTTTAGCTGGTCGAACTGCGAGAGGATGGAGGCCCCCAGCGTCTCAGCGGTAATGCCCGTTCCATCGGAAACAAAAAAGACGGTCCGTCCTGCAGCCTGTACGTTCAAATGACATCCCCGAATTTGTTCTTGTTGGGCTGGTCTGCGCTCGAAAGAGGCCTGGGTAAACCCGGTAAAATGCGCCTAACCAACCAATTTTTCACATCTTAGGGGAGTTTTCATGAGTTCAGCAGGAACAGCGCCGGCGGGCAGGTCCCGTCTTGGGGACCGTCTGGTCGTGCCCTTTGAGGAATTGCGCATGACCGATGTGGATTCGGTTGGTGGCAAGAATGCCTCGCTGGGCGAAATGATCAGCCAGCTCCAAGGGGCAGGGGTCTCGGTTCCAACCGGCTTTGCCACGACCGCCCATGCTTTTCGGGTCTTTCTGCAGCACGAAGGCCTGGAAGAGCGAATCGCCACACGTCTGCAGGGTCTCAACACCGAAGACGTCCGGGCGTTGGCGGCCTGTGGTGCTGAGATTCGGCAGTGGATTGCCAATACGCCGCTGCCGTCCGCCCTGGAGGCTGAGATACGAACCCATTTCGACCAACTCACCAAGGGTGATGCAAACCTCTCACTCGCGGTTCGGTCGTCGGCCACTGCCGAAGACCTACCCGATGCCTCCTTCGCGGGTCAGCAGGAGACCTACCTCAACGTCGAGGGCATCGAGGACGTCCTGGACAAGATCCGGCACGTCTTTGCCTCGCTCTACAACGACCGGGCCATTAGTTACCGGGTCCACAAGGGCTTTACCCATGCAGAGGTCGCCCTCTCGGCGGGCATCCAGCGCATGGTTCGCTCCGACCTGGGGGCGGCAGGGGTGATGTTTACCATGGACACCGAGTCAGGCTTTGATCAGGTTGTCTTCATCACCAGCTCGTATGGCCTGGGTGAGACGGTGGTCCAGGGCGCAGTCAACCCAGACGAGTTCTATGTGCACAAGCCCATGCTGGCGGCCGGGAAGTTTCCGGTGATTCGCCGTCAGATTGGCAGCAAGCTCATCAAGATGGTCTTTTCGACTGCTGAGGAGAAGGCCGCAAGCGGCAAGTCCGTCAAGACCATGGATGTTCCGGCCGAGCAGCGCAACCGGTACTCCCTTACCCATGACCAGACCATTGAGCTAGCTCGGTACGCGGTCATTATTGAGAAACACTATGGCCGGCCCATGGACATTGAGTGGGGACTCGATGGCCGAGACGGCAGACTCTTTATCCTGCAGGCCCGACCCGAGACCGTGAAATCCCAGCAGTCGGCCCACGATCAGGTGCAGCGTTTCAAGCTCAAGGGCCATGGCCAGGTCCTGACCTCCGGCCGTGCCATTGGCCAGAAGATTGGGGCGGGTCCGGTTCGCGTGATTGCGGATGCCAGTGAGATGGAGCGCGTCCAGCCCGGGGATGTCTTGGTCACCGACATGACCGACCCCAACTGGGAGCCCGTCATGAAAAGGGCCGCGGCCATTGTGACCAACCGAGGGGGGCGGACCTGTCACGCAGCGATTATTGCCCGCGAATTGGGTATTCCCGCCGTGGTGGGCTGTGGCGATGCCACCGAGTCCGTAAAGGATGGCCAGACCGTCACGGTCTCGTGTGCCGAAGGCGACACGGGCAATGTCTATGAGGGCCTGCTCGAGACCGAAGTCACGACCGTTCAGACCGGCACACTTCCCAAGATCCCGGTCAAGATCATGATGAACGTGGGCAATCCCCAGCTGGCCTTTGACTTCCAGAGCACTCCGAATGAGGGCGTGGGACTGGCCCGGCTTGAGTTCATCATCAACAACAACATTGGTGTTCATCCCAAGGCCATTCTGGATTATCCGCAGGTCGATCCAGACCTGAAGAGTGCGGTGGAGCGCATTGCGCGGGGGCATGCCTCTCCCCGTGAGTTTTTCGTCGACAAGCTGGCCGAAGGTGTTGCCACCATTGCCGCCGCCTTCTGGCCCAAGCCGGTCATTGTTCGGATGTCAGATTTCAAGTCCAACGAATACCGCAAGCTCATCGGTGGCTCTCGCTACGAGCCCGAGGAAGAGAACCCCATGCTGGGTTTCCGCGGAGCCTCTCGTTACATTGCCCCAGATTTCCGAGATTGCTTTGAGATGGAGGTGCAGGCGCTGAAGCGGGTTCGCGAGGAAATGGGCCTCACCAACATGGAGATTATGGTGCCCTTCGTTCGGACGGTCAGCGAGGCCAAGCGCGTCAACGAGCTCTTGGCTGAGCATGGTCTGGCCCGTGGGTCGGGTGCGGATGCCAGAGGGCAGGGTGGTCTGCGGCTCATCATGATGTGTGAACTGCCGTCTAATGCCTTGTTGGCCGAGGCCTTCTTGGAGCACTTCGACGGCTTCTCGATTGGCTCGAACGACCTGACCCAGTTGACGCTGGGTCTTGACCGCGACAGCGGTCTGGTGGCCGAGGCCTTTGACGAGCGAGATGCCGCGGTGAAGCGCCTGCTCGAGATGTCGATCACGGCCTGTAAGAAGGCGAATAAATACGTCGGCATCTGTGGACAGGGGCCCTCGGACCACCCAGATCTGGCCCACTGGCTGATGGAGATCGGTATCTCCTCGATCTCGCTGAATCCCGATACGGTCATCGATACCTGGCAGTCGCTTGCCAAGTAAGGCCTGTACGGTTGGGCTAGCCGGGCAGCGCTCGGTGGCATAAAAAAGGCGGGCCCTCGAAAGAGGCCCGCCTGTGTCTCGCCTGTCTCCGTCAGGCTTTGCTTACTTGATGACTTTGACCTGCTCGCGCGCACCATTTTTAAAGGTGTAGAGGGTGAGGGTGCCGCCCTTAATGTCCCCTTTGTCATCAAAGGCGATCGGCCCCGTGATGCCGTCGTATTGAATGGAGGCCAGGGCGGTCAAGACCCTCTTCGGGTCGGTGCTGTTGGCCTTTTTCATGGCCTCGGCCATGACCATGGTGGCGTCATAGACATAGGGCGCGTAGAGCACGACCTCTGCCCCCATCTCCTTTTTGAACCGCTCACGGAAGGCAGCGTATTTCGCGACATACTTGCCCTCGACGCCACCCGCCTCGGCGCAGAAGATCATGTTGTCGCCCACGGCATCACCCGCGAGCTTGGGCAGGGAGGTCGTGCAGATGCCATCGCCACCCATAAATTTCGCGGAAATGCCGAGCTGCTTCATTTGACGCAGCATGGGGCCGGCCACGTTGTCCATCCCACCGAAGAAGACGACATCGGGCTTCTTGCCTTTGATGTTGGTGAGAATGGCCGCGAAGTCGGTGGCCTTGTCGGTGGTGTACTGCCGACCAATGACGGTTCCGCCTGCAGACTTCACGCCTTTTTCGAACTCATCGGCCACGCCTTGGCCATAGGCGGTTCGGTCATCCACGATGGCCACAGTCTTGCCCTTGAGTTCCTTGATGGCATAGCGGCCCAGGGTTCCGCCGAGATGAACGTCGTCAGCCACCACGCGAAAGGCGGTCTTGTAGCCATTTCGGGTGTACTTGGGGTTGGTGGCCGAGGGGGAAATCTGGGGGATGCCAGCATCGTGGTACATCTTTGAGGCAGGGATAGTGGTGCCGGAATTGAGGTGACCTATAACGCCCACGACTTTTGCATCCACCAGTTTCTGGGCTGCGGCGGTTCCCTGCTTGGGGTCGGCGCCATCGTCCTCGCTCACCAATTCAAATTTGACGGCTTTGCCGTCGATCTTCAGGCCCGCCTTGTTGAGGTCTGCAATGGCCAGCTTGGCGCCCGACTCGTTGTCTTTGCCGTAGTGGGCCTGTCCACCGGTCATGGGGGCTACGTGGCCGAGTTTGATGGTGACGGTCTGCGCCTGGACACTTGAGACAAACAGCGCGCCAACGGACACAGCAAGCAGTTGATGACGACTGACCATGGTCTTCTCCTTTGGAAATGGTTTTGACTGCGGGGAACGCCCAGCCATCACAATTTAAACCAAACTAGGCCTGCCGGGTGGACTGCCGCATTAGTCTCTGCTTGTCCCTCAGCCACTCCCGCTCCTTCTCGGTGGCCCGCTTGTCGTGCTGCTTCTTGCCCTTGGCCAGGCCTATCTCCAGCTTGATTCGCCCCTTGTTGTAGTGCAGGTTAAGGGGGACCAGGGCATAGCCGGCCCGCTCGACCTTGCCGATGAGCTTGCTGATTTCCTCGGTATGGAGAAGGAGTTTGCGGCTTCGGATGGGGTCGGGGCTGATGTGGGTCGAGGCCGCAGCCAGGGCCGTAATGTGACAGCCAATGAGCCACAACTCGGCCTTGCGGATCACCACGTAGGCCTCTTTTAGTTGCACTCGACCAGCCCGAATGGCTTTGGCCTCCCAGCCCTCTAGGGCGAGGCCAGCCTCGTAGCGGTCCTCGATGAAATAGTCGTGGAAGGCCTTCTTGTTATCGACGATGGACATAAAATGAGGGGATGTCGGAGGTCATCAAATCGGTTCTGGTGCCGTACAGCGCTCAACAGATGTATGGGTTGGTGGCTGACGTGCAGGCCTATCCCGCCTTTTTACCATGGTGCGGCGGCGCCCGGGTGACCCAGGAGTCTGAGCAGACCGTATTGGCCGAGGTCGACATCGCCTTCAAAGGGCTGGTCCAGTCATTCTGCACCCGCAACCGCAACACCCCGGGCCAACGCATCGACATGAGTCTTCACAGTGGCCCTTTCCGGGCCCTGGAGGGCCATTGGCGATTCACCGAGTTGGGCGAGAAGGCCTGCAAGGTGGAGTTTGAATTGGAATACCACTTCTCAAGCCGCCTGCTGGAGAAGCTAGTGGGCCCGGTCTTTGCGCACATCACGGGCAGTTTTGTTGATGCCTTCGTGAGGCGGGCCGATGTGCTCTTCGGTCCCCAACAGCAAGGGGCTGCGCCATGATGACCATCGAGGTTATCTGGGTAGACGAAGACGGCAGAGCAACGCGTGAGTCGGTCTTGGTTGCGAAAGGGGCGAGTCTCCGCGACGTCGGTACCCGCCTAACCAGTCTGTCTGCGGCCTGGCGTCAGGCGGCTGGTTTTTCGGTCTTCGGACACCTGCGAGACCTCGACGCACCGGTTGGTCAGGGAGACCGAATCGAGATTCTTGCGCCGCTTCTGGCCGATCCGAAGGAGGCCCGTCGCCAGCGGGTAAATTCCGTTCGGCAGGCCCGTGCCAAGGCGGGGGCGTTTGATCGCTGGACTCGGGCACGCTAAAATCAAACATGCGAGTCCTTCAAAAAGCCCTGACCTTCGACGATGTGCTGCTCGTGCCAGCGCATTCGTCTGTCCTCCCCAAAGACACCCAACTCTCCAGCCAGCTCACGCGAGACCTCCGGCTCAACCTGCCGATCGTCTCGGCTGCCATGGACACGGTGACCGAGGCCCGACTGGCCATTGCCCTGGCAGAAGAAGGGGGCATTGGCATCATTCACAAAAACCTGAGTCCCGCCGTCCAGGCCCAGGAAGTAGCCAAGGTCAAGCGTTTCGAAGCAGGGATTGTCAAAGACCCCTTCACGATCTCGCCGGACATGACCGTTCGGCAGGTGTTGGCCCTCATTGCCCAGCGCAAGGTCTCTGGGTTGCCGGTCGTCGAGGGCGGCAAGGTCGTGGGCATTGTCACCAACCGTGACCTGCGGTTTGAGACCCGCCTCGATCAGCCGGTTCGAACCATCATGACGCCGAAGGATCGGCTGGTCACGGTCCCCGAAGGCGCCTCTGTCGAAGAAGCCAAGGCCCTGATGCATGCCCACCGGCTGGAGCGGGTCTTGGTTATCTCCAAGAACTTTGAGTTGCGCGGACTCATCACCGTGAAGGACATCCTCAAAGGCATCGAACATCCTCAGGCGGCTCGTGACGAGCAGGGTAAGCTGCTGGTGGGTGCCGCAGTTGGGGTGGGGGACGGCACCGACGAGCGCGTGGCCGCTCTGGTGGAGGCTGGCGTCGACGTCATCGTCGTGGACACGGCCCACGGCCACAGCAAGGGCGTGCTGGACCGCGTGAAATGGGTCAAGCGACACCATCCCTCGGTGCAGGTCATCGGGGGCAACATCGCCACAGCCGATGCGGCAAGGGCTCTGGTCGACCATGGTGCCGATGCGGTCAAGGTGGGTATTGGCCCCGGCTCTATTTGCACGACTCGTATTGTTGCGGGCGTGGGGGTGCCCCAGATCTCGGCCATTGCCAATGTAGCCAAGGCCCTCGAGGGTACCGGCGTACCCCTGATTGCTGACGGAGGCATTCGGTTTTCTGGCGACATCGCCAAGGCGCTGGCTGCAGGCGCTAGCACCGTCATGATGGGCGGAATGTTCGCGGGCACCGAGGAGGCGCCCGGAGAAGTCGTTTTGTTTCAGGGGCGGTCTTATAAGTCGTATCGGGGCATGGGCTCGGTGGGGGCCATGCAGGCGGGCTCCGCAGACCGCTACTTCCAAGACGACGAGGACAATCCTGCTGCGGACAAATTTGTACCAGAGGGCATTGAGGGTCGCGTTCCCTACAAAGGCAGCGTGAAGCAGATCGTCTATCAGCTGGCCGGTGGTGTCCGTTCCAGCATGGGCTATTGCGGCTGCCGAAGCATCCAAGAACTCCATGAGAAGGCTGCCTTTGTCGAGATCACCGCGGCTGGCATTCGTGAGTCACATGTCCACGATGTCCAGATCACCAAAGAAGCCCCCAACTACCGAGCCGACTAAGCCCGTGCAGCACGACAAGATTCTGATCCTGGACTTTGGGTCTCAGGTCACCCAGCTTATCGCCAGACGCGTCCGTGAGGCCCACGTCTACTGCGAGGTGCATCCCTGTGATGTCTCGGATCAGTGGGTTCAAGACTTTGCAGCCGACGGTCGTCTTCGCGGGGTCATCCTGTCAGGCTCCCATGCCAGTGTCTACGAAGAGACCACCGACAAGGCACCGGCTGCGGTCTTCGAACTCGGCCTGCCCGTCTTGGGCATCTGTTATGGCATGCAGACCATGGCCAGTCAGTTGGGTGGCCAGGTCGAGAGTGGCCATCAACGGGAGTTTGGCTATGCCGAGGTCCGGGCCCATGGCCACACGGCTCTGCTCAAGGACATCGCAGATTTCACCACCGACCAGGGCCACGGCATGCTGAAGGTCTGGATGAGCCATGGCGACAAGGTCACCCACCTGCCACCAGGTTTTAAGCTCATGGCCTCCACCCCCAGCTGCCCCATAGCTGGCATGGCTGACGAGACCCGCGGCTTTTATGCGGTGCAGTTTCATCCCGAGGTCACCCATACGGTTCAGGGCAAGGCCATGCTCGAGCGCTTTGTTCTGCAGATCTGCCAGGCTAGACCCGACTGGATCATGGGGGACTACATCGCCGAGGCCGTTGACAAGATCCGCGCCCAGGTCGGGGACCAAGAGGTCATCCTGGGCTTGTCCGGTGGGGTCGATTCCTCAGTGGCCGCCGCCCTGATTCATCGGGCCATTGGAGACCAGCTGACGTGCGTCTTTGTCGACCACGGTCTGCTGCGTCTAAACGAGGGCGATCTGGTGATGGAGATGTTCGCCGGTCGCCTGCAGGCCCAGGTCATTCGGGTCGATGCCAGCGATTTGTTTTTAAAT
>CALMJH010000064.1 GCA_937864175.1 uncultured Burkholderiales bacterium
ACCTTGACGGCATGCCGATCGATCCAGACCTGGCTGGCGCCCTCTGGGTGAAAACGCTTCTCCAGCATCATGGCAATCGCTGCATCGCAGGTGCCATCGCCTAGGGCCTCTATGGTTCGAACCGTAGCCCGCTCGCGATTGGCCTCTGGGATCAGCTTCTGGGTGGGCGCTCTAGAGTCCAGGTACTGGACGATCACTCGGGAATCAAAAACACAACCATCATCCAGCACCAGCACAGGGATCTTGCCCAGTGGGTTTTGATTGGCAATAGTTGTCGTCGCGGCCCACACGTCTTCCAGGACGAACTCGCACTCCAGCTTTTTTTCAATAGCAACAATGCGGACTTTGCGAACGTAGGGGGAGGTCAACGAGCCAACGATTTTCATGAGTTTGGTTCCTGAGATAAGGGCCACAGTATAGCGCTGCGCACCCCAATGGCACCGACCGTCGACACCAAGCCCTGTAACATATTGGGTATGAAAAACGCCCTTGCCTTGTCAGCCGAATCCAGCCTGTTTGCCCTGTCGCCTCTGGATGGTCGTTATGCGCCCAAACTCAATGCCTTGAGAGGTTTGTTGAGCGAAGCTGGTTTTATGGCCTACCGGGTTCGGGTCGAAGTAGCCTGGTGGATGGCCCTGTCTGACTTGGGGTTTGCAGAGCTACCCGCCTTTTCTAAAGAGGCCCGTCAAATAGCCCAGTCGTGGGTGGAAAACTTCAACGCTAAGGATGCCACCCGGATCAAAGCCATCGAGGCCACTACCAATCACGACGTGAAGGCGGTTGAGTATTTCCTGAAAGAAAAAGCCCATGCCAGCGGCTCGAAAGAGTTGATTCAGGCCGCGGAGTTCATCCACTTTGCTTGTACGAGTGAAGACATCAACAACACGTCGCATGGGCTGATGCTCAAAGCCTCTCGCGACCAGGTGTTGGTTCCAACCATGCAGGCGCTGGTAGACGCCTTAGCCGGACTAGTCGAGAAAACCGCTGACCTGCCCATGCTGTCACGCACCCATGGTCAAACTGCCTCGCCGACGACTCTGGGCAAAGAAATGGCGAACGTTCGGGCCCGTCTTCGAGTAGCCCGCGACCAACTGAAACAGGTCAAGATTCTGGCCAAGATGAACGGTGCCGTTGGCAACTACAACTCACATCTGTCTGCCGCACCCGATGTCGATTGGCCTGAGTTTTCCAAGAAGGTCGTAGAAGAGTACTTGGAATTGACCTTCAACCCCATGACCATTCAGATTGAGCCGCACGACTACATGGCGCAGTATTTCGACGCGGTCGCTCGATTCAACACCATTGTGCTGGACCTCTGTCGGGACATCTGGGGCTATATCTCTCTTGGGTATTTTAAGCAGCGCCTGAAGGAGGGCGAGGTGGGTTCGTCTACCATGCCCCACAAGGTGAACCCCATCGACTTTGAAAATGCTGAGGGCAACCTGGGTCTGGCGAACGCTTTATTGCGGCACTTGTCGGACAAGCTGCCGGTGAGTCGCTGGCAGCGGGATTTAACTGACTCCACTGTTCTTCGGAACCTGGGCGTAGCTCTGGGCCACAGTGCCCTGGCTTACGACTCCTGTCTGAAGGGCCTTGGCAAGCTGGAGATCAATGAGCAGCGTTTGTCGGAAGACTTGGATGCCGCCTGGGAAGTTCTAGCAGAGCCGATCCAGACGGTCATGCGACGGTATGGATTGCCCCAGCCCTACGAGCAGCTCAAGGCGCTGACGCGCGGCAAAGGCATGACGCAAGACACGATGCGGGCTTTTATCGCAGGGCTTGAATTGCCTGCTGACGACAAGCAACGACTACTGGAAATGAGTCCAGACACCTATATTGGACTGGCTGTCGAACTGGCGAATAGCGAACTTGAGATGAGTTAGCGGTAGTTGACTTTGCCAGCCGAATTGATTGGTAGGCCTGTAGCGCCCACGTGGCTTAGGGCATTAAAACTTCTTCGTCCTTCGTCTTGACTGGCTTGACTAGGTCCTCACGTTTGATCCCCAGCCATACTGTGATGGGTGCCATAACAAATATAGACGAGTAAATACCAAAGACAATGCCTATGGTGAGTGCCAGGGCAAAGTGAAACAGCACCGGCCCGCCAAAAATCAACATGGCCAGTACCATGGTCTCGGTCGTACCATGGGTAATGATGGTCCGGCTCATGGTGCGGGTGATCGCATTGTCGATAACCTCCGTCACGCTGGCCTTGCGCATGCGCCGGAAGTTCTCTCGAATCCGGTCGGCCACCACCACGGACTCGTTCACGGAATATCCCAATACAGCTAGGATGGCCGCCAGCACCGAGAGTGAGAACTCCCACTGAAAGGCCGCAAAAAAGCCCACAATAATCACCA
>CALMJH010000065.1 GCA_937864175.1 uncultured Burkholderiales bacterium
CGATTCGATATTCTATGGTCATGGCAACTTAAAAGATACCTTTTCGGATCTGGGAAATCCGAAACCATAGACAAACGTATGGACCGGGACCATCCACCGGATGGTCGGAGACTGATGAGGAACTAGAGGCCGCTCAGGATTGCCTGTCGCTGCTTGGTGTATTCCGCCTCGGTGATGAGCCGCTTGGCGCGCAGCTCTTCCAGGCGGGCCAGTCGCTCCTGGACTGGCAGGGCCCGACTGGCCCGCAGGTCGGCCGTGGCGGCCTGTTCCTCGGCCTTTTTCACGGCAGCCGCCTGACGGGCGGGCAGAACCGTCTTTCTATCGGGGTCGGTCGCGTCGACAATCACCACTCCCTCGCAGTCCTGCTTGAGCCGGCTGACCACGGACTGCTTCTTCTGGGTGGCATCGCTCTCGATGACTCCCATGATGGGCGCCGCAATGACCCCCACCACCACACCTGCTGCCACCCCGGCGCCGCCCCGGGCCAAATCACGGCTCTCAAAGCCTTTGGCCATGGCTCTGGCCCGTTGGCATTCTTCGGTGTTGTAGAGCGGGGAGCGAGTGTCCAGGGTGGAGGCGTACTCCTGGGGATTGATGGTGCCGCAGGCGGTGAGCCCGAATGAGACACCCACGACCCATAAAACCCGCCATTCAATCGCCATCACACAGTCCTCTCCTCGTTTTCTTTAACCAAGCGCTCTTTGGGCTTTCATCAAATGCTCGGCTGGACGCCTGATGGGCATTAGAGTCGAATCCCCTCTCTGGCAATGTTGGCCAATAGGACAGGATTGGCGTGCCGCTCTGGGTGCGTCCACTCCTGTCGGCGAATCGGTAGAGGCGAAATCGACACTCCAGTATCGAGCATCACCTCGTAGGCCAGATCAGAGAGCTCAATCTTCTTGCTGGTCATTCTGGCGGCGTCGTCATCAATTAGAACCGCCACATCAACGTCGCTATCGGGTCGGGCATTGCCACGGGCTTGGCTACCAAACAAAATGACCTCGGATGCCAGACGCTGCTCGCCCAGCTTTCGTTTGAAGAGTTGGACGGCCTCGAGCGTCTGTCGGTCAGGTGTCGCGCCTTTCGCCCGTATTGCGTCACTGGCCTCCAAGGTCAATTGCCAGAGCTTTTCCCATTGACCGCGTTGTATGACCTCACAGGGCGAGCGATTGGCCAGTTCTCGGTTGGGAATTCGAAACCAGACTTGCGTCTTGTCGGGGTCCCCCTGGAAGACCTCGGCCACCCGATTCATGAGCAGCCCAAGCTCCAGCATTCGCTGGCGGACCGCATCGGGCATGGCCTTGTCAAACCTGACCGAGGCGGGTGAGACCTCTGCCAGGCTGGCCACGTCTTCCTTAGAGAGTCCAAGGAAACTCTGCACCCTTTTTGCATCAAAAGAACGGCCCACGCCGAATTGAAGACGATCCTCTGGAATCGAGTCAAATAGGGCGTAGGCGGGTGGCTTGGTATCCATTCCACCAACTATAAACCACACTTAATTCAACTATCAACCATTTTTTAACCATTTTTAAACCATCTATGCGTCATTCAAATCACGGCCAAAGGCTGCTTGCCTCGGGGCGGCGCAAAGATTCGGTCAATGGCGTCCAGCTCCTGCGCCGTTAGCCGCCGATCAACGGCAGCAAAGTTCTCTGTAATGCGCGCCAGGGTGACGGACTTGGGAATGGCACAGACTCGACCGGACCGCACCGTCCAGGCCAGGGCCAGCTGGGCCGCGGTCAGTCCCATGGGCCGCGCCAACGCCGCCAACTCCGGATGACTGGCCAACTCCCCCGAGCCCAGGGGCGTGTAGGCCATGAGCGGCATGTCGCGCGCCTGCATGGCCGGTAGCAGGTCAAACTCAGGCCCCCGGGCCATCAGGCTGTAGTAGACCTGGTTGGTCAGGCAGCCCTTGTCAGGGGCAATGCCCATTTGTTTTTCTACGGCCAGCCAGTCGGCCAGGTCATCTGCATCAAAGTTGCTGACCCCCCAGCGCTTGATGAGCCCGGCGTCTTGCAACTCCAGAAAGGCCTCGATGGTCTGGGCATAGGGGTGACGACCCTGCCAGTGAAGCAGGTAGACATCCAACTGCTCAAGGCCCAGCCGGTCTAGGCTGCGTTTGCAGGCCGCCACCGTCTGGCGCCGACTGGCGTTGGACGGCAAAACCTTTGAGACCACCGTGATGCGGTCGCGCATGTTGTGGCCAAAGGCCTTCAGGGCCGCTCCCACCACCTGCTCACAGGCCCCATCGGCATAGAGTTCAGCGGTGTCGATGAGCCGGTAGCCCACCCGCAGGGCATGCAAAATAGCGTCGACCTCGGCCACGAAGCTAGAGCGACGCTCGCCCATGTTCCAGGTGCCCAGGCCGATGGATGGAAGGTGGTGTGACATAGGTGACGGATGTCTAGTGAAGCGGTTTGGTGCTGCTTGTTGGTGGAGACGAGGAGGATCGAACTCCCGACCTTCGCATTGCGAACGCGACGCTCTCCCAGCTGAGCTACGTCCCCAGGGTGTATTGAAAAGTATGCGCCAAAGGGCCGCCGCTTGCGAGACCGCCAGACCAGCCCGGCTTTCTATATGCGCTTTGCAACATAAATGTGGGTTGGGGCTGATTCTGGGCTGACAGCACTATTCCGACAGAAACTTTAACTTATTGTTTTTATTGAGTTTTAGTTCTTTTATGTTGCACTGCACTTGTATTTGGTGCAACGCGCCATTACAGTTCATTTCATAGCACTGGTTTACCGCAGTACACCCACACCTAAACTGAAAGGAAACACCATGATCTCCAACACCGCGATGACTGAGAAAGCTGTTGACGCCGCCAAGCAAGCCCAAGCCGTTGCTGTTCAAATGGCTGCCCGTTCGCTCGAGGCCGTTGAGAAGTACATCGAACTGAACCTGCAAGCCGCCAAGTCAAGCCTGGCTGACGTTGCTGAGTCCTCGAGCGACCTGCTCAAGGTGAAAGACGTCTCCGAGCTGGCTGCCGCTGTTCAGGCTTCTGCTGCTCCTAGCGCTGCCAAGGCCCAGGCCTACGGCCGTAACGTCTACGCTCTGAACAACGAAGTCGCTGGCGAGTTCGCCAAGATGGCTGAAGCTCAGATCGCTGCCGCTAACAAGCAGTTTGCTGCTGCCATCAACGAAATGACCAAGAATGCTCCTGCTGGTACCGAGGGCATGGTTGCTCTGGTCAAGTCCGCTTTCGCTGCCTCTAACACCGCTTTCGACGCCCTGTCCAAAGCTACCGCTCAGGCCAAAGAAATGGTTGAGAGCAATGTTGAAGCCGCTGTGAAGGCTGGCGAAGCTGCTGTTGGTACCGCCACCAAGCGTCGCGCTGCCAAGTAAGCTTTAAAGCGTCTCAAACAAAAACGCCGCAGGAGAAATCCTGTGGCGTTTTTTAT
>CALMJH010000066.1 GCA_937864175.1 uncultured Burkholderiales bacterium
GATGCGAGCCTTGGCCTACGAAGCCGCTGCCCAGATGGACATCGCTGCTCGATCTACAGACTCCCATCAGGCTGCTGCTGCCCAGGCCAGGGTGGATCTGCTGATTCCAGTGGTAAAAGCCTGGTGCACCGAGCAGAGTATCGACATTGCCTCTATGGGCATACAGGTCCACGGTGGTATGGGCTATGTGGAAGAGACTGGCGCAGCCCAGCACCTTCGTGATGCTCGCATCACCACGATTTATGAGGGCACTACGGCGATTCAGGCCAATGACTTCGTGGGCCGAAAGATTCTTCGGGATGGCGGGGCTGAGATTGGCAAGTTGATGGGAGAGATGCACGAGACAGTGGTCTTGCTGCATGAATCCGGGTCGACCGCAGCTAAACAGCTTGGCGATGCACTCGAACAGGGCGTTGCGACCCTGCAGCAGGCGGTCGACTGGGTCTTGGCCAATGGCAAGGTTGATCCTGCCGGCACTTACCTAGGCTCTGTACCTTTAGTTCAACTAGCTGGCTTTGTCTTTGGTGGTTGGATGATGGGCCGCGCCGCGCTGGCCTCCTGCCAAAAAGTGGATGTAGAGCCTTTTTATAAAGCCAAGCTCGCGGCAGCAGGTTTCTATTCCAGCCATACCCTGCTGGCGAATCTAGGATTGTTGGCCGCCGTGACGGCGGGGGCAGATGCGCTCGATCAGACGGAGCAGATGACTGAAGCTTCCTGATATCGATTTGGGGCTGCGGTTAAGCTTTCCTTACTAAAATTCTGGAGAGATTTCTGCGCTCATCCTCCGCCGGCTTCTAAATGGGTTCGCGATAACATTCAGAAATATGAAAAAAGCACTGATTACAGGGATCACCGGACAAGACGGCTCCTACCTCGCCGAGTTTTTGCTGGCTAAGGGCTACGAGGTTCATGGCATCAAACGCCGATCATCCACTTTCAATACACAGCGGATCGACCACATCTATGAAGACCCACATAAGAGCGGCCAGCGGCTGAAACTGCATTACGGTGACTTGTCTGACTCCAGCAATCTCACCCGGATCATCCAAGAGACCCAGCCAGATGAGATCTACAACCTGGGGGCCCAGTCTCATGTGGCGGTATCGTTTGAGTCACCTGAGTACACGGCAGATGTCGATGCATTGGGGACACTGCGGCTTCTGGATGCCATCCGCTTCTTGGGTCTGGAGAAGAAAACCAAGTTCTATCAGGCCTCAACCAGTGAGCTCTACGGCCTGGTGCAGGAGATTCCACAGAAAGAGACCACGCCGTTTTACCCCCGTAGCCCCTATGCCGTGGCCAAACTTTATGCCTATTGGATTTGCGTCAATTACCGTGAGGCCTATGGCATCTATGCCTGCAACGGCATTTTGTTTAATCACGAGTCACCGCGTCGGGGCGAAACCTTTGTGACCCGCAAGGTCACCCGAGGCCTGGCCAACATTGCCCAGGGGCTCGAGTCTTGTCTTTACATGGGCAACATGGATGCCCTGCGCGACTGGGGACATGCCAAAGACTATGTCCGCATGCAGTGGATGATGCTGCAGCAAGACACACCCCAGGACTATGTCATCGC
>CALMJH010000067.1 GCA_937864175.1 uncultured Burkholderiales bacterium
ATGATCTGCTCGTCCGTAAATCGCTTCTTCATGTCCGACTACTCCTTCAATGTCGGACTTTACTAACTTCCCAGTGGCCCTGTTTATCGGGGGCAGGTCGCGGTTTGCAAAGCAGTCTGTGCCGCTGCTGGTTGCCCTTACAGTCACGGCAGGGTACTGGTTCACATCGTCTACTTTTTTCGCGAATCCAGCGGTCTGCATTGCGCGAACATTTACGGATACTTTCGTAGGGATTTCCCCAATCGATCTGTCAATATTTCTCATCGCGCAGATCGTTGGCCTAGTCAGTTTCCTTGGATTAAGAAAATTAAGCAGCCAATTTTCTCTGAATTTCAGAGAGTTAGGCGAGGCTAGTGGACGCACGTTATTGCGCCGCGCGAAAACCATGATCGCGTGTAAGGATTAGTTTCTTTTTCCATAACCACGGAACAGTATGTTCAGAACAAACCTAAAGGAGGCAGCCATGGGAATCAACAAGCATCAAGAGCAAGAAAAAAAGATGGTTGAAGAGGCGCTAAGGATTGGTCCTCAGAGCGATCGGCGAAGATTTTTTGTCTCTGCCGCAACCATGGGGGCAGCGGCGGCAACTGCACCGCTCGTTTCGATGGCCCAGAGTGCCCCGGCCGGCGCAGCACCTGCTGCTAGGCGAGCGATTCTAAAAAATGATGCGCGTTTGTTGAACATCGGGGCGACTGTCCGCAGCGGCAACTACTGGGACTTCACCACATTTATGACTCCCGTCGAGGAGTTTTATGTTCGTAATCACTATCCCACCCCTTTGGTGGAGCAAAAGCCCATCCTAGATCCCAAAAATTGGAATCTTAAGATCCACGGTAACGGCATTGATAAGCCGATCGAAATTACCTACGATCAACTGCTTAAGATGCCATCTAAGACGATCGTGGCGACAATGGAGTGCCATGGAAATGGCCGCTCTTTATTTTGGGAGCAACAGGGTCACGACAAAGTAGCCGGCGGTAACTGGGTTTTAGGAGCAATCGGGCAGGCTGAGTGGCAATACGTGCCGATGAGCCATATTTTTGCTTTAGTTGGGCTAAAACCAAACGCTAAATCAGTACTCTTTTGGTCTGGGGTAGATGGCAATGACATGGGGCGTCCGATGCCAGTGTCAGAGATCACCTCAAGGGCTGATGACATTGGCATCTGCTTCAATATGAACGGCAACCCCCTAACAGCAGATCATGGAGGTCCCGTTCGTGTGGTTGTTCCTGGTTGGGGGGGTACGGCGTCCATTAAGTGGCTCACCGAAATGAAAATCGACACTCACCACCATTGGGTTCGTTTGAACACCAAAGGAGAGGTCTATATCGGGCCCGATTACGAGGCGCCCACAATCAACCCGACCGACGAGTTTATTGGTGTAGCTGCAGCAGATGTCAAAGGTCCAATGGTTACTTGGATGCCGATTAAATCCTTCATTACTGTGCCCTTGGTTTTGGAGAAGTCACCGTCAGTGCCCGCCAATTACCCATTGAAACGGGGTGAGGTTCCGAAGGTCAGCGCTGGGCGCCAAGTAATGCGGGGTTATGCGTGGGCTCCTCAGCACGGTATTTGGTACGTCGAGTACCGGATTGACGGTGGAATGTGGCAGCGTGCCAACTTGCGGCAGCCGAATTTAGGAAAGTACACCTGGGTGAGGTTTGATTTCCCGTGGGATGCCACTCCGGGGAATCATGTAATTGAAACCAGAGGCACAGATTCCAAAGGAAATTCGCAACCCGCGACGGTTCCGTTTAATCAGTTGGGTATGGCTAACGGAGCTGTTCCGAAGTTCAAAATCCAGGTCGTTTAACCTGGGTGTCCCAAGCGCTGCGGCCAATTGGTCGCAGCGCCCTCTTTTAAAAACCATGAAAAAAATTCTAATACTGTTTTCCGCGGTATTTGCACCGGCCGCTTTTGCCGTGGAAATCCCCTCTGGTGCAAGCCCACAGGTTATTTCTGGTGGAAATCTCTACAAAGCGCACTGCGTTTTATGTCATGGAGTAAATGGTCGTGACGCGGTGACGTTCCCGCGTCCGATATGGGGTCCTGGACAGGACATCAAAAAATTTCAAACTGCCAAAGGCCTGTTTGAGTATCTTCAGATGCTCATGCCATTTGATGACCCTAATAAAATTAGTGATGCAGAAAAGACAGCGATCACTTCATTTTTGATGGTCAAGAATGGAGACTTACCCCCAGCGAGCAATTTGCCCGTGGGTGGAAACTCGTCGCCAATTAAGTGATTTTTTAGATTGCACTTTCTTAGTCTTTAGCCATGTGGTCTCCCCCGTCAAGTAGACAGTGAAGATGGAGAGTTTATCTGGCGGCTATCAGAGGATCTGGAGGATGGTGATGTGGCGGCCAGCGATAGTCGAAGAGATGGCGCTGCAGTTGCGTTCTAGGGTCTGACTGACGTCAGACCCTATCCAAACAATCCGTAATAGAACCTTAGCGCTTGAGATCCGTCATCGCACCATAAACCAGTGCGCTGACCTGCTCGCGATAATATTTACGAATTTCACCAGGGGCAGTCGTCCCCACCACCACTTACGTACTAACCTGGGATTTCAGGTTAAGTGATCTTTGCAGAGCAGATCCCCCGTGCCGAGTATTCCAAGATGATGGTCATCGACGCCCCCGATGCAGGTCAGTTCTCCAAGGCGCACATTCCTGGTGCCGTCAACATTGAGTGGCGCAAGGTGCTGGAACAGCGCTCCAAGATCCCCAAAGACAAAATGGTCCTGATCTATTGCAACACTGGCAGTCTAAGCATTAGCCCCTGAAGTATCTGGGGGGCTCGGGGGGCTCTCCTTGATCTTGTAGGTCTCTAGGTTGACGCCGACCGGCGAATCCATAAAAATCACGAAGCCTCTCAAAGGGAGTAGTTCACATGGCCCGCTATGGCCATGCGGCGATATCGTCAATTCAGCGTCTGGTGGCGGCCCCACCACCGCTCGGTACCGCCAACCGTCATTTTGGACGGGGAACAAGACTGGCGAGGAGTTTTTAACAAACACCGGATCTGGCCAGTCTGGGTAGAGAGGCTTCTCACATGATCTCCATCGGTACTCCGTTGCTGTGGACGCTGTTCGTCATCTTTGTCGTCATCGCGCTTGCGATCGACTTCTTCGCCCTGAATAAGCAGGGCGCCCATGCGGTCACCATGAGAGAGGCCACCATCTGGTCGCTCATCTGGGTGGCGGTCTCCTTCCTATTTGTCGGTTGGCTCTGGTGGCATCTGGGTGGCCTGGGAATAGACCCGGCGGCCAAGGCAGTCGCAGACGCCAAGGCCCTTGAGTTCGTAACCGGCTATGTGGTTGAAAAGGCACTGGCCGTCGACAACATCTTCGTCTTTCTAATGTTGTTTACCTACTTTGCCGTGCCCGCTGAGTTCCAGAAGCGGGTGCTGATGTTTGGCATTCTGGGGGCGCTGGTTCTGCGGGCCGTCATGATCCTGGTCGGCGCCTGGCTGATCGTAAAGTTCCACTGGGTCATGTATGTCTTTGGTGCCTTCTTGGTCATCACGGGCATCAAGATGTGGTGGGCGGCAGGTCAGGAGCCCGACCTCGAGAGCAACCCCGCGCTGAAGTGGGTTCGCCGTCACATGAAGATTTCCCCCGACTTCGATGGCGAGAAGTTCTTCACCATGGTCAATGGCGTCCGAATGGCCACACCCTTGTTCGTGGTCATCTTGCTGATTGGCTTTGTTGACCTGGTCTTTGCGGTGGACTCTATTCCCGCCATCTTTGCCATCACCACGGATCCATTCATTGTGCTGACGTCGAATGTCTTTGCGATTCTGGGGCTTCGGGCCATGTACTTCCTGCTGGCGGGCATGCACGAACGCTTCCACCTGCTGTCGTATGGATTGGCCGTCGTCTTGGTCTTTATCGGCACCAAGATGCTGCTGATCGACCTCTACAAGATTCCCATTGCTTGGTCTCTTGGCTTTACCGTCTTGACCCTGGTCATCACCATGGTCTTGTCCCTGAAGATCCCACCGAAGGCCGGGCAGACGGGCGGCGCTTTTCCTTTCAAGGCAAAGGAAAGACCGGATCAGCCCTAGTCTCGCCGGCAGCCTCTGAGTTATTGGGGATGGGTCTTTAGGCGACTGGATTCCCAGAGGTCGAACTGTCGCTGCATGTCGGCGGCCTCGGCCTCCGGGGAATCCTCCGGTGCGTCTGGACACTCGGTTGGAATCGGCTGATTGAGGTCGGGCCTTGGCGGTGGGGGTTTGGGGATAAAAGCCGAACGACCATCCCAGCCAAATGGATTGCTGTAGCGAGGTGGATCGGGCAGGCAGTCAAACTTGTAGATCGGTGGCCAGCCATCGTCAAAGGGCTGAAACGAAATGGTCTTCTCAAAAATAAGCGGCTGTCCGGTTGGGGTGGGCGGTAGTGGTGGCAGGTTGGCAATCGCCCGACGGGCCAACTTCTCGGCCTTGTCTGAGGTGGACCAGATGGTCTGTAGCTTGACAAGCCGCCCGTCCGGCGCAATCTCAATGGCAAACCGGACTGCGCCCTGGTCTGGTCCCTCTACAGCTGTTCCCATCATGCTGCGAACCTGCTGCCCCCAGGTGTTGCGGTAACGCTTGCTGTTTTTTAGCTTATAGGTCGACGCCAGTGCCCAGTCCTCTGCCGATGGGGCAGGTGGCGCCGCCTTGCTGGCCGGCCCCGGCGCTGGCTGACTGGGTGGATTTGAGGGGGCCAGCCGAATGACTTCGATGTTCAGGGGGTCTTGGGCTGCCTCTGGGCGGGAGAGCTTCAGTTCACCCGTCAGCACTAAAACTGGCAGCAGGAGAGTCAGGTGTAGAGCGACTGCAATGGCTAGATTCGGCAGGCGTCTTTGGATTTTGATAAAGATCAAAGTCAGTTTCTAGAAACGGTTTACTGTAGGGGTCGATTCATCACCAGACCAATGGCAAAGAACCATGGTTGAACTTTACACCCCAGTCTGAGGAGACTTGTTTTGAAAAAGATGATGTCCATGTTGGTGGGCCTAGCCGGCCTGCTGGTGAGCCATATGGCCTTTGCTCAGGCCGCCACCATTGCTGTTGGTACCCCCCTGAAGATTCTGGAGGGTCAGCCCGAGCAGATCACCATCAAGACCGCTAAGGGCTCTGTCACCATTACCCGCAAGATGACCGCCTGTGGCAAGAACGGCGGTGTCATGCAGCCCCTTGTGCCCGTAAAAGGTGTTCATCCCGTGGCCGAGATCGAGATCATCGCAGCCCTTGGGGATGCAGACTCGATTGTGTTGGACATGCGGGACACCAATGACCGCGTCAAGGGCACCATACCTGGCTCCGTTGGTATTCCCTACACCGAGGTCGCCTCACGCATGAACGAGTTGGGCTGTACCAAGACCGGTGCCACGTGGAATTGCGCCAAGGCCAAGAAGGTCTATGCCTTTTGCAACGGGCCAGCCTGTCCCCAGAGTCCCATGGCCATTCGTGCCATGACCCGCGATGGCTTTCCCGCCGACAAGATCTATTACTACCGGGGCGGCATGCTCGACTGGGATGCGCTGGGCCTGACCTCGGTCAAAGACGAGTTTTAAGCTTCTCAGGTCGATGATCAAAGGGAGGCAACGGTCTCCCTTTTTTTATGCCGCAGTGAGAACAGACGATCGATGCTCGTTGGCCTGCAGGCGGATCTGGCTTTGCGTGGCGTGGTCCAGTCGATTCACGTTCTTGATCTGCATGACCATTCTCGGGTTCTTGGCCAGTCGGTCTTTGTGCCCGATCAAGAAATCCCAATAAAGGGTCGTAAACGGGCAGGCCGACGGGCCTAGCTTCTCTTTGGGCTTATAGCGGCAGCCGCTGCAATGGTTGCTCATGCGATCGATGTAGGCTCCGCTGGCCGCATAGGGCTTGCTGGCCATCTGTCCGCCATCTGCAAATTGACTCATTCCCAGCGTGTTGGGTAGCTCAACCCATTCGACGGCATCTACATAGACCGACAAATACCACTCATGAATAGCCTGCGGTCTCACGCCAAAGAGCAGGGCATAGAGGCCGGTGACCATGAGTCGCTGAATGTGATGTGAGTAGCCAAAACGCAGGGTCTGGTCCAGGGCATCTCGCAGACAGGCCATGTCCGTCTGACCAGTCCAATAGAGCGAAGGCAGTGGCTGGTCCGCACCCAGTTCATTGAGGTCTGCATAGCCAGGCATCTTGAGCCAGTAGAGGCCCCGAACGTACTCTCGCCACCCAATGACCTGACGAATGAAACCCTCGGCAGCCTCGATGGGGACATTCCCACGCTGAAAGGCCTGTTCCGCAGCCTGGGCGACCTCCAGTGGACTGATGAGTTTGAGATTCAGGCTAGAAGACAGGTGTGAGTGATAGAGCCAGGCTTGGCCAGACCACATGGCATCTTGGTAGCGACCAAAGAGGGGCAGCCTCTCTCGGATAAAGGCCTGCAGGGCTTCTAGCGCTTGGGCTCGACTGACAGGCCAATTGAAGTGGTTCAGGTCGCCCACATGGCCCTTGAACCGGGAATTCACCAGGCCGATCACGTCCTGGGTGATCTCATCGGGGGCAAACTGCGCCGGTGGTGGCACGAGGCCAGGGCCCTGTTTGCCAAAGGCACCTCGGTTGTCTTCGTCAAAGTTCCACTGTCCGCCAACCGGCTCTGAGTTCTGCATGAGCAGACCAGTCTTGTGGCGGACTTCTCGGTAGAAGTACTCCAACCGCAACTGCTTGCGACCTTTGGCGTGGGCTGAGAACTCCTCAAGAGTCGTGATGAAGTGGCTGTCAGTCAGCACCGTCAGCGCGGTGGCATGGCTGGTCGCGCACTGCTCTATTGCCTTGAGCACCCGGTAATCCCCCGGCTGGGTCATGACCAGTTGTTCGGGTTGATGGCCTTGAATGGCCCGCGCCAGTTCTCCTGCCAGGGTCTGGGTGTTGTCGGGGTCGTCTAGCTGGACGTACTGAACCGTCCGGCCCAACTCTCGCTGCGCCTTGGCAAAGTGCCGCATGGCACTCAGAAAGAGAGTGGTCCGGATCTTGGAGGAGGGCACATGCTCAGATTCCTGGGCGACTTCGGCCATCCAGATCAGGTCACGGTGCGTGTCGAATCCCGACAGGGCTGGGCTCTGGTGGTCGAGTTGGTCCCCCAAGACCACAATGAGATTACGAACCTTTGTCATAAGGCTTGGAGTCTTCGCAATTTCCCAAGATTCGTCAAATAAAAAGCCCGACCAGATCGCTCTGGCCGGGCTCTGGGAAGACCTCCCAGGGGGTCTTACTTCACCAGATCATAACGATCGGCGTTCATGACCTTGGCCCAGGCGGCCACGAAGTCATTGAGGAACTTCTCTTTGTTATCGTCCTGAGCATAAAGCTCGGCATAGGCACGCAGGATCGAGTTGGATCCAAAGACCAGGTCTACGCGGGTGGCCGTGAACTTGGTGGCGCCTGATGCGCGATGGACGATGTCGTAGCTGTTGCGGCCAGTGGGCTTCCAGCTGTAGGACATGTCGGTCAGGTTGACAAAGAAGTCGTTGCTCAGCACGCCGGCGCGGTCGGTAAAGACGCCGTGCTTGCTCCCACCGTGGTTGGTACCCAGGACCCGCATGCCGCCGATGAGCACAGTCATCTCGGAAGCCGACAGGCCCATGAGCTGTGCACGGTCGAGCAGCATTTCCTCGGGCTTCACCACATAGTGCTTTTTCTGCCAGTTGCGGAAGCCATCAGCCAGGGGCTCCAGAACCGCAAAGGACTCGACATCGGTCTGGTCTTGGCTGGCATCACCGCGGCCGGGGGCAAAGGGCACGGTGATGTTGTAACCACCAGCCTTGGCCGCCTGTTCAATGCCCACATTACCCGCCAGCACAATGACGTCGGCCACGCTGGCGCCGGTCTCTTTGGCAATGGCCTCCAGCTTGGCCAGTACCTTGGACAGGCGGGCGGGCTCGTTGCCTTCCCAGTCTTTCTGGGGGGCCAGGCGGATGCGGGCACCGTTGGCGCCGCCACGGAAGTCAGAGCCGCGGAAGGTGCGGGCGCTGTCCCAGGCGGTGGAGACCATCTCGGCAATACTCAGACCGCTGGCCGCGATCTTGGCCTTGACGGCAGCCACGTCGTACTTGGTGTTGCCTGCTGGAATGGGGTCTTGCCAAATGAGGTCCTCTTTCGGTACCTCGGGTCCGATGTAGCGGGTCTTCGGCCCCATGTCGCGGTGGGTCAGCTTGAACCAGGCGCGGGCAAAGACTTCGGAGAAGTAGGCAGGATCTTTATAGAACTTCTCAGAGATCTTGCGGTACTCGGGGTCCATCTTCAGAGCCATGTCAGCATCGGTCATCATGGGCTTGACCTTGATCGAGGGGTCTTCCACGTCGACTGGCATGTCTTCTGGCTTGATGTTGATGGGCTCCCATTGGTTGGCACCGGCGGGGCTCTTGGTGAGTTGCCACTCGTAGTTCAGCAACAGATGGAAATAGCCGTTGTCCCACTTGGTGGGGTGAGTGGTCCAGGCACCTTCGATGCCGCTGGTGACGGTGTTGCGGCCAATGCCACGGCCTTTTTTGTTGAGCCAGCCAAAGCCTTGGGCTTCCAGATCTTCGCCCTCGGGGTTGGGGCCCAGGTCAGCAGCGCTACCGTTGCCGTGGGCCTTGCCGACAGTGTGACCACCAGCCGTCAGGGCTGCGGTCTCCTCGTCGTTCATGGCCATACGGGCAAAGGTCACACGCATGTCGTGAGCGGTGCGCAGGGGATCAGGCTTGCCTCCAACACCTTCGGGGTTCACGTAGATCAGGCCCATCTGCACGGCAGCCAGCGGGTTCTCGAGCGTTGCGCGGTCAGCTCCCCCGCCCTCGTAGCGGTCAGCAGCCAGCCACTCTTTTTCGGAGCCCCAGTAGATGTCCTTCTCGGGATGCCAGATGTCTTCGCGACCAAAGCTAAAGCCGTAGGTCTTCAGACCCATGGACTCGTAGGCCACGTTGCCGGCCAGAATGAACAGGTCAGCCCAAGACAACTTGTTGCCATACTTCTTCTTGATGGGCCACAGCAGACGACGACCCTTGTCCAGGTTGCCGTTGTCAGGCCAGGAGTTCAGGGGCGCAAAGCGCTGGGCACCGGTGCCTGCGCCGCCACGGCCGTCGGCGATCCGGTAGGTACCGGCTGCGTGCCAGGCCAGACGAATCATCAGACCGCCGTAGTGACCCCAGTCAGCCGGCCACCAAGGCTGGCTGTCGGTCATCAGGGCGGTCAGGTCTTTCTTAACAGCCGCAACATCGAGTTTCTTGACTTCCTCACGGTAGTTGAAGCCCTTGAGCGGGTTGGTCTTGGTGTCGTGTTGATGAAGGATGTCAAGGTTCAGCGTGGTGGGCCACCACTCCATATTGGTCGTGGTGCCGGAGGTATTGGCACCGTGCATTACTGGGCACTGGGTCATGTCATTCATCTTGGAAGTCTCCTGGTTTGAGGATGGGGTACTGACAATTCAGACCATAGATTATTTAGATGAACAAATTGTGACCAATTGATTGTTGCTATGTTTCGCATAGCATCTGGAAAACCCTGATGGGTCACCAGGGGATCTCTTCTCCCTGGAAGTCGACGAACCAGGCGCTGCCCTTTGCATGGAGTCGGTCGATGGCCATGAGCAGGCCCTTGGCCGCTATGGAAGGTTCGGTGAGGGGGTGCCCTTTGTTGAAGGCTGCCGACAGTTTTGATGCAACCGTCCCGGGCTGCAGGGCAGCAAAGACGGCCTGCGGCTTGGTGCGGTGCAGCTCAATGGCGGCCGTCTGCAGAATCATGTTGCCGGCTGCCTTGCTGGATCTGTAGCTGTACCAGCCGCCAAGGCGATTGTCCTCAATGCTGCCGACGCGGGCCGACAGGACGCCAAACAAAGACCGCTCGTGTTTGGGCAGAAGAGGGGTGAAGTGTTTGAGCACCAGGGCACGACCGATCGCGTTGAGTTCAAAGCTCTTGGCCATGAGGTCGGGCATACACTGGTCCAGTCGCTTTTCTGGCCCCTGGCCATCGATGCTGAGTGCACCGGTTGCGTCGAGAATGAGCTGAAATGGAGCCATGGTCGCCAGGCTCTGGGCTGCGTTGCGCAGGCTGGTCTCCGAGGTGAGGTCGATGCTGGGACTTGTCTGTCGTCCCAGGCCAACAACCTGGGCACACTGGGGCATGTCCCGCAAGGCCTGGACAAGGGCACCGCCAATTGTGCCCGTGGCCCCCAATATCAGAGCCCGAAAGGGGTCTGACAGGCTTCGCATTCTGAGTCCTTCGGTGGACTGATCTGTCGGTGCTGAGGTGGTCATGGCATAGTCTTGGCGAAATCAAAATTTAAGGGGCTTCACAAGATGACTGCAAGCATTGACCTTCAGGATCAGATGCCTTTGATCCGGCTGCTGGGTCTTGGGGGGTTGTTGCCTTTCTTTGGGCTGGCCGCAGGCGTCTTGTTGTTGCCGCAGTCCGACTGGAGAAGCCTGGCCTTTGTTGGCCTGTCAGCCTACGCAGTCGCGATTCTGTCTTTTCTGGGCGCAATTCACTGGGGTCTGGCCATGGCCTCTGGGGGCCTGACGCAGCCTCTGCGCAGCAGGCTGCTGGCCTACGGGGTTCTGCCTGCCTTGGTGGGCTGCGGACTGTTCTTTTTGCCGGGTGGCGCTCGGCTCATCGGGCTAGCCCTGGCTTTTCTGGTCGCTTACTGGTTCGACCGCTCCCATCGAGAGGCACTGGGCCTGCCAAGCGAGTGGCTGAGGCTGCGAACTCAGTTGACCCTTGGTGCCGTCGTCGCCCTGGGTGTCCCAGGCTTACTGGCGATTTAGGCAGAGGATCGTCCGAGGGGTCCTGTTCGCCCGCGGCTAGTGGCCGGCCGCAAGTTCTCTTTGTTTGTCGACCAGAGCGTCGGTGAGGCCCGCTGCTAGCCACATGAAGAGCAGAGCGACCCAGGCGGTCAGGGCCATCACAGCGCCGCCAGTCACGCCGGCCCCCACTGCACAGCCACCGGCCAGCATGCCCCCAAATCCCATTAGGACGGCTCCAAAGATATAGCGTGAGAGTCCCGTCTCCGCGGTGAAGACCTGGAGCTTGAACTCGCCGGCGATGACCGATGCAGCAAAAGCACCCGCGAAGACCCCAATGACAATCCCAATGTCAAAGGACAAGGGCAGACTCGGCTCGTTAATCAGGCCCATCAATGTGTCGGCAGAGGGTCCAGTGAAGCTCACGCTTTTAATGGGGATAACGTCGAAAGACCAGCTGGCATGCCAGGCTGTGAGGCCCCAGCCAAGCGCAACAGAGACGCCAACTCCTGCAGCTGCGGCCTGATGCCAGCGGGTCTCCCGCTGGTCGGATCGAATCGCCAGCCAGATAGCGAGCACCAGCAGAACCAGGGCCAGGACAATGGGAGCCCAGTGCGGCAGGTGGTCTGCGAGGTTTCGTTGGCTGGCATCGACGAGCCACCAGCTGGAAATCTGCTCCCGGGCGGGCGAAAGGACGCCACGAAGGGAGGCCTGAGAGACCACCGTGACGATGAGGCCGGCGATAAGGGCTCTCTGGTTGCCGGTACCAGAGAGCACGAGCAGTCGGCTGGCGCAGCCGCGGGCTAGGATCATGCCAATCCCAAAGAGCGAGCCTCCGACGATTGCCCCACTGAGGGAGCCGGTCGATGCCAGTTGCCGAATATTGCCGGTGTTGATGTGGCCGGCACTGATCATCCATTGGGTGAGCAGAAGTGCGGTGGAGAAGGTGAACAGCCAGATGGCAAATTTCGCCGACGGCCGGTTGCGCCAGAATTCGATGCAGGCCGATCGCAGGCAGAAGCGGCTTTGTTGGGCGAATGCGCCGAAGAGCAGGCCAACGGCAAGGCCGAGAAGGGCGGCCACCTGTCCGGTGGAGAGAGATTCAAAGAGGCTGGTCATCGGTCGAATTGTCGGGGTTTTTGTCCATGATCAGGCGCGGGAAGCGGTCCATTTTTGATCTGGCGCAAACAGGCCTGCGCGACAGGCCAGGGCAGAGGGTGCTCTGGAGTCGGGCATACTCTGGCCATTCTGCCTCTTCACCGGAGCATATTTGTCGATGAGAAATTCCAACGACCGCCAAGACAGCCGGTCCCGGGGACCCCAGGGCTCCCGGGGACGGCTTGCCGCAGCCCCCCCAACCACCACCGACGTCTGTGATGCCTCTGAGGAGAGGCTGACATCCGGCAGCCTTCGGGTCCTGCCGCCGGTCTTTCAGAACTACGGGGGTGCTGAGATCATGTCTGGGCCTATTGCAACCCTGAAGGTCTTCGAGGACAACGTGATGGTTCGGAAGACGCTGGAGACCCCGGGACAGGGACGGATTCTGGTCGTTGATGGTGGGGGGAGCGATCGCTGTGCCCTGGTAGGGGGCAACCTGGCGCAGCTGGCCGAGAAAAATGGCTGGGCTGGGCTGCTGGTCCACGGCTGTGTTCGGGATGTCACCGAGATGATCGAGTGCCAAGTTGGGATTTGGGCCATTGCCACCCACCCCCGGCGAAGCCTTCGGGCGGGCCAGGGGCATGCGGACTTGGTGCTGGACATCGCGGGCGTGCTGGTTCGGCCTGGAGAGTGGTGTCTGGCTGATGCGGACGGGGTTTTGATCTCCGACCGCCCCCTCTCCTGAGCAAAAATGTTGGATCGAGAACGTTAAAAAAAAGGGTGTCAAGTTGGCTTTTGGAGTTTGGTCAAAAATTGACCATTCCAGCCTCAAGCCCATGACTGGTTATGTTTCTGAAACATTTCCCCCGGTTTTCCACACCAGTTGGGGATAACTTTTTAAAAAAATATTTTTGTGGCCAAGAGCAGCTATAACGAATCATCGATACGGGTCCTAAAGGGCCTCGAGCCAGTGAAGCAAAGGCCGGGCATGTATACCCGGACCGAGAACCCGCTTCACATCATTCAGGAAGTCATCGACAACGCAGCCGATGAGGCCCTGGCAGGACATGCCAAGACCATCTCGGTGGTGGCCCACGTCGACGGCAGCGTCAGCGTGACCGATGACGGCCGTGGCATCCCGGTGGGGCCTCACCCGGAAGAGAAAGTCCCTGTGGTCGAGATCGTTTACACCAGGCTTCACGCCGGGGGAAAGTTTGACAAGGGCAGCGGTGGTGCCTATGCCTTCTCCGGGGGGCTGCATGGTGTCGGAGTCTCGGTGACCAATGCGCTGGCCAGCCGGCTTGAGGTCACCGTCTGGCGGGAGGATGCCCAGTGGCAGATTGGGTTTGAGGATGGTGCCGTGGTGGCCCCTCTTAAGAAACTATCCGCCGCAAAGGGCGCGCATGGCACCCGGGTTCAGGTCTGGCCAAATTCCAAATACTTTGATGACAAGACCATCCCGCTCGCCGAATTGGCCAAGAGCCTGAAGGCCAGAGCAGTCCTGCTGCCTGGTGTCACCACCGAACTCACCATTGAGAAGACCGGACAGGTTCAGCGTTGGCGTTACGAGGGAGGACTGTCCGCCTACCTGATGGAGTCTCTGGCCGATGCGCCGCTGGTTGTGCCCGCCTGGTCAGGAGAGGGCACGGTAGGGGCTCAGGACGAGACGTTTGCTGAAGGGGAAGGGGCCCAGTGGGTGGTGGCCTTTACAGCCGAAGGCGGAGTGGTTCGGGAGTCCTTCGTGAACCTGATTCCCACATCGGCTGGGGGCACCCATGAGGCTGGCTTGAGAGAGGGTCTCTTTGCCGCAGTCAAAGGCTTTGTGGAGCAGCATAGTCTCTTGCCCAAGGGGGTCAAACTGCTGCCCGAGGATGTCTTCGCGCGGGTGAGTTTTGTGCTGTCGGCAAAAGTCTTGGATCCGCAGTTTCAGGGTCAGACCAAAGAAAAGCTCACCAGTCGAGATGCCCTCCGACTGGTCTCGGCCCAGGTGCGGGGACCATTCGAGATCTGGCTCCACGGGGATGTTGAGGCGGGCAAGAAGATTGCCGAATTGGCGATTCGAGCCGCCCAGACTCGGCAGCGGTCCGCACAGAAGGTCGAGAAGAAGAAGGGCTCGGGGGTGGCGGTCTTGCCAGGCAAGTTGACGGATTGTGAGTCCAGCGACTTGTTACGCAACGAGCTTTTTCTGGTCGAGGGCGACTCGGCCGGCGGTTCGGCAAAAATGGGACGTGACAAAGAATTTCAAGCCATCTTGCCGTTGCGTGGAAAAGTCCTGAACACCTGGGAGGCCGAGCGCGACCGACTCTTTGCCAATGCGGAGGTCCACGACATCTCCGTTGCCCTGGGCGTTGACCCGCACGGGGCTCAGGATACCGTTGACCTCTCTGGCCTGCGCTATGGAAAAGTCTGCATCTTGTCCGATGCCGATGTGGACGGTGCTCACATCCAGGTCTTGCTGCTCACCCTCTTTTTTAAGCACTTTCCGCAACTCCTGGCGGCCGGCCATGTCTTTGTTGCCCGTCCACCCCTGTTTCGGGTGGATGTGGAGGCCCGTGCGAAGAAGCCGGCCCGAAAAATCTATGCTCTAGACGAGGGTGAACTCACCCATGTCCTCGACAAGCTGGCCCAGGAGGGCCTGACGGACAAGGCCTGGTCAATTTCCCGTTTCAAGGGCCTGGGCGAGATGAGTGCAGAGCAACTCTGGGAGACCACGCTCAATCCCGACACACGCCGGCTGATGCCCGTCTCCCTGGGTGAACACACCAACGACGATACGGTCTCGCGATTCAATCTGCTCATGGGCCGCGGAGAGGCCTCCGCCCGACGCAGCTGGTTAGAGGAAAAGGGCCACGAGGTGGAGGTAGACGTCTAAATGTCGCGACAAAAGTCCAACGGCGATCAGCCCGACCTGACCGCAGACTTGTTTGAGGCCATGGAGGCGCCAGTCTCGCCACCCCCACCGACTGCACACCTCGGGGTGGATGCCTCGGGCGAGCCGCTGTCCCTGGCGGACTTTGCCGAACGCGCCTATTTGGACTACGCGGTCTCGGTGGTCAAGGGCCGAGCCCTTCCCGATCTCTGCGATGGCCTCAAGCCCGTTCAGCGGCGAATTCTGTATGCCATGGACCGCATGGCCTTGCATGCGGCCGCCAAACCCGTGAAGTCCGCCCGTGTGGTCGGCGATGTCTTGGGCAAGTTTCATCCGCACGGCGACCAGTCCGCCTACGACGCCCTGGTTCGTCTGGCCCAGGGGTTTACGGTGCGCTACCCGCTCATCGATGGGCAGGGCAACTTTGGCTCCCGTGATGGCGATGGTGCAGCCGCAATGCGGTACACAGAGGCCAGGCTGACCAAATTCTCTGAGCTTCTTCTGTCGGAGATCGACGAGGGGACGGTTGACTTTGGGCCCAACTACGATGGGTCGTTTCAGGAGCCCCTGCGGCTGGCGGCTCGGCTGCCCGTCTGCCTGCTCAACGGTGCCTCGGGCATTGCGGTGGGTATGGCCACTGAAATTCCTTCGCACAACCTACGAGAGGTGGCTGCGGCCGCTATGGCCATTCTTGAAAAGCCAGACCTTGGGGTAGCGGAACTGCTGGCGCATGTGCCAGGCCCTGATTTTCCTGGCGGTGGCCAGATCATCTCCTCGGCGCAGGAGATTGCCCAGGCCTACGAGACGGGCCGAGGCTCCATCAAGACACGGGCCCGCTGGGTCTTTGAAGACCTCGCCAGAGGCCAATGGCAGTTGGTGGTTCAGGAGCTTCCGCATGGGGTCTCGTCTCAGCGGGTCCTTGAGGAGATTGAGGAATTAACCAATCCCAAGGTGAAGACCGGAAAGAAGTCCCTGTCGGCCGAGCAGCAGCAGCTGAAGTCGCTGGTCCTGGGCGTCTTGGATTCTGTCCGCGACGAGTCCGGCAAGGACGCAGCTGTCCGACTGGTCTTTGAGCCCAAGACTTCTCGAATCGATCGGGAAGAGTTCGTTCGCGTCCTGCTGGCCCACACCAGCCTCGAGAGCTCGGTGGCCATCAATCTGGTGGCGGTGGACTTTTCGGGGCGGCCGCGCTCATTGTCGCTGGTCGAGATCCTCTCCCAGTGGGTCGACTTCCGGGTCCAGACCGTTCGTCGTCGCAGTGCTCATCGGCTGGAGCAGGCCGAGCGACGAATTCATATTTTGGAGGGCCGGTCGATTGCCTTGTTGCAGATTGACCAAGTCATTGCGGTGATTCGCGAGAGCGACGAGCCAAAGCCCGCCCTGGTCGTCCGTTTTGGACTGTCAGAGGTTCAGGCCGAGGACATTCTTGAGATTCGTCTGCGTCAATTGGCGCGGCTTGAGGCCATCAAGATTGAGAAGGAGCTGGCGGAGTTACGGGAGAAGGCTGAAAAATTACGCCACCTGCTTGAGAACGAGAAGGCCCTGCGCAAGGCGGTTGGCAAGGAGATCGCCGAAGACGCCAAGACCTATGGGGATGACCGAAGAACCCTCATCGAACAGGCGAGCCGGGCCAGTGTCGAGATTCCCGTTGTCGATGAACCGGTCACAGTGGTGGTCTCAGTCAATGGCTGGGTGCGTTCCCGTCAGGGACATGGACACGATCCGGCTGGCTTTAACTTCAAGACGGGTGATGCCTTGTATGCCACCTACGAGTGCCGCACAACGGATCAGTTGGTTGCCCTGTCGAATACCGGTCGAGCCTACAGCGTCTCAGTTGCGGGGCTCCCTGGAGCCCGAGGTGACGGCGCACCCATGACCACCATGGTGGAGTTGGAGCCGGGCAGTCGGCTGGTTCATTTCTTGGCAGGCCCCTCAGAGACCGATGTCATTTTGGCGACTCAGGGGGGCCAGGGCTTTGTCTCAAAGCTCTCGGGCCTGCAGGCGCGCAATCGTGCGGGTAAACAATTCATGACGCTGGAGACGGGCGACCAGCCAGTGGTCCTCAGGGCCCTGCAGTCGACCGCTGGCGCCATCGGTGTTCTGACGTCTTCAGGCCGGCTCCTGGTGATGGGCCTCGACGAGGTAAAAGTCTTGGCCACCGGGGGGCGCGGGGTGACGCTCATTGGTCTTGAGGGATCTCAAGACAGTCTCTTAGACGTCAGCCCCGTCTCCGAGGCGGGTCTGGTGGTCGCCGGAGAGGGTCGAGCCGGCAAGTGGACCGAACTGGTCCTCACCAGACAGGACCTGCTGGTTCATGTGGGCAAGCGGTCCCGCAAGGGCAAGGCGCTGGAGGCGCGGCTCAAAGCCAGACAGCTGCGCCCGGCCTGAGGGCCCCTGAGTCTGGTTGGGAATTCAGGGGGTTGAAATTTACCCCCGGGGTCCTCACATAACCAAAGAGTTCTGCAGGCGGACTCGGGGAGGACCGATGCCGCCGACTGTTTAACCCCTATTTTTGGTAAGCGGAGATTCTTGTATGTCCAAAGAAAAAATGGCCTTTCAGACTGAAGTCAAACAACTGCTTCATCTGATGATTCACTCGCTCTACAGCAACCGGGATATTTTTCTGCGGGAGTTGGTCTCCAACGCCTCGGATGCCTGTGACAAGCTTCGAGTCGAGGCCCTGGCCGATGACCAGCTCTTTGAGGGCGATGCGGAGATGCGCATTCGGGTGGGTTTTGATGCCAAGGCCCGAACCATCACCATCTCGGACAACGGCATTGGCATGAGCCGTGAAGAGGTCATCAATAACCTGGGCACCATTGCCCGTTCGGGCACCAAGGAGTTTTTCTCCAAGCTCTCGGGAGACTCTGCCAAGGATTCATCCCTGATTGGTCAGTTTGGTGTGGGCTTTTATTCGTCGTTTATCGTGGCCGACCATGTCACGGTTCTCACGCGCCGGGCTGGTCTGCCTGCGAGCGATGCGGTGCGATGGGAGAGCGATGGCACGGGTGAATTCAGCCTAGAGGCCATTGAGCGAGCGGCGCGTGGGACGGAGATTGTCCTGCACCTGCGAGAGCCCGAGGGTGAGGGCGAGGAGTCCAAGAGCCACGACGACCTGCTGTCCCATTGGACCATCAAAGAGATTCTCAAGCGGTATTCCGATCACATTGGCATTCCCATCGAGATGCGCAAGCGCGACTGGGACGACAAGAAAAATGAGTACGTGGAGAAAGACGAGTGGGAGGTGGTGAACCAGGCCTCGGCCTTGTGGACCCGTCCTAAGTCTGAGCTCACCGATGAGCAGTACAAGGCTTTCTACAAGAGCTTTGCCCATGGCCTGGAGGATCCGCTGGCCTATACCCACAACCGGGTAGAGGGTCGCACCGAGTACACCCAACTCCTCTATATCCCAGGCAAGGCTCCCTTTGATCTCTATGACCGTCAGCAGCGTCATGGCCTGAAGCTCTACATCAAGCGTGTTTTCATTATGGAAGATGCCGAGCAGCTGCTGCCTAACTACCTGCGTTTCGTTCGTGGCGTGGTGGACAGCTCGGATCTGCCCCTGAATGTCTCGCGAGAGATTCTGCAAGAGAGCCGCGATGTGAAGGCCATCCGCGAGGGCTGCACCAAGCGAATTCTGGGCTTGCTCGAGGACATGGCGACGAACCAGCCCGATGACTACAAAGTCTTTTGGCGGGAGTTTGGTCAGTGCCTGAAAGAGGGCTTTGGTGAGGACTTTACAAACAAGGACAAGCTCGCAGGCCTCGCTCGATTCGTCAGCACGGCCAGCGCCGGCGACGAACCCGACGTGAGCCTGAAGGACTACCTGGCCCGACTGAAGGAGGGGCAGGACAAGGTCTTCTACATTACGGCCGATAGCCTGTCTGCCGCACGCACCAGCCCCCACCTGGAGGTCTTCCGTAAGAAGGGCATCGAGGTCCTCCTGCTCACCGACCGAATCGATGAATGGATGCTGTCCTTCCTGAATGAGTTTGAGGGTAAGGCCCTTCAGTCTGTCGCCAAGGGCGATCTGGACCTCAGCAAGGTGAAGTCAGATGCAGTCGATTCTGCCGAGGAAAAGGCAGCCGAAAAGGCTCTGAAAGAGGCCGAGAAGAAGTCCAAGGGGGCCCTGGAAAAGGCCCAGAAGATTCTGGGAGAGAAGGTCAAGAGTGTTCGACTCAGCCAGCGACTCACCGACTCGGCCTGCTGCTTGGTCTCCGAGGAGCAAGACGTCAGTGGTCACCTGGAGCGCATCCTGAAGGCTGCCGGCCAGAAGGCCCCCGACCGCAAGCCCATCTTGGAGCTCAATGCCCAGCATCCCATCGTCCAGGCGCTCTTTGCCGAGGCCGATTCTGGTGGGGGCCAGATTCTGGGGTCGGATGGACAGCAGGTGAGTGACGGGGTCTCCGAGACCCTGCGCGACCTGGTCTGGCTTCTGCACGACCAGGCCCTGCTGGCAGAAGGAGGGCAGCCTGAAGATCCGGCCCAGTTTGTCCGCCGGCTAAATGGCTTTTTGCTCAAGGGCTTGGGAAAACTTTGACTAAAATCAAGTGCTAATATTCGCCTGTCCGAATTTAGGGAGATGACATGTCTGTTTCCGTACAAACCGTCCGGCTCGGCATGGCCGCAGCAGGCCTGGTGGGGTTGCTGGCCGCCAGCCCTGCAGTGGCCCAGGCACCAGCCCCAGCCGCCGCGCCAGCCCTCAAAGGCGACGCCAAGGCGGGTGCCAACAAGAATTCCATGTGCATTGGCTGCCACGGCATTCCCAATTACAAGACCGCCTTCCCGGTCCTCTACCGGGTGCCCAAAATTACCGGCCAGCATCAGGCCTACTTCGTAGCAGCCCTCCAGGCCTACAAGACTGGCGAGCGCTCCCATCCCAGCATGCAGGCCATCGCCGGCACCCTCTCTGACCAAGACATGGCAGACCTGGCGGCCTTTTACGCCAAGACCAACTAAGGACAAGACATGGCAAAGACGACAATCCTCAAGGGTCTGCTGATGGCCCTGGTCTTCACCGCCGGCACCGCTCAGGCGGCCAATCTTGCTGCCGGCAAGGAAAAGTCAGCAACCTGTGCGGCCTGCCACGGAGCAGACGGTGTGAAGGGCCTCGACGAGACCTATCCAATCCTGGCGGGACAGCACCCAGACTTCCTCGAGCGGGCTCTGTTGGATTACAAGAGCGGCAAGCGTAAGAACGCCATCATGGCGGGTATGGCTGCTGCCCTCTCAAAAGAGGACATCGCCGATCTGGCGGCTTATTACGCCTCGCTACCTGGTCCGCTGAAGACGAGCAAGCGCTAGTCCCTAGCCGCCGATATAGCTCATTTCAACCTTGGGGCCTACGGGCCCCTTTTTCATGAGTTCGCCGCGGAGTTCGGAGTAGCGGTCGGTGCGCTGCTGCCAGAGTTGTGCAATGGCTTGGCCAAGCAACTCGTCGGAGGGTTCTGAGCGCAGCAGGGCTCGCAGGTCGACGCCGGTGCTCGCAAAAAGGCAGGTGTAGAGGCCCCCTTCGGCCGAAATTCGAGCCCTGGAGCAGTCTGAACAGAAGGGCTTGGAGACGGAGGAAATGAAGCCCACCTCGCCGCGGCCATCGGTGTAGCGCCACCGCTCGGAGACCTCGCTGGGGATGTCTCGTCCGTAGGGCTCCAGCGGAAACACCTGGCCAATGAGTTCGAGGATGTCCTCGCTGGCCATCACCTGGGTGGGGTCCCAGCCGTTGGAACTGCCGACATCCATAAATTCGATGAACCGAAGGGTCGCGCCTAGTTCACGAAACGCCCGGGCCATGGGCACAATCTGGCTGTCGTTGACGCCCCGTTGGACCACCATGTTGGCCTTGACCTTCAGACCAGCGGAGAGGGCAGCCTCGATGCCGGCCAAGACCTGCTCGGGTGAGGCCTCTGGTGTGTCACCCATGGTCTGAAAGATTTCTGAGTCAAGGGCATCGAGGCTCACCGTTACCCGATGCAGACCGGCCTGAACGAGGCCTGCTGCCTTTTCTTTCAGAAGCAGTCCATTGGTGGTCAGAGCCAGCTCAAGCGGTTTGTTTTCTGGTGTTTTAAGCCTGGCGAGGGACTCGACAAGAGTCTCGAGCTGCTTGCGCAGAAGCGGCTCCCCTCCGGTGATGCGAACCTTTTCCACCCCAAGTCCAACGAAGGCTCTGGTAAGGCGTTCAATCTCTGAAAAACTCAGGAGTTCCTGACGGGAGAGAAAGACGTAGTCCCGGTTGAAGACCTCCCGGGGCATGCAATAGCCGCAGCGGAGGTTGCACTGGTCGATGACCGAGATGCGAAGGTCTCGGAGGCCGCGGCCACGGGTGTCTGTGACTCGCCCGTTTGGCCTGGGAATGCTCGCATCAAAGACAGCCGGGCGCAGAGGACTCTCTCTGCCCGGCTGGATGGGAATGATGCGCTGGCGTTCCGTCATAGACTCCAAGGTTAACTGGCTGGGGGCTGCTCCGATGACCGGGTTTCCACCAAAACCAGGGGCTCCGCCTCGAGTACCTGATTGGTCTGTCGGGGCTTTCGGCCGAGCTTGGGTAGGGGCTCAGCGCTGGCCTGGGCGGGCGCCTTGTTGGGATCGGTCTGGACCCACTGGAGGCCGACAGCATCCAGGGCCTTTGAGAGGGCCTGGGGATCAACCGGCGCAGCAGGCTGAGGCTCAGGCGCAGGACTGCGGGTCGCTGTCGCCACTTCGACTGGCTCGCCCACGGGCTCTACTGCATGATTCACGACTGGCTCACCCTTGGGGGCACCCTTGGGCTCTACCTTGGGCTCTCCTTTGGGCTCAATGGCCAAGGGGGCAGCCTCAGGAGCCTCAGGAACCTCAGGGCTGGAGACGGTCTGTGACTGAACAAGACTGTCGGTCTCGCCGGTAAGCTCGATGCTGGCCTGTTGGTCATCGGCCTGGCCCCGACCGCGGCTGCCGCGACGACGGCGCCGACGACGTCCGCCGGTCTCGGCATCGGATCCCTCGGGGGCCTCGGACCCCTCAACAGAATCTGCGGGCGCAAGGCCAGCCTTGACTTCGACCTCTGGTGCCAGAGAGGGATCAGTGGGTTTGGGGCCCCTGCGGCCACGCTCGCCTCGGCCTTTTTCGGCTGTCTGGCCACTGCCGGCCCCGTTTGGCTGCGCGGAGGCCTCGGCCTTGATATCTTGGCTCTCTGTGCGCTCTGTGCGCCCGTTTCCACGGCCACGTTTGTTGCGGCCCTGCTGGCGATTTCCCTCGCCATCGGATCGGTCTTGGGAACGGTCACGGCCATTGCCACGGGATTCGGCTCGGTCGCCGCGTCCCTCGCCTCGGGCCTCGCGCCCTTCGCTTCGGCCGCTACCGCGTCGGCCCTGACGACTGGCAGCACGCTCTTGACTGGGCGCTGCAGGCTGCTTGGCGGTGGGGGAGGATCCGGTAAACAGCGACAACAGGCGGGAGAAGAAAGAAGGTTTGGCCTGCAGGCTGGCCTCTCGCGTGGGTCTGGCAGCTGCCACCGGTGCCGGCGTGGCGGGCGTAATACCTTTGACCACGGCCTCTTGGCGCGGCTTGGAGGCGACTTCCTCTTTTTGCTTGAGATAAGGCGAGTCTGCCGCTGGACCATCGGCCATGGCATAGCTGGCCTTGGCATCCTCGAGCCTTGGGTCGTCGTGACGCAGGCGCTCGAGGGTGTAGTTGGGCGTCTCCAGGTGCTTGTTCGGAATTAGAACAATGGTGACCTTGAGCCTGGCCTCGAGTTTGGCAATGTCGGTGCGTTTCTCGTTCAGCAGGAAACTTGCTACCTCGACGGGGACCTGGACATGCAGGGCAGCCGTGCCCTCTTTCATGGCCTCTTCCTGGAGGATGCGCAGGATGTGGAGGGCACTGGAGTCTGTGTCGCGAATGACCCCCGTGCCGTTGCAGCGTGGGCAGGACATGTGGGAGCCCTCGTTGAGGGCTGGTCTGAGTCGTTGGCGAGAGAGTTCCATGAGGCCAAAACGCGAGATCTTGCCCATCTGGACGCGGGCCCGGTCGTGGTGCAGGGCATCGCGCAGGCGTTGCTCGACCTCGCGCTGAGCCTTGGCCGACTCCATGTCGATGAAGTCGATCACGATCAGGCCGCCCAGGTCACGCAGACGCAGCTGTCGACCGACCTCATCGGCCGCCTCGAGATTGGTCCGCAGGGCAGTCTCTTCGATGTCAGAGCCCTTGGTTGCTCGGGCAGAGTTGACGTCGACTGCCACCAGGGCCTCGGTGTGGTCGATGACCAGGGCGCCGCCGGAGGGCAGGACCACCTGCCGCGAGTAGGCGGTCTCGATTTGGTGCTCGATCTGGAATCGGGAGAACAGGGGCACATCATCCCGGTAGCGCTTAACCCGGGGGGCCATGTCAGGCATGACATGGAGCATGAACTGGCGAGCCTGCTCGTAGATGTCATCGGTGTCGATGAGAATCTCACCAATGTCCGGATGGAAGTAGTCTCGAATGGCACGAATAACCAGACTGGATTCCTGGAAGATGAGGTAGGCGCCGGCCTGCAGGTTTCGGGCGTCGTCGATGGCCTTCCAGAGTTGGAGCAGGTAGTTCAGGTCCCACTGGAGTTCGTCGACCGTTCGCCCAATGCCTGCGGTTCGGGCAATGATGCTCATGCCGCTGGGCATGTTGAGCTGGTCCATTGCCTCTTTGAGTTCTTGGCGATCCTCGCCCTCGATTCTCCTGGAGACACCGCCCCCCTTGGGGTTGTTGGGCATGAGCACCAGGTAGCGTCCGGCCAGAGAGACGTAGGTGGTTAGGGCTGCCCCCTTGTTGCCGCGCTCTTCTTTCTCGACCTGAACCAGAAGCTCGGTCCCCTCGGCGATGGCTTCCTTGATGGATGCGCGGTGGTCGACTCCGGGGCGGAAGTAGTCTCGGGAGATCTCTTTAAAGGGCAGAAAACCGTGGCGGTCTTCGCCGTAATTGACAAAGCAGGCCTCGAGGCTGGGTTCGACGCGGGTGACAACCCCCTTGTAGATGTTGCTCTTGCGCTGCTCGCGACCGGCGGTCTCGATGTCGAGGTCAACCAGCCGCTGGCCGTCGACGATGGCAACCCGCAGTTCCTCTGCGTGGGTTGCGTTAAATAACATGCGTTTCATTTCAGACTTCTCCAAATAGGACGGGCCTGGGGTCTGAGCGCAGGAGGCGCATCAGGGTGCCCTGAACCGTCGGCGCTGCGTTAGCCGGGCTAACAGCAGCCGGGGAGCGTCTCTGGGAGGTCTGGAGTCAGTGAGTGACGAGCACGGCGAGCCGCGAGATCGCTGGGATCTGGGCAGCCGGTGGGTATGAAGGAGGGAATGGTGAACAACGCAACGCAACGGGCCACTTGGGGGCCGTTGGGGGGATTCTTCACGGGAACATCCACGCGATTCATAAATTCTGCTTGAGTCTCACTGTTTGCCAGGCCACGCCATGGGCGCTCCGTGGTCACATACAATCTGGTTCCAGAGACACATCGACGGCCAGAGGCCATCGGAAGTCTGTTGAATCCAGGTCTGATTGGTTGGGGGCACGCTGTCGCAGGCCATCCCAAGTTGGCAGACCGCCCGAGTATACCCCTTTCTTGGCTTTTGGGCTCAAGAAGGCCGTGGACGTTCAGCGCTAAGCGTTGGATTTTTTTAGGAATCCGCTTTGACCAAGGCCGACCGACCATTCCAGGTCCAGCATCTTGAAATTGATGTCCATCACGATGGCCAGCGTGTGGATAACTTTCTGTTGGGTCAGCTCAAGGGGGTTCCGAAGTCACGCATTTACAGCATGTTGCGAAACGGTGAGGTTCGGCTAGACGGTCGACGGGTCAAGCCGGAGACAAGGCTTGAGGCTGGCCAGAAGATGCGGCTGCCCCCGGTTCGGCAGGCCGAAACCAGTCCCGACCCCACCGAGGACCCCGCTCAGCAGCATCGGGCCCAGCGGATGGCTGCGGACCTGCCGGTATTGTTCGAGGCAGATGGTCTTCTGGTCGTGGACAAGCCGGCTGGCATGGCCGTCCATGGGGGCAGTGGGATTCGTCTGGGGGTGGTCGAGGCGCTCAGAGCCCAGCGGCAGGACCCCCACTTGGAACTGGTTCACCGTCTCGACCGAGACACCTCGGGCCTGCTGATGCTGGCGACCAGCCGCAAGGCCCTGCTGGCCCTGCACCAGCAGCTCCGCGAGGGCCAGATGCGCAAGCGCTACCTGGCAGTGGTGGTGGGAGATTGGAAACCAACCGGCTCAGACCCTACACGGCTCATCAAGGCCCCTCTGCTCAAGACGCTCTCGGCCAACGGGGAGCGGTGGGTTCGGGTGGACGCCAGCGGCCAGCCCTCCATGACCCGGGTTCGGCTCTTGGCCCGCGGCCAGTTGGAGGGCATTGGTCCCTTGAGCCTGCTGCAATGTGAGCCCCTGACAGGTCGAACCCATCAGATTCGGGTACACCTACAGTCCGTCGGCTTTCCCATTCTGGGGGACCCAAAATACGGCTCGGACGAGGCCAACCAGCAGGCCCACCGCATGGGCTTGAGCCGAATGTATTTGCATGCCTGGCGTCTTGCCATTCAACGAGCGCAGCAGCCGGCCCTGGAACTAGAGGCCGAACCGGCTGGGGCTCTGCGCAGGGATTTCGAGGCTATGGCCTTGACCCAGGTTCTGGAGGCCTCTCGATGAGGCCGGTGGCCGAGAGGCCCTCTCTGGTGATTTTTGACTGGGATGGCACGGTGGTCGATTCCACCCAGACGATTGCGGAGGCGATTCGCCAGGCCTGTCGGGACCTGGACCTTCAGGTCCCAACGCCCGAGCAGGCTGCCTACGTCATTGGCCTGGGGCTGGCCGACGCGCTTCGGGTGGTGGCCCCCGACCTTCCCGCCTCTCGGGTGCCGGACCTCTCTGCGCGTTTCAAGCTGCATTACCTTGCTCGCGACCAATTTCTGCGGCCCTTTGAGGGGATGCTGGCCGTTTTTGAGGCCCTTGCCTCGGCCGGCCTGCCGCTGGCGGTTGCGACCGGAAAGTCTCGGGCAGGCCTCGAGAGGGCCTTCGACGCCACCCAGACCCGGTCGTACTTCGTGACCTCGCGGTGTGCGGATGAGTCCGTGCCCAAGCCTGGCCCTGAGATGGTGCTCGAAATCTGTGAGGAGTTAGACCTGGAGCCGCGTTCGGCCCTGGTGATTGGCGACACTACGCACGACCTACAGATGGCCAAATCCGCTGGGGCCAGTGCGGTGGCTGTAAGTTATGGGGCTCACCCTGAACATTTACTGCATCAGCATGGTCCAAGAGCCTGTCTGCCGACAGTGGCAGCCCTTCACGCATGGCTCAACGAACACATCATTTCTCAAGAGGACATCCCATGACCGACCCCCTCATCGAAAAACTCTTGCTGGCCCAGGTTCAGGAACAACGCCTTGCTCGCAGATGGTCCATGGTGAGAAGACTGCTGAGTCTGGCGGTGGTGATCTGGCTGGCCTGGATAGTCTTTGCCCGGGGACCAGGCCTTTCAGGCGCAGACGTGTCCTCCGGTCCTCACACTGCGGTCATCGAGGTCAAGGGGGTCATTGAGGCAGATGGCGAGGCCGACGGGTTGATGATCATGCAGGCCTTGGCGGAGGCCTTCGAGTCCAAAGAGGCCAAGGGGATTGTCCTGCGGCTGAATTCGCCTGGCGGCAGCCCCGTTCAGGCCGGCATGGTCTACGACGAAATTCGACGACTCAAGGCCGCCCAACCTGACAAGCCAGTGATTGCAGTGGTCGAGGACGTGGCAGCCTCTGGGGGCTATTACATTGCAGCGGCGGCCGATGAGATTTATGTGAACCAGGCCAGTCTGATTGGTTCGATTGGCGTTCGCATGGACAGTTTCGGCTTCACGGAGGCCATGAAGAAACTGGGTATTGAGCGGCGCCTGCTTACCGCCGGTGACAACAAGGCCATGCTCGATCCCTTCTTGCCCCAAAAGCCCGAGCACCAGGCGGCTATGCGACGAATGATTCAGGAGGTGCATGGGCAGTTTATCGAGGCGGTCAGAAAGGGCCGAGGCGATCGTCTGAAAGCTCCCGAGCCCACGGCAGAAGTCTTCTCCGGCATGGTCTACACGGGCAGTCGGGGTATCGAGATGGGACTGGCCGACGGACTCGGCAATGTCCAGTCGGTGGCTCGCGACCGCATCAAGGCCGAGGCCTTGGTGGATTACAGTCGGACGCCAAGCCTTGCCGAGCGACTGGCCCAGCGCTTTGGGGCGTCGGCCGCACAGGCCTTTTACGGCCTGCTGAAAACCAGCGCAGAGGGTCTTGGCCGGGTTGGTCCCTAGCCCAGTGGGTCCAGGCCCCAGCCGCGAAGCATGCCAGTAAGGGCGACCATGGGGAGCCCGACAAGTGCGGTGGAGTCTGGGGTGATGGTCTTGGCCAGTAGCACGGTCCCTAGGCCCTCAGATTTGGCGGCGCCCGCGCAGTCCAGCGGGTTCTCCAGGGCCACGTAACGCGCAAGTCGTTCGTCGGACAATTCCTCGACACTCAGCCAATGGACCTCGGTGGTGACAATTTGCGTCTGCTCGGCCCCGTCCGTAGGCCGGTAGAGGCAGACGGCCGTATGAAAGAGGGTGACGCTGCCTCTTTGCCACTGGAGTTGGGCCAGCGCGGCGGGGGCTGACCCAGGCTTGCCAAGGATGCGGCCTTTGCAGACGGCCACCTGATCGCTGCCGATGAGCCAAGCCGTGGGGTATTGGTCTGCCAGGGCCTTGGCTTTTTCCCGGGCAAGCCTGAGGCACAACGCCAGCGGCGCCTCCTGGGGCAAGGGGGTCTCATCGACGGCGGGTTTGGCCTGAACAAAGGGCAACCCCAGGCGTTCGAGCAGGGCCCGGCGGTAGGGACTGGAGGAGGCGAGAACCAGCTGCGTCATGTCCGCATTGTGGCAGAGCGGTATGATTTCTCGATGGCGGATCCCGACTTTAATCCTCAATCGCCCATAGACCGGCACCTCTGGATGAGCCGCCATGGCAGTGGTCTCCAAGAGGAAGGTCACCTGCTGGACGACGATTTTTCCCGTCTGCAGGCCGAGGGCATTGTGCTGCCCGAGGGCCTGGCCTGGCAGCTCGATTTCTCGGACAACCAGCTGCTGTTGGCGGCCCAAGGGCGACTCGAGCTGCCCTGCGCAAGATGCCTGCAGCCGGTCACTGTGCCGGTTGGGTTTGCTCGCCGCTACCAGGTCTTCGATCGGTCCGATCAGGCCGACGGGTCCCTGGATGTCAGTGATGACGACCTCGAGACTGTCTCAACGGAGGATCGGGTGAGTCCGGTTCACCTGATCGAGGACGAGCTCCTGCTCTTGGCGGCCGAGCGCCCGACGCATGGTGACTGTGCTATTGAGCTCCCGGAGCAGCCAAGGCCAGACAATCCGTTCGCCATCTTGGCCAAACTGAAATAAATGCATGATTTTTCGGGTTTTGGGCTATAATCGAAGGCTTTTGATGGTCTGACGGAGATCACCATGGCAGTTCAACAGAACAAGAAATCCCCTTCGAAGCGCGGCATGCACCGGGCCCACGACTTTTTAACCAACCCCCCAACGGCCGTTGAGCCGACCACGGGCGAGGTCCATCGTCGTCACCACATCAGCCCATCTGGCTACTACCGGGGCAAAAAAGTCGTCAAGACGCCCGGCAGCGACGCCTAAGGCGGTAGCAGCCTCTGGTGGCCCTGGCCGTTTGGCCCAGGGCTCCGCCTGCCCTCACTCGTTTTCGCTCATCTAGCGTCTCTTTCGAGATGTCCCTGTCTCACGGGCCTTCGGTTAGGGTTGCCATCGATGCAATGGGTGGCGACCACGGTCTGTCGGTCACCATTCCTGCTGCCATCGACTTTCTAAGTCGCCATCCGGCCCACAGCCTGCTGATGGTTGGGAACCTTGCTCAGATGCAGGCCTCTTGGGCTGAGCATCTTCGGGGACGTCCCGTCTCGGGGGATGCAGGCCAGCAGTCGCTGACCGCACGGGTGGAATGGCTGCAGGCCGACGAGGTGGTCGCCATGGACGATCCCCCCGCGGTGGCCCTCAAGAGCAAACGGCAGTCGTCGATGCGCCTGGCGATCTCAGCGGTGGCCGATGGCCGTGCGCAGGCCGCCGTCAGCGCGGGCAATACCGGCGCACTCATGGCCATCTCTCGATTTGTTCTCAAGATGCTCGATGGCATCGACCGCCCAGCCATTGCGACTGCGCTGCCCAACCGAACGGGAGGCTCCACGCTGATGCTGGACCTGGGCGCGAATGTCGACTGCTCAGCCGAGCATCTCTTGCAGTTCGCCATGATGGGGTCTGCCCTAGTGGCTGCTCTCGACGGGCCGAGTCGTCCTAAGGTGGGCCTCTTGAACGTGGGCGAGGAGGTCATCAAAGGCAACGAGGTGGTCAAGCAGGCGGGCGAATTGCTTCGGGCTAGCCAACTCAATTTTTTGGGCAATGTCGAGGGCAACGATATTTTCAAAGGCAGTGCGGAAGTCATCGTCTGTGATGGATTTGTTGGAAACGTGGCCCTGAAGACCTCCGAGGGTCTGGCCCAGATGATGGGTGGCTTTCTCAAACAGGAGTTCAAGCGCAACTGGCTCACCAAGCTGGCGGCCCTCACAGCCAAACCCGTTCTGAAACGGTTTGCCCGGCGAGCCGATCACCGCCGCTACAACGGTGCTGCCTTGCTGGGTCTGCGAGGCATCGTTTTCAAGAGTCACGGCTCTGCCGATGCCTATGCCTTTCGACACGCCATGGAGCGGGCGGCCGAGGCGGCCAGTCATGGCCTGAACGACCGCATTCGGGCGGCTCTCGCTGCGGGCTAGCTCACAATGGAGCATCATCTGGCCTATGCCTGACATGCCTTTCTCCGCCATTGTTGGCAGCGGCAGTGCCCTGCCTGGTGACCCGGTCACCAATGATCAGCTGGCTCAGCAACTGGCCCAAAAGGGGGTTGAGACCTCCGACGCCTGGATTCGAGAGCGCACGGGCATCTGCCAGAGGCACATTGCGCCGGCCGAGGTCTCGAGCAGCGATCTGGCGGCCCAGGCCGGGGCGCGGGCCCTTGAGGACGCTGGGCTGACGGCCAAGGACATCGACCTGGTCATTGTGGCGACGTCGACGCCCGACATGATCTTTCCCTCGACGGCGTGTCTGGTTCAGAAAAAACTGGGCATTGAGCAGGGTGCCGCCTTTGACCTCCAGGCGGTCTGCAGCGGGTTTGTCTATGCACTCTCCACGGCAGACCTCTTCATTCGAATGGGCAAGGCTCGCAATGCCCTGGTGATTGGTGCAGAGGTTTTTTCGCGCATTCTGGATTGGAATGACCGGGGAACCTGCGTGCTCTTCGGGGACGGTGCGGGCGCCATGGTGCTTCAGGCTTCAGAGGAGCCGGGCATTCTGGGCCATGTCCTCCAGGCCCGGGGGGAATACGAAAATATTCTGCGCACTGCTGGCACGGTCTCCCACGGACTGGCCCAGGGCCATCCTTTTCTCACCATGGATGGCCAGGCCGTTTTCAAACTCGCCGTTGAGGTCTTGGAGTCGTCGGCGCGAGAGGTCCTGAGCCAGGCTCGACTCACGACCGATCAGGTTGATTGGCTCATCCCGCACCAGGCCAACATTCGCATCCTGCAGTTCACCGCAAGACGTCTTGGGATTCCATTGGATCGAGTGGTGGTCACGGTTGACCAACACGGCAATACCTCCGCGGCATCGGTGCCGCTGGCTTTCGACCAGGCCCGGCGAGATGGACGGCTGAAGGCCGGCCAGACCGTCTTGATGCAAGGGGTTGGCGGCGGTTTTACCTGGGGGGCTGTATTGGCCCGTCTCACCCGTTAACGATTTGGTAAGGACTATGAACGGATCTCAAGTAGCGTTTCTCTTTCCCGGTCAGGGGTCTCAGTCGGTGGGGATGCTTGGTGGCTTTGCTGGATTGGCAGCCGTAGACGACACCATGGCCCAGGCCAGTGAGGCCCTGGGCCAAGATCTGGTTCGGCTGATTGCAGATGGACCGATCGAGGCCTTGGCGCTCACCGTGAACACCCAGCCGGTCATGCTCAGCAGCGCGGTCGCAGCCTATCGGGCCTACCTGGCCCAGGGGGGGCAGGCACCTCAGTACATGGCGGGACACAGTCTTGGCGAATATGCAGCCCTGACCGCTGCGGGTGTCTTTGATCTCTCTGATGCGGTTCGTGCCGTTCGCTTTCGTGCCCAACAGATGCAGGACGCCGTCCCCGTGGGACAAGGCACGATGGCGGCTGTGATGGGCCTGGCAGCAGATGCCGTCGTGGAGGTCTGCGAGAGGCTATCCGCCCCCACGGCGGTGGTCGAGGCAGTGAATTTCAATGCGCCCGACCAGACCGTTATTGCGGGCCATACGGCAGCCATTGAGCAGGCCTGCCTGGCCATGAAAGAGGCGGGTGCCAAGCGCGCCATCGTTTTGCCCGTCTCGGCGCCTTTCCATTCCAGCCTGCTGGCCCCTGCCGCACGGGCGCTCCGAACCTATCTGGCCGACGTAAAGTTGGGTCCTCCAACGGCCAGGGTGATTCACAACGTCGACCTCTCGACTGCGGCCGATGCAGCAGGCATTCGGGAGGCCCTCTCTATGCAGGCGATGCGGCCGGTTCGTTGGGTGGAGACCATCGAGTTCTTTGCTGCCCAGGGCGTCACCCACGTGGTGGAGTGTGGTCCTGGCAAGGTGCTGGCAGGACTCGTCAAGCGCATTTCGCCTGACCTTCAAGTGCTAAATATCTCGGATCGAGACTCTCTTCACGCAACCCTGGAGGCTCTGGCATGACACAGATTCGACAAGAGGGGCAGCGACTGGCTCTGGTCACCGGTGCAAGCCGTGGCATTGGGGCCGCCATCGCCCATGGCCTGGCCAGAGCGGGCCACTTCGTGGTGGGTACGGCCACCACCGACCAGGGGGCCCAGGCAATTGAGGCTGGGCTTGCCCAAGCTGGCCTTGCTGGAATCGGGCGCCGGCTTCAGGTCACGGAGCCGGGTGCCTGCGAGGCTCTGGTGGAAGACCTGGTCAAAGCCCATGGCGCGGTGGACATTCTGGTGAACAACGCCGGCATCACCCGCGACAACCTGGCCATGCGCATGAAGGACGAAGAGTGGGATGCGGTTATTGAGACCAATCTCAGCGCTGTTTTCCGTCTGAGCCGAGCGGTTCTGCGCCCGATGATGAAGGCGCGCTGGGGTCGAATTGTTAACATCACCTCAGTGGTGGGCGTCAGTGGTAACCCTGGTCAGGTGAATTACGCAGCCGCCAAGGCCGGGGTTGCTGGCCTCTCCAGGGCGCTGGCCCGAGAGGTCGCCAGTCGTGGCATTACCGTCAATAGCATTGCGCCCGGGTTTATCGATACCGACATGACGCGGGCCCTGACTCCTGAGCAGATTGAGAGCCTGAAGGCGACGATCCCGGCTCAACGTCTTGGAAATGTCGAGGATATTGCTGCAACTGCTGTCTTTCTGGCCTCTGAGGGGGCTGGGTACATCACCGGAATCACTCTAAACGTGAACGGTGGGATGGTGATGTCCTGATACAATTGCGGCTGCCAATATTTGTTTGGTTCAACACAGGAAGGAAACCATGGAAGACATCGAGAAACGCGTCAAGGCAATCGTCTCTGAGCAACTTGGCGTAAAGCTTGAGGACATCAAGACCGAGTCAAAGTTTGTCGACGACTTGGGTGCAGACTCACTGGACACCGTTGAGTTGGTGATGGCCCTTGAAGACGCGTTCGAGTGTGAGATTCCGGACGAAGAGGCCGAGAAGATCACCACCGTTCAGCAGGCTATCGACTTCATCAATAACAACCTCAAGAAGTAAGCCAGCGGGTTTACTTCGTTCCTCGGAGTGCCGATGAGCGGATCTCACCCTTCGGGCGCCGCGAGTCGGCGCCGAGTGGTGGTCACCGGACTGGGCTGTGTCTCACCGGTGGGCAACACTGTTTCAGATGCCTGGACTGCCCTGGTGGCAGGCACCAATGGCATCGCCAACATCACCCGTTTTGACCATGAGGGCATGCCGGTTCATTTTGCTGGCGAGGTCAAGGGTTTTCAGATCGACCAGTACATCTCGGCGAAAGAAGCCCGCCACATGGATGTCTTCATCCATTACGGCATCGCAGCGGGGCTGCAGGCTCTCGACGACTCTGGTCTGGTGATTCACGATGGCAATGCCGAGCGGGTCGGGGTCATGGTGGGGTCCGGAATTGGCGGCCTGCCCATGATCGAAGACACCCACGGCGAGTACACCAACCGTGGTGCTCGGCGCATTTCGCCCTTTTTTGTCCCAGGCTCCATCATCAACATGATCTCCGGCCACCTGAGCATTCTTCGGAACCTCAAGGGCCCTAACGTGGCAGCCGTGACGGCCTGTACCACCGGTCTGCACAGCATTGGTCTGGCGGCCCGACTGATTCAGTACGGCGATGCCGATGTCATGGTGGCTGGCGGTGCCGAATCCACGATCTCCCCGCTTGGCGTTGGTGGCTTTGCCGCAGCCCGGGCCCTTTCGACCCGTAACGATGACCCCGCCACGGCGTCGCGCCCCTGGGATGTCGACCGTGACGGGTTTGTCTTGGGCGAGGGAGCCGGTGTCATGGTGCTCGAGGAATACGAGCATGCCAAGGCACGCGGTGCCCGCATCTACGCCGAGCTCGCGGGAGTCGGGTTCAGTGGCGACGCCTATCACATGACGGCGCCCAATATGGACGGCCCTAGGCGGTGCATGGTCAATGCCCTAAAGGATGCCGGCGTGCAGCTAGAGCAGGTGGGCTACATCAATGCCCATGGCACGTCCACCCCCTTGGGCGACAAAAACGAGACCGACGCCATCAAGGCGGCCTTGGGTGATCAGGCCCGCCGGGTGGTCATCAGCTCCACCAAATCGATGACCGGCCACCTCCTGGGGGGTGCGGGTGGTCTCGAGGCGGTCTTTACGACTCTTGCCCTTCATCACCAGGTCAGTCCGCCCACTATCAATCTGCGCAACCAGGACCCCGAGTGCGACCTTGACTACTGTGCTAACACGGCCCGTGATCTCAAGACCGAGGTGGCCGTGAAGAACAATTTCGGGTTCGGGGGGACCAATGGCACCCTGGTCTTCCGACGCATCTAAGGGGCAGTTTTGACCGAGCGCGATGCTGATCAACTCCTGGTTGATCGGGTCAAGAGTGGTGACCAGCAGGCCTTTAACCTGCTGGTGCGCAAGTACGAACGCAAGGTCTTTCGCCTCATTTCCCGGCTGGTCCGAAACCCCGTAGAGGTCGAGGATGTGGCCCAAGAGGCGTTTCTAAAGGCCTACCGGGCGCTTCCCCAGTTTCGCGGAGAGAGCGCTTTTTACACCTGGCTCTACCGGATCGCCGTGAATACGGCCAAAAACCACCTGGTCTCCCAGGGGCGACGACCCATTCCGCTTACCGACACCCTTTCTGAGGACGAAGATGGGGAATCTTTTGGTCGCGAGGATGTCGTATCCGACAACCACACGCCGGATGCGGAACTTTTAAGCCGTCAAATCGCCGAAACGGTCAACAAGGCCATCGAGGCGCTCCCCAAAGACCTGCGGACGGCGGTGACCCTGCGTGAAATGGAAGGACTTAGTTATGAGGAAATCGCCGAGGCCATGAACTGCCCCATCGGAACGGTGAGATCCAGGATTTTTCGGGCCCGAGAGGCCATTGCCGAGCAACTCCGACCCCTGCTCGACACCCCTCAGGACCGTCGCTGGTAGAAGACCCAAAGGCCACAGGAACCCCATGTCTCAGACCCAAGCCCCCAATTCGCAGACCCAGCCCGCCCCGGGCATGGCCAATCCCGACCGAACCGAGCAGCTCTCTCGCCTGTTTGACGGCGACCTCGAGGCCTCCCGTATGGGCCTGGTGGTGCGAGCCACCCGTGAGCAGGGCTCGGCGTCTGGTCGACAGTTCGACGACTACGTTCTGATCTCGGACGTGCTGCGAGGCCTCACGCCTCGCCGGTCAGACCAAGATCTCACGACTCGAATCGCCCAGGCCATCGAGAAAGAGCCGGTCTACATGGGGTCGGCACGGCCTGGAAGCCACCGTGAGCGTCTGGTGGCTGGTCGCCAGGTCTTCCGAATGGGGGCCGTAGCGGCCTCGGTAGCGGCGGTGGGCTTTGTCTCCGTGGTCATGTGGCAGATCGTTGGATCCCAGACCGACGCGGTGGTGGCGTCGTCGGCCGACCGCTCCAACACTTCGCTCGCTGCCCCGGGCGCCATTGGTTCTGCCCAGACCACAGCTGGCGGTGTCGCTGTAGTGCCCGTGGCCGCCTGGCAAGACCCACGGACTCGCGAGATGCTCGATGCCCACGGGTCCATGGTGGTTCGGCTGCGGGTGGCGGGGGAGCGGTAATGCAGATTCGGCGGCTGTCTTGGTGGTCCGCCTCCCGTTGCGGGCTTCTGGTGACAACCCTCTTGGTGTCCCCTCTGCTGCGGGCCGAGCCCACCCAGTCCAGTGCGGTCTATGCTGCATCGGGTCCGGTCAATCCTCTCGCTCTTCTTGATCAGATCAATCAGGCCGCCCAGCGGCTGACCTACACGGGTACCTACATCCATCAGCAGACGCCTGGGGCTCAGGGCCTTTACATGGCCAAGATTCACCAGCAGGCAGCCCCCGCAGGCCCGATCATCCGACTCGAATCGCTCGACGGTGACCCCCGAGAGGTAGTTCGCATGCCCAAGGAGGTGCGAGCCTACCTGCCCGATCTCAAGACCATCAAAGTCCAGCAGGGGTCCCCCATCCGGGCTGACTTCCCGATGCTCTCGCTGCAGTCTGCTGAGCAAATCGCCAAGTCCTACAAAATTTCTGTCAGCGCGGGCAAACGCGTCGCGGGCTATGACACCGAGTTGGTCACCCTCGAGCCCACCGACGACAAACGCTGGCCCATTCGATGCTGGGTCCAGCGACATGAGCGTCTCATGCTGAAGTTTCAGCAGCTGAGCCACGGGGGCGAGGTACTCGAGGAGCAGGTCTTCTCGGACATCAAGATCGGTCATCGGGCCGCCCCCAACGTAGTCTCCCGATATGCCAGCGAACCGGGCTGGGTTGTCCAGACTTCGCCCCTGCAACGCCTAGAGGGTGGGCTCTCTCTTAGCCTGCCGGTCCCAGGCTTTCAGGTGGTCACCCAGTTGCGGCATCGCTCCGAGGGCCTGCGTCAGGTGGTGATCTCCGACGGCGTGGCCACGGCCTCGGTCTTTCTGGAAAAGCGCCGGGCTGCAGCGGCCGATCTAGTTCCCCGCCAACGCGGCGCCCTGAGCATGGCCAGCCATCAGCATGGGGACTGGCTGGTGACAGTAATGGGAGAGTTGCCGCCCGCTACCGTCTTGGCGTTTGCAAAGGACATTCCTCTGTCTTCCCTGACTTCACAATAGGTGGTCTCTATGCTGGTCGCTCGGTCTTTCCTTCTGGCGGGCCTGTCCCGCTGTTACGCTTCTCTGGCCATGGCTGTCTGGGGTCTGCTGGTCATGGCCGTGTTGGGCTCGGCGCCTGCCGGCCTAGGCCTTTCTCCCGCCCAGGCCCAGTCGGCTGCAAATCGCGGACTGCCCGACTTTACTGGCCTTATCGAAAAGGCTGGGCCCGCCGTGGTGAATATTCGAACGCTATCCAGGGCTCAGGAACGCTCGGGGCCTGGGGCGCCTTTTGACGAGAACGATCCTTTTTTTGAGTTTTTTAAGCGATTCGGCCCTCCAGGACAGCAGGGGCCAGGGTCACGTCCGGGTCCCAGGGACCAAGAACCCTCGGAGCCCCGGCCGCGCGGGGTGGGTTCGGGCTTCATCATCTCCGCCGACGGCTATCTGCTCTCGAATCACCACGTCGTCGAGGGGGCTGATGAGGTTCTGGTGACCCTCACGGACAAGCGCGAATTCAAGGCCAAAATCATCGGGTCGGACCAACGGACCGACGTCGCTCTGCTCAAGATCGAGGCCAAGGGTCTTCCAACTCTGTCCTTTGGAAACCCCGATCGAATCAAGGTGGGCGAGTGGGTCTTGGCCATTGGGTCGCCTTTCGGGTTGGAAAACACGGTGACCGCGGGGATCGTGAGCGCCAAGGGACGTGATACGGGCGACTACCTCCCGTTTATTCAGACCGACGTGGCCGTTAATCCCGGCAACTCCGGCGGTCCCCTGCTGAATTTGAGCGGAGAGGTTATTGGTATCAATTCCCAGATCTACAGCCGCACGGGCGGCTTCATGGGCATCTCCTTTGCGATTCCCATCGACGAGGCCAAGCGTGTGGCCGATCAACTCCGAGCCAATGGCCGGGTGATACGAGGACGCATTGGGGTGGCCATCGATGAGGTGAGCAAGGAGGTCGCAGAGGCCCTGGGGCTGCCCTCGGCCAAGGGGGCTCTGGTCCGCAATGTTGAGCCGGGTGGTCCCGCAGCCAAGGCTGGCGTGGAGCCGGGTGACATCGTCTTGGGCTTCGGCGGCAAGCCGGTTGACCGGGTCTCTGACCTGCCTCGACTCGTGGGCAATACCAAGCCCGGTAGCCAGTCCGAGCTACGAGTCTGGCGTCGCGGCAGCGAGAAGCTGCTCAAGGTCACCGTGGACGAGATCAAGCCCGAGGCCAGCGCAGCCGCCGAGCCGGCTCCCAAACCGACGGCTGGCAGTGCGGTGGAGTGGCTTGGCCTGACGGTCGCCGACCTTACCGCGGCGCAGCAGGCTGAGCTGAAACTAAAGGCCGGGGTAAGGATTACCGCGGCAAAGGGGCCTGCCGAGCGGGCAGGTCTTCGTCAGGGCGATATCATTCTGTCTGTGAACAATGCCCAGGTCACGGAGGCTGGTCAGTTTCAGTCCCTGGTCGGCCGTCTCGATCGAAAGAAGACCGTGGTGTTTTTGGTGCGTCGCGGCGATGGCGTGTTGTTCATACCGGTTAAACCCTAGAGGTTTGGCGAGCATCCATCGAAGCCTGGGTTCTTGCCCAGGCTTCTTTTTTTAAGACAAGGGCGGTTGTTTGCAGCACATTCGAAATTTTTCCATCATCGCCCACATCGATCACGGCAAGAGCACCCTTGCGGACCGAATCATCCAGCTCTGCGGCGGCTTGTCCGATCGTGAAATGGAGGCCCAGGTTCTGGATTCCATGGACCTCGAGCGGGAGCGCGGCATCACCATCAAGGCCCAGACCGCCGCGCTCACCTACATGGCCCTGGATGGTCAGCGCTACCACTTCAACCTGATCGATACGCCCGGACACGTGGATTTTTCTTACGAGGTGAGTCGTTCCCTGTCGGCCTGTGAGGGCGCCCTTCTGGTGGTGGATGCCTCTCAGGGGGTCGAGGCTCAGACGGTGGCCAACTGTTATACCGCCATTGAGTTGGGTGTTGAGGTCTGCCCCGTGCTCAACAAAATTGACCTGCCCGCCGCCAATCCTGAGCAGGCCATTGTAGAAATTGAGGACGTCATTGGCATTGAAGCCAGCGATGCCATTCGTGCCAGCGCCAAGACTGGCGAGGGTGTCCGAGACATTCTGGAGATGATCGTGGCCAAGGTGCCGCCTCCGAAGGGAGACCCGGCTGGACCTGTTCAGGCCCTCATCATCGACTCTTGGTTCGACAACTATGTCGGCGTGGTCATGTTGGTTCGAATGGTCAATGGAAGCCTGACCACCAAGGACAAGATTCTCTTGATGGCCACTGGCACCACCCACCCGGTGGAGCAGCTCGGGGTCTTCACGCCCAAGTCACTCTCACGCGAGCAGCTTTCAGCGGGCGAGGTTGGCTTCATCATCACGGGCATCAAAGAGTTGAAGGCTGCCAAGGTGGGTGACACCGTCACTCTGGCCAATCGGCCAGCGACTGCGCCGCTGCCAGGGTTCAAAGAAGTCAAGCCTCAGGTCTTTGCCGGACTCTATCCAGTCGAGTCCAGTGAGTACGACATCATGCGCGATGCTCTAGAAAAGCTACAGCTCAATGATGCAGCCCTGCAGTTTGAACCCGAGGTCTCCCAGGCACTTGGCTTTGGCTTTCGCTGCGGTTTTCTGGGGCTGCTGCATATGGACATCGTCCAAGAGCGGCTTGAGCGCGAATACGACATCGACCTCATCACCACTGCGCCCACCGTGGTCTACCAGGTGCTCATGAAAGATGGCAGCCTGATTGACGTCGACAATCCCTCGAAAATGCCCGACCCGGTTCGAATTGAAGAAATTCGGGAGCCCATTGTCACCGTTACGCTCTTTATGCCCCAGGACTATGTTGGGGTCGTGATGACGCTCTGCAATGGCAAGCGTGGTCAGCAGGTCAACATGAGTTACCACGGCCGGCAGGTGAACCTCACCTACGAACTGCCAATGAACGAGATTGTTCTGGACTTCTTTGACAAACTGAAGTCGGTCTCCAGGGGCTATGCCTCAATGGACTATGAGTTCAAGGAGTATCGCGCTTCCGACGTCGTCAAGATGGACATTCTGATCAACGGAGAGCGGGTTGATACCCTGTCGGTGATTGTTCACCGGGCCAATGCGCAGCACCGGGGAAGGGAGCTGGTGGCCAAGCTGCGGGAACTCATTCCGCGGCAGATGTTTGACGTTGCTATTCAGGCCGCCATTGGCGTGAACATTCTGGCGCGCGAGAACGTCAAGGCCCTTCGCAAGAATGTGCTGGCCAAATGCTATGGCGGTGACATTAGCCGCAAACGCAAACTCCTCGAAAAACAGAAGGCAGGCAAGAAGCGCATGAAGCAGGTCGGTAGTGTTGAAATTCCGCAGGAGGCCTTCCTGGCCATTCTTAAGGTAGACGACTAAATGAACTTTGCACTTATTTTGGCAATGGCCTGCCTGTTTACCGGGCTGCTCTGGCTAGCCGACCGGCTGGTCTGGCGCAAGCAGCGGGGCGACCAGGCCGTCCAGCCTCTCTGGCTGGAGTACACGGCGGGTCTCTTTCCCGTGCTGTTTCTGGTCTTTGTGGTTCGGTCGTTTCTTTTTGAACCCTTCAATATTCCCTCTGGCTCGATGATCCCCACCCTCCGAATTGGGGATCTGATTCTGGTGAAGAAATATAGCTATGGGGTGCGGCTGCCGGTTGTCCACACGAAGGTCCTCTCTACTGGACAGCCCCAGAGGGGCGATGTGGTGGTCTTTCGTTACCCAAAGGATGAGTCCGTCGACTACATCAAGCGCGTGATTGGCCTGCCGGGCGATACGGTGAGCTTTGTGAACAAGGCCATCAGCATCAATGGCCAGCCCGTGGCCAAGACGTCTTTGGGGGCCTCTGATACCTCTGGAGCCTCCCGTCCAGCGTTGGCCTTCCGCGAGCAGCTGGGCCACAAGCAGTACACCACCCTGAACGATCAGGGCGCAGGGGATTTTCTGCTGCTTGAGGCCTTTCCATATCGTGAAAACTGCGAGCGGGTTTTCGGGGGGATGCGCTGCACCGTCCCCGCAGGGCATTATTTCGTCATGGGTGACAACCGCGACAACTCTGCCGACAGCCGGGTCTGGGGCTTTGTTCCTGAGCGCAATCTGGTTGGGCAGGCCTTTCTCATCTGGTTTAACGCCGACGAAATTTTTTCCGGCCAGTTTTCAAGGTTGGGATTTTTCGAGTGAGCTCGTCCGAACTTGAGTCGCGGCTGGGCTATCGGTTTGCGGACCCAGCCCTCTTTCGGCTCGCGCTTACCCATCGAAGCCACAGTGCCTCGCACAACGAGCGACTTGAGTTTCTGGGTGACAGCGTCTTGAACTTGGCCGTCGCCGGCCTGCTGTATCGCGAATTGGCCGACTTCGATGAGGGCGACCTGAGCCGAGTCCGCTCCAGCCTGGTGCGTCAGCAGGCCCTGCACGACATTGCCCAGACACTCTCGTTGCACCAGCACCTGCACCTGGGGGAGGGTGAACTAAAAAGCGGTGGCCTTCGCCGGCCGTCCATTTTGGCCGATGCCCTAGAGGCACTCTTTGGGGCCATCTACCTCGATGGAGGCTTTGATGCCGTGGCTGCAGTCATCGACCGGCTCTACAGGCCCATCCTCAAGCAGGTGGACCCGCGCACCCTTGGAAAAGACGCCAAGACGCTGCTGCAGGAGTTTCTTCAGGGTCATGGTCTGCCGCTGCCGGCCTATCAGGTTGTCGCGACCAGTGGGGCTGCCCACAACCAGATGTTTGAGGTTGAATGCAGCCTGATTAAACTCAACATCACGGTCTTGGGCAACGGAGCCTCTCGCCGAGCGGCCGAGCAGGCGGCTGCTACCAAGGCCTTGCAGGCTGCGCAGCAGGCCCTGTCTGAGGCACCTGCCAAAAGACGCCGGTCTAAGAAGGCTGCAGAGCCGGCCCCCCAGGCCAAGCTGGTCTTTGCCCCCACCGAAAAGGCCTAAGTGAGCGCCGTGCACCACTGCGGTCTGGTGGCGATCGTGGGACGCCCCAACGTTGGCAAGTCCAGTCTGCTCAATGCCTTGATTGGGACGGACATCTCCATCACCTCCAAAAAAGCCCAGACCACTCGCCACCAGATTCTGGGGGTCCGGTCGACAGCCGATCACCAGATCCTCTTTGTGGATACACCGGGTATTCAGCACAGCCACACGGCCGCCCTCAACCGACAACTCAACAAGGCCGCACTCTCCGCCTTTGGGGAGGTCGATGCGGTTCTTTGGGTGGTCGAGTCGGATCGTCTGACCGCAGAGGATGAGCGGGTGCTCAGCATCCTGCCGAACGATCTTCCGGTGGTGGTTGCGCTCAACAAAGTCGACCTCTTCAAGTCCGATGACCAGAAGGTCAAGGCCTTTGAACTCGCCAAGCGTCTGTCCTCTATGCGGTCTTGGCAGGCCCTGGTGCCGGTCTCTGCAAAAAAGGCCTTCCAGCTCGATGTCTTGGCCGACGCGCTGGCTCAGGCCCTTCCGGAGCAGCCACCTCTGGTGGATGAGGAGACCGTCACCGACAAGAGCGTGAGATTTCTGTCGGCAGAGTTGATCCGGGAAAAACTCTTTCGGTTAATGGGTGATGAGCTTCCCTATGCCTGCACCGTGGTGGTCGATCGGTTCATCGAGGCCAACCCAGACGAGCCCAAGCCGGCGGTTGAGATCGACGCGACCATCGTGGTGGCCAGAGCCTCCCAAAAGCCGATGGTTATCGGGGAGGGCGGTGAACGCATCAAACGCATCGGAAGCCAGGCCCGACAGGACATCATGCGGCTGCTGGATCAGCCCGTGCGCCTGCGACTCTGGGTGAAGGTCAAGGCCAACTGGGCCGACGATGAGGCGGCCGTCCGCAGCTTTGGCTATGAATGAGGCCTTTGTACTGCACAGCCTGCCGTGGCGTGAGACGAGCCTCATCGTTGAAGTCTTTACACCTGATCAGGGTCGACTAGGCCTGGTCGCCAGGGGCGCACGGCGGCCCAGATCCGCTCTGCGCGGCCTTCTACAGCCATTTACCCCCTTGCTGGTTCGCTACAGCGCCAAGGGCGAGTTACGTACTCTGATGGGCGCTGAATGGCGCGGTGGCCTTGGGGCCCTGCCGGCCGCCAGCCTGATGGCGGGCTTCTACCTCAACGAGTTAGTCATGCGACTGCTGCCACGGCAGGATCCTCACCCCCTGTTGTTTCAGGCCTATGAGCAGGCCCTTGGTGCACTCAGCCAGACGGACCAGACCTCGGTGATTGAACCTGTACTTCGACAATTTGAATGCCGGTTTTTGCGTGAAATGGGACTGGCTCCCGACTTTGCGCCCCAGGCCGTGCAGGAAGATCCACAGGCCTGGTTTGAGTTGCGACCCGCCGATGGGGTCTACCGACTGGGTGAGTCGGAGGTGAGTGATGAGGCCCTGACCGTGGGGGGGCAGACCCTCCTGGCCCTGGCCGCCTACGACCAGCCCTTGTCGGTTTTTGCGGCCCAGTTTGAGCACGGCCCCGTGGCGGCAGAATCTAAGCGTCTGCTCAGGACCTTGCTGCGACACCAGTTGGGCGAGGCCGACCTCATGTCACGGGAGGCGGTCCGCACGTTGTCGCAGATGCGGGCAGAATCAAGCCTTGGGCCCGATGGGGTTCCACCGGAAGTCAGTGACATGGATCGAGGGAGAAGGGCGTCATGATTGAGTTAGGGGTAAACATTGACCATGTGGCAACGCTGCGTCAGGCACGTCGCAGCTACGACCCAGACCCCATCTGGGCAGCCGTCGAGGCCCACCTGGGCGGGGCCGATGGCATCACGGTCCACCTTCGTGAAGACCGCAGACATATTCAGGATGACGATGTTCGACGTCTGCGGACCCACACCCAGATCAAACTAAATTTTGAAATGGCCGCTACGGCCGAGATGGTCGCTATGGCCTGTGAGGTCCAACCCGAGATGGCCATGTTGGTGCCCGAGGGGCGCCAAGAGATCACCACCGAGGGAGGGCTGGATGTCGTGGGGCAGTCAGGCCAGTTGGCCCCCATGGTCCGGCGTCTGCGGGATGCGGGCATCACAGTCAGTGCCTTTGTGGATGCGCACCTGCCTCAGATTCAGGCGGCCCACGACCTTGGCATTGAGGTCTGCGAGGTTCACACTGGCCCTTATGCCCAGGCCTTTCATGCCCAGGGCCGTGACCCCGATCGTCCTGCGGTCCAGCAGGAGATTCAGAAAATCGCCAAGGCTGGTGAGCGCATCTGTGCGTTGGGCATGCGGTTTAATGCCGGCCACGCCCTCAACTACTTCAATGTCCAGCCGATTGCCGGCCTGCATGGTGTCCGCGAACTCCACATTGGCCATGCCATTGTCTCTCGCGCCGTCTTCGTGGGAATGCGAGAGGCTGTCCGAGAGATGAAACGACTCATGCGTGAGGCCTGCAGCCGGTGATCGTTGGAATCGGAACCGATGTGGTGGTGATTTCGCGCATGCGGTCGCTCTACGAGCGGTGGGGTGATCGGCTGGTCCACCGCATTCTGGGCGAGCAAGAACGTCTGGTCTTTGCAGCCCGGCTGGGTCGTGGCTCTGCCGGCCTGGCTCGGGCCGTGGCCTACTTGGCCAAGAGATTCGCAGCCAAGGAGGCGGTTGGAAAGGCCCTGGGCTGTGGCCTTTCTGCCCCGATGAGCCTGCATGCCCTGCAGGTGCTCAACAACTCGGCTGGTGCGCCAGAGCCCCTGGCTCAGAAGGCCCTCGCCCAGTATCTAAAAGATCGCGGACTGCGGATTCACCTGTCTTTGTCCGACGAACAGGACGTGGCGCAGGCCTTTGCAATCGTCGAGACCACTGCCTAAGAAAGGTCACCATGCTGGGTCCCTTCATTATTGATGTCCAGGGTCTGTCTCTTACGGCCGAGGAGACCGAGAAGCTCGCCCACCCGTGGGTGGGTGGGGTCATTTTGTTTAGCCGAAATTTTGAGGACCGCTCCCAACTCCAGGCCCTGACTCGGCAGATTCATGCGATTCGACCCGGACTCGCCAAGACCGAGGCAGAGCGTCTGAAGATCTCGGTCGATCATGAGGGGGGGCGCATCCAACGGTTTCGTCAGGGCTTTACATCGTTGCCGAGTTTTCGAAGCCTGGGTGAGTGCCTGAGTCAGGGATGCGGGGCTGCCGAGCTGCGATCGGCCTGCGAGCAGGCCCGGCAGGCGGCTTTCACCCTGGCCCAGGAACTGCGTGAGGTCGGAGTCGACTTTAGTTACACGCCCGTGCTTGATCTTGACTATGGACAGAGTGAGGTCATCTCGGACCGTTCGTTTCATCGCGATGAGAATCTTGTCAGCGCTTTGGCTGAGGCCACCATGCAGGGCCTGGCCCAGGCTGGCTTTAAGAACTGCGGCAAACATTTTCCTGGGCATGGCTGGGCGAGCGCAGATTCCCACCATGCTCTGCCAGAGGACGACCGCGATCTCCAGACCATTCTGCGGCAGGATGTCCTGCCTTACATGCGACTGGGCTCTGGTGCCTATGGTCAGGTGCCTCTCACAGCGGTAATGCCGGCCCACATCCGATACACCCAGGTCGACAGCCAGCCGGCCGGCTTCTCGCGCATCTGGCTACAAGACATTCTGCGCAGCCAGCTGGGTTTTGATGGGGTGATCATTAGCGATGATTTGGGGATGGCAGGCGCTGCGGTCTACTCCGATGTGGCCGACCGCGCCCAGGCCGCCTTTGAGGCGGGCTGTGATGCAACTCTCATCTGCAACCGTCCAGACCTTGCAGACCGTGCCTTGGATGAATTGCCCCGGCGGATGCCCCATTTTCTTGCGAGTCCCTCTCGCCGAAACCTGGACCGTCTAATGCCATGACCCAGTCGATCTACGACGCTGACTGTCGCCGTTGCCCACGGCTGGTTGGTTTCTTGGATCAGGTGAAGTCGCGTCATCCGTCCTACTTTTGTGGGCCGGTCCCGCCTTTCGGAGATCCGCAGGCGGGTCTTCTGGTGGTGGGACTTGCGCCGGGTCTGCATGGGGCCAATGCGACGGGTCGGCCCTTTACGGGTGATGCCTGTAGCGACCTGCTCTATGGCAGCCTGCATGCTCACGGGTTTGCGAGCCGACCACGCTCACTTGCAGCCGACGATGGGCTGCAGATGATCAACTGTCGAATCACCAATGCGGTCAAGTGCCTTCCACCCGATAACAAGCCCCTTGGCGTGGAGGAGCAGAACTGCCGTCCTTTTCTGGCTGCGGAGATCGCCGCGGTTCGGCCCAAGGTTATTCTCTGCCTAGGGGCAGTCGCCCATGCGGCGGTCCTGCGCAGTCTTGACCTGAAGGCACATGGGCAGTCGCTCAAGTCTCTGGCGTTTGCCCATGGGGCTGTCCACCGGCTGGGCCCCGTCTTGGTGGTCGACAGTTATCACCCGAGCCGCTACAACGTCAATACCGGTCGGCTCACCGAGGCGATGTTTCTAGAGGTCATTGGCCTGGCCAAAGATCTCCTGACAAGGCACACCCATGACTGAGGACCAGGGCACCTCTAGCTTTGATGCCAAGGCCTTTCTGGCCAGCCTTCCGCACCTTCCGGGCGTCTATCGGTTTTATGCCCAGGACGCAAGCCTGCTCTATGTGGGCAAGGCCCGGGACCTCAAAAAGAGGGTGACTAGCTACTTCCAGAAATCGGGTCATGGGCCGCGAATTGCCCGCATGGTCGAGCAGATTGCCGATGCGCAGATTACGGTGGTTCGGAGCGAGGCCGAGGCGCTCCTGCTCGAGAACAACCTCATCAAGACCCAGTCGCCCAAGTACAACATCCTGTTTCGAGACGACAAGTCCTACCCCTTTGTCCGCATTAGTCACCATGCCTATCCCCGAATTTCTTTTTACCGGGGAGCCATTGACCGTCAGGCCGACTACTTTGGCCCCTTCCCAAATGGCTGGGCCGTCAAAGAGAGTCTTCAGATTCTTCAGAAAGTCTTTCGGCTGCGCAGTTGCACAGACAATGTTTTTTCTAACCGCTCAAGGCCCTGCCTGCTGGCGCAGATACACCGTTGCAGCGCGCCGTGCGTGGCACAGATTGGCCAAGACGATTACCAACGAGATGTCGGCCGAGCCCTCTCGTTTCTGCGTGGCGGGCATGCCGAGCTCTTGAATATGCTGGAGGCTGATATGCAGAAGGCCTCTGATGACCTGCGTTTTGAAGACGCTGCAGTCTATCGAGACCAGATGGCCGCTCTAAGCAAGGTATTGGCCCAGCACGCCATGGAGGCCGATGAGAACCTTGACTGTGATGTCATGGCCGTGGCCAGTGATGGCCAGCGACTGGTCGTGAATCTAGCCATGGTTCGCGGCGGACGGCACCTGGGTGATCGGCCCTTTTTCTGTCTTCCAACTGCCTCGACTGGCCTTGGGAGCGACGATGCCCTGGACGAGGCGCTTGTGTCCTTCGTGGGCCAGCATTACGCGGAGCAGACGCCTGTGAGTACTCTGCTGATCAACCGAGAGTCGGTTGCGCAGGAACTGATGGACTGGCTGGCCCAGAGGCCAGATCAGCCCAGTGTTCGGGTCCTGGTTGCACCGCAGGGAAAGCGTCGTGACTGGCTTCGAATGGCGGAGGACAATGCCCGACTGGCCCTGACCCGTCGGGCCCAGGAGGTCGGCGGGGCCCAGGCCAAGACGCGCCTGCTGGTCGACACCCTTGGTCTTACGGTGCCAGCCGATGATCTGGACCGTCTGCGTATTGAGTGTTTCGATGTGAGTCACACCGCGGGTGAGGCCACCCAGGCCTCTTGTGTGGTCTATCACCACCATGCCATGCAGTCGGCCGAGTATCGACGCTTCAACATTACCGATATCGCAGCCGGCGACGACTATGCAGCAATGCGGCAGGTCCTGACGCGTCGTTACCAGGACATCGAGGAGATGCCCGACTTGGTCTTGGTCGATGGCGGCAAGGGCCAGATGTCGGTGGCGGTCTCGGTGTTTGAGCAGTTGGGACATGACATCCAACTCCTCATCGGCGTTGCGAAGGGCGAGGGACGCAAGGTGGGCTTAGAGCGTCTGGTCTTCCCGGATGGCCGCGAGCTGGCCCTGGGCCCAGACCATGGGGCCCTGTTGCTGATTGCCCAGATTCGCGACGAGGCCCATCGCTTTGCCATTACGGGCATGCGGGCGAAACGGGCCAAGGCCCGCACCGGGTCGGTCTTGGATGAGATTGAAGGGGTGGGCCCAAGGCGACGAGCCAAGCTGTTGGCGCGCTTTGGGGGCCTGGCTGGCCTTCGTGCGGCCTCGGTTGACGAGTTGGCCTCGGTTGAGGGCGTCTCCCGCGCCATGGCGGAGCAGATTTTCAAGCAGTTGCGCGTAACATAAAGCCACATGTACAGCCTGCCAAACCTTCTCACCTGGGCCCGTATTGTGGCCATTCCGGTGTTCATGTTGGTCTTTTACGTGCCTCTGGGGCTCATTGAGCAGGAGCGTAATTTCTGGACCACGACCATCTTTGTGGTGGCTGCGGTGACCGACTGGATCGACGGCTGGCTGGCCAGAAAATGGAACCAGACCAGCAGCTTTGGGGCTTTTCTAGATCCGGTGGCCGACAAACTCATGGTCTGCGCGGCCTTGGTGGCGCTCATCGATGTCCAGCGGGTGGGCCCGATTGTCGGGTTGATCATCATTGGGCGAGAAATCACCATCTCGGCCCTTCGGGAATGGATGGCGCAGGTGGGCGCCCACAAGAGCGTCGCGGTGAACTGGCTGGGCAAGGCCAAGACCATTGCCCAGATGGTTGCAATTCCGTTCCTGCTCTACCAGGCCCCCGTCCTCTGGGGGTTCATCGACACGGCCGCCTGGGGATTCTGGCTCATTCGCCTGGCAGCCCTGCTGACGTTTGTCTCGATGGTCTATTACCTGGCCAAAGCCTGGCCTGAGTTGCGAGGGCGGCTCTAATTTCATATAATTCAAGGCTTCGTTGCGGGAGTAGCTCAGTTGGTAGAGCGCAACCTTGCCAAGGTTGAGGTCGCGAGT
>CALMJH010000068.1 GCA_937864175.1 uncultured Burkholderiales bacterium
CAGCAACGTTACGAGCAGCGCGACCGTCGCAGCGACGACAACCAGCGCAGTCCCCCCAACGCCCGCGCCGGCAACACCCGTGCCTGCTCCATTGGCCAAGCCTGAGCCTGAGCCCAAGCCAGCGCCTCAGCAAGAACCCAAGCCAGAACCCAAGGCAGAATCCAAGCCGAAGCCAGAACCCAAGGCCGAAGCCAAGCCCGAGTCCACGGCGGCCGCCAAGGGCCCGACCAAACCGGAGGCTGCCAGCGGTGGCTACTTTGTCCAGGTTGGTGCCCACAAGACGCGGGCTGCGGCCGAGGCCATCCAGAAGCGGCTTCAGTCAGCAGGCCATTCCGTCAGCGTGTCCGAGACCAAGAACGCCTCGGGCACCTGGTACCGCGTGCGGGTTGGCCCCTTCGATTCCGCTGGCGCCAAAGCCTTTGCGGACCGCGCCAAACAGCAGAAGTATCAGGTGGCCATCGTGCCGCCTGTAGCCCGATAGATTCCCATGGCCGAGTCCACCTGGATTGATATTGTTTTCGTGGTGGTTCTGCTGGCCTCCACACTCTTGTCTTTTCTGCGCGGCCTGGTCCAAGAGGTCGCCTCTCTGGCCATCTGGGTCTTGGCCCTGGTGGGGGGAGGCAAGCTGGCCGGTCTTGCTGCAGAGCCCTTTGCAGAACTCCTCTCGGAGCCTATCCGGCTGACCCTTGGATTTGTGCTGGTTTTTCTGCTGATTCTGCTTTTGGGCCGGCTGGTGAGCATGGCCCTGCGTGAACTTATGAAAGCAACCGGAGCGACGGTCCTGGACCGTCTGCTAGGCAGCCTCTTTGGCCTGGCCCGCGGGCTCATCATCATGGCGGTTTTGGCAGTCTTGGCTGCCATGACCTCGCTCCCTGGCCAGCCGGCATGGACCCAGTCCCTCAGCCGCCCAGTGCTCGACTGGTCTATTCGGCTCGCCGCACCCTGGCTGCCGGATTTTGTCGCCAGTCGTGTCAGTATTCCGAAATAGCAGTCTTTGCCGAAAAGGGTTCGTTATGTGTGGTGTTGTTGCAATCGTCTCTACCGCGCCTGTTAACCAGCTGCTCTACGATGCGCTGCTGCTGTTGCAACACCGTGGTCAGGATGCGGCCGGCATCGCGACGGCGCAGGGCAAACGCATCAACCTGGCCCGAGGCAATGGCCTGGTTCGGGATGTCTTTCGCACCCGGGATATGCGCAACCTCCATGGGGACATGGGCATTGGCCATGTCCGGTATCCCACCGCGGGCAGTGCCGTCAACTCCGAAGAGGCCCAGCCCTTCTACGTCAATGCGCCCTTCGGCATTGTTCTGGGGCACAACGGTAACCTCACCAACGCGGCAGAACTCCAAGAGGACATGTACCGCCGTGACCGCCGTCATATCAATACAGAGAGTGACAGCGAGGTTCTGCTCAATGTTTTTGCTCACGAGCTTCAGCAGGCCGTCAGCGGACTCACGCTCGACCCAGATGCAGTCTTTGCGGCCGTGACTGTCTTGCACAAGCGGGCCAAGGGGGCCTATGCCTGCGTTGCCATGATTCCCGGCTTTGGGGTGATTGGCTTTCGGGACCCCTACGGCATTCGGCCACTGGCCTTGGGCTGTCTGGAGACCTCCCGTGGTCAGGAGTACATGCTGGCCTCGGAGTCCGTCGCCCTTGAGGGGCTAGGCTTCACCTTGCTTCGGGACATTGCACCGGGTGAGTGCGTCGTCATCACCGAGGACCGCCAGATCTTCTCGAAGCAGTGCGCCGTCCGCACGATACTCAACCCCTGTGTCTTTGAGTACGTCTACTTCGCCCGCCCAGACTCTCTCATGGACGGCATCTCGGTCTACGACGCCCGTCTTAAAATGGGTGAGACGCTGGCGGCAGAGGTGGCTCGGCGGTTCCCGGCGGGTGACATCGATGTGGTGATGCCCATCCCGGATTCCAGTCGACCCGCCGCCCTCCAGCTGGCCAAGCACCTCAATGTGCCTTACCGGGAGGGTTTTATTAAAAACCGTTATGTGGGCAGGACCTTCATCATGCCGGGCCAGGAGGTTCGCAAGAAATCCGTTCGTCAAAAGCTCAATGCAATGGCCAGCGAATTCAAAGGCAAGCGGGTTCTGATTGTCGATGACTCCATCGTTCGCGGCACCACCAGTCGAGAGATTGTCAGCATGGCCCGTGAGTCGGGGGCCAAGGGGGTGGTCTTTGCGTCTGCTGCACCTCCGGTCCGTTTCCCGAATGTCTACGGCATTGATATGCCGACCCGACGAGAACTGATTGCCCACAACCGAGACGACAGCCAGATCTGCCAGGCGATTGGGGCCGACGACTTGATGTACCAGGCGATTGAGGACATGAAACGTGATGTGCGGGGCTTTAACCCCCTGGTGACGGGCCTTGAGGCGTCGTGTTTTGATGGTCACTACATTACGGGCGATGTGACGTCAGCCCTGCTTGATCGTATAGAGGCGGCCCGAGGCAATGGCTAGAGTCAACCCACCCAAAGAGCCGGCCCGGCCCACCGACCCGGCTGCGGATCCCCTGGAGCAGGCGGGCTTCTCAACCCGCGCGGTCCGATCAGGCACTCACCGCTCAGACTATGGTGAGCACTCTGAGGCCCTGTTTCTGACTTCCTCCTTTGTCTTTGACGATGCCCAGCAGGCGGCAGATCGTTTTCAGAATCGCGAGGCGGGGGTGGTCTACTCGCGCTTTACCAATCCTTCGGTCCAGATGTTCGAGGAGCGGCTGGCCTCTCTGGAGGGCGCGGAAGACTGTGTGGCGACGGCCTCGGGCATGTCGGCCATTCTGAGTGTCTGCCTGGGGTTGCTGAAGGCGGGTGATCAGATCGTGACGAGCGCCTCGCTCTTTGGTGCGACCATCCAGCTCTTTGATAATTTTATGCAGAAGTTTGGTGTGGGCGTGCAGTATGTTTCGTTGACAGACCCTGCCGCCTGGCAGGCCGCCATGACGCCGCAGACCAGGCTCTTCTACCTCGAGACGCCATCGAATCCCCTAACCGAGTTGGCAGATCTTCAGGCCATTGGTCAGATTGCCCGGCAGGCTGGTGTGATCACTGTGGTTGACAACTGTTTTCTGACACCGGCCTTGCAGCAACCCTTGGCCTTCCCCATCGATCTGGTGCTGCACTCGGCCACCAAGTACATCGATGGTCAGGGCCGGGTGCTCGGTGGTGCAGTGGCTGGTCCCAAGGCGCTGGTCGACCAGATCCGTCAGGTGGTGCGCACCTGCGGGCCCTCGATGTCGCCTTTTAATGCCTGGGTGCTTCACAAGTCACTGGAGACGCTGTCGGTTCGCATGCAGGCCCACAATGCCAATGCCCAGGCTTTGGCCGAATGGCTCGAAGACCAGCCCGCCGTATCCCGGGTCTACTATCCCGGACTGGCCAGCCACCCGCAGCATGCCTTGGCCCAACGCCAGCAGTCCGGAGGCGGGGCGGTGGTGGCCTTTGAACTCAAGGGGGGTGACTCGGTCGAACTCACTCAGAAGGCCTTTGCCTTGGTCGATCGCGTCAGACTCTTTAGCCGGACCGGAAACCTTGGAGACACCCGCAGCATCATCACTCACCCCGCTTCGACGACCCACGGAAGAATCTCTGAAGAGGCGCGTCTGCGGGCGGGCATTGGCCCGGGACTGGTTCGGCTGGCGGTGGGCCTCGAGGACCTTCGTGACCTTCAGCTTGATTTGTCGCAGGCTCTCTCCTGACGGGGCGGGGCAGCCCGTGCCTCGTGATCGTCGGCAGTGGATTCAATTGGCGGGCCTTTCGGGGCTGGGCCTCTTGCTCTCGGGATGCGCTGGAGTCGGGCCACTCTCGGTCCCCGCCCCCCGGCGCACCGGGGAATTGCCGTTGGCTAGGCTAGAGGCCAATGGACAGGTGGGTCTGGCCGAGCCAGCAATGCATGCCTTCTCGCTGGTGGGTACGCCCTATCGCTGGGGTGGCAACAATCCGCGGGGTGGATTCGATTGCAGTGGCCTGGTCGTCTATGTCATGCGCCGCTCGCTGGGCACAACCCTGCCTCGGACCGTTGAGCAGATGGGCAGTGTGGGCTATGAGATTGCCTGGGAGGACCGGCTGCCGGGAGACTTGGTGTTTTTTAACACCACAGGCTCGGAGCTCTCTCATGTTGGCATCTACATTGGGCAGAACCGCTTTGTTCATGCACCTCGCGAGGGTGGTACGGTTCGGCTGGAGTCTCTGGTGAGTGCCTACTGGGGCCCGCGAATCACAGCCTTCCGTCGACTGGCTAGTGAAAGTCACGCGACGACGAAACCATAGCCTGCCCCAAGACTCTGGATAAGCAGCTGGTGTGGTCCTCTACTCGGATGGCCAAGAGGTGTTGGACCTGACCCGCAGCCTCTGGGTCGATCTTCTCGTCTCGTTGCCATCGGCCATAGATGGTGAGTAGCTGACCCTGCAGAATGGCTGTCTTGTACTGCTGAAGGACTGCAGGCCAGACGATGACATTGAGGCTGCCTGTCTCGTCCTCGATCGACAAGAAGACAGTGCCCTTGGCCGTGCCGGGCCTCTGTCGATGAGTGACGAGCCCACTGGCCCTGGCCAGCCGGCCATTGGGCATGGCCCTGAGGCTTTCAATGGGCTGACTCTTGAAATGGGTCAGTAGAAACTCCCGCATAAATGTCATGGGATGCGCCCGTAGGCTCAGGCCCAGGCTGGCGTAGTCTTGCAGGACGTCTTGGACCATAGAGGGGGCCGGCAGGGCCTCTGGGCTGACCAGTGGCTCTGAGACACGGGTCTGCTTTAAAACGCCTGTTAGCCGAATGGGTCCGCTGGCCTGCCAGAGGGCCTGGTGTCGGTGACCGGACAGGCTTTTAAGGGCATCGGCATGGGCCAGGGCCTTGAGGTCTGTGTTGCCAAGTTCAGCCCGCTTGGCTAGATCGGCCAGGTCTATAAAGGCAGCCTGTTGACGGGCCTGAAGCAGCCGCTGCGCACCGTTAAACGAGAGGCCAGCCACCTGGTGTAGGCCCAGCCGGATCTGCATAGGCGCAACGAGTGACGTCTCTTGTTGACTGAGTTGGACATCGACAGGCTCAACCCGAACCCCATGTCGTTGCGCATCTTGAATGAGTTGGGCAGGCGCATAAAACCCCATGGGTTGGCTGTTGAGCAGGGCGGCACAAAAGGCATCTGGATGGTGGCACTTCAGCCAGCAGCTGACATAGACCAGCAGGGCAAAGCTCGCCGCATGAGACTCTGGAAAGCCGTATTCGCCAAATCCCTGAATCTGGGCAAAGAGTCGGGCAGCAAACTCTGGGGCGTAGCCCCGGCTTAGAAGGCCCTGGGTGAGCCTTTCCTCAAAGGGGCCGAGGCTGCCGCGTTTTCGCCAGGCAGCCATGGCCCTGCGCAGCTGGTCGGCCTCGCCGGGGCTAAAGCCTGCGGCCAGAATGGCCAACTGCATGACCTGTTCTTGGAAGATGGGCACGCCCAGGGTTCTGGCCAGGGCCTGTTTGACTTCGGGGCTTGGGTAGTCCACGGGCTCCAGTCCCTGGCGTCGACGCAGGTAAGGGTGAACCATGCCGCCTTGAATGGGGCCCGGCCGAATGATGGCGACTTCAATGACCAGGTCGTAGAAGTTGCGGGGCTGAAGACGCGGCAGCATGCTCATCTGGGCCCTTGATTCAATCTGAAAGACTCCGACGGTGTCGGCTGCTGAGATCATCTCGTAGGTCTTCGGGTCTTCTGGTGGGATGTCTTGTAGACGCATGGGCCCGCCATGGTTTTTCTGACCAACCAGAGCCAGGGCCTTCTGAATGGCCGAGAGCATTCCAAGGGCTAGGACGTCCACCTTGAGCAGGCCCAGGGCATCAATGTCATCTTTGTCCCACTGAATAATGCTGCGGTCTGGCATGGCCGCGTTCTCAATGGGCACCAGATCGCTGAGTCGGTGTCGGGCGATGACAAAGCCGCCAACATGCTGAGAGAGGTGGCGTGGAAAGCCCATGATCTGGTTGGTGAGTTCTGCCCACCGACTGGTGAGAGGCGTCTGCGGTAGGCCCTCAGCCTGGATCTGATGGCCATCCCACCAGCTTCGTGACTTGGCGGCCTGGTCGACCAGTTCGGCATCGATGCCCAGCGCCTTGCCCACATCGCGCAAGGCCGACCGCGGTCGGTAGCGAATGATGGCCGCAGCCAAGGCGGCCCGGTGGCGGCCGTATTTTTGGTAGAGGTATTGAATGACTTCTTCACGTCGGTGGTGCTCAAAGTCGACGTCGATGTCTGGTGGTTCATGGCGCTCTTTAGAGACAAAGCGTTCAAAGAGCATGCTCATGCGGGCTGGGTCGACTTCGGTAATGCCCAGGCAGTAGCAGACCGCTGAGTTGGCTGCAGATCCTCGACCCTGACAGAGAATGCCACGAGACCGCGCAAAGGCCACGATGTCATAGACCGTTAAGAAGTAGGGCTCATAACGCAGTTCTGCAATGAGTTGAAGCTCGTGCTCGATCTGCTGTCGGACCTGGGCCGGTAGTCCTTCTGGGTAGGCCTCTGGAGGGTAGCGCTGGGCCACCCCCTGTTCGGTGAGATGCCTGAGCCATTGGCTTGGTGTGAGCCCCTGGGGAACGATCTCATCTGGATATTCGTAACGCAGTTCTTGGAGGGAGAACTGACACTGCTCGGCGATGTGGAGGGTCTTGTCCAACAGAGGCTGCGGGAAGCAGCGGGCTAGACGCAGCCGGGGCCGAAGGTATTGCTCGGCATTGGCGGTGAGCAGGCGGCCGGACTCGGCCAGGGTCTTGCCATGGTCAATGGCGGTCAGCAGATCGAGCAAGGGCTTGTCTCGGCGGCGGTGCATGCGGACATCTCCTGCCGCGGTGACAGGCAGGCCGAGCAGGGCGGCCAGCCCGGTGAGTTGTTGGCGCCAGGAGCGGTCGTCTAGCCGAAGGAGCTGGCTGCAGCCCAAGAACAGACGAGAGCCAAAGAGAGTCTTGAGCCACTGGCCTTGGGCATGCAGAGGCTGGTCAGACTCCGAGGGGCTGGGTAGCCAGATTGCCAGGCACTGATCGAGCGGGCTTGTCTGCAGCAGCTCTGCGTCTAGCCAATACTGACCCTTGGGGGCACGCATGCGAGTCTGGGTAATAAGACTGCAGAGTTGTTGCCAGCCTGTCCGGTTCTTGACTAGAAAGACCAGTCGCATGGCCTGGCCTAGGTGTGGATTGAGGTAGAAACTCGCACCATGAATGAGGTGAAAGTCCAGGGCCTCTGCAGCCAGGTGTGCACGTACCGATCCACTGAGGCTTGCTTCGTCGGTGAGGGCCAGGGCTCGATAGCCGAGTGCATGGGCCCGGGCCACCAGGTCTTCTGGATAGCCGGTGGCTTTTAAAAAGCTGTAATGACTTGCGCAGACCAGTTCTGCATAGGCCAGGGGCTGCATGAGAGGGCCTTAGCCAAAATACCCGTGTAAAAACCACTGGTGGTCTGGGTTACGAAAAATCCAGACCAGCCGATGGTCTTGTGTCTGAGCAATGAAGTAGTCCCGCTGAATAGGCCTGGACCACCACTGGGTCTCGATGCGTTCTGGGCCGGCCTTGAGGGTGAGTGGTGGACCTAGGCAGGGTCGTGGCCCCTGCCTGGCCAATGCCTGCGGCGGATCTAGCAGCCAGAGGGGGCGGGTCTCTGGGGCCTGGTAGACGGCGGGTCTGGTCTTGTGTGGGGGACCAGACCAGTGGAGCCAACGACAGGCCTGCTCAGGGGCATGGCTGTCTTGGAGTTGGGGCAAGACGATTTGATCGGCCCCAAGGCGTTGGCTGAGTCGGTTGAGCAGGGTCTGGAGTTGTTCGGTCTGTTGTTGGGGGCCAGAAAAAAAATCAGCAGACGCAGGACCCCAGGACTCTGGTTGCTGAAGACAGAGTTCGACCGATTCAATCTCAGATTGAAAAACCATCTGTTCGAGCTGAATACGCAGGCAGGTGAGTACCTGTAGAGGGTCTGTGGTGGGCTGAGCCAGGCTAATTGGCAGGGCCAGGCGTGCCTGACTTTGGCGCGCGGTCTGAAAGAAAAACTCGAAATACCGACTACCAGCCTGCCTGGCCCGCAGCCATGCGCAGGCATGGATGAGGAGCTTTTCGCAGGCCTGTAGCAGCAGGGGCTGGCTGAGTTGGTGGACGCTGGTGATGGGCAGTTCGAGGGTCTGGGAGAAGTGGGCTGGTGCCTGAATAGGCTGGCGGAAATCTGGGCGTCGGCCCAGTGCGGCATCAATGGCCTTGAGCAGTTCCGTACCAAAGCGTTGGGAGAGGCCGGTGCGTGGCAGCCTGAGCAGATCTTCTAGGCGGCTGAGCCCCATGCGAGAGAGGGTCTCTAGGTGGGGCTGGGCCTCTGGGATGAAGGCCAGGGGCAGTGGATGGAGGTCTGCTCCGGCCTGATGGACTGAAGACGAGGTCTGGTCCGTGAGATGAGTAGTGGCTGTGTTGGCTGAGCAGGCCATCCACTCGGCTGTCCATTCAGCGGCCCTGGGTGTTGGACCTAGGGCCATGACTGGCTGCAGGCCAAGAGATTGGTAGCCCCTTTGGATGGTCTGGTAGAGGTGATGAAGGCCTCCCCAGAGACGCAGACTGGCCTGGACCTCTAACAAGACCTGGTGCGGCCACTGTCCCAAACAGACCATTGGGGTGAACTGCAGGGCCCATTGGGCCAGCTGAGTTAGGTGATTTGGGTGGGCCGTCTGGCTTGGTGCGGAATGATGAGAGGGGCTGGGATTTGGGAATCGGCAGGCGATCCAGAGCATGGCTCAGGCCTTTGATCGAGCTGGTTGGCCAGGCTGACCGACTGCATGGCTCGGCCTGGGATGGGCAGGTTGACCAAGATGGGGTCGAGTTGGACTGGTCCACGGCGCTTGAGGAGTTGGACGCCGAGTCCTGGGTAGGCCCTGGGCAAGAGGGCCAGTCTGAGTGGTGCGGCAGAAGGCTGGTGTTGTTCTGAGAGTGGGCGAAACAAGAAGACCGGCCCCTGGGCCAGGCGAGCGGCCAGCTGAAACCGACGAACCTGTTGTGCGGTGGTCTGCTGCGGAGCCCAGGCCAACAATGCACCAAAGCCCTGGGCCCTGAGGGTCTGTTCGATGGCCCAGAGGCGGTCGGCGGCCTGGCTGGCCCGAATCACAATGAAGGACTCGGGTGGAAGGCCCAGGGCGGACAGGGCTGGCCCATACGGCATTTGGGGTGGGGCCAGCATGAGAATTTTTTTGCCAGACTGCACCAGCCTGCGAAGGGCGGGCGCCAGCAGGCGTAATTCACCAGCGCCCAGGCCACGAACCAACAACTCGGTGAGGCAGCCAGTTGGCCAGCCACCGCCTGGTAGTTGTGCATCGAGGGCAGCATGGCCACTGGGAATAGCGGACTGCTGGGCCTGGGCCTGGAGGTCTTGGGCCTGACGAAGGTCGGGGTGAATCAGAGCTTGAGGGAGCCTGGGTGAGTTCATGTGGGAGATCGACGGATGAGTCCCACAGCCAGACCTTCGAGAGTGAGGGAGGTCTGACGGGGGTCGACGGTGATGACGGAATAGTCGGGGTTTTCTGGATGAAGCAAGATGGTCTGCCCTTTGCGTTCGAATCGTTTGACCGTGACCTCGTCTTCGAGGCGGGCTACGACGACCTGACCGTTGCGGACTTCAGAAGGGTTTGTGAGTCTTTTGACTGCTAGCAAGTCGCCGTCGAGCAGGCCCGCATCGCGCATGCTCAGGCCCCGGACCTTCAGCAGGTAGTCGGGCTGGATCTTGAAGAGGCCGGGGTCGACCTGGAAGTGGTCTTCGATGTGTTCCTGGGCCAGGATGGGCGAGCCCGCTGCAACGCGTCCCACCAAGGGAAGACTGAGGGTCTGGAGGGTCTGTGCCAGCCGAGAGGGCCAGTCGGCTGGTTCGGGGGCAATGAGTTGAATGCCACGAGAGGCGCCAGCGGTCATTCGGATGGCGCCTTTTTTGACCAGGGCTTTCAGGTGTTCTTCGGCCGCATTGGGGGACTTAAAGCCCAGAGCCTGACAAATCTCAAGACGAGTAGGCGGGAAGCCCGTCTGCTCGAGCTGACTGCGGATAAGATCTAGGATTTCTTGTTGCCTGGGGGTTAGGGGTCTCATGGCGACTCGATTGATTACTGAATATTTATACAGTACTCCTGTGTCTTAGAAAGTTCAAGCAATGTCTACTCAGTCTCCTGGCGCAGCTCCAGCAGGTCCTCTGCCGATCAGCAAATCTCATTTCTTCACGAGCCTGCCGGTCTCCTCGTTTGCCATGGTCATGGGTCTCTCGGGCCTCTCGTTGGTCTGGGCTCGGACAGCTGCCTTGGGCTGGTGGCCGAACTGGGCCTCCACCATTTCAGCGGCTACGGGCCTGCTGGCCTTTGGGGTCTTTGTCTTTCTCGCGGTCTTGTACATCAGCAAGTGGTCTCGACAGCCAAAGGCTGTTCAAGAGGAGTGGCAGCATCCCGTGAAATCTTCTTTCTTTGCTGCGGTTTCGGTCTCTTTTGCACTCTTGGCAGCGGTGAGTTTTCACCTCTTTAGTCCGCTGGCTCTTCCGCTCTGGGTGATTGGGGCCAGCCTGCAGGTCTTGGTCATGGTCATGGTTCTCAATGCCTGGGTCCATCGCGAGACCCTGGCACCCGTCCATGCCAGTCCGGTCTGGTTTATTCCAGCCGTGGCCAACGTGGTCATTCCTCTGGCTGGAGTCCGGCTTGGGTTTGTTGAACTGTCTTGGTGGTTTTTTGCGGTGGGACTCTTGTTCTGGGGGCTGCTGCTGACTCTGGTCATGGCCCGTCTGCTGTTTGTACAGCCGCCCTTGCCCGAGCGGCTTGTACCTACCCTCTGCATTTTTTTGGCACCGCCTGCGGTCGGTTTTCTTTCTTGGATTCAACTCTCTGGGCAGTATGCCGATGGCCGCAGCCTGGACGTGATGGGACACCTGCTCTATGGCCTGGCGGTCTTTTTCGCCATTTTTCTGGTCAGCCAGATCCATCGGTTTGCACGGCTGCCGTTTTACCTGTCGTGGTGGGCCTTTTCTTTCCCGGTGGCGGCCTTCACGACCGCGACTCTGGTCTATCAGAGTTTTGTGCCTACGGGCTGGATGCAGGCCTTGGCCGTTGGATTGGTGGTCTTCTCCACGGCCTTGATTGTCTGGTTGTTCGTCCGCACGCTGGTTGCATTGGTCCGGGCTGAGCCCCAGCTGATTGATTAACCATGAGCCAAGACCTCAAGACCCTCACACGCCAAGACTTTGTTCATTTCATGGCCATCCCAACCCGTTGGATGGACAACGATGTCTATGGTCATGTGAACAACGTCAACTACTACAGCTACTTCGACACAGTGGTGAACCAGTATCTGATTGAGCAGGGCGTACTCGATATTCAAAAGAGCCCGGTGGTGGGCCTAGTGGTTCAGACTGGCTGCAGTTATTTTTCGTCGATTGCTTTTCCAGACCTGATTCATGCGGGTCTACGCGTGACCAAGCTGGGCAACTCCAGTGTGCGCTACGAGGTAGGGCTCTTTAAGAACGAAGACCAGCAGGTCTCAGCCACTGGGCACTTCATTCATGTCTACGTGGACCGCCAGACCCAGCGACCCATTAGCCTGCCAGAGCCCCTGCGGGCAGCACTGCAGCAGATCTACATGCCGGCGTAGTTGGGTCCGCCCGATCCCTCTGGGGTCACCCAGACAATGTTCTGGCTGGGGTCTTTGATGTCACAGGTCTTGCAGTGCACGCAGTTCTGGGCATTGATGCGCAGGCTGGCGCCCTCTGCTGGAGCCGTAATGGCATTGCCTGCAGCATCCAGATATTCATAGACACCGGCCGGGCAGTAACGGGCTTCGGGTCCTGCGTACTGGGCCAGGTTGAGCGAGACCGGGACCCTGTCGTTTTTGAGGGTGAGGTGGGCCGGCTGGTTTTCCTCGTGGTTGGTCGCCGACAGAAATACTGAGGAGAGCCGATCGAAGCTGAGCCGGCCATCTGGCTTGGGGTAGTCGATGGGCTGGTGCTGGCTGGCCGGTTCCAGATAGGCATGGTCGGGCTTGGTATTGCGCAGAGTGAAGGGGGCCTTGCCACCAAAGAGGGTCTGGTCGATGCCTACCAGCAGGCTGCCCCAGAACAAACCTTTGCCCATGGCGGGCTTGAAGTTGCGGGCCTTGTAGAGCTCTTGGTAGAGCCAGGAGGATTCAAAGGCCTTGGGATATTCATCTAACAGGGCTGGTGGCTTGTCCTGGCCTAGGGCCTGGAAGCAGGCCTCGGCCGCTAGCAGGCCGGTCTTGATGGCGGCATGGCTGCCCTTGATGCGCGAGGCATTCAAAAAGCCCGCCTCACAGCCGATGAGGACGCCACCGGGGAAGACGAGCTTGGGCAGGCTGTTCAGGCCACCAGCCGTAATGGCCCGGGCTCCGTAGCCCAGACGCTTGCCGCCTTGGAGGTGGGCCGCAATGGCAGGATGGGTCTTGTAACGCTGGAATTCCTCGAAGGGCGAGAGCCAGGGGTTTTTATAGTTCAGGCCCACCACGAAACCCACCGCCACTTTGTTGTCCTTCAGGTGGTACAGAAAAGAGCCGCCATAGGTCTTGCGATCCAGTGGCCAGCCGGCGGTATGCACCACCAGTCCGGGCTGAGACTGTGCAGCCGGGACCTCCCAGAGCTCTTTCAGGCCAATGCCGTAAGTCTGAGGATCGGACTGGGCATCTAGTTTGAAGCGGCTGATGAGCTGTTTGCCCAGATGACCACGAGAGCCCTCGGCAAACAGGGTGTACTTGGCATACAAGGCCATGCCCCGGGCGTACTGGTCGGTGGGCTGGCCGTCTTTGCCAATGCCCATGTCACCGGTGGCTACGCCAACGACCTGCTGGTCGTCGTTGTAGAGGACTTCGGCGGCTGCAAAGCCTGGGTAGACGTCGATGCCCAGCCTCTCGGCCTGCTGGCCCAGCCATTTCACCAAGTCGGACAGGCTAATGACGTAGTTGCCGTGGTTCTTAAAGCAACCGGGCAGGAGGAACTGGGGCGTCTTGTAGGCGCCCGTCTGGGTGAGGAACAAGAATTGGTCCTCGGTGACGGGGGTCTGCAGGGGGGCCTCCATGGACTGCCAGTCGGGAAAAAGCTCGGTCAGGGCGACCGGGTCCATCACGGCGCCGGACAGGATGTGGCCCCCGACCTCGGCAGCCTTCTCCAGGACGCAGACAGAGAGGTCTTGGCCGGCGGTCTGGGCCAGCTGCTTGAGGCGGATGGCGGCGGATAGGCCAGCCGGCCCAGCTCCGACGACCAGGACATCAAACTCCATTGACTCGCGTTCCATGCGCATCCCTTTTTGGCTAAGGCAGATAAACTAGGCGGCGATGATGGTTGCCGTTATTGCCATTTTACCGGTCTGATTCGTTGGAAACCCCGTGGAGTTCTTATGAACAAGCTCTATCCCAGTGCCCGAGCAGCACTTGAAGGCGTTTTAAAAGACAACATGACCTTGGCCGTAGGAGGCTTCGGTCTCTGCGGTATTCCCGAGGCTCTTATTCTGGCTGTCCGTGACCTTGGTGCACAGAACCTCACGGCCATTAGCAACAATGCCGGAGTGGATGGCAAGGGCCTGGGAGTCTTGCTGGAGAGTCGGCAAGTCAAGAAGATGATCTCGTCTTATGTGGGCGAGAACAAAGAATTTGAGCGGCAGTTTCTGGCCGGTGAGCTCCAACTAGACTTCACACCCCAAGGCACACTGGCCGAGAAACTCCGGGCCGGGGGGGCAGGCATTCCCGCCTTTTTCACCAAGACCGGCGTCGGCACCGTGGTGGCAGAGGGCAAAGAGATTCGCGAGTTTAATGGCGAGCAGTACGTGATGGAGCACAGCCTCTTTGCGGACATCTCGCTGGTCAAGGCCTGGAAGGCAGACAAGGCCGGCAACCTGGTCTATCGCTACACCTCTCGTAACTTCAATCCCAACGTTGCCATGGCAAGCCACATGACTATTGTCGAGGTTGAGGAATTGGTGGAGACCGGTAGCCTGGCCCCCGACGAGATTCATACGCCGGGTATTTTTGTGAAGCGAATTGTCCACAATCCCACGCCGGCCAAACACATCGAGCAGCGCACGACGCGTAGCGCCTGAGCCCAGGCTGTGACTGACAACGAATTGAATGGAGAGTAGAGATGGCATGGACCCGCGATGAGATGGCACAACGTGCTGCCAAAGAGCTTCGGGATGGTTTTTATGTGAACCTGGGCATTGGCATTCCAGGCCTGGTGGCCAACAACGTCCCCGAGGGCATGGAAGTCTGGCTACAGTCCGAAAATGGCCTGCTGGGCATCGGTCCCTATCCGCTGGAAGAGGAGGTCGATGCAGACCTGATCAATGCCAGTAAGCAGACCGTCACCACGCTGCCGGGCTCGTCCATTTTCTCCAGTGCAGATTCCTTTGCCATGATCCGCGGCGGGCACATCAACCTGGCCATTCTGGGGGCCATGCAGGTCAGTGAAAAAGGCGATCTGGCCAACTGGATGATTCCCGGCAAGATGGTCAAGGGCATGGGTGGCGCCATGGACCTGGTGGCGGGGGTCGACCGCGTCATTATTCTCATGGAGCACACGGCCAAGAAAAAAGACGGCTCCGAGGATTTGAAGATTCTGAAAGAGTGCAGCCTTCCCCTGACGGGTGTTGGAGTAGTCGATCTCATCATCACCGACCTCTGTGTTCTGGAAGTGGCCCGTCACGGCCTGCGACTGGTGGAGTTGGCGCCTGGGGTGACCAAAGAGGAGGTCATGGCCAAGACGGGCTGCATGGTCATCGCGTAGAATTAGTCTTTCCACTCGCGAGCGTCCGTTATGCCCAAGTTTGTCTTTGTTACCGGTGGTGTGGTGTCCTCCTTGGGCAAGGGCATCGCCGCCGCATCAATGGGGGCCCTCTTAGAGTCCCGAGGCCTCAAGGTCACCATCATCAAGATGGATCCCTACCTCAACGTCGACCCGGGCACCATGAGCCCTTTTCAGCATGGAGAGGTCTTTGTCACCGAGGACGGGGCCGAGACCGATCTAGACCTGGGCCACTACGAGCGTTTTATCGACGCCAAGACTCGCAAGGTCAACAACTTCACCACTGGCCAAATCTACGACACGGTCTTGCGCAAGGAGCGTCGGGGCGAGTACTTGGGCAAGACCGTCCAGGTCATTCCGCACATCACCAACGAAATCCAAGACTTCATCATGCGCGGCGCCCGCCTGGGCACTCCGGATGAAGTCGACGTGGCCATTGTCGAGGTTGGTGGCACGGTGGGTGACATTGAGTCCTTGCCGTTTTTGGAGGCCATACGACAGCTCAGCCTGCGACAGGGGCGGTCTAGCAGTTGTTTTGTGCACCTCACTCTCGTGCCATTTATTGCCTCTGCCGGTGAGCTCAAGACCAAGCCCACTCAGCACTCTGTCCAGAAGCTTCGCGAGATTGGTATTAGCGCCAATCTGCTGCTCTGCCGAGCCGATCGCCCCATTCCCAATGACGAGCGCGAGAAGATCTCGCTCTTCTCAAATGTTCCCTACGAGGCCGTCATCTCGGTGGCCGACGTGGACAGCATCTACCGCATTCCCCGCATGCTCTGGGAGCAGAAGGTTGATGAAGTGATCTGTCAGACCCTTGCGCTGCAGGCGGCGCCAGCCAACCTCAAGGTCTGGGACGACCTGATTGAGCGTCTCGAGCATCCTCAGGACAGTGTCCGGATAGCCATGGTGGGCAAGTATGTCGATCTGACCGAATCCTACAAATCCCTGACCGAGGCTCTCATTCACGCGGGTCTTCACACCCGTTCTCGTGTCCAGATCGAGTACATCGACTCTGAGCAGATTGATGAGCAGGGTCCAGAAATGCTTCGGGGGTTCGATGCCATTTTGGTCCCCGGCGGATTCGGCAAGCGAGGTGTTGAGGGCAAGATCAAGGCCATTGCCTTTGCCCGAGAGAACTGCATTCCTTACCTGGGCATCTGCCTGGGCCTGCAGCTGGCGGTGATCGAGTTTGCGAGGCATGTGGCGGGGCTTACCAAGGCCAACAGCACCGAGTTTGATCCCGAGACGCCCGAGCCCATGATTGCCCTTATCACCGAGTGGGTGGGTGCAGATGGGGCCCTCCAGAGCCGCTCGACCGACTCCGACCTGGGTGGCACCATGCGCCTGGGAGCCCAGCGTTGTCAGGTAAGACCTGGTACCAGGGCCCACGAGATCTATGGACCAGAAGTCTACGAGCGGCATCGCCATCGCTACGAGGTCAATAACCAGCTCAAAGACCGGGTGGCCAAGGCAGGCCTGGTGATCGCCTCGGAGACCCCCCAGGAGGCCCTGGTGGAGATGGTCGAACTCCCCGCCAGCGTCCATCCGTGGTTTATGGCGGTCCAGTTTCACCCAGAATTCACCTCGACCCCGCGCACTGGACATCCACTCTTTAAGTCCTACATCCAGGCGGCCCTGGCCCAGAAGGCTCTGCGGTCCAAGGGTTCTACCAGCAGCAAGCACCAGTCTCAGGGGGTCACGGCATGAAACTCTGTCATTTTGAGGCCGGGCTTGACCAACCTTTTTTCCTGATCTCTGGGCCTTGTGTGGTGGAGTCCGAGATGCTCCAGATGGAGACTGCCGGGCGACTCAAAGAGATCTGTGACGGACTGGGCATACCGTTTGTTTTTAAGTCCAGCTACGACAAGGCCAACCGATCCTCCGGTAAGTCCTTCAGAGGGCTGGGGATGGAGTCCGGTCTTGCGATTTTGGAGAAAGTGGCCAAGACCCTTCGCGTGCCCATCCTGACTGATGTCCACAGCATCGAAGAGATCCCGGCGGTGGCCTCGGTGGTAGACATTCTGCAGACCCCGGCTTTTCTCTGCCGGCAGACCGACTTCATTGTGGCGGTCGCCCAGAGCGGAAAGCCTGTCAACATTAAAAAGGGCCAGTTCTTGGCCCCTGGCGACATGAAGAATGTCATCGACAAGGCCCGACAGGCCGCCGAGGAGGCGGGCCTTAGTACCGACCGTTTCCTGGCCTGTGAGCGGGGCGCCAGCTTTGGCTACAACAACCTGGTCAGTGACATGCGCAGCCTTGCGATCATGCGCGAGACCGGCTGTCCGGTGGTCTTCGATGCCACCCACTCGGTGCAATTGCCCGGTGGTCAGGGCACCAGCAGTGGCGGCCAGAGGGAGTTCGTCCCGGTCTTGTCCCGGGCAGCTGTCGGTGTGGGGGTTGCGGGCCTGTTCATGGAGACCCATCCCAATCCAGCCAAGGCCCTCTCAGACGGGCCCAACGCAGTGCCGCTGGACAAGATGCAGGCGCTGCTGGAGCAGTTGGTGGCCATTGACCGGGTGGTCAAGGCCCAGCCGCTCCTCGAGAATGACTTCAGCTAGACCATAAAAAAACAGGGGAGAAGTTAGATGAGTGCAGTTGTTGATTTGGTAGGCCGAGAGGTCTTGGACAGTCGTGGCAATCCAACCGTTGAATGCGATGTCTTGTTGGAGTCTGGCGTAATGGGGCGGGCCATCGTTCCAAGCGGAGCCTCCACGGGGGCCCGTGAGGCCATTGAACTGCGAGATGGGGATAAATCGCGCTATCTCGGCAAGGGCGTTCTCCAGGCGGTCGAAAACATCAACACGGAAATTGGCGAGGCGCTGATCGGGCTGGATGCCAGCGAGCAGGCATACATCGACAAGACTCTGATCGACCTCGATGGCACCGAGAATAAATCTCGACTTGGGGCCAATGCCCTTCTGGCGGTCTCCATGGCCACTGCTCGTGCTGCTGCCGAAGAGAGCGGCCTGCCGCTCTATCGGTACTTTGGTGGTTCTGGGCCCATGGCCCTGCCGGTCCCCATGATGAACATCATCAATGGTGGTGCCCATGCCAACAACAACCTAGACCTGCAAGAGCTGATGATCATTCCGGTGGGGGCGCCTAGCTTTCGGGAGGCCCTGCGCTACGGGGCCGAGGTCTTTCATGCCCTCAAATCCATTCTTCATGATCAGGGCATGAGCACAGCTGTGGGTGACGAGGGAGGTTTTGCGCCAAGCGTCGCCAACCACTCCGCAGCCATCGAGCTGATCCTGCGTGCGATCGAGAAGGCCGGCTTCGAGCCCGGTCGTCAGATCGCCCTGGGCCTCGACTGCGCGAGTTCTGAGTTCTTTAAAAATGGCAAATACGAACTCGCTGCCGAGGGACTCTCGCTGACGGCCGAGGGCTTTGCCGACGTCTTGGCCACCTGGTGCGACAAGTACCCCATCCTCTCCATCGAAGATGGCTGTGCAGAGGATGACTGGGCCGGCTGGGCCCATCTGACCAAGGTCCTGGGACAGAAGGTTCAGCTGGTGGGTGACGATTTATTTGTGACCAACACCAAAATTCTCAAGCAGGGCATCGATCAGAACATTGCCAACTCGATCCTCATCAAGATCAACCAGATCGGGACCCTCTCGGAGACCTTTGCAGCCATCGAGATGGCCAAGCGTGCAGGCTATACCGCGGTGGTCTCGCATCGTTCGGGAGAATCCGAGGATGCGACGATTGCCGACCTGGCCGTGGGTACCAATGCCCTGCAGATCAAGACGGGTTCGCTCTCTCGATCAGACCGAATGGCGAAGTACAACCAGCTCTTGCGTATCGAAGAAGACCTCGCAGAGGCCGGCAGTTATCCAGGTCTCGACGCCTTCTACCAGCTCAAGGGGCGCCGTTAAGCGCCATGAGACTGGGGCTACCGTCCACCACGCAGGTGCTCTGGGCGGCTGTCTTATTGATTCAAATTCCGCTGTGGTTTGGTCAGGGAGGCTGGCTCCATGTCTGGCGGCTCGAACGTCAACTGGACCAGCAACTCCAGAAAAACGACCAACAGAAGCAGACGATCCAAGAGCTCGAGGCCGAGCGGAAGGACCTGAAGGCAGGCTTTACCTCGGCCGAGGAGCGGGCCCGATACGAGATGGGCATGATGAAGCCCAACGAACGTTTTGTGCAGATGGTTCGGCCAGCGCCATCAGCCGAGGAGTCCACCGCCTCAAGCCCTGGTGGCCAGGCCAAGCCTAGTGTTTCATCGAAGACCCCGGCTGGGTCGCGCGCTCAAAGCCAGCCGCCTGCTGGGCCTCGCTAAAGAGTTGACCACAGTCCACCGCATCAAACTGGTAGGGCCGGTTGCAGAAGTCACAGAGCACCTCGACACGCCCTTCTGCAGCCAGAATGGATTCGATCTCGGTCTGGCCCAGGCTGGCCAACATTCGACCGACCCGAGCCCGGCTGCAGGGGCAAGAAAACTGAACCAGCTGGCTCTGTAGGAGACGCGGGGATTCTTGCCAAAAAAGGCGGTGAGCGAGGTCTTGGGGATTTGTCTGCAGCAGTTCCGAGGGCCCGAGGGTGTCGGCCAAGAGGACCAGGCGTTCCCAGGCTTCAAGGCGTGAGGCTTGTTTCACAGGGCTATGTCCCCCTTCTGCAGGCATCTGCTGCAGAAGCAGGCCACAGGCCGTCTGGTCGTCAGCGGCTAGCCAGAGTCGAGAGGCCAACTGCTCGCTCTGGGCCATGTACGACTCAATGGCAGACCCGATCGATTGATCATCGAGTGAGACGATGCCCTGGTAGGGGCGCTGGTCTGGTTGCCGTGCATCCAAGACCAGGCTAAATCTGCCTTGGCCATGCTGATTCAACAGAGGGCGCAGACTGGGCTCGGGCTGCAGCAGCAGGTTGGGGTCAAGGTCCTGCGCCCAATTCTCCGTGAGTTTGATGGTGGCCCGGACCCCAAGGTCCGCGTTGCACTCGGCCACGGCGAGTCGCACTGGTCCGTCGCCGTGGATCTGCAGCAACACGCTGCCTGAAAATTTCAGGCTGGCCGAGAGCATGCAGCTCGCAGCACTCATCTGGCCTAACAGCCCGACGAGTGCTGGTGGAAGGTCAGCATGGTGCTGCAGGACGTGTCGCCAGCTCTGGTCGAGTCGAACCAGATGGGCTCTTGCACCGGCCTCCGTGAAGAGCAGCTTGATGAGCTCATCTCGGCCCCGGGCCTTGCTCATAGCAGGGCTTTCAGTGCAGACCGGTAGTGCTGGGCACGTTCGACATACCCACTTGCCGCCCGGTGGATCATCTCAATCTCCTCGGGCTTGAGGCTTCGACTGACCCGGCCTGGTGAGCCTAAAAACATGCTGTTGTCTGGCACGACGGTGCCACTGGTCACCAGGGCCCCCGCTCCGATGATGCAGTTCTGCCCAATTTTTGCGCCGTTTAAGACAATGGCCTGCATGCCAATGAGGCTGTTGGCACCAATCTCGCAGCCATGCAACATGGCCTGATGACCCACCGTGACCCCCGGTCCGATGACAAGCGGGTGGGTTCGATCGGTATGCAGGACGGCCCCTTCTTGGATGTTGCTGCCGACTCCAATTTCGATGGGCTCGTTGTCGCCGCGGAGTGTGGCGTTAAACCAGATGCTGGCATTGGCCAGCAGGCGAACCTGGCCAATGACTTGAGCGCCTGGTGCGATGTAGGCACTCGGGTCGATTACGGGAATCAGGTCGTCGAGTTGATAGGCAGGCATCTAGGTAGAACCCTCTCTGGTTAGGGTTGGACTTCACGAAAGGCATGAAAAGGCGAGACAATGAACGCCATGGTTCCTCATGATCTTAATGTAGACCTGCACATGCACTCCACCGCCTCGGACGGCACCGTCGCGCCGGGCGACTTGGTGGATCGAGCTGCGTCCAACGGCCTGCAGATCATGGCCCTGACCGACCATGACACGCTCGATGGCCTGCCGCGGGCCCGACAGGCCGCGGCAGATCACGGCATTCGGTTTATGAATGGGGTCGAGATCTCCGTTAGTTGGGGCGGCGAGACTCTCCACATGGTCGGCCTTGATTTCGATGCTGACCATCCAGGCCTGGTGGCACAGCTCAAGCAGGTCTCGGTCTCCCGGTTTGAGCGGGGTCGTGCCATGGATGCCGGACTGGTTGCCTCTGGATTGCCCTCGGTCTTTGACGAGGCCATGGCCTACGCGGGGAATCCAAATCTGCTTGGCCGGGCCCACTTTGCCCGGGCCTTGGTTGCGCGGGGGGTCTGCAGTCACATGCAGGCGGTCTTCGACCGGTACCTCACGCCGGGGCATCCAGGCTATGTCGCCCATGAATGGACCAGCCTGGCCAAGGCCATGGCCTTGGTCCACGAGGCGGGGGGGTTTACTGTGCTGGCCCACCCAGCCCGCTACCGTATTAATGCCACTGCCCACTGGGCACTTTTGCAGGAGTTTATGTCGCTGGGTGGCAGAGCCATCGAGGTCGCCACCGGTAGTCATAGCCAAGACGAGACCCGCCGTTACCAGCGCCTCTCCGTCGAGATGGGCCTCATGGCCTCTCGCGGTAGCGACTTCCATTGCCCCAAGGAGAGTCGCTATGACGTGGGGCAGGCTCCCGTGCTGCCCTGTGGAACATGGCCCGTCTGGGCGGGCTATGCGGAGCGTTTTGGCCTAACGGCGGGGGTGGCAGGGCACTGATAGAATGGGGGTCTATGTATCCCCAACGCGTTCTATCGGGCATGAGGCCCACCGGTGCCCTTCACCTGGGGCACTATCACGGGGTTCTAAAGAACTGGGTGCGTCTGCAGGCCGAATACGAATGCCTGTTTTTTGTTGCCGACTGGCATGCCCTGACGACTCACTACGATGATCCCTCGGTGATACGCCAGAGCACCTGGGACATGGTCATCGACTGGCTGGCCGCGGGCATCGACCCCTCATCTGCAACCCTCTTTATTCAGTCCCGTGTGCCCGAGCATGCTGAGCTTCACCTCTTGCTCTCCATGTGCACGCCCTTGGGCTGGCTTGAGCGGGTCCCAACCTACAAAGACCAGCAGGACAAGCTCAGCGACAAAGACCTGGGGACCTATGGCTTTTTGGGCTATCCCTTGTTGCAGTCTGCCGACATCCTGATCTACCGAGCGGGACAGGTGCCTGTCGGCGAAGACCAGGTTCCCCATGTAGAACTCACTCGAGAGGTTGCCCGACGCTTCAACCACCTCTATGGGCGGGAGCCCGATTTCGAGGAAAAGGCCCAGGAATCGGCCAAAAAACTGGGTGCCAAGCGGGCCAGACTCCTTCTGGAGCTTCGGACGAAGTTCCAGGAGCAGGGTGAGGAGTCCGCCCTCGAGCAGGCCAAAGCCCTGCTACAAGAATCCCAAAACCTGACGCTCGACGACCGTGAGCGGCTGTTTGGCTACCTGGAGGGTGGCCGAAGACTCATCCTGGTTGAGCCCCAGGCGCTGCTCACCGAGGCCTCTCGCATGCCCGGGCTCGATGGCCAGAAGATGAGCAAGAGCTACAACAACACGATTGGTCTTCGAGAGGACCCGGACACGGTCACCAAGAAGATTCGGACCATGCCAACCGACCCGGCCAGAATTCGCCGCACGGATGTGGGCGAGCCCGAGAAATGTCCGGTCTGGGCCTTCCACCAGATTTATTCCGACGACCAGCGCCAGCAGTGGGTCCAGCAGGGATGCCGATCAGCTGGCATCGGCTGCCTTGAGTGTAAACAGCCCGTCATCGATGCGGTGATCGCCGAGCAGGACATCTTTCGGGCCCGAGCAAAGCCATTTGAAGAAGACCTCGATCTGGTCAAGAATGTGGTGGCTGATGGCTGTGAAAAAGCCCGTGATCTTGCCCGCCAGACCATGCGTGATGTTCGCGAGGTGATGGGGCTCGACCTGGGCTAGACAAAAGGACTCCAAGATCAAATGACCACCCGTAATCGACCCATTCAAGGCAGCCTCGTGGCCATCGTGACCCCTATGCACGAGGATGGCCGCCTGGATCTGCAGAGTTTCCGAGCACTGGTGGATTGGCAGATTGCCAACGGCACCCACGGCATTGTGGCCGTTGGAACGACGGGTGAGTCCCCGACAGTAAATGTCGATGAGCACCTCCAACTCATCAAGATTGCCGTTGAGCAGGCAGCTGGTCGGGTACCGGTCATCGCCGGCACGGGTGCTAACTCGACGGCAGAGGCCATTGAACTGACCGAGCAGGCCAGGCGCCTGGGTGCCGATGCCTCTTTGCAGGTGGTGCCTTACTACAACAAACCTACCCAGGAAGGCCTCTATCGCCATTTCCGTGCGGTGGCTGAGGCGGTCGACCTCCCCCATATTCTCTACAATGTGCCCGGCCGCACGGTGGCTGATCTCGCCCACGAGACCACGGTTCGTCTGGCCCAAATCGACAACATTGTGGGGATCAAAGACGCCACGGGTAACCTCGAGCGTGGTCAGTGGCTGCTTCGGGATTGCCCAGCCCACTTCAGTGTCTACAGCGGAGACGATCCAACCGCGCCGGTCCTGATGCTCCTGGGAGGGAAAGGCAACATCTCTGTCACGGCCAATGTGGTGCCCGACCGCATGGCAAGACTCTGTGAACTTGCCCTTGCGGGGGACGTCCAAGAGGTGAGCCGGCGCAATCGTGAACTGATGCCTCTGCACCGGGCGATGTTCTGTGAGGCCAATCCGATTCCCGTAAAGTGGGCCTTGGCCCGCATGGGCAAAATGCCAGGCGGTCTTCGTCTGCCCCTGGTGGAACTCTCGGCGGGGGCCCAGGCCTCGGTTGAGTCCGCAATGATTTCTCTTGGAGTCTGTTCATGAAGGCGATTGGCTGGGTATCGTTAGGCCTCCTCTCTGTAGCCTCTGTCGGCCTGACGGGCTGCGGCATTACGGGTGGCAATAAAGACATGAATTACGAGTCCGCTGCTAAGCGGGAGACCCCGCTCGAGGTGCCGCCAGACCTGATCAAGCCCGCCAAAGACGACCGCTTTGCCATTCCAGCCGCTGGCGTGGCCAGCCGGGCTGAGTACGAGGCGGCCCAGCGTAGTCCGAAGCAGTCAGCCAGCGCAGCCGTCTTGCCGGCGGTCTCCGGCATGCGAATTGAGCGTGTGGGCGAGCAGCGGGTCCTGGTGGTGAACCAGCCGGCGGAAAAGCTCTGGCCGGTCCTGCGCCAATTCTGGCTGGACTCTGGTTTCGTGATTGCCATCGAGAACCCTGAGACCGGTCTCCTTGAGACCGACTGGGCCGAGGATCGGGCCAAGATCCCAGAGGATTTTCTTCGCAAGACGCTGGGCAAGGTCTTCGACCGCCTCTACGACACCGGCGAGCGCGACAAATTTCGCATGCGACTTGAGCGCGTTGGTCAGGGAGAGACCGAGATCAGCGTCTCACACCGTGGGCTGATTGAGATCTCCAAGACCGGTAGCAGCGACAGCCAGACCACCTGGACCAACCGTCCCACCGATCGACAGCTCGAGGAAGATTTTCTGCGCCGAATCATGCTTCGGCTGGGGGCTGATGACGGGCGTGCCAAGGCTCTGCTCGCCCAGACCGCGGGTGCGGCACCGGTCGCGCAGATTGTGAAGACCGGATCGGTCTCTCAGATTCAGGTGGCTGAGGGCTTTGACCGGGCCTGGCGTCGGGTGGGTGTTGCCATGGACCGTCTTGGATTTACGGTCGAGGACCGCAACCGCTCGAAGGGTGTCTTCTACGTTCGGTATCGCGATCCCACAGCCCAGACCGAGGACAAGAAGGGATTCTTCGGAAAGCTGTTTTCGTCTAGCGAGGAAAACAAGGCCGCTCTGCAGTACCAGGTGGTGGTGAGTGCAGGCGCTGCGGCCAACCAGAGTCTGGTTCAAGTCATGAGCCAAGATGGCAAGCCCATCAACGACCTGCAGGCCCAGCGAATGCTGTCGGTGATTTTTGATCAGTTGAAGTAATAGCTGCCGCGTGCGTTACACAAGCCTGAGCAGTGGCAGTGAGGGCAATGCCCTCGTCGTAGAGGCTGGTCCAAAAGACCAGCCTTTTCGTTTGATGATCGATTGCGGTCTTGCACTGTCGGAGGTCGAGTCTCGGCTGGCTGAGAGAGGTCTTCTGGCCTCTGACCTAGACCTTCTGGTGGTCACACATGAGCACAAGGACCATGTAGCGGGGGTGCCCCGGCTGGCCCGCGCCCATAACCTTCCTGTGGTGGCTACGCGGGGCACTCTTGCGGCTCTAGGCGAGGCTTTTTGGATGGGGGTTCGGCGTCTGCAGGTGCTGCCTGGGCAAGACCTTCAGATCGACTCGGTCAGGCTGACACCGCTTGCAGTACCCCACGATGCGGCCGAGCCCATCTGTGTCAGAATTCAAGACAGGTCCCAGGCCATGGCCTGCCTAACAGACCTTGGCCGGACAACAGACTACCTGCGTCAGGCTCTGAGTGATCTCGATGCCATTTTTTTGGAGTTCAACCACGATCGAGAGATGCTGATGACGGGTCCCTATCCCCCAAGCCTGCGCGAGCGAGTGGGTGGAGGCTGGGGGCACATCAACAACGAGCAGGCCGCTGAGTTTCTGACTCAGATTTTTCAGCCTCGGCTCCAGTTGGTGACAGCCGCACACCTGAGCCAAAAGAACAACACCCCCGAGTTGGTCGAGCAGACGCTGAGTCGTCTGGCGCTAGGGCGGTGTCGATGGACCATAGCGAGTCAGGCCACCGGAACCCCTTGGCTTGAGCTTGAGCAGTAACGCAGCCAGGCAGGCGTCAGACAGAAACAAAAAAGGCGAAGCAGTGCTTCGCCTTTTTTGTTTGGTTGGCCATTGCTGACCAACCAAGTGCGTTCCAGCTTACTTCTTGGCGGGAGCGGCAGGAGCAGCAGCAGGAGCGGCGGCAGGAGCAGCAGCAGGAGCGGCGGCAGGAGCAGCAGCGGGCTGGGCAGCCTGGTCAGCGGGAGCAGCAGCAGGAGCGGGAGCGGGAGCAGCAGCAGGAGCAGCAGCTTTCTCTTCTTTTTTGCCACAGGCGGTCAGAGCAACGGCCAGCAGAGCAGCGGCGAGGATGGACTTGTTCATGTTTTTCCTTAATGAGCTAACGTTAACGAATTAAAAGCTTCAGCCAATTTGTTGATTTTGCAACACAACAAAATTAGCTCCAGCGACCGTAATGATAGCGCGAGATTTTTGTGTTTGCGCGTTAAATTTCTACAAAGTCAATACAACCCCACCTAAGTAGAGATTGAAAAATATTTCTATAAATTCATCTTGCAGCATGATTGCATCGCAACATGAGCGTCCGATTTGCCTCTGGTTGCCCAATTCTGTCAACAGCCGAATTGCGGTGGACCGGTGCTTAGGGGAGAGCTCCCCAAGGCCGATGGGTTCTCCGTTTGCTGCCACCACCTGCTGCCAGACCAGTAGTCTTGCCCCTGGGGCTAGGCCCAGCCCCTTGGCCTTGGCCAGTCGACGCACGAAGGCGGCCGGGCTGATGGGCCTGGGCAGGTTGGCCAAGACGGTGGGATGGGGGACTGACAGGGCGATGACGACCTCTTGGCAGACCGTCTCAAAGTCCGGCATGCAGGCCATGGCCTGGCGGGCCATCTGGCGGACCAGACGGTCGGGTACTTCACCGACTTGATTGGTTGCGCCAAGCCAGGGGTCTTGCCAGGTCGTTGGGCTGAGGCGATCAAGGTACTGACCGAAGGCTGCGTCGGCGATCTCCCGGCTGTCGGGCGCACGAAAGCCCACCGAATACGTCATGCAGTCGGTTCCAACCGCGACGCCTCGGTGCGCTAGTCCGGGCGGCAGGTAGAGCAGGTCACCCGGTTCGCAGAGGTGAGCATGCTCTGCCTGAAAGTGTTTGAGGACCCGCAGGTCAATGCCCTCGACCAGCTCGGGGGGAGCGTCCTTGGCCAACTCCCAGAGCCGGCGACCTTGGGCCTGCAGCAGGAAGACGTCGTAGGAATCCACGTGGGCGCCGATGCCGCCCTGGTCACTGGCATAGCTCACCATTAGGTCATCCAGACGTCCCTCCGGCAGGAACCGAAAGTGGTTCAAAAAGGCGTCGGCTGCTGGCAGGGCCGTGTTGAATTGCTGAATCAGGATGGTCCAGCCAGGGGTCTTGCGGCTTGGGATCTGCCGCGGCCCGAGCGGCCCATGCGTGAGGTGGCCATTTGCACGGACCAGCCGGGTGGGCAGCGTGTCGAGTTGGGCATATTCAAAGAAGTCGGACTGGCTGACGGGCAGTCCTCTGCGAAATGCATCTGCGAAGGCACCTTTCACAAAGAGAGGCCTTTTTTGCCAGTAGTCGCGCATAAAGGCCTTGGCGCTAAGGCTGCCGAGCCAGGGCAGGGGCCGATCCAGAGGCAGTGGGAGCTTGGTGGACTGGTTCATGTGGGGGACTTTTGGTGGGAGGAAAGCTGCCGGTGCCACTGGTAGACCAGGTCCAGTGCGGCGCGGGCAGACAGGTCATCGGGATTGATCAGTTGCAGGGCATCCAGGATGGCCTGGTGCTGGGGATTGGTGACGGCGGCCGAGAACAAGCCAAGTTGGTCTTGGACTGGTGCGACCGAGGGCTGGCCCTGGGAGGCCTGGGCATGCGCGATCACCTCCTTGGGCAGGCCAGCCAACTGGGCCACTTGTAGACCAAAACTCTGGCTTGCCGGACCCTCCTGGAGTTGGTGGAGAAAGACAATGCCCTGTCCGTGCTCCACTGCTGTGACGTGGTGATTACGAACCCCCGGGATGAACTCGGGCAGGTCGGTCAATTCAAAGTAGTGACTGGCAAATAGGCAGAGGCTCTGGTTGACTTGCGCCAGGTGAGAGGCAATGGCCCGGGCTAAAGCCAGGCCGTCTACCGTTGAGGTTCCCCGTCCAATCTCGTCCATCAAGACCAGGCTTCGTGGTGTCGCGCTGTGGAGAATCATGGCGGCCTCGGTCATCTCGACCATGAACGTCGACCGACCGCCAGCAAGGTCATCGGCAGCGCCGATGCGCGTAAAGATTCGATCAATGTCTCCGATTCGCGCAGACTGGCAGGGAATGGGAGCACCGATGCGGGCCAGAATGACCATTAGCGCCACCTGACGCATATAGGTGGATTTGCCACCCATATTCGGACCCGTGATGAGCATGAGGCGATTGCCCGGATGCAGGCGTGTGTCGTTGGGCGTGAAGTCTGGATTCTGGAGGTCGAGAATTGGGTGACGTCCAGCCTCAATGGTGAGGTCGGGGGTATCCGTTAGGCTGGGTAACACCCATCCGTGATCCGTCATCAGTTGGGCCAGGCTGTTCAGGGCGTCAAGGTCTGCTAGGGCCTCGGCTGCAGCCTGCAGGCTGCCGACCGCCGGGGCTAAGTCGCTAAGGAGTTGGTCGTAGAGGAGTTTTTCTCGCGCCAGCGCCCGCTCCTGGGCCGAGAGGGCCTTGTCCTCGAACGCCTTGAGCTCGGGGGTGATGTAGCGCTCGGCGTTCTTGAGGGTCTGCCGGCGTTGGTAATGGCTGGGGACTTTGTCGAGCTGTCCCGCTGTGACCTCAATGAAGTAGCCATGGACGGCGTTATAGCCCACTCGCAGGTTTGAAATACCTGTCGACAGCCGCTCGGACTGCTCTAGTTGTAGCAGGTGGGCGCTGCCTTGGGTCTGCAGGCTGCGTAGCTCATCGAGGTCGGCATCGAAGCCCTCTCGAATCACTCCCCCGTCGCGAATCTGATTGCTCGGCTCATCAGCGATGACCCGCAGGATCTGGTGGCGGGTCTGGTCGAGGCCTGGGTCTCGGAGAGGCTGGGCCAGTCTCTGTAGCTCGGTTGAGAGGGTCGTTGAGAGGGTCTCCAGCAGGCCATGGAGTTGACCTAAGCTTGTCGCGATGGCCACCAGGTCTTTGGGCTTGGCCAGCAGCAGGGACAGTCGACCCGCCAGCCGCCCAAGGTCGAAGATGGGCTTGAGCTGGTCATGGACCCTCTGGACCAGACCCGCTTCGTGGAGTTCGGCAACAGCCTGTTGTCGCGGCAGGAGGTTGGCATTGACCCGAAGGGGACTCAGCAGCCATTCTCTGAGTCGACGGCTTCCCGCTGGGCAGGCGGCCCGATCGATGCTGTCTAAGAGTGTCTGATCACGACCCGCAGAGCTGGTGGGCTCTGCATAGAGAGGTGCGACGATTTCCAGTGTTCGGCGGGCAACTTGGTCCAGCTGAACCAGCTGACTGGTCAGCAGGCCCCGCGGCGCCTGAAGGTGGTGGAGCGGCCGGCCAAGGCTGCTCTCGGCATAGCCCAGCAGCGCAGCCATGCCGGCGAGCAGGCCTGGGGTCTCGTGGATTCCGAAGGCATTGAGGTGACTCACGCCAAGACGGTCTTGTAACAGCCTTGCACCATGGCTGGCATCGAAATGCCAGCTGGGCAGGCTTCGTCGACAGACACTACCGAGCGAGTCCAGCCAGCCTGCCTGAGCCTGGTCCTCAGGCAGCAGTAACTCGGCTGGCCCTAGCCGGCTGATCTCATCCAACAGCGACTGATGGTCCAGGGCCTGCCCATGCTGGGGAGCTGACAGGACGGTAAAAAACAAGGCGCCAGTGGTGACGTCTAGCCAGCTGAGACTGGCCTGTTGGGGCCGTTCCTGATGAAGACAGGCGAGCCAGGCCTGGGCCTTGGCAGGCACGAGGCCCTCCTCGCTCAGGGTGCCTGGTGTCGCAATTCGAACGACTCTTCGCTCGACTGGTCCTTTGCTGGTGTTGGGGTCGCCCACCTGTTCACAGATGGCCACGGTCTGCCCGGCCTGAAGGAGCCTGGCCAGATAGGACTCCGCTGAGGCGACCGGAACGCCTGCCATGGTGACGGGTTGTCCTGCGCTCTGGCCCCTTTGGGTCAGCGTGATGCCCAACAGTCGGGCGGCAAGCTCTGCATCTTGAAAAAAGAGCTCGTAAAAATCACCCATTCGGTAGAACAGCAGGGCCTGCGGATGATCTGCCTTTAGGCGCAGGTACTGCTGCATCATGGGAGTATGGCCACGAAGGTCCATGGGGAGGTCCATGGGCAGGTTGAGTCTCGGCTGCTCAGGCCTGTTGTGGTCGAGGCTGGGCTGCGTGTGGGTCGAGTGCCCGGGCAATCTGGGCCTCGGGCAGTTGGTAGGCCGAGAGGACCGAGACCATCTGAGCAAAGACCTTTGGGCTTGCCGCGATGATGTTTTCGGAGAAGAGAAAATCACCCTCGCCTTTAAAGTCCCCGACAAAGCCACCGGCCTCGGTGACCAGTAGGCTACCGGCTGCGGCATCCCAGGGCATCAGTCCCATCTCAAAAAACCCGTCGTAGCGTCCAGCGGCCACATAGGCGAGGTCAAGCGCAGCAGCACCCGGCCGCCGAAGGCCGGCCGCCCGACCACTAATGGTCTTGAACATAGAGAGATAGGCATCGATCTGTTCCTGCCGCTTGAAAGGAAATCCCGTCCCAATCAGTGACTCGTCCAGCCGGTCTTGTTTGGAAACCCGAAGCCGCCGGTCATTGAGCATGGCTCCCTTGCCCTTGGAGGCGACGAAGAGTTCGTCTCGGGCCGGATCGTAGACGACTGCCTGGGTGATCTGGCCTTTGTAGAGAAGTCCGATAGAGACTGCATAGATGGGGAGGCCATGAATAAAGTTGGTGGTGCCATCGAGAGGGTCTATGACCCAGATGTGATCGGGGGCGCGTCCGGTTGCGGTGGGACTAACCGGCTGCCCGCGGAAGGTGAGACCGGATTCTTCGCCCAGAAAACCATGGTCCGGATAGGCCGTGGAGAGGATTTCGATAATGGCCTTCTCACAGGCCTGGTCGACCTCGGTGACAAAGTCGTTGCGCTCTTTGCGGGTGATGCGAAGGGCTTCGATGTCCAGGCTGGCGCGGTTGATGATGGCGCCAGCTCGGCGGGCAGCTTTGACTGCCGTGTTGAGCAATGGATGCATGGGCTTAGACTGTGAAAAGAGCAACCTCTATTTTACCTTTGATTAGATGAAACCCGAATCCGAATTCGACGCTCTTTTGTCGCGTGTCCGCTGGGTGATGGTAAGTCCCACCCACCCCGGCAATCTCGGCGCTGCGGCCCGCGCCCTGATGGCCATGGGGTTTTCTCAGCTCAGTGTGGCCAACCCCGTTGTGCCCGGGATGCATTGCGATGAGCAGGCGGTCAGCATGGCCTCCGGGGCCGATGCCCTGCTGGCGAGCTGCCGGGTTGGGTCCCTGATGGACTTGGTGGGCCCCTGCCGCAAGGTGGTGGGCTTTACGGCGAGGGCACGCGAGTTTGAGCCTCAGCGCATTGAGTTGGAGCAGATGGCCGAAGAGATGATGTGCTGGCTTGACGAAGACCCGACGCAGGAGGTTGCCCTGGTCTTTGGTCCTGAGCGCTCTGGGCTCACCAATACAGACCTGGCGCGATGCAGTCACCTCTGTAGCCTGGATGTGAACCCGGCATTTTCCTCTCTCAATCTCTCCCAGGCCATGCAGGTGGTGGCCTATCTCTGCCGACGGGCCGCCCGTCAGCATCTGGCCCTGCCTAGACCGCGCCAGCAGACCCCGGGGGCGGGACGACCCACGGCCAAGCCGGCCAGCCGAGAGATGGTGGCGGGTCTTCATGAGCACTGGCTTAGTCTGTCGGAGCAGGTTGGGCAGCTAGACCCAGCGAATCCAGGCCGCATGGATGAGCGACTCTGGCGGCTGTGGAATCGCTCTGAAATTTACGAGGACGAGGTTCAGTTGATTCGTGGTCTCTTGTCTGATGTCCAGAGGGCCTTGCGGCGTGAGGGTTGAGACGGGTTCGATGCCCATTCCTGATAGGCTCACGACATGAACCGTTTTCGCGAAGACATCGACACCATTCTGCGGCGTGACCCAGCTGCTCGGCATTGGCTCGAGGTGGTCACCTGCTATCCGGGGCTGCATGCCGTCTGGTTACATCGCGTGGCCCATTTCCTCTGGCTGACACGGTTGGGCTTGTTGCGATGGCTGGCGAGGGTCTTGGCCTTGCTCTCCAGATGGCTGACGGGCATCGAGATTCACCCAGGTGCCACGTTTGGTCGAAGAGTCTTTATTGACCATGGCCTTGGTGTGGTGATCGGGGAGACCGCCGTGGTGGGAGATGACTGCACCATTTACCAGGGGGTGACGCTTGGCGGCACTTCTCTCACCAAGGGGGCCAAACGGCATCCCACGCTGGAGAGTGGGGTCGTGGTGGGGGCTGGCGCGAAGGTATTGGGTCCTTTTACGGTCGGGGCCGGGGCCAAGGTGGGCTCCAATGCGGTCGTGGTGAAGGCAGTCCCACCCGGGGGTACGGTGGTCGGCATCCCTGCGCGTCTGGTCAGCGAAGAGCATGCAGATTCGCTGTCTGGCCAGAAAGAGGGAGATGCGGCCGGGTTTGCGGCCTACGGCGTGACGCAGGGTCAGCAAGATCCCATTGATGTCTTACTCCATCAGCTGGTGGCAGACCTGCGGCGACAGGAGGAGGAGATTGCCTCTCTTAAATCAGCCTTGGGCCGTCGTCCGACAGCAACAGACCACCCTGACGAGCCGGCTCGATAGACCAGTCGGTCAGGACCCAGCGGTCGTGGCCGCTGGGGGTTCTGTAGCTGCCCGGCCTGTGGGTATGGCCGTGGATCATGCCAAAAGCCCGGTGGCTCTCAATGGCCCCGTCGACGGCGGACTGGTTCACATCCATGATGGACAGGGTCTTGGCACGCTTCTCGGCCTGGCTCCTTTGCCGCATGGTCTGTGCGGTGGCTAGTCGCGCCTCCAGTGGCTGGGCTAAAAATTCGTGCTGCCAGGCGGGCTCTCTGACGGTCGCTCGAAAGGCCTGATAGTCGAGATCATCGGTGCAGTAGGCATCGCCATGGCTGATGACCCAACGACGTCCACTGGCCTGGGTCAACACAAAGGGGTCTGCAAACAATGTGGCGCCTACGCTCTGACAGAACCGAGGTCCCAACAAGAAGTCTCGATTGCCGTGCACCAGCCCGATCTGGAGTCCCGCCCGATGTTCTCTTTGCAGGGTCTCGGTCAGGCGGGGCCAGGCAGACTCGCTGTCCAGCAGGTCGTCGCCCACCCAGGTCTCAAAGAGGTCTCCAAGAATGACAAGCCAATGGGGCTGGTGAGAGCGCAACTGTTCTTCGAGCCAGGCCAGAAAACCTGTGCAGAGGGGGTCGTCGTCGTGAAGCAGGTGAAGGTCTGAGGCAAACAGGACCTTCTGGTCGGGCGCTAGCTCAAGCGAGGCCCGTGGATTCATTGACCAACCACGACAGCCTTTTCGATGACCACGGCTTCCACCGGTACATCCTGATGGAATCCCTTGTTGGCGGTCTTGACCGACTTGATGGCATCGACTACTTCCCTGCCTTCGGTGACCTCGCCAAAGACCGCATAGCCCCAGCCACTGCCCGATGGTGATTTGAAGTCGAGGAAGTCGTTGTCGGAGACATTGATGAAGAACTGGGCAGTCGCAGAATGAGGGTCGTTGGTGCGAGCCATGGCCACGGTGTAGGCCTTGTTTTTTAGGCCGTTGGCGGCCTCGTTGTCGATGGGATCGCGGGTGGGCTTCTGGTGCATATCCTGATCGAACCCGCCGCCTTGGATCATGAAGCCGTTGATGACTCGGTGGAAGATGGTTCCATCGAAGTGTCCATCTTTGACATAGCTGATGAAATTTTCAACGGTCTTCGGGGCTTTCTCGGCCTGAAGGCTCAGAACAATCTTGCCTTTGTTGGTGTGCAGTTCAATCATGGGTCTAATCGCTTTCAGTTTTTTTGTAGTCGAGACTGGATAGACAAGGCGGAGGGCTGGGGCATTTTCTCCAGGTGCCCACGCTTGGCGGACAAAAAAGGGGAGGCCCCCTTGGCCCCTAGTCCCTTTTCGTAGGTCTGCAGGGCGAGCCTTGTGTAGAGGTCTCCTAGGTTTTCGTAGGCCAGTGCATAGCCGGGGCGGTTCAGAATGGCCTGCTCCAGTGCGACTCGAGCCCGCTGGAATTCACCGCGACGCTGGTAGAGGACCGCCAGATTGTTGTATGGCTCTGCGAGTTCAGGAAACTCCTCGCGGAGGGATTCAAAGGCATTGATGGCCTTCTGGTCCTGGTTGGTTTCGGCCAGCAGGACGCCCTCTAAGAATCGCCACTGGGCATCACGGGGTCTGGTCTTCAGGGCTTCGTCGATTTTCTGTTGGGCGTCGTTGAATCGCTTGAGATCAATGAGCTCAATGGTCTGGGTGATCTCCAGGGTGACTTTTGGAATAGTCCTCGCCGTCGAGAGTGGAGTGACCTGGGCCAAGACCACGGGACAGAGGGACAGGAGGCCAAGGGCCAGAAAGCGGCGGAGCATAAAGACCATAGAATGCGCAGATGTGGTTAACTGACACTGGCAGTCTAGCATGGTGATTTCTTGAAGATTTTCAATACCTTAACCCGACAAAAGGCGGTCTTCGAGCCTATTGAGCCGGGGCATGTGCGCCTTTATGTCTGTGGCATGACTGTCTATGACTACTGCCATGTGGGCCATGCGAGGGTCTTGGTGGTCTTTGATATGGTGCGTCGGTGGCTTGAGGCCCAGGGCTATCGGGTGACCTATGTCCGTAACATCACCGACATCGACGACAAGATTATTGCCAGGGCCGTGCAGAACAACGAGCCCATTGCTGCCCTGACCGAGCGTTTTATTAAGGCCATGCAGCAAGATGCTGCGGCCCTTGGGGTCTTGCCCCCCACCCATGAGCCCAGAGCAACCGCCTATGTTCCGCAGATGCTTGGCATGATTGAGCGACTGGTGGAAAACGGGCTGGCGTACCAAGACCCCGATGAGTCTGGACAACCCGGTGATGTCCACTTTGCGGTGCGGCAGTTCCCGAACTACGGGGCCCTGTCCGGCAAGTCGTTAGATGAGTTGCGGGCCGGTGAACGGGTTGCGGTCGCCAGAGACAAGCGTGATCCGCTGGACTTTGTCCTCTGGAAGAAGGCCAAGGCGGGAGAGCCCAGTGATGCGGTCTGGCCATCGGGCTACGGACTGGGCCGACCGGGCTGGCACATTGAGTGTTCGGCCATGAGTTGTGACCTCCTGGGACCGCACTTTGATATTCATGGGGGAGGCGCAGATTTGCAATTTCCTCACCACGAGAACGAGATTGCGCAGTCTGAGGGGGCCACCCAAGACCAGACCCACCAGCCTTTTGTGCGGACCTGGATGCACAATGGCTTCGTGCGTATCGATGACGAGAAAATGTCCAAATCCTTGGGCAATTTCTTCACCATTCGAGAGGTCCTGGCCCGATTCGATCCGGAGGTGGTGAGGTTTTTTATTCTGCGTGCCCACTACCGGAGCCCCCTGAATTACTCGGATGCGGCGCTTGAAGAGGCGAGGGCTGGTCTAGCCAGGCTGTACACGGCTCTGGATAAGGCGGGCCTTCAGGCAGCGGTCGGACTTGAGCAGGCCCAGCTACTGAGGCAGCAGGCAATGTGCTCGGAACACGCCCAGGCAGTCAGTTTTCGGCAGGCGATGGATGACGACTTCAATACACCAGAGGCGATTGCGGCCCTCTTCGGTCTTGCCACAGAGGTCAATCGATTTTCAGCGGCCGGCCTGGCGGATCAAGCGGCCGAGGCTGCTGCCTTGCTTCGGGGTCTCGGTCTGGTCCTTGGTCTTTTGGAGCGGTCTGCGGCGGAGGTGAAGCAGGCCGGAGGATCCTCCCAGTCCGCAGATGCTGCGGGTCTCTCGGAGTCAGACATCTTGATGCAAATAGAAGCGCGGGCCAGGGCAAAGAAAGACCGGGATTTCGGTCAAGCGGATGCGATTCGTGCCGATCTCCTTGCCCGGGGCATTGTCTTAGAGGACAGCGCCTCTGGCACGACTTGGCGGCGTGCTTAGGGTTTATAGGACAATAGGGTCTATGTCAGTTACGTTTCTGGATTTCGAGCAGCCGCTGGCCGAGCTCGAGAAGAAGATTGAGGAGCTTCGTCTGGTTCAAGGCGATGGCTCTGTCGACATTTCAGATGAGCTCACCGGCCTCCAAGAAAAGGCCGAGGCCCAATTAAAAGACCTCTATGCCAAGTTGACGCCATGGCAGATCTCGCAGGTCTCCCGGCATCCTCAGCGTCCGTATACCCTGGACTACATCCGAGAGGTCTTTACCGATTTCTACGAGCTTCACGGCGACCGTGGGTTTGCCGACGACCCCGCCATTGTTGGGGGACTGGCCCGTCTGGATGGGCAGCCGGTCATGGTCATAGGCCACCAAAAAGGGCGCGATCTGAAGGAGAGAACCCATCGCAACTTTGGCATGCCGCGGCCAGAAGGCTATCGCAAGGCCGAGCGTCTGATGCGGCTTGCCGAGAAGTTCGGGCTCCCCGTCATTTCATTGATCGACACCCCGGGGGCCTACCCAGGCATCGGGGCAGAGGAGCGCGGTCAGTCCGAGGCCATCGGGAAGAATCTATTTGTAATGGCAGGACTGAAGGTGCCCTTCATTGCAACGGTGATTGGTGAGGGAGGCTCGGGGGGCGCCCTGGCGATTGCGGTGGCCGACCAGGTGCTGATGCTTCAGTACTCAACTTATTCGGTGATTTCGCCCGAGGGCTGCGCCTCTATTCTCTGGAAAAGCGCTGCCAAGGCCCCAGAGGCTGCAGAGACCCTGGGCATCACGGCCCAGCGTCTGAAGGCGCTGGGGTTGGTCGATCGAGTAGTCAATGAGCCAATGGGGGGCGCCCATCGGGATGCACCGGCCATGGCCAAGAGCCTCAAAAAAGCCATTGTTGAGGCTCTGGCTCAGGTTCAGGCCTTGTCGACCGAGGACATGCTGGCCACGCGTCAGGCCCGACTTCGTGCCTATGGTCGATTTAAAGAGGCCAGCTGACCTCCCAAACCGTCTCTTGGTGGGCCTCTCAGCTGGCTTAGATTCCACCGTATTGCTCCAGGCTCTGGTCGCCGCCCGCGAGTCGGACTGGCCCGAGCTCGACCTTCAGGCGATTCATGTCCACCATGGCCTGCAGCCTTCAGCCCAAGATTTCCAGGCTCAGGCCTCCAAGACCTGCGACGCATGTGGGGTCAGGCTCCAGCTGGTCCACCTTCAAATCGATTCCGAACAGATCAGGACCCGGGGTCTTGAGGCCGCCGCTCGTGAGGCTCGCTATGCGGCCTTTTATCGCTGTCTCGCAGAGGACCAGGCGCTGGTCTTGGGCCATCACCTCGATGACCAGGTGGAGACCATGCTCTTGCAGTGGATGCGCGGCGCAGGCCTCGATGGTCTGGCCTCGATGCAGGTCTGGTCGCCGGTCAGGCGACTCTGGCGACCCTTGCTGGGCATGAGTAAACAGCAGCTGCGTAAGCTTGCGGATGCACAGGCTCTGTCTTGGATTGAGGATCCGACGAATGCGGACCAGAGTTTTCACCGCAATCGTCTTCGCGAAGTAGTGATGCCACTCTTGTTGGAAATGCGACAGGGAGCCCTGCAGGCCATGGGCCGATCGATCGAACTACTCCAACAGGACAAGTGGGTTCTCGATGAATTGACCCAGGCCGACTGGGCTGAGTGTCTGGCAAGGCAGGTCGAGCTCGATCAGCTGGCCGGGCGAGGTTATGGGTCTGCCCAGGGCCTTCCGGTCTTAAATCGCCAACGGTGGCTCATGCTCTCCGAGGCCCGTGGGCTGAGGGTTTTGCGTCATGGGCTGGCCCAGGTCGGGGCTCCAATGCCACCTGCGAGGCGCCTTCAGGAGTTTGCTCGCCAGCTTCGGCATGTGAGTCACGACACACGATGTCAGATGGATGTGGCCGCCGCAGAGACCGGCGAGAAAGCGTCTTTTCAAGTATCGTTTCGGGCTGGATTCGTATTTTTTAGTCAATAACTTATGTCTTTAATCGTTCACAAGTACGGCGGCACCTCGATGGGCTCTACCGAGCGCATCCAGAATGTAGCCCGCCGAGTCGCCAAGTGGCATCGTTCGGGGCATCAGATGGTGGTTGTGCCCTCAGCCATGTCCGGTGAGACCAACCGTCTCCTGGGGCTCGCCAAGGAGATCACCGACAATCCCGATCCTCGAGAACTCGACCAGATTGCTGCGACGGGGGAACAGGTCTCGGTGGGCCTGCTGGCCCTGGCGATCCAAAAGCAGGGGCTGAAAGCCAAGAGTTACACGGGTTGGCAGGTGCCCGTTCGCACCAATTCAGCGTATACAAAGGCCCGAATCGAGTCCATCGATGATGCGCAGGTCCGTCGAGATTTGGACAATGGCTACGTGGTGATCATCACTGGATTTCAGGGCATTGATGAACACCAGTCCATCACCACGCTAGGTCGCGGAGGCTCTGATACCTCAGCCGTAGCAGTGGCCGCGGCGCTTAAAGCCGAAGAGTGCTTGATCTACACCGATGTCGACGGCGTCTATACGACTGATCCGCGTGTGGAGCCGAACGCCAAGCGTCTTCAGAAAATCACTTTTGAAGAGATGCTGGAGATGGCGAGTCTGGGCTCCAAGGTCTTGCAGATACGGTCGGTCGAGTTTGCCGGCAAATACCAGGTCAAGACTCGTGTGCTTTCGAGCCTGACTGACCCCGACATGAACCTCGCTGAGGAGGCCCAGTCGGGTACTTTGATTACTTATGAGGAAGACAAGAACATGGAACAGGCGGTCATTTCTGGCATTGCCTTTAACCGAGACGAAGCCAAGATCACCATTGCTGGCGTACCAGACAAGCCCGGCGTGGCCTACAAGATTCTAGGCCCCGTGGCTCAGGCCAACATCGATGTAGACATGATCATCCAAAATGCCAGTCATGACGGCATGACCGATTTCTCGTTTACCGTTCATCGAAATGAACTCAGCAAGGCACTGGACGTCATCAAGACCACCGTACAGCCGCAGATTCAGGCTCGAGAAATCACCAGCGATGCCGACATCTGCAAGGTGAGCGTGGTGGGCATCGGTATGCGCTCTCATGTTGGCGTGGCCAGCCAGATGTTTGAGACCCTCTCAAAAGAAGGCATCAATATTCAGATGATTTCCACCAGTGAAATCAAGATTTCGGTGGTCATTGCCGACAAATACATGGAATTGGCCGTGCGTGCGCTGCACAAGGCCTTTGGGCTAGAATCGTAAGTTCTTCGCCAGCAGTCGAGAAGTAGGAGACGTGACCGAGTGGCCGAAGGTGCTCCCCTGCTAAGGGAGTATGGGCCAAAAGCCCATCGAGGGTTCGAATCCCTCCGTCTCCGCCATTGTCTTGGGCTAGGTCATGCGAACCTTTGAGTCGATCGTGCGAAAGCTGACTGCAGTGCCTGCAACGTCCCCGCGGCTGTTGCTGGGCCTCGTTTTGTGCGGGCTATTGGCCGGGTGTGCCAGTCAGTCTGCGCGGGTCGCCAAGAGCCTAGACACGGAGCACTCCGACTTTCATTCCAACTCCTGCAAGGGGGCCCTGGCCTCGGTGGATACCCATGAGACTATCAAGACCTCCCGTCTCATCGCTGGTCCTACTCTGGTCTTGCTTTCGGGAGGTCTGCTGGCCATCCCGGTGATTGCGACCAACGCAGCTTTAGATACCTATGACCAACTCGACGCCGCCAAGATTAAAACGGCCTGCGCTGGTCAGCAGACCAGTGATCTGGAGATCGCTGGCAATGTCGCTCAGAACGGCGCCTTGTCGCTGGTGGCCAAAGGGCTGGAGCTGCCGACGCTTGGCGGCTCAAACCCCGCAGCCAAGTAGACCAGTTCTTTTCCCTAGTATTTGATCGAGCAGCCGTAGGGAGTGGTCTCTGGCTCCGAGACGGGCTTGCCAGCCTTAATCTCTGACATGGCCTTCAGGACATAGTTAGTGGCCCTTGAGATGTCGGCCTGACTCGCGGAACGAATGCTGTCGATCGCGCCGTTGTAGACCACGTTGCCTTGCGGGTTGATGATCACCATCTGGGGAGTGGTCTTGGCACCAAAGGCTTTTCCGGTGGCGCCATTGGGATCCAGCGTGGCTAGGCTGAGCTGGGCGTTCATTTGGCTATTCCAGGCGGCCATGTCCTTTGGCAGCTTGTAATCCTGATGACTGGGGTTGGTGGAGTTGATCTGCACCCAGGTAAAGCCTGCCTTCAGAGCAGCCGCCTGTGTGGCCTGCATATTGCCGGATTGGTAGTGTTTCTGAACGAATGGGCAGCCTGGGTTGGTCCACTCCAGCACGACCCATTTGTTCTTGAGGTCGCGAGATCCAACTGATTTGCCGTCGAGCGTCTGCAAGCCAATGGTCGGCGCGGGCTGGCCAGCCGAGACGGCCAGTGCGGCAGGTCCGAAGGGCAGCAGAGCGAGGGCCATGGCGATTTGAAGGGTGGTGCGTCTGCCGTGCTGGCTGACTTTGTTTTCGCGGTGCATGATGGTTGGCATGAGAAGGGGAATCGGAGTCTAGGTTAGAGTTCTAATGTTATGAACTCATTTCACATGAAAAGTTCTTAAACTCAAAAATTAAGACATCTAGGAGACTTAGAAACATGAAAGCTATTCAATCTGCAGTGATCGCCGCCGCTCTGCTGATCAGCTCGGCTGCTGTCGGAGCGGCCGAAAAAGTCGTGGTTCACATCAATGAGGGGACCGACAAGGCTCCAGTGGTTTTGAACAATGTTAAGAACCTCCTGGATGCCATGCCGAAAGACACCAAGGTGGTCGTCGTGGGCCACGGTGCGGGTATCGACTTTATGCTGGATGGCGCAAAAGACAAAAATGGCAACCCCTTTGAGGTCACCATGCAGACCCTAAAAGGTCGCGGGGTTGAATTTCGAGCCTGTGCCAACACCTTCAAGTCTCGCAATCTCGACACCAAGACTCTCTCGACGGAGGCTGTCATGGTGCAGTCAGGCGTTGCCGAGGTGGCCAACCTTCAACTCAAACAAGGTTTTGCCTACCTCAAGCCGTAGCAAGATTCATTGGGATTTGGCCTGGTCCAGGGCGTAGGTCTTGGACCGAGGCCCCGCATAGACCACCTGTCCACTCAGTGGGTGCTCTAGCAAGTTTCCAAGGTCTTTCGAGACCTTAAGGAGCCTGTCGAGATCGATCCCGGTCTCAATGCCCTCGCAGTGCATCGCATGAACAATATCCTCCATGCAGGCGTTGCCACTGGCTCCCGGGGCGTATGGGCAGCCACCGATGCCACCCGTGCAGGCGTCGTAATGAGTAACACCCGCGCGCAGTCCCTCGAAGACATTGGTCAGACCGAGGCCACGACTGTTGTGGAAATGAAGGGTAATGCGGCTCTTTTGTGACAGCTTCTGTACCCGGCCGACCAGTTCCCTTACCTGACTTGGAAAGGCCATTCCGGTGGTGTCGCAGAGGGACACGCCGGTGACCCCTAACTCAGAGAAGGCCCTCACCCAGTGGAGCACCTGCTCCGCCGGCACATCGCCCTCGAAGGGGCAGCCAAAACTACAAGACAGCGAGACATTCAGCCGGACTCGGTCTCGGGTCGTGACCACCACCTCTTGCAGCCTTTCGAAGGATTCTTGGGGGGTCATGCGCAGGTTGGCCTTGCTGTGGGACTCCGTCACCGACATCACCAGATTTAGCTCGTCTGGCTGGCAGGCCAGAGCACGCTCAGCTCCCTTCTGATTGGGGACTAAGACTACCAGTTCTGCGCCGGACCTTCTGGTGAGACCCTGCATGACCTCTTGGGCATCGGCCATCTGCGGAATGGCTTTGGGGGAGACAAAAGAGGTGACCTCGATGCGTGGCATGCCGGCATCAATGAGATCCTGAACCAGAGAAATTTTGTCGGTGGTAGAAATTGGCTTGCACTCGTTTTGCAGGCCGTCACGGGGGGAGACATCGCAGAGGACAACATGCGGGGGAAATTGATGGCTCATTTGATAACTCCTCTGGTGCGTAAGTCGGACAGCACCTCTTCGCTAAAACCGGCCTTTAAGAGGACCTCGTCGGTATGCTCGCCGATGGTCGGGGCCCGCCTGCTGATTTGACCTGGCGTGGCAGATAACTTCGGGACAATACCCGGCTGGGTAATCGGCTCACCGTCGTAGGCGGTGGTCTGAATCAACATCTCGCGTGCACGGTACTGGGGGTCTTCTGCGATGTCTTTGGCGGTGTAGATTCGACCGACTGGTACGCGAGCCTCTTCGAGTGTTTGAATGATCTCTTTCACGGTTCGCTCGGCCGTGTAGGCACCGATGGCTGTGTCGATTCGGTCGGCCTGCTTGGCTCGGCCAGCATTGTTGGCAAGGTCTGGGTCGTCTCGTAGGTCCTCTCGCCCAATGGTCTCCATCAGTCGCCGATAGATGCCGTCGCCGTTTCCCGCAATCAGCACGAGTCCATCTCGACAGCTGTAGGCGTTTGAGGGCGTGATGCCGGGTAGAGCAGAGCCAGCCGGTTCACGAATCATGCCGGCCTGACAGTACTCGGGCACCAGGCTCTCCATCACGTTGAAGACGGATTCAGACAAGGCGACATCGACCACTTGTCCTTTGCCCGTTTTATGACGAACTTCAACGGCCGCAAAGATCCCCACCACTGCATGCAAGGCTGCGAGGGTATCGCCAATTGAAATTCCAACCCGAACGGGCTTCCGCCCTGGTTCACCGCTGAGGTAACGCAGCCCTCCCATGGCCTCACCGATCACCCCGAAACCAGGATTTTTTCGGTAAGGGCCTGTCTGTCCAAAGCCTGAGATGCGCACTAGGATGAGGCCGGGGTTGTCTCTAGAGAGGCTCTCATAGTCCATGCCCCATTTCTCAAGGGTGCCGGGACTGAAGTTCTCAATCAGGATGTCGGCCTGTGAGGCGAGTTGACGGGCCAGGGCCTGGCCCTCGGGCTGGCGCAGGTCAACGGCTACGGATTGTTTGTTGCGCGATTGGATGTGCCACCAAAGCGAGACTTCGTTGCGCATTACCCGCCAGTTACGAAGGGGGTCTCCCCCTTCGGGTGGCTCGAGTTTGATGACCTGGGCTCCAAAATCCGCCAGCGTTTTTGCGCAGAACGGTCCAGCAATGAGCTGGCCCATTTCGAGGACTTTGAGATCAGAGAGGGGAAGCATGCTGGATTAACTCTAGCGTCTGTTACAGGTGGCTATTGTCAGACTCTGATGGTCCCGTTGGTGGAATTTAAGGGTAATCCCGATCCGCGGGTTTTCAAAAATTTTTTCACGGGATGTTCATACTCTTGCTACCGAATCTAAAAACAAGCAAGGAGATTGTCATGCGTCGTTCGTTCTTATCTACCTCAGTCAAATGCGCCATCCTTGGACTCGCTGCCTCTTTGGCAAGCCCTGTCGTGCTGGCCGCCTCAGACAAAGAGAAAGTCACCATCGCGGTAGGTGGCAAGAACCTTTTCTACTATCTGCCGCTGACCATTGCCGAGCAGAAAGGCTATTTTAAGGAAGAGGGCGTCAACGTCGAGATCGTGGACTTTGCGGGTGGTTCCAAGGCTCTCCAGGCCGTGGTTGGCGGCTCGGCAGATGTCGTCTCGGGTGCTTACGAGCACACCATCAGCCTTCAGAGCAAGAAGCAGTACTTCACGGCTTTTGTTCAGCAGGGCCGTGCTCCCCAAATCGTCTTGGGAGTCTCGACCAAGACCATGCCCAATTTTAAGTCGGTAGCCGACCTCAAAGGTAAGAAGATCGGCGTCACGGCACCAGGCTCTTCAACCAATATGGTGGCCAACTTTGTTCTGGATGGTGTTGGGCTGAAGGGCACTGATGTCTCCTTCATCGGTGTTGGAGCGGGTTCAGGCGCAGTCGCTGCAATGCGGGCCGGTCAGATTGACGCAATCTCCAATCTGGATCCGGTGATTTCAACTCTCGAGAAGGATGGCTCTATCAAGGTTGTCACCGACACCCGTAAACTGGATGCAACTCGTAAGCTCTTCGGCGGGGACATGCCGGCGGGCTGCCTCTATGCCCCCGAGGACTTCCTCAAGAAGTATCCCAAGGCGGCTCAGGCCCTCACGAATGCAATCGTCAAGGCCAACCGTTGGATTGCCAAGGCCAGTCCCGATGACGTATTGAAAACCGTGCCTGCTAGCTACCACCTTGGAGATCCAGAGCTCTACAAGCTGACCTTTGCGAATGTCAAAGAGGCCATCTCTCCAGACGGTGTTATTTCGCCAGCCGGGACCCAGACGGCCCTCAAAGCCCTAGCCGCCTACGACTCAAATATCGACGCGAAGTCCATCGATCTGAAGCGGACCTTTACCAATCAGTTCGTTGAGAAGGCTCCAAAATAGAGATGACCTCGCCGGCTGCTGTCTGTTTTCATGACGTCACCTGCACGTTTGCGGATCGACACAATCCTGGACAGCGCTATACAGCCGTTCGGGAGGTCAGCTTTCAGATTGCGCCGGGTGAGTTTGTCTCCGTTGTTGGACCAACAGGCTGTGGGAAGTCCACCGTTCTGAACGTTGCGGCTGGACTTCTGACGCCTTCCTCAGGCCGTGTCGAGATATTTGGTCAGAGTCTGTCGGGCGTAAACAGACGAGCGGGCTATATGTTTCAGGCCGAGGCCCTTCTGCCTTGGCGGACAGCCCAGCAAAATGTTATGGCAGGGCTTGAATTCACGGGCGTATCTATCGAGCAGGCCAGGGACCTCTCGGAGGCCTGGCTCAAACGAGTGGGCCTTGGGGGCTTTGGCAATCGTTATCCTCACCAGATGTCGGGTGGCATGCGCAAGCGAACTGCGATGGCCCAGACACTCATCATGGACCCGGACATCATCCTGATGGATGAGCCCTTTTCGGCTCTCGATATCCAGACTCGTCAGTTGATGGAAAACGAGTTGCTGAACCTCTGGCAGGAGAAGCAGAAGGCCGTTCTGTTCATCACCCATGACCTCGACGAGGCCATCGCCATGTCTGACCGCGTCCTCGTCCTCTCGGCCGGTCCTGGCTCTCGACCAATCGGGGAGTTTCGAATCAACCTCGAGAGGCCTCGGGATGTTGCTGAGATTCGTAACCATCCCCAGTTTGTAGAACTCCATCGAGACATTTGGGCTGTCCTGAGAGACGAGGTCTTAAAGGGCTACGCCCAGCAGATGGGAACGGCCGCATGACGGGTTTACAACTTCGTCTTGCCCAACTCGGCCTCTTTGCGGCCATTGTTTTGGCTTGGCATGTCCTGACCGAGCCGGGTCTTTTACCCAATTTTTATTTTGACAACCCCAACCAGGCTGCGTTTTTCTTTGGACAGCCGATCAAGGTCTTTGGGGTGATTGTGGACTGGTTTGCGACGGGCAGTATCTACAAGCATCTTGGTATCACGCTATTTGAGACCATGATGGCCTTTGGCATTGGAACGGCCAGTGGGCTTGGTATGGGCCTCTGGCTGGCCCTCAGCCCGAACGCATCTGCCGTCCTCGATCCCTATATCAAAGCCCTCAATTCCATGCCGCGCGTCATTCTAGCCCCCATCTTTGCAGTCTGGTTTGGTCTAGGTGTCTGGTCAAAGGTGGCCCTTGGAGTCACGCTGGTCTTTTTTATCGTATTTTTCAATGTCTATCAGGGCGTGCGTGAGGTAAGCCCAACACTGATTGCAAATGCCCGAATGCTGGGAGCGGACAAGCGCAATTTGCTGCGACACGTCTACCTGCCAAGCGCCACCAGTTGGGTCTTTTCCAGCCTCCACACCAGTGTTGGGCTGGCATTTGTTGGAGCGGTGGTCGGTGAGTATCTGGGCTCAGCTGCTGGGGTCGGCTACCTGATTCTCCAGGCCGAGGGCCTGTTTGACGTCAACACGGTCTTTGCAGGTATTCTGGTGCTGACAGGATTCGCGCTGGTGCTCGATGGCATCGTCACTCGGGTTGAGCGCCGACTGATGCGCTGGCAGCCGACCGCAGGTGAGACTGAAAAACTCTAGTGGTCTAGTGCTCTCGGCTGCTCGCCTCTGATACGCGGTACAGCCAGGGCTGGTCCATGAGCGGAATGGGTGCGAGCCGCAGGGCGAAGTTGCGAGCACTGGCCATCATCCCTCCCAACTGAAAGATGCGTCCAGACCGAGCGGACTGGCGTTGCACGCGAGAGACGCGACGCCAGCGCTGGTCAGCGTAACGCGCAATCGCCTCCTCTGGATTGTCCAACCGATAGTCTCTCCAGGCGAGGCTGTCGGCCAAGCGCCAGGCATCCTCCAGGGCCATTGCGGCTCCCTGGGCTAGATGCGGTCGCAGGGGGTGGGCGGCATCCCCCACAAGAGCGACTCGGCCCTGTCCAAGTCCGCGACCTGAGGGCAGCGGGCTGGAGGCCATCAGGGGCCAACTCTGCCAGCCGGGCGCCTGCTCGAAGAGGTCTCGCAGAAAGCCCCTAGATTTTTCAAAGATCGGTGCCACCTCCTCGGTCGACAGGCTGTGGTCCCAGTCTTTTTTGGCGCTGGTCTGCTGGTCTCGGATCACGACGAGACTGTAGGACTCTCCGCCTCGAATTGGGTAGCCGACCACATGCAGTCCTGGCCTGGTCCAGACGGTCACGTCACTGGAAAAGGTCTTGTCTTGGGTCACGACAGGTTTGTCGATGACCGCCCGCAGGGCTTCCTGTCCGGTCTCAACTGGCCCTTGAGCAGCAGGAACGGCGGCACGAAGGCTGCTCCAGACGCCGTCGGCGCCGACGATGACGGGGGCTCTGACTGGCTCATCTGCAATTGAAATGAGGGGATCTGGCCGGCTGCTCTTTGAGACGGATGGCTTACACGACCACTCAATATGGATGCCCATTTCTTGAACTCGTGACAGGAGCGCCTGGATGAGGTCACCGCGGTGGATGGTGAGGTAGTGCTCGCCATACCGAGTCTGACACCTCGCACCCAGGGGCAGCCGACCAATTTCCCGATGGGTCTGGAAGTCCCGAATGCAGAGGGCTGTTGGCGCAAAGCTGCGTTCCTTTAGGGCTTTCGCAAGCCCTAGTGCCTTGAGTATGCGAACGGCATTGGGCGCCAGTTGGAGCCCAGCCCCCGTGAGGCGAGGCCCCGGAGATTGTTCAACGAGGCGACTGCCAATGCCCCGTTGGGCCAGGGCCAGGGCGGTCGCCAGACCGGCAATACCAGCGCCAACCACCAAAACCGGCTCTGCCCTCTGGGCCATCAGAGCAACGCCTCCAAGACTTGGCGCAGTGGCCAGAGGAGCCAATCGAGCCCCAGGTAGGTGAGGCTCATCAGGGGCATCATCCACCACTCAGAGACCAGTCCCAGCAACAACAAGACCAGGACGATAAAAAACCCGTAAGGCTCCACTCGTGAGACCGCAAGAGCAGCACGCCAGGGCAGCAGGCCCACAAGAATCCTGCCTCCATCCATCGGGGGCAGGGGCAATAGGTTAAAGACAAACATCACCACATTCACCAGAAGTCCTGCACGGGCTAGTGAGTTAAAAAAAGGCTCTTCATTCTCAAAGGCCCGAAGCAGAATAAAGAGTGCTCCCCAGGCGATGGCTTGAAAGAGGTTGCTGGCTGGACCGGCAAGGGCCACCCAGACCATGTCACGTTTTGGGTGTCGGAGGGCTCTGAAGTCGACGGGGACAGGCTTTGCATAGCCGAACAAGAAGGCGCCCGCGGTCATGACATAAAGGCCGATGGGAATCAGGATGGTGCCGACCGGATCGATGTGGGCAAATGGATTGAGCGTAATGCGCCCGGCTTGAGCCGCCGTGTAGTCACCGAAGTGCCGAGCCGCATAGCCATGTGCCGCCTCGTGCAGGGTAATGGCCAGCAGGACCGGCAGGGCAAATATGGAGATGGTCTGGGCAATTTGGGCAAAGTCCATGCCCAAGAGTCTAACTGTCGAGAGAGGAGGGATGGCGCGGCTGGCAGGATTCGAACCCACGACCCCCTGGTTCGTAGCCAGGTACTCTATCCAACTGAGCTACAGCCGC
>CALMJH010000069.1 GCA_937864175.1 uncultured Burkholderiales bacterium
GACACCTCCGGCACGGGCAATGCCTTGTTCGAGGGCAAAGAGGCTCTCAACACACCCAAGTTCCGCCTGAACACCTTTGTGAACTATCGGATACCGGGCATCGACGGTCTGTCGGCCAATGCCAACTGGCTCTACACGGGCAAGCGTCCAGCGTCTCGAGACAACTCGGTCTATGCGCCGGACTTTCATCGCCTGGATGTCGGCCTGAGCTATGTCCAAAGGACCAAGGCGGGTGCCACCACCTATCGCCTTGCTATTGAAAACCTGACAGACGAGCGCTACTGGCGTGATGTAGCTGAGTTTCTGGGCGATGCCTACCTAACGCCCGGTGCGCCTCGACTGGTAAAGGCCTCGGCAACCCTGTCCTTTTAAAAAGGTGTAGCCTTCGCAGATGTTCGTTGCGGAGGCCCCATGAAGACCCATGTGCCGGAGCACGCCGTCAGAGTGCTCAAGCAGTTTCGAGTGATTTTTAGAGCGGTGAAAGAACACTACCGGCGGGTTGAAAAGGTCACCGGTCTGTCCGGTTCACATGTCTGGGCCCTGGCCATCATCGATGCCAACCCGCGAGTGCGGCCAGGCGAACTTACCGAGGCCCTCGCCATCCACCAGTCGACCGCCAGCAACATCATTCGGCACTTGGTGGCAGAGGGCTATGTGGTTAGAGACCGTAACCAGAGCGACGCCCGGGCCTTCGAGCTAAGCAGCACTCCCGCAGCCAAGGCTCTGCTGGCCAAGGTGCCAGAACCCAAGATTGGCGTCCTGGTTCAGGCGCTAGCAGAGATGCCCCCAGCCTCTATCCACGCCCTGGAGGGGCAGCTCGATCACGTCATTGCCCGAATGGGCCAGCCATCCGAGGCGCCAGGCGCCTTTCAGCCCCTGGCAGATCTCTAAGGTCTAAATCAGCCGAAACGCAGCGATGGTCACCAGTGTGGGCAGGCTGGCGGCCAAGAAGAGCTTGAGTGGGTCGATTGTCTCGTCGCTGAAGTACCGCCGCAGAATCGAGGCCCCAGCCGGGTTGGGCGCATTGGCGATGATCGTCAGTCCACCCCCGGTGACGGCTCCAGAGACCACGGCATATTTGAACTCATCGCTCAAGCCCTCAACGAGTGAGGCCAAGTAAGTTAGGGCTGCGTTGTCGGTAATCGCCGTTAAGGCGGTGGCACCGTAATAGACCGACGTCGGGCTCATCTGGGCCAGCAGAGGCTGCAACCACCAGGACTGCAAGCCACCCAACACCACCAAGCCTGCCAAAAAGAAGGCCACCATCAGGCCCTCACGCAGAATGAGCCGGTCGTGGTGTTGGTTGTAGGCGGTCGCCAGCCCCATGAAGACCAGAAAAATACCCAAGAAGATAGGCGGATGATGGGCAAAGACGACGATGCCCGCGATCATCAGCAGGTGGGCCAGCACGATGGTGAGGGGCACTTTGGGGCTTGGTTCAGTTTTTAAGTCCCCGGTCACCAGCCGCTGAGTGGTCTCTTTCAACTGCTGACGGAACAAAAAGGTCACCGCTGCTGCATTGATGACGACCGCGATGGCCGCCTTGTAGCCAATGGTGGTCAGCATGAACCAGGAGTCCCACCCCCATTTGGCTGCCACCATCAGGACTGGGGGCGCGGCAAAGTGGGTGAGTGTTCCGCCAATAGAGACGTTTACAAAAAGGACGCCCAGCGTGGCGTATTTGAAATTGGTGGGCGCATCGGCACGGAAAAAGCTTTGGGCTAGCAACATGGCGGCTAGGGTCATGGCGGCGGGCTCGGTAATAAAAGAGCCCAGCAGGGGCACCACCGACAACAGCACAAAGTAGGTGGCCATGCCCCGGTCAAGTGGAAGGACGCCGCTGATGGCTTCAACAATCATGCGGGCAAACGACATGATGGGACGGCTGGCTGCGATCACCATAATCGCAAAGACAAAGAGTGGTTCGGTGTAGTTTCGGCTATCGGCGTATTGAACAGCAGGTCCAAAACCCTCCCGCAACATGAGCCACCCGAAGAGAACAATCGACCAGAACCCAAAAACCGCCTCTACCTCTCCGAGCAGGTGAAAGACCCCATGGTGGGCTGGATACCGATGCGCCAGGCGCTCAAAGAGCTTGGTCGAGAAGGTGTGCAGCACGGCAATCGCGAAGATTCCGGCGGCGACCAGCTCGGTGGTCTGACTAAAGTCAAGGGCAGTGGCGGTAGAGGACATAGGATTCTCGATAGATGTGGTGCAATTAGAGTCGCCACGTATTGTAGGCGCGAAAGGAGGCCTGGGGACCATGACGGAAATGCCGCAGAGTTCAACGCCATCAAAAAGTCTGGTGATCAACCTTCATCGCCAGCTCACGCAGGTGATGCCCTTTGCCGAAATGGACCCGGCCCATGTGGACCTGTTTATCGAGTCTGCAGCCGAGCACTACTTCGAGCCAGATGAGGTCATCCTTCAGCCCAGTTCTGGTCTGGCACAGGTCCTCTATTTTGTTCGCCAGGGTTCGGTCGTGGGCCGACGTGGCATTGCCGAGGAATTTGCCGAGGCCCGCAGGATTGATACCGGCGAGTTTTTTCCGGTTAGTGCAGTGGTAGCCGGTCGAGCCGTAACCTCTGTTTACTCAGCCTTGGGCGACTGTTTTTGTCTGGCCATTGGCAGAGCGACTGTGCTCAAGCTTGCCGAGGTCTCCCCGCCATTTGCCGCCTTTGTGAGCCAGCGGCTTCTGCGGTTTCTGGAGATGTCGCGCAAGCTGGTGCAAAGAACCTATGCCTCCGAGGTCTTTACGGCTCTCTCACTCGAGACTCCGCTTGGCGCATTGCCGAGAAGGCAGGCGGTATCTGTTCGGACAGGCCAGCCGCTTCGCGATGCCCTGATGAAGATGCACGAGACCCGGGTTGGTTCGGTCTTGGTCCTGGACTCAGAGGGCCGACTGGCGGGTATTCTGACCCGAGACGATGTGGTGAGTCGGGTCGCTCTTGCGGGCCTTGATTTGGGATCCCTGATCCAGGATGTCATGTCCCCTCATGTGAAGTTTTTGCAGGCCCATGACACGGCTCAGGATGCTGCGCTCATGATGTCGCGCTACGGCATTCGACATGTGCCTGTGCTCGAAGGCGACCAGGTGGTCAACGTGGTCTCAGAGCGTGACCTCTTTTCTGCCCAGCGCCTGTCGCTCAAATCGGTGAGCTCGGCGATTCGCAGTGCCCCAGATGTTCTCTCGCTGCAGGTCTCCTCGGGCGAAGTCCGCCAATTTGCTCAGACCTTGCTGGGTCAGGGCGTCCAGTCCCGGCAGATGACCGCCCTGATTAGCCACCTCAATGACCTCATCTGCGAGCGGCTGGTGCAGCTCTTTTGCGATAAACACTGCCTTGACCTGACGGACTTTGCCTGGATTGCCCTGGGCTCAGAGGGTCGCGGGGAGCAGACCATTTCAACAGACCAAGACAACGCCTTGGTCTACCGCAATGGTCTGGGGGCAGAGGCCAAGGCCAAGTTTTTGGAATTTGCCCAGGACGTCAATGCCGGGCTAGATGCCTGCGGCTTTCCCTTTTGCAAAGGCCAGATCATGGCCAGCAACCCAGCCCTCTGCCTGAGCGAGGAGGAGTGGCTGGGCAAATTTGCCAATTGGATTGAGCATGGAAGCCCCGAGGCGCTCCTGCGGTCCAGTATCTTCTTTGACTTCCGGGTCCTGGCAGGCAATGCCAGCCTGACAGAGGCCATGCGTGACCTGGTGCGAACCCGCTCCATGGCCACACCACGCTTCATCAAACAGTTGGCCGATAACTCGGCTCGTAGCCAAGTACCCCTGAACTGGCATGGTGGCGTAGAGGCCACCAAAGTCGATGGGCGGGACTGCCTGGACCTCAAGATGGGGGCGACGGCCATTGTGGTCGATGTGGCGCGAATCTTTGCCTTGTCCAAAGGAATTGACGCCACCAATACGCGGGTTCGGCTGGAGCAGGTAGGGCAGGCCCTGGGGCTGGCGGCGCGCGAGTACGAGTCGTGGGTGACGGCTTTTGAGTTTATGCAGACCCTGCGCCTGAACATTCAGATTCAGAAGACGGCGGTTGCGGACAATCCCAACCTCATCGAACTGGCATCTCTGAACGACATTGACCGCAGCATCTTGAAGGAGTCGCTCAAGACCATTCGACAACTGCAGCAGCGGCTCGAGCTGGACTATGCCCGCTAAGTGGAACTGGCTGCTGCAGGCCTTCACTCCCCCAGAGCCCGCCGACGCTCGCCGATGGGTGGTCTTGGATGTGGAGACCAGTGGTCTGGATCCTCACCAGGATGAGCTCTTGGCCATAGCGGCTGTGGCCCTTCGCCTCGAGGGCAAGGGGGCTCGGCCAGTAATCGAGACGGCAGACAGCTTTGAGGCGGTTCTTCGGCCCGAGGTCACCTCGTCGAAGTCCAACATTCTTGTGCATGGCATTGGGGTGGGTGCGCAGCGAAACGGTCAGGACCCAGCCAAGGTCATGCGGGATTTTCAGGCCTGGGTGGGCCGCTCGCCCCTGTTCGCCTTTCATGCGCCTTTCGATGAGACCTTGATTCAACGTTGGGCCAAACGCTATCTGGGGGCCAAACTCGACAACCTCTGGCTAGACCTGGCCCCCCTGTCCAAGGCTGCATTTCCACGGGTGAAGGCCCGATCCTTGGACCAGTGGCTCTCGCATTTTGGCCTGGAGTGTGCGGTGCGGCATCAGGCCGCAGCCGACTCTTTTGCGACGGCAGAACTGCTCTTGCGCATCTGGGGATCCCTGGGCAAGGAGAGGCGAGATATCTATGCGCTTCATAAGCTTTCGGGCCGATCGCGATGGGTGGTTGGCTTGGATTAGTGGTTGTATTACACTGCACCGCAATCAAAACAAAAACTAAAGAGACAACCGGTGCTCGAAGCGCTCAACATCGCTCAACTGGTGCTGTACATCGGGGGCTTGTCCTTAATGGGCCAAGGCCTGCTATTTATATTGGCAGGGGCCAAGCGGTTTACCAATCTCTTCTATCAGCTCTTTGTGGTCTTGAATCGCCCGTGGGTCTGGATAGCGGTCAAAATCTCTCCAAGCAAGGTTGCGCCGCAACATCACCCCATAGTGGCCTTTTGCATCGTGTCTGTGCTATACATCGCAGTGACGTTGGCAAAGATTGAACATTGTGTGTCAGTCGAAATGGTGGGGTGTCGATGAGTCGATTTGATTTTCGATGGTCGGTTCTGAAGTGGCGAGCAATCCTCTTTCTGCTGCTGGGGCTTCGGTCCCGGGCGGCGGAGACCTTTTCCGAGATGGTGGAGCAGTACCCCAACGACATCTATGGCCTCAGCAGCCTTGCCCACCTCCGGGCTGAGATGGGCGACAAGGCAGCGGCCATCCGGCTCTATCAAAAGGCGCTGGCCCAGCCCAAAGCCACTGCGGCCATGTGGTTTAACCTGGCCTATCTCCAAGAAGAATCCAAAGATCTGCTGGGTGCAGAGTCTAGCTTCCGCAAGGCTCTCGAACTCAGCGACTCCCTCGACCGCGCCTGGTATGGCCTCGGTCTGGTCCTCATACAACTCGGACGCCTCGACGAGGCGGTCGTCTGCCTGAAGCGCAACACCAAATTACAGCCTATGAGCCCCTACGCCTGGTATCAGTTGGCCCGGGTGCACATAGATCGACATGAGCCCGACGAAGCGCTGAAGATTATTCGGCATTTGAAGGGATTTGAGCCCAAATTTGCCGCTCAACTTGAGCGGGAGACTGGTCTCAAAGCCTCATGAGTAGGGGAGCGATTCGGCTGTAATGCGGCGCAAGTCGTAGGGTCGCGTTTGAACCGGGTTTATTCGGATCACAACAAGAAGGAGAGGGCAATATGCAGTTAACTGAATCGCATCGCCAGTACTGGCAGAAAAACCTTCGCATGACGGTTTTCCTGCTAGCCATCTGGTTTTTTGTTACGTACGTGGTGGGTTATTACGCCCGAGACCTGAGTTTTACTTTTTTCGGCTGGCCCTTTAGTTTCTGGGTTGGCGCTCAGGGCGCTCTGGTGATCTACGTGATCATCATTGCCTACTACGCTCACTACATGAACAAGCTCGACCAAGAACATGGTTGCGCCGAAGAAGAGGAGGAGTAAACATGGCCGGACTACCTACTGAAGGCGGCGGCACATTCTCCGCAAGTTCGAACAGTGCCTTTAAAAAGCAACTCAACAAGGTCTACGCCTGGTACACCGGCGGTTTCATCGCCTTCGTGATCATCCTGGCGATTGCCGAGCAGATGGGCCTGACCCGTGCCTGGATCGGATACATCTTCCTGGCCGCGACCGTGCTCTTGTACGCCGGTATCGGCGTAATGAGCCGCACCAACGACGCCTCCGAGTACTACGTGGCGGGTCGTCGGGTTCCTGCGGTGTACAACGGCATGGCCACGGGCGCGGACTGGATGTCAGCCGCTTCCTTTATCGGCATGGCCGGTACGCTCTACCTGACCGGCTACGGTGGCCTGGCCTTTATCATGGGCTGGACCGGTGGCTACTGTCTGGTGGCGCTCTTCCTTGCGCCGTACCTGCGGAAATTCGGGCAGTTCACCATTCCCGACTTCCTCGGTGCCCGCTATGACGGCAACCTGCCGCGTCTCATCGGCATCCTAGCCGCCATCCTCTGCTCCTTCACCTATGTGGTGGCGCAGATCTACGGTGTGGGCCTGATTACGACCCGTCTCACCGGTGTGCCGTTTGAACTGGGCATCTTCATGGGTCTGGCCGGTATCTTGGTCTGTTCCTTCCTGGGTGGCATGCGTGCGGTGACCTGGACCCAGGTGGCCCAGTACATCATCCTCATCATCGCCTACCTCATCCCTGTGATCTGGCTGTCGGTGAAACAGACTGGTGTGCCCATTCCGCAGCTGGTCTACGGTTCACAGCTGGCCAAGGTCACTGCCCGTGAAGCCGAGCTGATTAAAGATCCGAAGGAGCTGGAAGTCATCGAGGCCTACAAGGCTCGCGCCGCAGCTTTCGACGACAAGCTGAAGAACATCCCAGCTGCTCTGGCCGCCGACAAGGCTGCTGCTGAGAAGAAAGTTGCCGACCTGAAGGCTGCCAATGCACCGGCCGCTGACGTGGCTGCTGCGGAGAAGGCTCTTGCTGCGGTTCCCAAGGACGAGGCTGCAGCCAAGTCTGCCTGGGAGAAGGGGAAAGCAGGCGCCCTGGCGTCAGCCAAACCTCTCGCTGGTATGCCGCGTCACGGTACCCAGTTTGCGGGTGATCCCGCAGGTGATGCAAAGGCTCAGGCCGCCTTTGATAACTCTCGACGTAACTTCCTGGCTCTGATTTTCTGTCTGATGGTGGGTACTGCAGCGCTGCCGCACATTCTCATGCGCTACTACACGACCCCCTCGGTCAAGCAAGCCCGTGAGTCGGTCACCTGGTCGCTGTTCTTCATCTTCTTGCTGTACTTCACGGCGCCTGCACTGGCCGTGTTGGTGAAGTACGAGGTCTTCAACGTCCTGGTTGGCACGCCGTTTGACAAGCTGCCCGCCTGGATCGCCCAGTGGAATGCCGTTGACCCAGCCCTGCTGTCGGTTGCTGACGTCAACAAAGACGGCATCTTCCAGTTGGGTGAAATGAAGATTGGTGGTGACATCGTTGTGTTGGCTACACCCGAGATCGGCGGGCTGCCGTACGTCATCTCCGGCATGGTGGCCGCCGGCGGTCTGGCTGCAGCTCTGTCGACTGCTGACGGTCTGCTGCTGACCATCGCCAACGCGCTGTCACACGACCTGTACTACAAGATGATCGACCCCAACGCCTCTACTGCTCGTCGCGTGGCCATCTCCAAGGCCCTGCTGCTGGTGGTGGCTCTGGCGGCGGCCTATGTTGCAGCCCAGAAGCCTGCGGACATTCTGTTCCTGGTCGGCGCCGCCTTCTCGTTTGCTGCAGCAGCCTTCTTCCCCGCCCTGGTTCTGGGCATCTTCTGGAAGCGGGCCACGAAGTGGGGCGCTGTACTAGGCATGGTTGCTGGTCTCGGTATCACCATGTACTACATGGTGACCACCCAGCCGTGGCTCCGGGGCGTCTTCGGTGTCACTTCGCCTGTTCAGCTCTGGTGGGAAATCGCTCCGATCTCGGCTGGTATCTTCGGTGTGCCTCTGGGCTTTGCGGTGATCATCATCGTCAGCCTGTTGACACCTGAGCCCCGTAAGGACATTCAGGAACTGGTAGACCACGTTCGCTACCCCACCCTGAAGGGCGACATCAACACCCAGGCCAGCTAATCGCCTGGTAACCTCTGTGCCGACCGTCGGTTGGCACATGTTAAAAAGCCCACCGCCTAGCGGTGGGCTTTTTGTTTTGGGCCGTGAGAGGTCTAGAATGACGCTCCTAAGTCCTCCGCCCGGATGACGAAATAGGTAGACGTACGGGACTTAAAATCCCGGGCCGCAAGGCGTGCGGGTTCGATTCCCGCTCCGGGCACCAA
>CALMJH010000070.1 GCA_937864175.1 uncultured Burkholderiales bacterium
GGGGACCCAGCTCCATCCGAATGGCATTGGCCTGGTTTTTAAAGGTCGATGCGACAGCGCCGTCCTCGATCTCCTTGTGCTGGTAATCAGTGACGCCTGCTCGAATACGTACGCGCTCAAAGAGCCCGCCAGCCATGGCCTGGTCGGCCGCAAAGCCCAGTCGCTGACGATCCATGTCAATGGTAGTTGCAGTCTCCTTCGGCACGCCATAGCTCGACTGGTCAGACTCCACTGAGAAACCCCAGTAATCGGCGCCCGTCACCTTGGACAGCCCAATGCCAAACCCCTTGGAGTCCGCAGAACTATTGCGCACGCGCTTGCCCGTCTCGGGCTCTTCGCCATTGTCAGTAAAGACTGGCGTGCGGGTCTCACCGTTCTTCTGGGCAAATCCATCTACGTGAAGGAACCAATCACCCCCGACCGGGGACTCCAGCTCAAACGCACCCTGCCGGTTATTGTTCGCCCCATCGACTCGCAGGTCGACCGAGCGGCTGGCTTCATCCAAGCGGTTGCGCAGAATGCGACGGTTGACGAGGTTTACGACACCACCCACCGCACTGCCCCCATAGAGCAGGGCCGAGGGGCCGCGCAGAATCTCGACCTGTTCGAGCGCATAAGGGCTAACGCCCACCGCATGGTCAAAGCTCATCGCAGAGGCGTCGTTCGTCGGTGCTGAGTTCTGCAGGATCTTCACCCGATCGCCGTCCTGACCCCGGATGATGGGACGACTTGCGTTTGATCCAAAGCCCGTCGCAGAGACGCCTGGAAGGCCTCTCAAGGTCTCACCCAGTGTCGTGGCCTGGCGACGACTGAGTTCATCTGAATCGATCACGGTCAGTGGCTTAGTGACAGCCTCCGGCTGAACACGTTCACCAATGACAACGACCGTCTCAAGACGGACAGATTTCTCTTGTGCGAGGGCAGGAACTGCATTTAAAAAAAATGACGCCATAAACATGGCGAGCGGCATGCGTGTGTGCATCTTCTTCTCCAGAAAATTTCAAGACCGTCCAAAACACTGGACAGCGACATCGATCTAGGCGACGGAAATTCCCGGAGGAGCCCTGGCACTGGCATGGACCCAGGCAAGATGGCCAAGTAGCGCTGGTGGTGGCCCGAGAGCCAGGGCGACGGGTGACGGCACAACTGGACAGCCGAGCCCAACGCTCACAGGCGTCAGGCCTGCGCAGAGCGAATCGAGACTGATACAGCTGTGATGATGGCCAGACTCAGAATGCTCGTCCGCACCGGCTTTTAGGGCAGACCACTGCGCAACCAGCGCCTGGGCGGTGGAAGAAAAGGCAGGCCCCTCAAACGCTACGGTCAGACTGGATGCATGCGCCTGATGCCCAAAATGCGCCACGCCATGCCAAGCGCCATAAAGATGGCCAAAGGCAACGCTCAGTAAGAGCGCAAGGGCCAGAAAACGGGACTGGAGGGTTCGACGCGGCATTTCTCTACCCTAGCAGACCTGTCAAGCGTGTACCCGAGAGGGGTTAGACGTTTCTTTGACTAACTCTGAAGACAGATTCCTATTATTGTATATACAATAACTCATGCGGATTCTTTACGATCCAGGGAAACGTGACAAGACCCTTGTTGAACGCGGACTTGATTTTGAAGATGCGGCGATAGTTTTCCAAGGCGTCACCGTTGAGATTCCAGACGAGCGTAAAGAATACGGTG
>CALMJH010000071.1 GCA_937864175.1 uncultured Burkholderiales bacterium
CCGCACGCCTGATTTCGAGTCAGGTACATTCGACCACTCTGCCACCTCTCCGCGAAGGGCGGATTATAGCCCGAGGCCGCAAACCCCACCGAATAGACTGTTGCCCATGACCCAAACCAAACAATCCATTGCCGTTGTTGGCGCTGGCCTGGCCGGCGTGACCTGTGCCCTTCAGTTGCAATCGGCCGGGCACGCTGTCGTGCTCTATGAAAAAAGCCGCGGTGCGGCTGGTCGCATGAGCACCCGTCGTGACGGCGATTGGCAGGCCGATCACGGCGCCCAATACTTCACCGCCAGAGGCGACGCCTTCAAGGCCCAGGTGGACCAATGGGCCTCCGCAGGCCTGGTCTCGACATGGCGCGCCCGAATCGGTGAACTCACTGCTGCCCAACCCTTTCAGTGGGTCGCCAAGCCAGGGCCAACCCGCTACGTCGCTACCCCAGGCATGAACAGCCTGGTCAGATCCATGGCCAACCAACTGAACCTGCAGATCAACACCACCATCACGCGCATAGAGCGTGGCCAAGAGGGTTGGCTGCTCTACTCAAAGGAACAGGACACTGCCCTGCCCGCCGTTCAGTTCGTGGTCTTCGCCATCCCCGCCCCACAGCTGGTCGCCTTTGATTCGGTCTTGCCCAGCCCATGGATCACCCAGGCTAGCCAGACTCGTTTCGACCCCTGCTGGGCCAGCCTGGTGGGTTTCCAGCAGCCCCTGGACCTGCCGTTTGATGCCCTTTTTATCAACGAGGGGCCACTAAGCTGGATCGCCAGAAATCACTCCAAGCCCGGTCGCACCGGGCCCGAGACCTGGACCCTGCATGCCAGTCCAGAGTTCAGCGCCCAGACCATTGAACGCGATGGCCAAGACCTCCAAACAGAAATACTGACCGCCTTTGCCCAGATCACAACCGTGCAGCCCGTCTGGACCCAGATTCACAAATGGCGCTACGCGCTGAGCCATCCGGCTGCCGAATCAGGTGAACCGGCCCTGTGGGATGCCCAGATGCGTCTGGGTGTCTGTGGTGACTGGCTCGCAGATGGTCGAATCGAGGGAGCCTGGCGCAGTGGCCAGGCCTGCGCAACGCTAGTCCTAGAGGGCTAGCCTCTCCAGACCACCCATATAAGGCACCAGTGCCTTTGGAATCACCAGGCTGCCATCGGCCTGCTGGTAGTTCTCGAGCACCGCCACCAAGGCCCGGCCAACGGCCAGTCCGGAGCCGTTCAGGGTGTGCACCAGCTCATTCTTGGTCTTGCCACCCTCGACGGGCTTTTTGTAACGGGCCTGCATGCGACGGGCCTGAAAGGCCTCGCAGTTGCTAACACTCGAGATCTCTCGATAGGTCTGCTGGGCTGGCAGCCAGACTTCCAAGTCATAGGTCTTGGCCGCACCAAAGCCCATGTCCCCAGTACAGAGCAGCATCACCCGATAGGGCAATTCCAGGCCCTGCAGAATCGCCTCGGCATGGCCCACCATCTGCTCAAGGGCCTCGTAGGACTGCTCGGGCTCGACCACCTGCACCATCTCGACCTTGTCGAACTGATGCTGACGAATCATGCCGCGCGTGTCTCGCCCATAACTACCCGCCTCGCTCCTAAAGCAAGGCGTGTGGGCTGTTAGACGCATGGGCAGCTGATCGACCGACAGAATCTCGTCGCGCACCAGGTTGGTCAGCGAGACTTCTGACGTGGGGATGAGGTAGAGAGACTCCCCTGCCCCTTCCTGGCCGCCCTTCTTGGCAGCGAACAGGTCTTCCTCAAATTTGGGCAGTTGCCCAGTGCCAAACAAAGAGTCTGCATTGACGATGTAGGGGGTGTAGCACTCGGTGTAGCCATGCCGACCAGTCTGGACATCCAGCATGTACTGAGCCAGTGCGCGATGCAGACGAGCCATGCCACCCTTCATCACGGCAAACCGTGAACCCGTGAGCTTGGTGGCCACCTCAAAGTCCAGGCCCAACGAAGCCCCCACATCGACGTGGTCCTTCACCTCGAAATCGAAGGCCTTGGGCGTGCCCCAGCGGCGAACCTCTTGGTTGTCATCAGATGACGCGCCAGCAGGGACAGACTCATGCGGCAGGTTTGGGATGGTCGCCAGCCAGCCGTCTAACTCGGACTGAACCTGAGCCAACTCGGCGGCGGCTGCATCCAACTGGTTGGGCAGGTCGGCCACCTGGGCCATGAGCGCACTGGCATCTTCACCCTTGGCCTTGGCCTGGCCAATCTGTTTGGAGAGGGCATTTCGACTGGCCGCAAGGGTCTCGGTCTTGGTCTGAATCGCCTTGCGCTGGGCCTCCAGCGCATTGAACCGGGGCACGTCGAGCGCATAGCCACGGGCCTGCAGGCGGGCTGCCACCTGGTCAATGTCTTTGCGCAGCAGGGCGATGTCAATCATGTGGTCTTCTTTTCCTGGTTTCTCTGACGAAGGCTCGCCAGCTTTTCGGCAATTTTACTTTCAAGTCCGCGGTCCACCGGCTGATACAGCGCAGACTGGCCCAAGAGGGCATCAGGCAGATAGGTCTGACCGGCCGAGAAGCCGTCGGGCTCGTCGTGGGCATATCGATAGCCACGGCCATGACCCTCGGACTTGGCCAGCGCAGTCGGCGCATTTCGCAGGTGATGGGGTACCGGCAGAGAGCCAGTCTTTTCAACCACGGCCCGAGCCGCCTTCCAGCCGACATACACAGCATTGCTCTTGGCCGCCATGGCCAAGAAGACCGCCGCCTGGGCCAGGGCCAGCTCACCCTCGGGAGAGCCCAACCGCTCATAGGCCTGTGCCGCCGATAGGGTCATCTCCAAGGCCCTGGGGTCCGCCAGGCCAACGTCCTCGGAGGCCATGCGAATCAGACGCCTGGCCACATAGTGCGGGTCTGCACCTCCGTCAAGCATACGGGCCAGCCAGTACAAGCTGGCATCGGGATCAGAGCCCCGCACGGACTTGTGAAGTGCACTGATCTGGTCATAGAAGCTGTCGCCACCCTTGTCGAA
>CALMJH010000072.1 GCA_937864175.1 uncultured Burkholderiales bacterium
ACTTAAAATCCCGGGCCGCAAGGCGTGCGGGTTCGATTCCCGCTCCGGGCACCAACCTCTGGGCTTTTAGACGCCCTCAACGAGTCGCATGTCGCGGTCTGCGCCGTCGCCCAAGGCGTCCAAGGCCTGTTGGTAGGCAGCACTGTCATGGGTTGCGATGGCGGTGGCCATATTTGGGAACTCGATGACCACGGTGCGCTGCATAAGGCCATTCTCGTAGACCTTTTCTGGCATGCCGCGAACAATGAACTTGCCACCACCAGCCTCAATGGCGGGCAGAGCTAGCTTCGCGTACTTGGCCAGCTTGTTGTCATCAAAAATTTCGCGATAGGTGGTGACCCAAAAAGCCTTTGCCATGGTCTGCTCCGATGTCTGGTTGAGTTTAGCGGGGGTTGGTAAGCGTCCAGCCTTTTTTGATCATGCAGTCATTGCGCGCCTTAATGTAGTCAGCTCGAATGACATTGCCAAAGGTCATGGCCTGATCCTCGCATTTGTTCAAGTCGTTTTGAAAGTCCGTCTGAGAGGCATCGAGTTTCTTGAAGACGTAGTCTGGTGTGGCGCAGGCGGTGAGACCGAGGCCAAGCGTGCAGGCCAAAAAGACTTTGGAGATAGAGGGCATGAGCGAACTCCTCGTGAGGGTGGTTGAACAATCCAGATGGTCTATGACTCTACGCTGAAATACCCCATCAGACCACTGTGCTGATGCTCCAGGACGTGGCAATGGATCATCCACAAACCTGGACTATCTGCGCGCATGGCCAGCGTCATCTTCTGGCCTGGTGACAGCAGGATCGTGTCGCGATACGGGCCTAGACTCTGGTCGGCCATGACCTGCTGAAAAACCACGCCATGTAAATGCATGGGATGAAACCACGCGGTCTGATTGTCGAGCTGCAGTTGAACGACTTCGCCGACCTTCAGCTTGAAGTTGGGCTTCATGTGATGAAGGTCCTCTCTGCGGTGATCGGTCATGGCATGACCATTGATCTGCCAGATGCCATCGGCCCGCGTCGCCCGACTCATCGCCCCGCCCGTGATGACCAAGGGAACCGACCGGGCCTGCCTCAGTGCTGCACGGGCGACTGGTGGAACTGGGTTATCCGCCAATTGGAGGTTGGTTGTTTTGAATGCTTTGGAGTGTGATTGCTGGGTACCGACGCCGGTGATCTCTGCCAGCTTGTAAACGTTACGAGGGTAGGCGTGATCTTCGATGAGCAATGAACCACTTGCGTCTAAGTCGATGAGCAGATCCACGCGCTGACCCGGAGCCAGCCCAATCGCCTCTGTGACCGGTTTGGGGGTAATGGGATGGCCGTCGATGGCGATGAGTTGGACTGAGGAGTCCTTGGTGCCTTTGAACTTGAGCTCAAAAAGTCTTGCATTCGTGGCGGCAATCAGTCGCAGTCTGATGCGGCTGGGCCCAGGCAGCATGAATCGATCAGTGATGCTGCCATTGATGAGCACCACATTACCAATACGGCCGGCATGTGCCTGATCATGACGATTGCTGAAGGACTCGTTGAGTCTGCCCTGAGGGTCTATCCGCATGTCGCTAAGCACCCAGGTGAGGTCATGGTCTAAAGCTGGCGGAGTCTGCTCCTCGACCACCAGTGCACCGATGAGCCCCCGCCCGAGTTGTTCGGCGCTGTTGAAGTGCGGGTGATACCAAAAGGTGCCTGCGTCCGGACAGTCGAACTCGTAGATAAATTCACCGCCGGGCGGCACTGGATCCTGAGTGAGTCCCGGAACCCCATCCATGTGGTTGGGCAGTCGAATCCCATGCCAATGAATGCTGCTGGGCTGGGGTAACTGATTCACGAACCGCACGCGCAGCCGATCCCCTTGTCGGAGCCGAATCTCTGGCCCTGGGAATTGGCCGTTGAAGCACCAGAGTTGGGTTGGCTGCGTGCCATCTGGACCCACTTGAATGGCAGAGGGACTTGCGGTCAGTGTCAGCGTCATAACATCGGAGACCGGGGGGGCAGCCAGCAGCGTCGTGGAGGGAAGGCTGCCAAGACTGGCCACAGTGAGGCCCACCGACTGGCCAATAAAGTTGCGTCTGGTTGTCATGAGACTCTGACCCCAGGTGGGGCCAAAGGTTTCAGGCTGGGCAGCCTTGCAGTTGGCGACTGTAGCGTTTGAGCTCTTTGCAGACCGTGGTGCTGGTGCAGAGTTGCTTGGATTTGGGGCCGTTGTCGATGTTGAGCTTGAACTCATACTTATCGAAGAAGGCTTTGAACATTTCCCCACCCAGTGTACCGACGGCTCGCAGCCCGTCTGTCTTGGGATCGTGTCGCATGACGATGCAGGCCAGAGGTTGAGGCGCCGGGCCGCCAATCACCTGAGCACCTTGGGATGGGTCATAGCGTGAGTCGTCGCCACAGCAATGAATCACGGTCTGAGGCTCGCGGCCAACCCCTTTTCGCAGACCAATAAAGCTGATGTTGGGGGTGGGGTACATCATCTTGTGGGCGCAGATGGCCGAGAACGCCACAATCGTTTGGTTCGGTCCAACGCCAGAGAGAGACTCGTAGGTCTGACCCGACTCGGTCTTGAGCCGACTGGTTCTGACGGGCCCAGCCAGACGGATCAGAAAAGCCGGAGTGCCTTGGAATGGATAGTTAAAGACGTAGGGCTCTGCCACCACCAGATCACCGGCCCTGATGGGGTCCCCGAATTCATTGATCAACAGGCTGGGGTCGTAGGGCTTGAAGGACACCTTGCCCATGGCGCTTGGGGCAATACCACCAGCGATAGCGGTGGCGGCTAGACAGCCAACGCTGTGCAAAAGGGATCGTCTTTGGTCGTCGGTGGGGACTGTCGGTGATTGCGCTAGGAAATCCTGTGCCATGTCCAGAGTCTTGTTGGCAGACCCGCGTTTGGTCAAGGGCTGGAAGTGACGGTTTCGGGTTTTCCCTGTCGACAATTCATTGTCCGCCCTTACTCCGGAATGGGCTGACCCAGTTGGGCAGCTAGTCCGATCAGACCCATGCAGCGCCCACCGCTGGCGCAGTAGGCCAGCAGGGGGTTGGGCAGTTGGCTCATGAGTTCACCCATCTTCATGGCCTCCTCTGGGGTGCCACCATATGGGCTGACCGGCAGGTAGGCGAACTGCAGTCCCAGAGCTGTGGCCGCCTCTTGCATGCTCTGAGCAGTGGGTTGGGCTGGACCACCCTCGAAGTCGGGTCGGTTACAAATGACGGTTCTAAAGCCAGCATCAGCAACCTCTTGGAGCTGGTCTACTGAGAGTTGACCAGCGATGGCCAGTTTCTCGCTGAGCCAGCGGTGGGGAAAGTTCATGGCTTGCAGTTCTCGCAGCAATAGAGGTTGTAGAGGGTCTGCAGCAGGTCCTCGATGTGAGGATCACTGAGGCTGTAGAAGATTTGCTTGCCCTCGCGGCGGGTTTGAACCACTCCGTCGGCACGGAGCACGCCGAGTT
>CALMJH010000073.1 GCA_937864175.1 uncultured Burkholderiales bacterium
GCATTGATGATCTGAATGATCGACATGGCCCACTTTCCAAGCCGCTGCCGATGATGTTCCACCTCAAATCGATGCAGCCAGCTCATGTGAAGTAGTCGGCCTAACATCGGCGCAAGCGCAATCGCCAGTAGTGATAGTAGGTAGGCCTTCCCCAATGGGGAGTCGAACCACTGTAGGGAACCTGCGCCAGCGCCTCCTGGTCTACTAGCAGCCGTCAGACGCTCCGGATCTGTCATGGAAATGGCTACCACCCCAGCCGACAGACTCAACCAGGTCAAACCCCAGAAGCCACTGACTCGGTCTAGTAAAACACTCAACACGCCCTGATGTCTGGAGCCTTCGGATGCTTTTTTGGAGATCGCCAGACTTCGCCAGGCATCGCCCCCAACGATGCCTCCAGGCAGAACACTGTTGGCGCTGATCCCCTGGGCATAGGCTGACAACAGAAAGCCATAAGGAGCCGAAATGCCCAGCTCTCTGGCGATCAATTGCCAACGGTAGACGCAGATGAGGTTGGCAACGATTGCCAGCACCAGCGCTATGCCAAGGAGTTTTAGATCAGTTTCTTTGAATGTCGCCAGCAGGGCTTGCGGATCCGTTAGGCCGATCAGCCCCGCCAGCAGGGCCAAGCCCAGCAGCGGCCGCAGAAACCTCATGCAAGGTCCTTGGGGTCTCGCAGAATGTACTGACGCCGCCCCTTGGGCTCGTGGTAGATCCGAATCAACAACTCACCGATCAAGCCCACCGCCAAGAGTTGGGTTCCGACCAGGGTTAGCAGCACGCCCAGCATCAGCAATGGTCGGCCACCGATGTCCGCACCCAAGGCTAGCTTTTCAAATGCCAGCCATCCTAGGGTTCCCAGACCAAAGACCAGCATCACCATGGCAATCCCACCGAAGGCATGAATGGGGCGATGCAGGAATCGCATGGTGAAGCGAATCCACAGCAGGTCCAGCATGACCCGAATGGTGCGGTCGATGCCGTACTTGGAGACCCCCGCAGACCGCGCGTGGTGGCGCACGGGGACCTCAACGATTTTGGCACCAACCTCCGCGGCCAGGGCTGGAATGAACCGGTGCAGCTCGCCGTAGAGTCGCAGGTCATGAATGACGCGAGCTCTGTACGCCTTGAGCGCACACCCATAGTCATGCAACTGCACTTTGGTCACCTTGCTAATCAGCGCGTTGGCGAGCTGACTGGGGATTTTGCGGGAGACGGTGGCGTCTTGTCGGTCCTTGCGCCAACCCGAGACCATGTCGACGTCGGGTTGGTCTTTTAGGATCTGAATCAGAGTCGGAATATCTCGCGGATCATTCTGTAGATCACCATCCAGGGTCACAATGAACTGTCCTTGGGCGGCGTCGAATCCGGCCTGTAGGGCCGTGGATTGACCGTAGTTTCGGATCAGGTACATACACTTTAGCCAGGGGGTCTTGGCCTGCCAGTCGCGCAGCAAAAGTCGCGAACCGTCTCTCGAGCCATCGTCCACCAAAATCAGCTCAAAACTGAGCCCTGGGGTCTCGCCACTGTCACCCGGGGGTAGAAGCGCTTCGCCCACCGCCTGAATCAGGCGGGGAATCGTCTCCACCTCGTTGTAGATCGGGATGACAACGGAGATATCTGGTGAAACAGAAGAGGGGCTGGCAGTCATGCCACTCATTCTACTGGGCTGTGATCCAGCTCGCCCGCACCCCCAGATCGGACTTGCCTTCCAGGCGTATGGTGTTTAAGTCAGCCAACACCCCGGCTGAATCTGCACTTGAATCGGTACCAATCGTCCTGGTCTGAATCAGGAAAACCGGCTGCTGGGCGCCTAGCCCGCTCTCTTTTGCTAGCAGACCCAAGTTTCGCTGCAACTGCCAGTGGTTATCTTTGAGGCCGGTCGGGTTGAAGGCATAGACCTGCGCCCTTGGCAGATAGGCAGCTAGATTCGCCAATAGCTTGCGGTCATCTGACGCCAGAACGGGCATGGAGTCCAGCTTGCCAATGACTGTTGCCACCTCTTTGTAACCGGTGAGCCGAACGAACGGATCACCGGCTCGTTGGCCCGTTAAACCCATTTCCTTGACCAACCAGGGCGAGGCCAGCAGCCCCACCGAAAGCAACAGGTTGATGATCAGGCTGCCCCATAGTCCAGTCGCCGCAGACTTTGGCAATCGTGCCCCGCGACTGGCGCTATTGGCCAGCCACCAGGCGGCTACTACTAGGCTCATGCCCACCAGGGTGGGTGAGGCCCAGTTGGCATGGGCTCGGCTAAGTGCGCTCTGGGTCATCACCACCAGCAGCATGGGCCAGGTGAAGGCCAGCAGCAGGC
>CALMJH010000074.1 GCA_937864175.1 uncultured Burkholderiales bacterium
GGCAGGCTTGGCTTTGGGCTGCACCTCTCCCCGCAGCTTGGCAATCGCCTTTTTGAGGGCGGCATCGGCCGGGCTGGCCTTGGCAGCCGCTGGCTTGGACGACTTGCCGACTGCTTTGGTGGGCTTCGCTGAGGCCTTGCTTGCTACGTGGGAGGCTGCTTTGGAGGCCACCTTGGTGGCTTTGGAGGGGGTCGCTTTGGGCATAGGTCGTCCGGCTTAAATCTGGCTTGACAAAGAGTCGAACCTTTTATTTTAAGCGATTAGACCTGTTGCATCAACGATTGTTTCAATTCTGCGATTTGGGCCTGCAGGTCGCGCAGTTCGGCCAGCCGCTGAGACTGTCCAGACCCAGACCCAAGCCCGGTGGGATCCTCGAGAGATTTGGCCAGGCTGCTGGCCCTGGCCTGCAGCCCACGCAGCAGCAAACCAGTGACCGAACGGTCCCATTCCAACGAAATGGCTTCGGTCTGTTCGCTGGCCAGCAACTCATCGAGCGTGACCTCGGGGCGGGCATAGCGCTGAAACAGCGCGGCGGGGTGGCTATCCTGGCCCATCTGGCCTGCCTGGCCGGCCTGCGGCCCCAACGGCCCCGCGGCTGCTAGCGCGGCCTCGTGGAGAGCGGCGAAGGACCGGCCGGACTGACCCCGGACCCAGTCGACCAGAGTCTGTTGCTCGGAAGACAGCATGGCCATGACCTCGGGCTGAAGATCCGCTGCCCGCTGCGGCTGACGCACCAGAATCTGCAGCAGCCGGTCGGCCAGGGAAGGAATCGGCCGGCGAACCGGCCGGCGCTCCAGACGCTCCCGCTGGCCAACGCCCGGCAGCGGCCCCGCCTCTCGACGGGCGGTGGCGCCTGGGTTTCGGGGGGTGGTCGCCCGGACCGTCAGGCCCAGGCCCGCCAGATCTGTGTCCAGACGTTTTGCGCAGGCCTGACCGATCTGCAGTTGAAGCTCAGTGACGGGCATGAGGCCCAGAAGGCGCCGGGCCTCCACGCTTGCGGCCGCGCGGCCCTCTGGCGTTGCCAGGTCGTGGTCGGCCGTGGCCTGAGTCCAGAGAAAACTCGACAACGGAGGGGCGCTGGCCACGTGGTCGAGCAAGGCCTGAGCGCCTTGGGCCCGCACAAAGCTGTCGGGGTCGTGCTCGGCGGGCAGAAAGACAAATTTAAAGCCGGTCTTGGGCGTGGCAAAGGGCAAGGCGACCTCGAGGGCCTTGGCGGCGGCCCGCCGACCAGCCGCATCGCCGTCAAACATAAAGACGACCTGGTCTGCCATGCGAATCAGCAGGCGCAGGTGATGCTCGGTGGTCGCGGTGCCCAGGGTGGCGACCGCATGGCCCAGGCCGTGTTGGGCCAGGGCCACCACATCCATGTAGCCCTCGACCACCCAGACCTGACCGGCCTCTCGAATGGCCGTGCGGCCCTCGAAGAGTCCATAGAGGTTATGGCCCTTGGAAAAGAGTGGGGTCTCGGGCGAGTTGAGGTATTTGGGCTCGTCGGCCCCCATGGTCCGCGCACCAAACCCCAAGACCTCGCCCCGGGCACTGAGGATGGGAAACATGAGGCGGTTGCGAAACCGGTCGTAACGCTTGGCCTTGCCGCCCTCGTCTTGGTTGGCGATGACCAGGCCCGCCTCCACCAGATCGGCCTGCTCGTAGTCTGCGAAGACCGACTGCAGTGGCTGCCAGCCCTCGGGGCTGTAGCCCAGGTGGTAGCGCTTGGCCACTTCGCCGCTAACCCCCCGCCCCTTGAGGTAATCGATAGCCAAAGGCGACTCCTTGAGCCGGCGCTGATAAAACTTGGCAGCCGCCAGGGTGCAGTCCAAAAGCCTGGTCCGCTGGTCTCGCTGGGCTGCCTGGGCGGCCTTGTCCTCGGGCCCCAGCTGGGTCTGCGGGACCTCGAGCCCCACCCGGCGGGCCAGGTCTTCGACCGCCTGAGGAAAGGACAGGCCCAGGTGCTCCATGAGAAAACCAACCGCAGTGCCATGGGCCCCGCAGCCAAAGCAGTGGTAGAACTGCTTGGTGGCGCTTACCGTAAACGAGGGGGACTTCTCGGTGTGAAAGGGGCAGAGACCGCTGTAGTTGATGCCGGCCTTCTTGAGTTGGACATAGCTGCCCACCAATTCGACGATGTCGACCCTCTGCAAGAGGGTGTCAATGAAGGCCTGCGGAATCATGGCCTGATTGTGGCACTGGAGCCGACCGGCCGGTCGACTAAGAGAGTCTGTCTTTGATGAGGCGCGAGACCTGGCCCATGTCGGCCCGCCCCGCCAACTGAGGCTTGACCAGCCCCATGACCTTGCCCATGGCTGCAGGCCCCGTAACACCCTGACCGGCTAGCTGTCCCACGGCCTGGTCAATGATGGCGGCAATCTCGGAGGCCGAGAGCTGGGCAGGCAAGTAGGCCGTCAGAATCTGGAGCTCAGCGGATTCTTTGTCCACCAGGTCTTGGCGGCCGCCGGCGGCAAACTGCTCAATGGCGTCTTTGCGCTGCTTGACCATTTTTTCGATGACCGCCACCACAGCGGCGTCATCGAGCTCGATGCGGTCGTCGACTTCTTTTTGTTTAATCGCCGCACTCACCAGCCGAAGGGTAGTGAGCTGCAGGGCGTCTTTGGCGCGCATGGCCGACTTGATGTCGTCGGCCAGCTGGAGTTTGATGCTGCTCAAGGGCTTGAGCGCAGGGGCGAGAGGGCCTTAGTACTTGCGAGCAGGCAGCATCTGGCTGCGAACACGCTTGTAATGACGCTTGACGGCAGCCGCTTTCTTGCGCTTGCGCTCGGCAGTGGGCTTCTCGTAGAACTCGCGAGCCCGCAGGTCGTTGAGCAGGCCAATCTTTTCGATGGTCCGCTTGAAGCGACGCATGGCGGCCTCGAAGGGCTCGTTTTCTTTAACGCGAACTAAAGGCATTGTGGGTATTCTTTCCAAATACTTTGCAAATAGCCGGAAATTATGACCAGAGATCCCCAGTTTGGCAAGCCTGTCCGCATTCTCGGCATCGAGACCTCCTGCGACGAGACCGGCCTGGCCCTGCTGGAGGTCAGCCCCCCGGGGCCGGAAGGCGGCTGGCCGGCGGCACGCATTCTGGGTCAGGCCCTTCACTCGCAGATTGACCTGCACCGCCTCTACGGCGGGGTGGTCCCCGAGCTCGCCTCCCGAGACCACCTGCTGCGGGCCCTTCCCTTGCTGAAGACCTGTCTTACAGAGGCCGACTGCGACCTGCAGGACCTCGACTGGATTGCCGTGACCGAGGGCCCGGGCCTGGCTGGCGCGCTGCTGGTGGGCGTAAGCCTGGCCCACGGCCTGGCTGCCGCTCTGAACAAGCCCCTGATGGGGCTTCACCACCTAGAGGGGCACCTACTCTCCCCCCTACTGGACCCTCACAGCTCGTCCCTGAGGTTCCCGTTTCTGGCCCTGCTGGTCTCGGGAGGGCACACCCAGATCCTGCAAGTCGACGGGGTGGGGCAATACCGTCTGTTGGGCGAGACCATTGACGATGCGGCCGGCGAGGCATTCGACAAATCGGCCCAGCTGCTGGGGCTTGGTTACCCCGGTGGACCGGCCATTGCGGACTGGGCGAGCAGAGGCCGGGCCGACCGATTCGATTTTCCAAGGCCCTTGAAGCATCGGGCCAGCCTGGACTTTAGTTTTGCGGGGCTCAAGACCTCTGTGCTGACCCAAGTCCAAAAACTCTCGGCCGCATCGGGGCTGTCGAACCGGGGCGCAGACGCGACGGGCCGAGCCAGCCCCCTCAGCGACGAGGACCGGGCCGATGTGGCCGCAGGCGTTCAGGCCGCTATTGTCGAGGTGCTGGTGCACAAGTCCATGGCCGCCCTGGACCAGACGGGCCTGCGTCAGTTGGTGATCTCGGGCGGGGTCAGTGCCAACCAGGCGCTGCGTAGCGCACTGCTCAAAGAGGCAGCCAGCCGGGGGGCCGAGGTCTTTTTCCCACCCCCGTCGCTCTGCACCGACAACGGCGTGATGATGGCCTGGGCAGCGGGTCTTCGGCTTTTCAGCCCTGAGACAACAGCCCCTCGCGCGGGGCGCATCGAGGCGCGGCCACGCTGGGATCTGGCGTCGCTAGCGGCCTTATAGGCGTTATCAGCGTTATCGGCCCTATCGGCGTACGGCGTATCGGACCAGCAGGCGGCAGGTCCGCGGGCTCCAGGACTGCTGGGCTGCAAGCCCCCTAGCGCTTGGGCTTTTTCTTAAAAGCCGCCTCACGGCCGCTGGCAAGGCCCCGAATGTTGCGGTGGTGACGAATCAGCAGAAAGACGCTCATCCAGAAGACTGCACGCCAGATCGGCTGCTGCCACCAGCTCACCGGGTCCACCAGGCCGTCAGCCATCCGCGGCAGCCCAAATTCCAGCCAGGCCACGTAGACGGGCGCCATGATGGCGGCCACGAGGGCCGAGAGCGAGGAGATCTTGGTGAGCCCGAAGACCACCAGCCAGGTGGAGAGCGTGGCCAGTCCCAAGACAGGCGAGAGGCCAAGCAAGACCCCAAGGGCGGTAGCCACGCCTTTGCCACCCCGAAAACGAAAAAAGACCGGAAAGAGATGGCCCAGAAAGACAGCCAAGCCCCCGGCCGCCAGCATCTGCTGGGCCTGCTGACTGCCAATGTCGAGTTGCAGGCCGTCGATGGTCCACCGAACAAACCAGACTGCCAGCCAGCCCTTGGCCGCATCGCCCAGCAGCGTGAGCAAGGCAGCCATCTTGTCGCCACTGCGCATGATGTTGGTGGCACCGGGATTGCCCGAGCCATAACTGCGTGGGTCAGCGAGTCCGCGGACTCTGCTCACCACAATGGCAAACGAGACTGAGCCCAGGAGGTAGGCCAGCAAGACCACCAGCCAGAAAACAATCGTGAGATCCATGGCCGGCATTATGCGCGCGGATGGTGCTGGGCATGGATGCGCTTGAGACGGTCTCGAGCGACGTGTGTATAGACCTGAGTGGTGGAGATGTCCGCATGGCCCAGCAACATCTGAACAGCCCGCAGGTCGGCCCCATGGTTGAGTAGGTGAGTGGCAAAGGCATGGCGAAGGCCATGTGGCGAGAGCTTGAAATCAATGCCCGCCGTCTTGGCATAGCGGCCCACCAACTGCCAGAAATACTGGCGGGTCATGGCCCCACCGTGTTGACCCACAAAGACTGCATCGGCCAGGCGCCCCGACAAAATCAGGGGCCGAGCCGTCTGGAGATAGCGGGCTAGCCAGTGGCCCGCCTCTTCGCCATAGGGCACTAGCCGCTCTTTGTCGCCCTTGCCAGTCACCCGCACCAGGCCATCGCTCAGGCTGAGATTGACCATGCGCAGGCCGATGAGCTCAGAGACGCGCAGGCCGCTGGCGTAGAGGAGTTCGAGCATGGTCTTGTCGCGCAGGCCCAAGGGGGTCTCCAGCTTGGGGGCGGCCAGCAAGGCCTCGACCTGAGTCTCACTGGGGGCCTTGGGAAAACGGGCAGGCGCCCGGGCCATCTTGAGTTGGGCACAGGGGTCATCAAGGCGTCGGCCCTGCCGAAGCAGCCAGCCGAAGTAACGCCGAAGTGTGGAGAGTTTGCGGTTGAGGCTGGTGGCCCGAACCTGCATCAGACGCTCGCTGACGTAGCGGCTCATCTCAAGGGCGGTCAGTCCAGCCAGGTCTTCTGAGGCGGGCCCCTGACCCTGGATCGTCAGGCGCCAGCGGGCCAGGTCTTTTAAGTCTCGGCCGTAGGCCTCACGGGTGTTGGCCGAGAGGCCCTCTTCCAGCCAGAGGGCCTGCTCAAAGGCCTGGATGAGTTCAAGGTCGCGGGGGCTGATGTCCGTCATGGCGAAGGCTGGCCCGACTCCTGGGCCAGGGCCCAGTCCAGGTGACGGCCCACCATGGCCGACTCGGCTGCCGAGAGCTCGGTCTCGGACGACAACTGAGTGCGGCGGTCTTGAAGTCGTTGGCGAATCAAGCTGGCCAGGTCGGGGGGTTGTTGAACCAGAGACCGCAGGCCATTGCCCGCCACCACCGCCAGGTTGCGCAGCCATCGGGCATAGCCAATGCGCAGAACGGCGCTGCCCTGAAAGACCCGCTGGAAGTCCGCATGCCGCCAGGTGAGTAAGTCAGCCACCGTAGTCTGGTCAAGGCCATGACGAATCTGAAAATCTGGATGGCTGGCCAGCTGGGCGTATTTGTTCCAGGGGCAGACACGCTGGCAGTCATCACAGCCATAGAGCCGGTTGCCCAGAAGGGGCCGAATGGACTCCTCGAGGTCACCCGAGTGCTCAATCGTGAGATAAGAGATGCAGCGCCTTGCGTCGAGCTCGTAGGGGCCAACAAAAGCCTTGGTGGGACAGGCAGTCAGGCAGGCCGTGCAGCTGCCGCAGTGATGAGCCGCCGGCGCTCGAGTAAGCGGCGTCAGGGCCTCGATGGGCAGGTCCGTGAGCAAGACCCCCAGAAAAAACATCGAGCCTTGCTCTCGGTTGAGCAGCAAGGTGTTTTTGCCACGCCAGCCCAGTCCGGCTGCCTGGGCCAGGCTCACCTCAAGCACTGGAGCCGAGTCCACACAGGCCCGGTACCCAAAGGGCCCCAGGTGTTCGCCCACCGCCTCGCCCAGCCGGGCCAGGGCTGCGCGGACCACCTTGTGATAGTCGCGCCCTCGGGCATAGACCGAGACAACTGCCCGACCAGGGTCTGCCAGGGCGGCGGCCTCGTGTGCCTGCCAGTCCGACTGGGACAGGTAGTTCAGAGTCACCACCAGCGCCGTCTTCGCTCCGGGCAGCAGGCCCTGGGGCTGGGCCCGAAGGCTCAGGTGCCGCTGCAAGTACGTCATGTCTCCCGCATAGCCCTTGTCGATCCAGGCCGCAAGCTGATGCGTTGAGTGGGCCAACAAATCCGGGTCGAGACTCACCGCAGCCAGGTCCGCGAACCCAAGTCCTCGAGCCACCTGCTGAAGCGAGGCCAGCAGGCCAGACGGTAACTCTGACGGCTGGGCCAGCGCTGATCGCTGGGCGAGCGACGCCGGCTGGGCCATGGAAGTCACGGTAGGATGGGGATTCAGATCTGACACACCATGATTGTTGACCGCCAGACGATTCGATTCAATGCCATTGATCTTGCAGGCCTCGAGAAGTTGGGCACCTGCCTGGCTGAATTCGCGCGGGCCCATGGGCTGCGTCTGGTCTACCTCCAGGGTCAGCTGGGGGTCGGCAAGACCAGCCTAACCCGCAGCTGGCTAAAGGCCCTGGGCATTCAGGGCCGCATCAAGAGTCCGAGTTTTTCGGTGGTCGAGACCTATACCGTGGACGACCAGACCGAAATCACCCACTGCGACTTTTACCGACTCAACGACCCCATGGCCTGGCAGGCCGCCGGCCTTCGTGATGCCTTGGCCAGCGACCTGGCCCTGGTGGAGTGGCCCGAGAAGGCCCAGGGACTGCCCAGCCCAGACCTGCTGATTCAGATGGACTGGAGCCAGCCGCAGGAGCCCGAGGGGCCCCGACAGATCGCCATTACCCTGGCCTCGCAGACCTCAGAGGCCAAGGCCGTTGCACACCTACAAGAGCTCTTCGACCGGGCTCAACAACAAGGCCTGTCTCCAAGCCCGCCATCCGTTGAGCGCAGCCGACTGACGGGAGTGGGCGGCCTGATGGGCCTAATGGGTCTGATGGGCGCAGCGGGCCACTCCACCGGCCTTCCCCTCTGGTCAACCGCGCAGGGCCTGGTGACCGGGCTGGTCTTTGGACTGATGCCTACGGACGCCCACGCCACGCGCGTCACCGCCGTGCGGGTCTGGCCATCAAAGGACTACACCCGTATCACCATCGAACACGACAACCCGCGGCTTGGCTTTTATACCCAGACCCTTCAGAACCCACCGCGGCTCTTTGTTGATGTCTCGGGCGTTCGCCTAAACGACCAGCTCAAGACCCTTCTGGCCAGCGTGAAGTCAGACGACCCCTACATCTCGCAGCTGCGAGTGGGCCAGCACAAGCCCGACGTCGTGCGCATTGTCTTTGACCTCCGAACCGAGACCAAGCCGCAGGTCTTTACCCTCAAGCCCGTGGGCCAGTACAGACATCGGCTGGTCATCGACCTCTACCCCCGCATTGCCCGAGACCCCCTTCAGGCCCTGCTTGAGCAGGTCGACGAGACCCGCCGCGACCCTGGTGAGGCTGCCCGCATTCAGGACATTCTGAATGGCCAGTCGGGGCCCCAGGCCTCTGCACCGCAGGCCTCTGCACCCCAGGCCTCAGCCCAGCCCTCCGATCCACCTGCATCGCCGTCTCAGGCCCCCGCCACCCCCCGCGGTCAGCCCAAGGCCAGCCCCAAAGACCCACCGGTGAAGCGACTCATCACCATTGCGCTTGATCCCGGCCACGGCGGTGAAGACCCCGGGGCCATTGGCAAGCGGGGGACTCGCGAGAAAGACGTGGTGCTGCGCATTGCGCGCCAACTCAAACAAAAGATTGACCAGCAGCCCGGCCTGCGGGCCTACCTCACCCGGGACGGCGACTACTTTGTGCCGCTAGGACGGCGAGTCGCCAAAGCCCGTCGGGTCAATGCCGATCTCTTTGTCTCGATTCATGCCGATGCCTGGATCTCTCCGACTGCCAAGGGCTCCTCGATCTATGTCCTGTCTGAGCGTGGGGCCTCGAGCACCGCTGCGCGCTGGATGGCCCAGAAAGAAAACAGTGCTGACCAAATTGGTGGGGTGCGCATTGGCCATGCCGACGAGGACGTCGCCCAGGCCCTGCTCGACATGTCCACCACCGCCCAAATTCGTGACTCACTGCGGCTGGCCAAGCTGGTCCTCAACCAGGTCTCAAACGTGAATCGCCTGCACAAGGAGCAGGTGGAGCAGGCGGGCTTTGCAGTCCTGAAGGCGCCCGAGATTCCGTCGATCTTGGTGGAGACCGCCTTCATCAGTAACCCCGATGAAGAGCGGCGACTTCGAGACTCCGACTACCAAGACCGGCTTGCCGAGGCACTTCTGAAAGGCATCCAGCATTACATTGCCCAGAACCCTCCCCTGGCCAAGTCCAGGATGATGTGACCATGTCCAGCCGAATTGCCCTGCTGCCCGATGTCTTGATTAGCCAGATTGCCGCCGGCGAAGTCATCGAGCGGCCGGCCTCTGTGGTGAAGGAGCTGATTGAAAACGCCATTGATGCGGGCGCCATGAGCATTGGGCTGGGCCTGGAGGATGGCGGCATTGCCAGCATCCAGGTCCGTGACGACGGCCAGGGTCTGCACCCAGAGGACCTGCCCCTGGCCGTTGCAAGACATGCCACCAGCAAGATTCGCAGTCTGGAAGACCTGACGGTGGTGACCAGCCACGGCTTTCGGGGCGAGGCCTTGGCGGCCATTGCCTCGGTGGCAAGCCTCACCATTACCTCGCGACCGGCCGACCAGGCCCATGCCCAGCAATTAAGCAACCGCAGTGGCCAGTGGCAGCAAGGCCCAGCCGCTGGTGGGCTTGGGACCACCATCGAAGTAGAGCATCTCTTTCATGCAGTGCCCGCCCGTCGAAGGTTTTTGAAGACACCGGCCACAGAGCTCCAACACTGCAAGGAGGCCTTTGTTCGTCAGGCCTTGATTCGGCCAGCCATCGGCTGGCAGCTCAGCCACCAGGGCAGGGTCTTGCTGAAACTCAACCCAGCCAGCGCCCAAGACCGCGTAGCCCAGCTTCTGGAGCTGCCGATCGAGACCCAACGGCTGGTGGACCACCAACAGGGCCCGCTGGTGGTGCAGGCCTGGCTGCAGGCGCCGACCGCGGCCAGCCAGCGGACCGACCAGCAGTATTTCTATGTCAATGGACGTGCCGTCAAAGACCGGATGCTCGCCCATGCCCTGCGGTCCGCCTATGCCGATGTGCTGCACGGTGATCGTCAGCCCAAGTTTGTGGTCAGCCTGCAGATCGATCCCAGCCTGGTCGACGTGAACGTCCATCCCGCCAAGTCGGAGGTTCGGTTTCGAGATGGCCAGGCTGTCTATGGGGCAGTGGTTGCAGCCTGCCGAAAGGCCTTGGCCGATGCGACCCAGACCCAGGCGCCGCCGGTCTCTGCGGATGCAGGACCAGGCCCCATCCTGCAGCGGATGGCGGCAGCCAGCGCGCCTCTGCCCTGGACCCAAGTCGATAGCCCGGTGTCGCAGGGCTGGCCGGCTTTTGACCAGACAGGCCTCTTGGTCCAGGACCCAGCCGGCCCCTCCGCAGCCAGCGGGCTCAGCACGCCCGTTGAACATCCACTGGGCTACGCCCTGGCCCAGCTGCATGGCGTTTTTATCCTGGCCCAAAACAACCTGGGGCTGGTCTTGGTCGACATGCATGCAGCCCACGAGCGCGTGGTCTACGAACGGCTGAAGGCCCAGCATGACCAGGGTGCCTGTGCCATGCAGACACTGCTGGCGCCGCTGTCGATGGCAGCCAGTGCGCTTGAACAAGAGACCGCCGCACAACACCAGCAGACGCTTGAGCGCCTGGGCTTTGCCCTGAGCCCGCTGACGGAGACCAGCCTGGCCATTCGCGGACTGCCCACCATGCTCAAGACCGCAGACCCTGTGGGCCTGGTCCGAGAGACCCTGGCCGAGCTGGCCCAGCATGGGGCTGCTCATCATCTGGAGCAGACCCGCAACCAGCTGCTCTCGACCATGGCCTGCCACGGAGCCGTCAGAGCCAACCGGTCTCTCACCCTTCCAGAGATGAACCAGCTGCTGCGCGACATGGAGGCCACCGACCGGGCTGACCAGTGCAACCATGGCCGGCCCACCTGGATCCAGATGGACCTGGCCATGCTGGACCGTCTGTTCATGCGGGGGCAGTAGGCTTGGCCGGGCACTTGCAGGGGCTGGCGCCCATCGCCTGCCTCATTGGCCCCACCGCAAGCGGCAAATCCAGTCTGGCCCTGCAGTGGGCCCTGCACCACCGTCAGGCTAGGGGACAGGCCGTCGAGATCATCAGCCTGGACTCAACGCAGGTCTACCGAGGGCTCGACATTGGATCGGCCAAGCCCACCGCCCAGGAGCGGGCCCAGGTGGCCCACCACCTCCTCGACTGCTGTGACCCAGAAGACTCCTACAGCGTGGCCCAGTGCCATGCCGACACGCTGCAGGCAGCTCTGGCCATTCAGGCCAGGGGCCACCGGCCCCTGATCGTCGGCGGCACCATGCTCTATTTCAAGGCTCTCTGGCAGGGGCTGGATGACCTGCCCAGCACACCGGAGTCCATCCGTCAGGCCATTGGCCAGCAGGCCCAGGCTCTCGGCTGGCCCGCCCTGCATGCCCAACTCGCCCAGGTCGACCCACAGACCGCGGGACGACTCGACCCCAACGATGCCCAGCGCATCTCGCGGGCGCTGGAGGTCCATGCCCACACCGGCCAGAGCCTGAGCCACTGGATTGCCCAGAGTCAGCGGGAGGGTCGAGGCCTGCCGGCTTTGCCACTGCGAGTGTTGGCCCTGCTGCCCAGTCGCCGGGACTGGCTGCACGAACGCATTGCGCGGCGTTTTGAGGCCATGGTGGCCGCTGGACTACTCGAAGAAGTCCGGCTGCTTCAGGCCCGTCCGGGGCTTCGGGCGGACCACCCCAGCATGCGCTCGGTGGGCTATCGCCAGGCCTGGGAGCACCTCAAGGGCCAGACCGACCAGACCACCTTCCTACAAAAAGGCATTGAGGCCAGTCGACAGCTGGCCAAGCGGCAGATCACCTGGCTAAGAAGCTTTGAGCAGACCGCCCAGGTGGCCCAACTGGAATACCGCAGCGTCGACCCCTGCGAGTTGGATGAGCATCAGCTGATGACGGTCTGTGGGGAGTCCTTCGGCCGGTCTTGAATCTGGCCGATGCGATAGACCCGCTCGCCGGCTGCGGTCAGCGTGGCCGCTACCTGCTCGGCCGCCTGAGCCTTGACCACCACCACCATGCCAATGCCGCAGTTAAAGACCCGGTGCATCTCGTCGGTCTGAATGCCGCCGGCCTCTTGAACCCACTGCATCACGGGTGGCAGAGGCCAGCTGCCCGCCTCGAGCTTGGCCATGAGACTGTCGGGCAGTACGCGTGGAATGTTGCCCACCAGGCCACCTCCGGTGATGTGGGCCATGGCCGCAATGTCAGTCCCGTGGGCCTTGAGGGCCGCCAGCATGGGCTTCACATACAGACGGGTGGGTGCCATGACCAGGTCAGCAAGTGGCAGCATCTGGCCAGAACCAGCACTGGCCTCTAGCGAGACCCCCTGCAGAGCCTGTGCATTCACACCGCCCAGGGCCCGCTCCAAGACCTTGCGCACCAAGGAGTAGCCGTTGCTGTGAAAGCCACTGGAGGTCAGACCCAAGACCACATCACCTGCGGCCACTCGCTTGGCATCCAGTATCTGGTCGCGCTCGACCACCCCCACTGCAAAGCCTGCGAGGTCGTACTCGCCGTCGGGATACATGCCGGGCATCTCGGCAGTCTCGCCGCCAATCAGGGCGCAGCCCGAGAGCTCGCAGCCCTTTGCAATGCCGGCCACCACCGAGGCGGCTGCATCGACCGAGAGGCGGCCGCAGGCAAAGTAATCCAAGAAAAAGAGGGGCTCGGCCCCCTGGACCAGGATGTCGTTCACGCTCATGGCCACCAGGTCGATGCCCACCGTGTCGTGTCGGTCTAGGGCAAAGGCCAGCATGAGCTTGGTGCCCACCCCGTCGGTACCAGAGACCAGCACGGGGTCCTTCAGGCCTTTTGGCAGGCTGCAGAGGGCCCCGAAACCCCCAATTCCGGCCAGGACTTCCGGGCGCATGGTCCGCCGGGCCAGGGGTTTGATGCGGTCCACCAGGGCATCCCCCGCATCGATGTCAACGCCTGCGTCGCGGTAGGTAAGCCCGGTCTGTTTTTCGGTCATGATGGCGATTGCTTCAAAAGTAAAGTCTCATTTTATGGGACAACCCATGCCTCCAACGAAGACTGCCCCTCCCAGACCCCATCAGCTGCCGCTGGCCCTTCTGGCCGCGGCTGCGCCGCGGCTGGCCGATGGCATGGTGGGCCGAAACGAGGCCGCACTGGCCAGCCTGCGGCAGCTTGTGCAGCCCCAGCCGGGGCTGGCCCGCCCGGACGACCGTGAGCCCTGGTTGTTGCTGTGGGGCGAGCCAGGCGCAGGCAAGACCTTCTGGCTCCAGGCCTGGGCCCATGCGCTTGAGGACCAGCGGCCTGGCCTGCAGGTGCTGGGGTCTTCGGCAGGCACCCACGACTTTGCTCAGCAGGCCCAGGGACCACTGCTGCTCATCGACGACATTGACCAGTGGGCTGGTCCTGCGCAGCAGGCCCTCTTTGCGCACCTGGCCCAGCAGGCCCATCTGCCCAAGGGACGCATGCAGCCTCTGGTTCTGACCAGCCAAGGCCCTGCAGCCCGCCTCCAGGGTCTGCGAGAAGACCTGCGAACACGCCTGGGTCTGGCCCTGAGCTTTGAGCTTCACCGGCTGAGCGAACCCGATATGATCCAAGCCATGCGGCAACAGGCCCATGGCCTGGGATGGATGGCCCAGCCCCAACAGACCGATTACGACCGACTCTTTGAATACCTGGTGACGCGACTGCCGCGACACCTCGGACTGCTCAAGGCCTTGATGAAGAAAGTGGATGAACGTGCGCTCGCCGAAAAGCGCAGCATTACCCTGCCCCTGGTGCGCAGCCTCATGGACGAGCTGCTGAACCAGACTCAGGCCAGCCTCTAGAACAGCCCTGCCCCCTCAACCGATCACCAAGACGAGACCCCCCCTGTGCCCCACCAGCCTACCCCCAGACGACTGGCCCTCTTTGACCTCGACCACACCCTCATTCCCATCGACAGTGACGTCATGTGGGCAGAGCATCTGGTGGCCCTCGGCGTCGTCGATACCGCCTGGCATAGCCGACGCAACGACTACTTCTATGAGCAGTACAAGCAGGGCACCCTGGATATCGACGAGTTTCTGAGCTTTCAGCTGGCCCCCCTGGGGGCCCATCCACGGGCCACCCTGGAGAGCTGGCGAGAGGACTTTGTCAAGACCAAGGTGTTGCCACAACTCACCCAGTCGGCCAAAGACCTGGTGGCTCGGCACCAGGCAGCAGGCGACCTGGTGGCCATCGTCACCGCCACCAACCAGTTCATCACGCGGCCCATTGCCGACGCGTTTGGTGTCGAGCACCTGATTGCCACTCTGGTGGAGACGCGGCCCGACGGCGAATTCACAGGCCGACACACGGGCCTGCCCAGCTTTCGTGAGGGCAAGATTGTTCGGGTGGCCCAGTGGCTGGCTGAGCAACACGACTGCCTGCTGCAGGACTTTGAGGTCAGCACGTTTTACAGCGACTCCCTCAACGACCTCCCCCTGCTGGCCCAGGTCACCCACCCCGTGGCCACCAACCCAGACCCCACCCTGCTGGCCCATGCAGAGTCCCAGGGCTGGCCGGTGCTCAGGCTCTGGTAAGGGTGGTCTGTTACCCTTTGCCCCGTGATTAAGAAGCTCCTTCGATCCCTGGCCAGACTGGCCCCTGGCCATGCGCATGGCCACGGCAAGGCCGGCGCCCACGACCCTCAGGTCTACAAGGCCAGCAAGGTGGGCATCGACCGACACAACGTCTCATCGGCGGCCAACCGGACCGTCGAGGGCCTTCAGAAGGCCGGCTACCGGGCCTTTATTGTGGGTGGTGCGGTCCGTGACCTGATGCTCGGCATGCGGCCCAAAGATTTTGATGTGGCCACCGACGCGACGCCCGAGCAGGTCCAGCGGGTCTTTCGGCGGGCCCGGGTCATTGGCCGACGCTTCAAGATTGTTCATGTGCTCTTTGGATCAGAGACCATTGAGGTCTCGACCTTTCGAGCCCTGTCGGCTGACAACCAAGAGACCGACGCCCATGGGCGGGTGCTCAACGACAACACCTTTGGTGAGCAACACGAAGACGCCACCCGCCGTGACTTCACGATCAATGCCCTCTACTACGACCCCCTGAGCGACACCGTCCTGGACTACCACCAGGGCGTGAAAGACTTAAAAGCCCGACTCATTCGGATGATTGGCGAGCCCAGCCAGCGTTACCGAGAAGACCCGGTGCGCATGCTGCGCGTGGTTCGATTTGCAGCAAAGCTGGGCTTTGAAATTGATGGTGCTACGCGGGCCCCCATTGCCCATCTCGCCCGACTCATCACCAACGTGCCGGATGCACGGCTGTTTGATGAGATGGTGAAGCTCTTGCAAAGCGGTCAGGCCTACAAGGGCCTGGAAGGCCTGCGCGAGCATGGCCTTCACCATGGCTGCCTGCCGCTTGTAGATGCCGTCTTGGAACCCGAGGGATCGGACGAGGAACGCGAGAGTGCCCTGCGGTTCGTGCGGCTGGCCCTGGCCAGCACCGATGCTCGAGTCTTGGCGGGCAAGCCCCTGTCGGTGGGCTTTTTGTTTGCCACCATGCTCTGGCACCTGGTTCGCCATGCCTGGCATCAGAAGGTGGCCCAGGGGGAGCGGCCCATCACAGCCCTGCAGACGGCCATTGATGAGGTCGTGGACCACCAGCTGGCCGACCTGGCCATTCAGAAGCGAATCGTGGCAGACATGCGCGAGATCTGGATGCTGCAGCCTCGGTTTGAAAAGCGCGTGGGCGGCACGCCGTTTCGGCTGCTCGACCACCTGCGGTTTCGGGCGGGCTACGATTTTCTCTTGCTACGCATCGAGGCAGGCCAGGCCGACGAGGCCCTGGGGCAGTGGTGGGATGAGTTTGCACAGGCCGACCATGAGGCCCGGCTTGAGATGATCAAGGCCGCCTCTAAGCTTCCTGGCCAGCCGGCCGCCAAGCGACGTCGCTGTCGCCGCACGCCCCGCCTTGAGCAGCCCAGCGAATAGTCTGACTGTGGTGGTGGCACTGGGGGCCAACCTGCCGTGGCAGGGTCAGCCCGCCACCCAGACCCTGGTCGATGCCGTCAGTCGTCTGCAGAGGTCGGGCCACTTTCAAGACCTGAGGGTCTCCTCCTTCTGGCGGTCCTCGCCTGTGCAGGCCCAGGGGCCCGACTTTGTCAATGGAGTGCTGGTGGCCCGCAGTGAGGTCACGCCCGAGCAACTTCTGGCCCTGCTGCTAGAGACCGAGCGGGCCTTTGGTCGAGACCGATCAGCCAGCCTGCTCACGACAGACAAGCCACTGGGTCTCTCGCCAGCCAGAACCCTCGACCTTGACTTGATTGCGGTGGGTGACCTGCATCGTCAGACGGCCGACCTCCGCCTGCCACATCCCCGCGCCACCGAGCGGGCCTTTGTCTTGGAGCCTCTTGCGGAGTTGGCACCCAGTCTGGTGTTGCAGCATCCATCGGGGGAGTCAGCCCGTGTCGCCGACTGGCTGGCTCGACTGCCCAGTGATGTCCGGGCCCAACTCCATCCGGTAGAGTAGAGCCATGCAAAAGCCCGCCTGGACTCAGCGTTTTCGGTCGATTGTGTTTGAGGGCCCCATTGGCGTGGGCAAGAGTTCTCTGGCCAGAAAATTTGCCGAGCGATTTGGCTACACCCCGCTTCTGGAGGCCCCGCAGGACAACCCATTTCTCGAGCGTTTTTACAAAGACAGTGCTCGGTATGCCCTGCCCACTCAGCTCTTTTTCTTGTTCCAGCGCGTGGACCAGCTGCGTGAGATTGCCCAGCTAGACCTCTTCTCCGAGCTCATGGTCAGCGATTTCATGCTGGAGAAAGACCGCCTCTTCGCCCTGCTGACGCTGACCGACGATGAGCAGCAGCTCTACCAGAAGATGTTTGAGTCGCTGCGGCCGCAGGTGAGCGCACCCGACCTGGTGGTCTTGCTACAGGCCTCGCCCTCGGCCCTGATCGACCGCATTCGACAGCGTGGCATTGCCATGGAGCAGAACATGTCCGAGGAATACCTGGTTCAGCTCTCTGAGGCCTACACCCGGTTCTTCCACCAGTACGAAGAGGCGCCCATCCTGATTGTGAACACGGCCTCGCTCAATCCCATTGACCGTGAGGAAGACTTCGAGGCCCTGGTCTCGCAGATCGCCAACTTCCGTGGGCGTCGGGCCTACTTCAACCTGGCGGGCTAGATCTCGAGGTTGTCGATGAGCCGGGTCTTGCCCAGCTTGGCGGCCGCCACCACCACCAGAGGCTCGCGGGCCTGGAGGTCTTCGTTGGTGGGCAGGCCCAGGTTGCGCTGACGACGAACCGAGAGGTAGTCGGGCTGCCAGCCCCTGGTCGACAGGACCTGACGGCCAGCCTGCTCAAGCTCAAGCAAGTCCTCTAGGCGCAGTCCAAGACCCGACTGGGCGTCCAGGACCCGCTGGCGAACCTGCTGCAGCGTGGCGTAGAGCCGTGGGGCCTCGGCGCGTTCTTGCTCTGACAAATACCCATTGCGCGAGGAGAGGGCCAGGCCGTCTGCATCACGGACCGTCTCGGCCGAGAGGATCTGGGTTGGCATGGCAAATTGCTGACACATGCGGCGAATGATCATCTGCTGCTGGTAGTCTTTTTTTCCGAAGACCGCCACCTGAGGTCCGACGCACTGAAAGAGCTTCATCACCACGGTGGTGACACCCACAAAAAAGCCCGGCCGAAACTCGCCCTCTAGGATGTCGCCCAGGTCTTCTGGGGGGCGAATGCGGTAGTCCTGTGGCTCGGGGTACATCTCCCGCTCGTCGGGGGCGAAGAGCACATAGACCCCCTCTTTTTCGAGCTTGGCGGCGTCTTCGGCCAGTGTTCTTGGGTAGCGGTCGAAGTCCTCATGCGGACCGAACTGCAGCCGGTTGACAAAGATGGAGGCCACGACCGGATCACCATGTCGGGCCGCCAGACGCATGAGAGAGAGATGGCCCTCGTGGAGATTGCCCATGGTGGGCACAAAGGCCGTTCGGAGTTGGCCCCGCAGCTGGCTGCGCAACTCCTCGATGGTGTGAACAATTTTCATGCGGGCTGCGTCAGATCAGGCCAGTCGAGACACAAAAAAGGCAGGGACCGGACGCTCTAGCGAATGAGAACGGCGATGACAAAGGCCAGCAGAAAGACGACGGCCATGGTCTTGAGCAGGGTGCGGGAGGATTGCTTGGTCTCTTCGTGGTGGTCGTGCATGGCGTCTGTGTCCTTCAGTGGTCGGGAAGTCTAGAGGGCTAGAGCCTAAGCCGAGGAGGCTGGCTTTTCCATGCGCCAGGTCAACCACTTGCCAATTGCAATCACCAGCACCACCCCCACCCAGGCCAGAACATGGCTGGGCAGGCCAATCGACGTCCAGAGGGGCACGGCCACGGGGTCGGTCTGAATCATTTCGCCGGCCAGATAGCCCAGGAGTCCCCCACCCGCCACAACGATCCAGGGGAAGCGCCGCATGAGGCTAAGAACGATCTTCGAGCCCCAGACAACCAGGGGAATGGAGAGGGCCAGGCCAAAGATGAGCAGGCCGAAGTGGCCCTTGGCTGCACCCGCAACACCAATGACGTTGTCGAGCGACATGGCGAAGTCTGCAATGACGATGGTCTTGATGGCGGCCAGCAGCTTGTCCTTGGCCTCGATGTCGTGGCCTTCTTCGTCGTGCTGTGGCAGGACCAGCTTCACGCCGATGTAGAGCAGCAAGACTCCCCCGATAATTTTAAGAAAGGGAATCTGCAGCAGACTAACCGCAAAGGCGGTCAGGACCACCCGCAGGACGATGGCGGCCGTCACACCCCAGAAGATGCCCTGCCGGCGCTGGTGCTCGGGCAGGTTGCGACAGGCCAGGGCAATCACAATGGAGTTGTCACCCGAGAGCAGCAGATCGATCCAGACGATCTGCAGCAGGGCAATCATGAAGGCTGCGGAGCCAAACTCCAGGCTGGTGGGTTCCATGATGAGGTGGGGTCCGGTTAGAGAACGCTCTTGAGGAGCTTGCCCATCTCAGATGGGTTCTTGGTGGTGCGGATACCGCAGGCCTCCATGATGTCGAGCTTGGCCTGGGCGGTGTCATCGCCACCCGAAATAAGGGCGCCGGCATGGCCCATACGCTTGCCTGCGGGGGCCGTGACCCCTGCGATAAATCCAACGACGGGCTTTTTCATGTTGTCTTTGGCCCACCGCGCGGCATTGACCTCGTCAGGGCCACCGATCTCGCCAATCATGATGACGGCATCGGTCTCGGGGTCATTGTTGAAGGCCTGCAGGACGTCGATGTGCTTGAGGCCATTGATGGGGTCGCCTCCAATGCCAACGGCCGAGGACTGGCCCAGACCGAGCTCGGTGAGTTGGCCAACGGCCTCGTAGGTCAGGGTGCCGGAGCGCGAGACCACACCGATGCGGCCCTTGCGATGGATGTGTCCGGGCATGATGCCGATTTTGATTTCGTCGGGCGTGATCAGGCCGGGGCAGTTCGGCCCCAACAGCAGGGTCTTGCTGCCGGCGGCCTTCATCTTGTTGCGAACCACCATCATGTCGCGAACCGGAATGCCCTCGGTGATGCAGATGACCAGGTCGAGCTCGGCCTGCACAGCCTCCCAGATGGCGTCCGCAGCACCAGCAGGCGGCACGTAGATGACCGAGACGGTCGCGCCCGTGGACTGCTTGGCGTCCTTGACCGAGGCGTAGATGGGAATGCCCTCGAAGTCCTCGCCGGCCTTTTTGGGATTGACGCCTGCCACGAAGCAGTTGGCGCCATTGGCGTAGTCACGGCACATGCGGGTATGAAACTGACCCGTCTTGCCGGTGATGCCCTGGGTGATGACTTTGGTGTCTTTGTTAATGAGGATAGACATGGTCTTGACTCCTTAGCGCTGGCCAGCAGCTGCGGCCACCACACGCTCGGCCGCCTCGGCCATGGTGTTGGCAGAAATGATGGGCAGGCCGGACTCAGCCAGGATCTTCTTGCCCAAGTCTTCGTTGGTGCCCTTCATGCGGACCACCAGCGGCACCTTCAGGCCCACCGCCCGAGAGGCCGCCACCACGCCCTCGGCAATGACGTCACAGCGCATGATGCCGCCGAAGATGTTGACCAGAATGGCCTGGACCTTGGGATTGGAGAGCATGATCTTGAAGGCCTCGGTCACCTTCTCGGTGGTGGCGCCGCCACCCACATCGAGGAAGTTGGCCGGCTCGCCGCCAAAGAGCTTGATGGTGTCCATGGTAGCCATGGCCAGGCCCGCGCCATTGACCAGGCAGCCAATGTTGCCGTCGAGTTGAATGTAGGCGAGGTCGAACTTCGAGGCCTCGATCTCGGCCGGGTCTTCTTCGTCGAGATCACGCATCTCGAGAATTTCGGGATGACGGAAGAGGGCGTTGGAATCGAAGTTCCACTTGGCGTCGAGGGCGATGACCTTGCCATCGCCGGTCAGGATGAGGGGGTTGATTTCGGCCAGGGCAGCATCGGTCTCCCAGAAGGCCTGGTAGAGGCCCTTGAGAACTGCGCGGGCCTGGGGCAATGAGGCGGCGGGCACGCCAATTTTAGTGGCCAGTGCATCGGCATCGGCATCGGTGAGACCCGTGGCAGGGTCGACAAAGACCTTATGAATTTTTTCGGGGTGACTGGCAGCCACCTCTTCGATGTCCATGCCGCCCTCGGAGGAGCCCATGACACAGACCTTCTGGCTGACGCGGTCGGTGACCACGGCCACATAGAGTTCTTTGCGAATGTCAGCGCCTTCTTCAATGAGCAGGCGACGGACCTTCTGGCCCGCAGGGCCGGTCTGGTGGGTCACCAGCTGCATGCCCATGATTTGGTTGGCGTAGCTACGGACCTCGTCCAGAGACTTGGCCACCTTGACACCACCGCCCTTGCCTCGACCACCAGCATGGATCTGGGCCTTGACGACCCAGACAGGGCCCCCAAGTTTTTCGGCTGCTGCCACCGCCTCTTCGACGTTGTGACAGGCATGACCCCGTGGCACTGCAACATGGTAGCGGCGAAGAATCTCTTTGCCTTGATACTCGTGGATTTTCATGGTCTTGGCTCCCTGAGATGCTCGCGGATCTTAGCACGCAGGGACGCCCCAAACCCCACCGGGGCATGCCGGTTGCAGGCTGTGTTTATTCGTCTGGCGGCATAAAGCCGGCCGCTTCTAGCCTGCGCAGGGTGTCAGGGGAAAAGCCTCGAGAGACCAGAAAGCGGAATTGCCGGGCTTTCTCGGACAGGCTGGTGGGTGCCTGGCCAAACCGTTTGAGCCAGACCGCATGGGCCCGCTGAAGCTCACTGCCAGATTCGGCCAGTGCGTGGTCTAAGGCCTGGTCGACCAGAGACCGGTCGAGCTGGTGTTGGCCCAGGGTCTGCTCGATGCGGGCCCGACCATACCGAGCTGCCAGCCGGCGGGCGGTTGCCTGGGCAAACCGCTCGTCGGAGAGAAAGCCTTTTTGAGTCAGCTCGTCGAGCAGCCCCGCAATGGCCTGTTCGTCGGGCTCATGGGTGGCCAGCTTGCGGGCGAGTTCGGCCCGGCTGTAATCGCGCCGGGCCAGGGCTGCGATGGCCCGGGACTTGAGGCTGCGTTGGCCCCGGGTGTCGGAGGGGTCAGTCAACGTCGGCGGTCTGGGTCATCGCTGTTGAAGAGGCCCCCGCGCCACGAATGGCCACGCCGAATTTTTCACGAATCTTGTTTTCGATCTCGAGTGAAATGGCGGGATTGGCCTTGAGAAAATCGCGGGCGTTGTCGCGGCCCTGGCCGATTCGGTCGCCGTTGTAGCTGTACCAGGCCCCGGACTTCTCGACGATGTCGTTTTCGGACCCGATGTCGATAATCTCGCCCTCGCGAGAAATGCCGCTGCCGTACATGATGTCGAAGCCAGCCTGTTTGAAGGGGGGGGCAACCTTGTTCTTGACCACCTTGACCTTGGTCTCGGAGCCCACGACCTCGTCGCCTTTTTTGAGCGAGCCCACCCGGCGGATGTCGAGGCGAACCGAGGAGTAGAACTTGAGGGCATTGCCGCCCGTGGTGGTCTCGGGGCTGCCAAACATGACGCCGATTTTCATGCGGATCTGGTTGATAAAGATGACCAGGGTGTTGGTGCGGTTGATGGTGCCGGTGAGTTTGCGCAGGGCCTGCGACATGAGCCGGGCCTGAAGGCCTGGCAATGAGTCGCCCATGTCGCCTTCGATTTCGGCCTTAGGTGTGAGGGCTGCAACCGAGTCCACCACGATGAGGTCGACCGAGCCGGAACGAACCAGTGCATCGACGATCTCGAGGGCCTGCTCGCCGGTGTCGGGCTGGGAGATCAGGAGGTCTTGGAGGCTCACGCCGAGCTTCTGGGCGTACTGGGTGTCGAGGGCATGTTCGGCGTCGACAAACGCACAGACCCCGCCGAGTTTTTGCATCTCGGCGATGACCTGAAGAGTGAGTGTGGTTTTGCCGGAGGACTCAGGGCCGTAGATTTCGACGACCCGACCACGCGGCAGGCCGCCAACCCCCAGGGCCATGTCGAGCCCGAGCGAGCCGGTGGAGACCACCTGGATGTCGGGGGCGACGTCGTTTTCGCCCATGCGCATGATGGAGCCCTTGCCGAACTGCTTTTCGATTTGGGCGATGGCCGCCGCAAGGGCTTTGGCTCGTTCGGATTTGGTTTTGTCGTTTGCGTCGCTCATGTTGCATCCTTTGTAGAGGGTGTTAAAAATATACTGTATAAATGTTCAGTATTCAAGGGGTTTTAGGACCCCGCACGCTAGGACCCCAGGCCATGGTCTGACTATCGGCCTGACGAGCGAATCATCAAGCCGAACAAACCCGAGGCCGCCACCCTGGCGGCCTGGCGCTGAACCTGCCAGCGGTCCCCGGGCAGCCGCAGCCGGGCAACCAGGGCGGGCTGCCCCACCAGCTGCCAGGCAAACCAGACCAGGCCAACGGGTTTTTCGGGGCTGCCCCCACCGGGGCCCGCAACGCCCGTAATGGCCACCCCTACCAGGCCCGCGGTCCCTGGCGCCAAGACTCCAGCCACCATGGCCCGGGCCACCGACTCGCTCACCGCGCCATGCTGAGCAAGAAGCTCGGGATTCACACCCAGCCAGCCCACCTTTCGGTCGTTGGCATACGACACCACCCCGCCCTCAAACCAGCGGCTTGAGCCCGACAGGCAGGTCAGCCAACTGGCGAGCAGCCCACCGGTGCAGGACTCGGCGGTGCGGACCCGAAGCGCGGCAGGAGACCTGGCAGCAGCCCAGGCCAGGGCCGTGGCGACCAGAAGCGGCTCCCGCAGGTCCTGGGTTCGTTGGTTTGGCCTCACGAGACCAGCCTTGCGAAGACCGAGATCGAGAAGAGGGTCATGGCGGCGGCCAAGAGGTCGTCGGCCATGATGCCCAGACCCCCCTTGACCTTGGCATCGACCCAGCCAATGGGGGGTGGCTTGGCAATATCAAAAAACCGAAAGAGGACAAAGGCCAGGGCCTGCCACTGCCAGACAGACCAGCCCAGGGACGTCATTAGAAAGGCTGGGTCGCCGGGGTTGGGCAAGATCAACAGGACCAACCAAAAGGCCACAATCTCGTCCCAGACGATGGCGCTGTGGTCCTCGACACCCAGGGCCCGAGAGGTCCGCCCACAGACCCAGACGCCTGCCACCAGGCCCAGGCCCACCAAGATCCAGAGCAACCACTGCGGCCAGACCGCCGACATCACCAGAAAAGTCAGCCAGGCCCAGAGGGTGCCAACCGTGCCGGGTCCCCGTCGGGCCAGACCACTGCCAAATCCAAAGGCAAAGACGTGGGCCGAATGCTGAAGCCAGATTTGTCGAGGCGTGACGGGGGGCGGGCTGGTGGAATTCACCAAGGCATCATCCACCAGAAACCTCTGCACGAAAATGGTCAAAGCCCCCGCTGGGGCACTGGTCTGTCGGCAGCGGCTGGTTATCTGGCCCCCACCAGACGAGCCGCGCCGAGGGCCCAGCCGCGGTGGCGGTGGCCGCGTCCGCACAGACCTCGCCGATACAGGTCAGCGGCAGTCCGAGGTCGGCTGACAAGGCCGCAAGCGCCGGCCCGGCCTGGGCGGGTGCAGAGAAGCAGAGCTCGTATTCGTCGCCACTGTCGGCCGCCTGGCGGCAGGCCTCGAGCAGGCCGGGCTCGCCTTGGTCCACTGCAGCCCGAATCGCAGGGCCCAGGCAGGCCTGCAAGGCGTCCAGGCGAACCTGCAGGACCAAGGACTGGCCAAGGCGACGGGCCGAGGCACGGCCCAGGTGAAGGAGCTCAGACGAGAGCCCGTCGGAGATGTCGATGGCTGCGTGGGCGAGGCCCCGCAGCCGCTCGCCAAGACCCAGACGTGGCACAGGCCAGCCCAGTCGCTGGTTGATCACCCGATGGCGAACCCCCCAGGCCCCATCCCCCAGATGCCCGGAGACCCAGAGCTGGTCACCCACCACCAGGCCATCGCGCCGCAGAGCATGGCCCACGGGGACGGTCCCCAAGACGGCCAGGCTGAAGGTCTCGGGCTGGTCATCGGGGAGCCCAACGGTATCGCCGCCCACCAGGGTACAGCCAGTCTCGTCCGCCAGACCGCGAAGCCCAGCGGCCAGCTCCACCAGCCAACGGGCCCGAGGGTCTTGTTCAGGGGCCGCGACGCGCGACCGACGAATCGCCATAGAGAGGGTATACGCCAGGGGCCGGGCACCCATGGCAGCCAGGTCAGAGAGGTTGACCGCTAGAAGCTTGTGGCCCAGCGAGCGGGGATCGACCTCGGGGAAGTAGTGACGGCCCTCCACCAGGAGGTCACTGGCAAAGACCAGCTGCTCACCGGCTGGCAGCGGCGCCAAGAGGGCTGCATCGTCTCCGATGCCCAGGGCAGCGGGATGCTGAAGTGCAGCCATACCGGGGGTTGCGGGCCCCGCCGTCTGCGGCTGACCAAACAGCCGCTCGATGAGGTCGAACTCAGGCCCGCAACTCATCGGGCCGACACAGCGGTGCAAGCCGGTCCAACACGCCGTTGATGTAGCGATGGCCCTCATTGCCCCCCAAGGCCTTGGCGAGTTCAACCGCCTCGTTGATGACGACGCGATACGGCACCTCGGGATGCTGAACCAGCTCATAGCAGCCCAGCAGCAAAATGGCATGCTCGACGGGCGAGACCAGGCCCAGGTCGCGATCGAGTGCGGGCCTCATGCGTTGGCGCAGGTCTTCGGACTGGCGGACTACGCCATAAAAACAATCCTCGAAGTAGGTGCGGTCAGCCGATGCGTAGTCCTCGGACTCTCTTGCAAAGGCCTCGATGGCGCCGGGTTCTTCGGCGGAAAGCAGCCACTGGTAGGTGGACTGAACCGCCAAGAGCCTGGAAAGCCGCCTGGCCCCACGAGCCTTGGCATCTGGTCGGCCAGCCTTATCGGTCATCTTCAGTTCCGCCCAGTTGGTCATCGATGGCAAACAAGAGGTTGGCCATCTCGATGGCGGCCATTGCACAGTCGCGGCCCTTGTCCTCTGCTCGCGCCATGGCCTGGGCCTCGTCTTCGGTGGTGAGAATGCCATTGGCCACCGGCAGGTGAAACTCCAGGCCGACTCTGGAGACGCCCTGACAAGACTCGTTGGAGACGACCTCGAAGTGATAGGTCTCTCCCCGAATCACCGCGCCCAAAGCAATGAGGGCATCAAACCGTCCGGTCTCGGCCAGCTGGGCCAGGGCCAGAGGAATTTCCAGCGCACCAGGCACCGAGACGAGCGTGATGTCGGCGGCTGCCACGCCGTTGTCCACGAGGGTGGCTAGGCAGGCGGCCTCTTCCTGCTCGGTAATCTCGGCATTGAACCGGGCAGTGACCACACCAATGCGAAGGCCCTCGCCATTGAAGTCGGACTCGATTCGGTTGATTGTCATGCTGACTCTCCTGATTGCAGATAACCGGTGACTTCAAGACCGAAGCCCATCATGCTGGGCATCTTCCGGGGCTGGGCAAGCAGCCGCATGCGTCCCACGCCGAGGTCTTTGAGAATGGCGGCCCCAAGGCCATAGTTGCGCAACGCCAGACTAGAGGCTGCGCCGTTCGAGCCCTGGACGGGCTGCGCAGCAGCCGTCTGCGAGCCCGTGAGTTGATCGAGCAGGACCTGGGCCTGACTGCCGCAGTTAAGAAAAACCAAGACACCGCAGCCGCGCTGGGCAATGGTCTGCATGGCCTTGGCCACAGGCCAGCTGTGCAGCGTCTGGTCAAGGCCCAGCAAGTCGAGCACGGTCAGCGGCTCATGCACGCGAACCAGGGTCTCGGTCTGTGGATTGGGTTGGCCCATGACCAGGGCCAGGTGGGCCTGACCCACCGCCTTGTCTTGGTAGGCCAGACAGCGCCAGCCCCGGTAGTGGTCTTGCAGCGGCCGCTCTACCAGCCGAGTCACCAGGCTCTCGTGGGCAGTGCGGTGGTGAATGAGGTCGGCGATGCTGCCGAGCTTCAGGCCATGGGTCTTGGCAAAGACGCGCAGGTCGGGCAGCCGGGCCATGCTGCCGTCTTCATTGAGAATCTCGCAGATGACACCAGCGGGTCGACGGCCCGCCAGGGCGGCCAAATCGCAGCCCGCCTCGGTGTGGCCGGCCCGCGCCAAGACGCCTCCGGGCTGGGCCATCAGCGGAAAGATGTGGCCCGGCTGGACCAGGTCGTCGGCCCGGGCCCCATCGGCTACTGCCGTCGCAATGGTGTGGGCACGATCGGCCGCGCTGATACCCGTGGTGACCCCGGCAGCGGCCTCGATAGAGACCGTGAAGGCGGTGGTGTGGGTGGCCCGGTTGTCGAGGACCATGAGCGGTAGGTTGAGTTGCCGACAACGGTCTTGCGTCAGGGTGAGGCAGATGAGGCCTCGGCCATAGCGGGCCATGAAGTTGATGGCCTCTGGCGTGACTGCGTCGGCTGCCATCACCAGGTCGCCCTCGTTCTCGCGGTCTTCGTCGTCGACCAGGACCACCATGCGGCCAGCCGCAATCTCGGCAATCAGGTCTTCGGTGGCATCAAGCCCGCTGGGTCGGCCGCTCTCAGGCATCTTGAATGCCACGGGCCTGCAGCCGAGAAAGAATGCGGGCCACCTGACGGGCCATGCCATCGACCTCTAGATTCAGGTGGTCCCCCACTTTTTTAAGCGCCAAGGTGGTGGACTGCCAGGTGTGGGGAATCAGGTTGAGACTCACCACCGTCTCGCCGTGGGGGCCCGCCTGGTCCTCCAGGTCGTTGATGGTGAGGCTGACGCCGTCTAAGGCCACAGACCCTTTTTCAGTGACATAGGCCGAGAGCTGCGAAGGGATGGCCACGCGAAGCTGAATGGACTCATTCTGGCGGGTGAGGCCCACAATGGCCGCAGTGGCATCAATGTGGCCAGAGACCAGGTGACCTCCCACCCGGTCGCTCAGCCGCATGGCCTTTTCAAGATTCACCGGCCCCGGCTGGTCTAGTCCGGTGGTGCGGTTGAGGCTCTCGCGAGAGATGTCTACCGCAAAGCCCTGCTCGTCAGGACGAACCACCGTCATGCAGGCACCGTTCAAGGCGATCGAATCGCCCTCCCGAACATCGGAGGCCTCCAGGCCGCCCCAGTTGACCAGCAGCCGAAGCCCCTGGCCGTCTGTCCACTGCGGGGCGCCCGGCTGGGGTATGTGAAGGGCCTGTTGTTCGGCCGTCTGAGGCCGAAAGACAGCAGACTGCGGCAAGACTGATTCGATGTGGCCGATGGCCTGGACGATTCCCGTGAACATGGCAAGAGTGTAGCGACTCTAGAACTGGTCAGCGCCAGGTCTCTGCAGGCGAATTCGTTGGCCATTCCCCATGGGCACCGTCTCAATCATCTGCCAACGAGTGGCCTGATTGGGGTCCTCGAGCGGATCCGCATGGCCCGTCAGAGCCTGGAGGGGCTCGGCCATGGGCATGCCCTGCCCCAGAAAGATAGGAGCCTGGTAGACGAGCCACTCATCGACCAGACCCGCCTGCAGAAATGCGCCGGTCATGCGGGAGCCGGCCTCAAGGTGCAGCTCGTTCATGCCGCGTTCGGTAAGGAGCGCCACCAGCGCAGACAGCCGCAGCGGTCGGCCGGGCTCACCACAGGCCGATGGCAGTTGGACCAGCTCAACCCCCATCTCCTGCAGGACCTGGGCCTTGGACCGGACTCTTGGGTCCTGGAGGTCCAGGGTGCAGACCACCATGGCCGGTGCCTCGTCATGGAAAAAAGGCAGGTCGGGCTCGGCCTCTAACCGTGCATCAATCACCACACGCAGAGGCTGACGCGGCGTCATCACCTCTCGGACTGTCAGCAGCGGCCGGTCTTTCAGAAAGGTGCCAATGCCCGTCATCACCGCGCAGGCCCGCGCCCGCCAGGCATGTCCATCGGCTCGGCAGGCTGCATCGGTGAGCCACTGACTCTGGCCATTGGGCAGGGCGATGAAGCCATCGAGGGAGATGGCTGATTTGGCCCGAACCCAGGCACGCCCCCGTCGCATGCGGGCAAAGAATCCAATGTTCAGGGCGATGGCCTCTTCGGCCAGCAGGCCACAACGAACCTCCACACCAGCCGCTCGCAGCTGGGCCAGTCCCTGTCCACGAACCCGGGGATTGGGATCCTCGGTGGCGGCCACCACAGAGGCCACGCCCGCTTCGATCAGGGCTCGACTGCAGGGGCCGGTGCGGCCCGTATGTCCACAAGGCTCTAGGCTGACGTAGGCAGTTGCACCCCGGGCCAACTCACCGGCCTGGGCGAGCGCATGGATCTCTGCATGGGGCTCGCCCGCACGGACATGCCAGCCCTGCCCCACCACACGGCCCTCACGCACGAGGACGCAGCCCACCCTTGGGTTGGGAGTCGTGGTGGTGAGCCCCTTGTGCGCCAGGGCCAGAGCCTGGCGCATCCATTCCACATCTTGGTCGCTGAACATGGGCTGGGCCGACTGGGTTATTTTCGGGCCGCTGCTCTGCGCCGAGGACCGACCTCGGCAAGCAGTTCTTGAAACTCGGCGATGTCCTCAAAGCTTCGGTAGACCGAAGCAAACCGGACATAGGCCACCTTGTCCAGACGCTTGAGCTCTTTCATGACCAGCTCGCCGATGCGTTGGGTGCTGACCTCACGCTCGCCCGAGGCTGCAATTCGCTCCTCAATCTGACGAACCGCTGAATCCAAGACATCGGCCGAGACCGGCCGCTTGCGCAGCGCCAGGGCCATGCTGGCCCGAAGCTTGTTGGGGTCGAAGTCGATGCGAGAGCCATCTTTTTTCACCACGCTAGGCAGCGTGAGCTCAATGCGTTCGATGGTCTTGAAGCGACGGTCGCAGGCCGCACATTTGCGGCGCCGACGAATCTCATTGCCGTCCTCGGAGATGCGCGTGTCGGTCACCTGGGTGTCGGGTGATCCGCAGGAGGGACAGCGCATCGGCCGGAACTTGCTGGTCTATCGGTAGACCGGGAACCGAGCCGTCAGGGCCTCGACCTGGCTGCGGACCTTGGCAATAGAGGCCGCGTCTTCCGGGGCCTCGAGGACGTCGGCAATGAGATTGCCCACCAGGGTCATCTCGGTCGGACCAAAGCCGCGGGTGGTGCAGGCCGGTGTGCCCAGGCGAATGCCACTGGTCACAAAGGGCTTCTCGGGATCGTTGGGAATGGCGTTTTTGTTAACCGTGATGTGGGCCTGGCCCAGGGCTGCCTCGGCCGCCTTGCCGGTGATGTTCTTGGCCCGAAGGTCGACGAGCATAACGTGGCTCTCGGTGCGGCCCGAGACAATTCGAAGGCCCCGATTGACCAGTGACTGGGCCAGGGCCTGGGCATTGTCGAGAATCTGCTGGCCATAGACCTTGAACTCGGGCTTGAGGGCCTCGCCGAAGGCCACGGCCTTGGCCGCAATGACGTGCATGAGCGGGCCACCTTGGATGCCGGGGAAGATGGCGCTGTTGATGGCCTTTTCGTGCTCGGCCTTCATGAGGATGATGCCGCCACGCGGGCCACGAAGACTCTTGTGGGTCGTGGAGGTGACGATGTCCGCATGGGGCACGGGGCTGGGATAGACCCCGGCTGCAATCAGGCCGGAGTAATGGGCCATGTCGACCATGAAGATAGCGCCGATTTCTTTGGCCACCTTGGCAAAGCGGGCCCAGTCGGTCTTGAGCGAATAGGCCGAGGCCCCCGCAATGAGGAGCTTGGGCTTGTGCTCGCGGGCCAGGGCCTCCATGCGGTCGTAGTCAATCTCTTCTTTGTCGTTCAAGCCATAGGGCACGACCTTGAACCACTTGCCCGAGAGGTTCAGAGGCATGCCATGGGTCAGGTGTCCGCCCTCGGCCAGCGAGAGACCCATGATGGTGTCGCCCGGATTTAGAAAGGCCAGAAAGACGGCCGTGTTGGCCTGGGCGCCAGAGTGGGCCTGGACGTTGGCGGCCTCACAGCCATAGAGCTGCTTGAGTCGATCGATGGCCAGCTGCTCCACCACGTCGACATGCTCGCAGCCACCGTAGTACCGCTTGCCTGGATAGCCCTCGGCGTACTTGTTGGTGAGCTGTGAGCCCTGAGCCGCCATGACCGCAGGGCTTGCGTAATTCTCGGAAGCGATCAGCTCGATGTGGGCTTCTTGACGGCGGTTTTCCGCTGCAACGGCAGCCGCCACATCGGGGTCAATCTGGGCAAGGGCAATGGAACGATCAAACATGTAACTTCCTTTGGGGTTGAAGACTGGCTACCGAGAGGGTAGCCCATAAAAACCAGATGGCACCAAAAATGAGGTGGGCCGCCAGCAGGTGAACGGGCTGGGCCACCAGCGGAAAGCCCAGGTGATTGAGGGCCCCACCCAGGAGCATCTCGAAGACCACCAGGCCCACCAGCACCTTCAGAATTTTACCGACGATGGTGGGCCCCAAGGCACTCTTGACGGCCCGCCAGAAGAGCCAGCCCGCCAAGGCCAGAATGACCCACGAGAACGACCGGTGAAAATAAAAGATCAGGGGCATGAGTTCCACCCACTGGTCGCGGTCTGCTGCATTGGCCGCACGAGAGATGAGGTCGACACTCTCGCGAATTTGAATGCCCATGAAGATCTGAACCACCAGGGCCACCAGGGCCACCAGCGCCCACCGGCGGTAGCTCACCGGCAGGGCCTGCACCAGATGAACCAAGGCGGCCCGGCGACTGCGGACCAGGGCGTAGATCAGCAGCATCTGGACAAAAAAGGCGCCAATCATGTGGGCCGAGATCATGACAGGCCGCAGATTGGTGGCCACCACCATGGAGCCCACCCAGCCGTTAAAGCCCACCATGACCGCCGCCCCGAACGAGGCCCAGAAGACCGGGGGGTCTGTCCGAAGGAATCGACGGGCCAGCCCGGCTGTGGTGAGAACCAACAGGCCAATGACCGCGCCCAACAGCCGGTTGAGGTATTCGGTCCAGGTCTTGACCGCATCGAAGGGGGCATCCGCATAGCCTCGGTGGCTGTAGATCTCGCGCCAATTGGAGGGCAGCTGAGACTCGTCGGTTGGCGGAATGAGTTGGCCAAAGCAAAGCGGCCAGTCGGGGCAGCCCATTCCGGCGCCGGTGGCACGGACGGTGCCTCCCACCAGAATCAGCCCATAGACAGCCACGACCGTGACCAGCCCCACCCAGAAAAACCAGCGGCTCTCGGCGGTCTTCATGCGATGACCACCTTGGCAAACCGACGCTTGCCCACCTGAATCACATACTCGCCTGCTGAGAGCTGAAGTCCACGGTCGGCCACCTTCTGGCCGTCAATGCGAACGCCGCCCTGGTCGATGTTGCGGCCGGCCTCGGAGGTAGAGGGCACCAGGCCGGCCTGCTTGAGGACCGCCACCACAGACAGTGGCCCAGCCCCCACCTGCACCAGCGGCAGATCGGCCGGGACCTCACCCTGCTTGAAGCGGGCCTCGAAATTGGCCAGGGCCTGCTCAGCAGCCGCCCGAGAATGAAAGCGGGTGACGATCTCCTGGGCCAGCTCCACCTTGATGTCCCGTGGGTTTCGACCCTCGGCCGCCTGCTGCTGCAGGCTGGCCAGTTCGGCCAGAGGCCTAAATGACAGCAGGGTGAAGTACTTCCACATGAGGGTGTCGGAGATGGACATGAGCTTGCCAAACATCTCGTCTGGGGCCTCGGCAATGCCGACGTAGTTGCCCTTGCTCTTGCTCATTTTCTCAATGCCATCGAGGCCTTCGAGCAGGGGCATGGTCAGAACGCACTGGGGTGACTGGCCCGCATCGCGCTGGAGTTCGCGGCCCATGAGCAGGTTGAATTTCTGATCGGTGCCGCCAAGTTCGAGATCGGCCCTCAGGGCCACCGAGTCGTGACCCTGCAAGAGGGGGTAGAGGAATTCGTGGACCGAGATGGGCGTGCCGGCCTTGTAGCGCTTGGTGAAGTCGTCTCGCTCGAGCATTCGGGCGACGGTGGCCTGGGCCGCCAGCCGGATCATGCCTCTGGCCCCAAGGCCCTCGCACCACTCGGAGTTGCGGCGAATTTCAGTGCGGCTGGCATCAAGGACCAGGCTGGCCTGCTGGAAGTAGGTCTTGGCATTGGCCGAGATCTCCTCGGGCGTCAGGGGCGGGCGCGTGGTGTTGCGTCCGGTGGGGTCACCGATAAGGGCGGTGAAGTCCCCAATGAGAAAGATGACCTGATGGCCCAAGTTCTGAAGGGCCCGAAGCTTGTTTAAGACCACTGTGTGGCCCAGGTGGAGGTCGGGGGCCGTGGGGTCGAGCCCAAGCTTGATGCGAAGGGGCTGGCCGGTCCTCTCAGAGTCGGCCAGTTTCTGGGCCATTTCCGCGGCCACCAGCAGTTCATCCACCCCCCGGCTGATCTCGGCCATGGCGTCATGGACCCCCTGGGACCACTGGCCTGCCGGCCACTGCGGGGCGGCGGGACTGGCCGCCGGAGCTAAGAGGGACTGTGGCGAGGCGCTAGAGGAGGACGTCATGGGCGGGTCTGTTTGGGGGAAGTGGGGCACAGAGGCCCGTAAAAGTTAGAATTTTACTTGTCATGACCCCTCGCGCGCTGAAAACCTGGATCTTTGCCCCCGCGGCCTTTGGGCTCTTCATGAGCGCCCTCACGGCGCTTGGCCTTGCACCGGTCTCGGAGGCCGAGTCCCGCATCTTGGATGCGCCAGTCCGAACGACGATTGCCGTGCCAAGTCTGGGGCCCCAGCTGCAGGCACTGGCGGCCCATGGCCTGGAACTCTCTCGGGAGGACGAGGTACGCCCCGGGGACAGCTTTCAGAGGCTTCTGGGTCGCATGGGCATTGAAGACCATCAGGCTGAGAAGGCCCTGCAGAACCGTCATTTCTCCAAGGTCCTCTCGGGCGCGCAGGGCCGCGTGGCGGTGGTTCAGACAGACCTCAACAACCGACTGCTGCGGCTTCAACTGCTGCGTGGGGGCGAGGCCTGGATCTTTGAGCGGGTGGGCGAGGGACAGTTCGAGGCCCGTAGCGCCCAGCTGCTGGTTGAGACCCGAACCGAGCACCGCAGTGTGGAGGTGGGTGAATCCTTCTTCGGCGCAATGGACCAGGCCAATGTCCCCGCCGAGGTCACCGACGAGATCGTGACCCTCTTTGAATCCGACCTCGACTTTCGTCGGCAGGTGCGGCCCGGTGACAAGGTGCGAGTCATCTACCAGACCAAGCAGGTCGATGGCCGAGACCTGGGCGAGTACCGGCTGCTGGCCGTGCGGTTTGAGGCCTCGGGCACGACCCACGAGGCCCTCTACTTTGAGTCTCAGGCCACCAACCGGGGCAACTTCTACGATGCCGAAGGCAAGTCGGTGAAGCGTGGCTTTCTGGCCGCACCACTGCGCTTTACCCGGGTGACCTCCAGCTTCTCCCGCTACCGACTTCATCCGCTGTTTGGCGACCCAAGGGCCCACCAAGGGGTGGACTACGCCGCACCCATTGGTACCCCGGTACGGGCGGTAGCCGACGGCGAAATTACTGCTGTGGGCTTTAACGGCGGCTATGGCAATGCGGTGGGCATCCAGCACAACCAGCGCTACAGCACCTATTACGCCCACCTCTCTCGGTATGCCCCCGGCCTTAAAAAAGGCCGCCCCGTGCGAATGGGCGAAGTCATTGGCTATGTGGGCACCACTGGCTGGGCCACAGGACCACACCTGCACTACGAATTCCGAGTCCAGGGTCGGTCCATTGACCCCGTCAAGATCGCCAACGAGAACCCCCAGGTGCCTAGCCTGGCCGGCCCCGACCTGACGCAATTCACTGCCGTGGCGGCAGACCTGCGCAAGCGGCTCTCGCTGCTCGACAGCGTCAACACGGCCGCTGGGCCCAGCCTGCCTGCCCCCAAGTCGGCGCAGGCCAGCAGGCCCTGATGCAGTCGGCTGGTCCCGCCGCATCGCAGGCAGAGTCCTCCCCGGTGAGTTGGCTTGGTGTCATGACCGGCACCAGCATGGATGGCATCGATGTCTGTCTGATCAACTGCGAGAACGATGACCCCAGCCGGCCACGTCTCCTGGACTTCGCCTCCACTCCAATGCCGCCGGCCTTGGTCAAGCGACTGCAGGCTCTGCAGACGATGGGCAGCTTTGGGGAGGGCCCGGGGGCGGGCCAAGCAGCCCACCAAGACCCCCTGGATGCCGCAGCCCAGGCCGGTCTGGAACTGGCCCAGGCCATTGGTCAGGCGGTAGTCCAGATGCAGGCCAGACACCCAGGCCAGCGCATTGCTGCGGTTGGGGTCCACGGCCAGACCGTTCGTCATCGACCTGAGCGAGGCTACAGCCTTCAGCTGTTGCATGCGCCCACCGTAGCTGAGCAGACAGGGCTGCCGGTCGTCTACGACTTCCGAAACCGAGACATCGCGGCCGGTGGGCAGGGTGCACCACTGGTGCCGGCCTTTCATGCGGCCCTGCTGTCTGGCAAGAAGCCGGCCGCCCTCCTGAACCTGGGTGGCCTGGCCAACCTCAGCCTGGTGAACCCAGACGAGGTGTTGGGCTTTGACACCGGGCCTGGCAACACCCTGCTGGATGCCTGGGCCCATGAGCAGACAGGCCAGGCCCTTGATCTAGACGGTCGGCTGGCGGCGTCTGGAGAGGTCCATCCTGGTCTGCTGAAGGCCTGCCTCTCAGACCCCTACTTTGCCGCACCCGCCCCCAAGAGCACGGGCCGCGATGCCTTCCACCTGGGCTGGCTTGCGGCCAAGGCGCAGGCGGCAGGCCTGTCGCTTGCTGCACTTCCCCCCGAAGATGTCCAGCGGACCCTGGTGGCACTGACGGCCCAGACCATTGCCCAGCAGTGCCCGCCTGGCTTTCAGAGGCTCTATGTCTGCGGTGGCGGGGTGCATAACCCGGTGCTCATGACTGCCTTGTCGGAGGCGCTGCCAGCTGTGTCGATCGAGAAGACTGAGGCCCTGGGCTGGCCCACTCAGGCGATTGAGGCTGCCGCCTTCGCCTGGCTTGCGCGCGCCTGTCTGCGGCAAGAGCCGGGAAACCGGCCCTCGGTAACCGGTGCCCGAGGCCCAAGGATTCTGGGCAGCATCTGTCCCGCCTAGCGGACTCTAAATGGGGTGACGGAGGCTACTGAACGGCGTTGAGCCGGGCGTCAAGCCACTCGAGCCAATGGCGAACGGGCACAGACGTGCCCGACTCGAGGTGGGTGATGCAGCCCACGTTGGCCGAGAGAATCATCTCGGGCCGGTGGGCCGTGAGGGCCTGAACCTTTCGCGATTTAAGTTCGGTGGCCAGGCCAGGCTGCAGCACCGAGTAGGTGCCCGCCGATCCACAGCAGAGGTGAGCATCTGCCACCGGCAGGCACTCCGCGCCGAGTCCCTGGAGAAGCCGCTCGACCGTGCCCCGAATCTTCAGGCCATGCTGCTGAGTGCAGGGTGGGTGATAGGCCAGGCGCCGAGGCGAACGGGCTCCTGCCTGGGTCTGTGACAGCAGGGCCTGGAGCTGCGGAAGGTGAGACTCCAAGAGCTCGACCGGGTCGATGGCCAGTTCTGCGACCCGCTTGGCCTTCTGGGCATAGGCTGGGTCGTCGGCCAAGAGGTGGCCATAGTCTTTCACCATGACGCCACAGCCCGAGGCATTCACGACGACTGCCTCAACCCCACCGGCGTCTACCAGCGGCCACCAGGCGTCGATGTTTCTTCGGGCATCGTCTCGGGCGCCCTCTGGATCGGCCAGGTGCTGACGAAGCGCACCACAACAGCCGCCCTGCGAGGGCGTCACCACGCCAATGCCCAGGCGGTCCAAGATCCGAATCATGGCAGCGTCGATGGTGGGAATCATGGTGGGCTGAACGCAGCCCTTTAGGGCCAGGACCTGACGCTTGTGGTGGGCGGTCTGCGGAAGCGGGCCGGCCGGTCGCACGAGCGGCAGCTTGCTGGCCAAGACTCTGGGCAGAACTCCACGGACCAGCTGGCCAAGCCGAAAGGCCGGTGCAAACCAGGGCGAGGTCAGGCCCTCGCGCAGCAGGCTGCGAACCAGACGCTGCGGCCAGGGCCGAGAGACACGTTGCTCCACCACCTCACGGCCAATGTCCACCAGACGGCCGTACTGAACGCCCGAGGGACAGGTGGTCTCGCAGTTGCGACAGGTGAGGCACTGGTCCAGGTGCTTCATGGTCTCGCGGCTGGTGGGGGCCCCCTCGAGCATCTGCTTCATGAGGTAGATGCGGCCACGGGGGCCATCGAGTTCATCGCCCAGGACCTGGTAGGTGGGACAGGTGGCCGTGCAGAAGCCACAGTGGACGCAGCGCCGAAGAATCTCCTCAGCCTCACGACCCTGGGCAGTCCCCGCAATGAAATCGGCCAGTTTGGTTTCCATGGTGGGTTCGCGAACTAGAGTTGAGGACCGAGACGTCCAGGGTTAAAGAGGCGGGCGGCATCGAGTTCGTCTTTCAGACGTTGATGCAGTTGGGCCAGCACCGGCGACAAGGGCGAGAAGACTGACCGCATTGGTTGTTCGGAGCCAACGGCCCGCCCCCTGCGCCAGCAGGTGGCGTGGCCTCCCACCGCCGAGGCTCGTTCAAAAAGAGCCTGGGCAGGTTCAGTCGACCAGACCCACCGCTGACCGCCTGCCCACTCCGTCAGGACCGCGGCATCCGAGAGGACCGGGGTGGTGGTGGGCACAGACAGGCGCCAGAGGCTGTGGTGGTCTGACGGTGACTGAAAGGCCGGGTGCGTCTGGTCCCGCAGGCTAATCCAGAAGTCGTTGGCCTGGTCGGGTTGGATGGAGGCTGCTGAATGACGATCGGCAAAGAGGGCCTGGGCTGAACGCACCGCAGCCTGGGCCCCTGCGAGCTGAATGAAGAGCCGGCCCGAGGCCGCCTCGTAGGCAGTGGCCACAATGGGCAGGGGCTGGGCCAGGCTCTGGTTGGCCAGCAAGAGGGCCTCTGACTCGGAGACCGTCATGGCCACCGTGGCCGTGGCTGCAGGCCTGGGCAAGACTTTCAACGAGACATCGAGCACAAGCCCAAGGCTGCCCAATCCACCCGTATGCAGCCGGGCCATGTCATAGCCCGCCACATTCTTCATGACCGTGCCACCGTAGCGCAGGAGTTCTCCATCGGCCCCCAAGACGGTCAGGCCCAAGACATAGTCTCGACAGGCCCCGGCCTGCAGGCGCCTGGGGCCAGAGAGGCCCGTGGCCACCAGTCCACCAACCGTCCCTCGGCCTCTTGGGCCCTGGAATTGGGGCGGATCGAAGGCCAGCATCTGCTGGTGCTCGGCCAGAGCAGATTCCAGGACCGAGATGGGTGTACCGGCGCGCACCACGACCACCAGCTCGGTGGGGTCATAACTGACCAGACCAGCATAGTCCAGGGTCGACAGCGGCTGCGCCGGTCGGTCGAGGCTGTTGCCATAGAAGGCCTTGCTGCCATGGCCTTGGAGGTCGAGAGACAGGCCCTGAGACCTGGCCTGCTCAAGGGTTTTCTGGGCCTGTTCAACCCAAGCGGCGGGATCCATAGACATGACGCCGTCTGTTAGAAGCGAGGCAGCTCGGGGAACCGCAGTGCACCCTTGTGGACATGCATGCGGCCATACTCCGCGCAGCGACGAAGGGTTGGGATGGCCTTGCCCGGATTGAGCAGGCCCTGCGGATCGAAAGCACGTTTGACGGCAAAGAAGGAGAGTCGCTCCGAGGGCGAGAACTGCACACACATGGAGTTGACCTTCTCGAGTCCCACGCCGTGCTCGCCCGTGACCGTGCCACCGTATTCCACGCAGATTTCTAGAATCTCTGCTCCAAACCGCTCAGTAGTCTCAAACTCGCCGGGGTTGGCCGCATTAAACAAGATGAGGGGGTGGAGGTTGCCGTCGCCGGCATGAAAGACGTTGAGACAACGAAGGCCGTATTTCTTTTCGAGGTCTGCAATTCGCTTGAGCATGTCCCCGAGCCGGCGGCGTGGGATGGTGCCATCGATGCAGTAGTAGTCAGGCGAGATGCGACCAGAGGCGGGGAAGGCATTTTTTCGGCCAGACCAGAAGCGCAGGCGCTCGGCCTCGGACTGGCTGACGCTCAGGCCGGTGGCCCCGCTGGCCGAAAGCACGGCCTTCATGCGGCCAATCTCCTCGGCCACCTCTTCGGGCGTGCCGTCGGATTCACAGAGCAAGATGGCCTGGGCCTTGGTGTCGTAGCCCGCATGGACGAATTCTTCAACGGCCTCGGTCATGCCCTGGTCCATCATCTCGAGACCTGCAGGGATGATGCCCGCTGCGATGAGGTCGGCCACCGCATGGGCCGCCTTCTCGACATCGTCAAAGGAGGCCATGATGACCTGGGCCAGAGCCGGCTTGGGCACAAGCTTAACCGTGACCTCGGTGGTGACGGCCAGCATGCCCTCAGAGCCAATCACCAGGGCCAGCAGGTCCAGACCAGCCGAATCCAAGGCCTCAGACCCAAACTCCACCACCTCCCCGTCGATGGTTAGCCCACGAACCCGCAGGACATTGTGGACCGTCAGACCGTATTTCAGGCAGTGGACGCCCCCGGAGTTTTCGGCCACGTTGCCGCCGATGGTGCAGGCAATCTGGGAGGACGGGTCGGGCGCATAGTAGAGCTGGTGTGGGGCGGCCGCCTCGCTAATGGCGAGGTTGCGAACGCCGGGCTGAACCCGTGCAAGCCGGGCCACTGGATCGATCGAGAGAATCTGGTTGAACCGGGCCAGGGACAAGACCACACCGCCTCGGTGGGGTGTGGCGCCGCCAGACAGGCCGGTACCAGCGCCACGCGCCACAACCGGGACCTCCCAGTCGCGACAGAGCCGAAGCACCTGTGCGGCCTGCTCTTCTGTGCGGGGCAGGACGACGGCTGCAGGGAGTTGTCGATAGCCGGAAAGACCATCGCATTCGTAGGGCCGAAGGCCCTCGGGCTCGGTGATGAGTCCGTCGTCTGGCAAGACCTGCGCCAAGGCAGCCACCACGGCTAGCCGCTTGGTCTCGTCCATGGGCTGGGTGAAGTCTGCAAATCGCAGTTCGCCCAGCTGGAGTCGTGCTGTCTCGGTAGGAGCGTTCATGGGCCTATTGTAGACTGCGTCCTCATGGGCCATCGCCTTTCTTCCATCACCACCCGCACCGGCGACGACGGCACTTCGGGCCTGGCCGACGGCACACGGCTGCCAAAAGACCATGCTCGCTTCCATGCAATGGGAGACGTCGATGAACTCAACAGCCAGATCGGCCTGCTCAGGGCCCTGCTGCGGGCCGAGGCCGCCTCGGCGGACTTTCAGTCAGTGGATGAAAAACTCCGGGCCGTACAAAACGACCTCTTTGATCTGGGTGGACAGATCAGCTGCCCGGGTCTGGTCTTGCTCAAGACCGAGCGACTCCAACAACTCGATGAGTGGGTGGCGCAAGACAATTCCGATCTGCCCAGACTGCAGGAATTCATTCTGCCTGGCGGGTCGATACCGGCTGCCCAGGGTCATGTGGTGAGAACCTTGGCCCGACGGGCCGAGCGCAGCCTCACTGCCCTGGGCCATGCCCTCGAAGACGGCGAGGCCCAGACCGCCGTCTTGCGGCAGTACCTGAACCGGCTATCGGACTGGCTCTTTATCTTGTCTCGTCGGCTTAACCGAGCCCTGGGGCAAGACGATGTGCTCTGGCAGCGAGACGAGTGACGAAACTAGGCCGCCTGCTGGGCGGCCTTGATGCGGCGATCGCGCACACCCTGCGCCAGGTTTTCCAAAATAGACAGACTGTCTTCCCAGCCGATACAGCCATCGGTGATGCTCTGACCGTAGGTGAGGTCGGCAAGCGTCATGCCGTCTTTAAGGTCCTGACGGCCAAAGACCAGGTGGCTCTCGACCATCACGCCAAAGATTCGCGCATCACCACCGGCGACCTGGTCTGCAATGACTCGTGAGACGGGCAGCTGATTCTCGGGCTTCTTGCTGGAGTTGCCATGGCTCATGTCAATCATGAGTCGACAGGCCATGTTGGCGGATGCGGCCTCCTGGCAGGCGGCCTGAACACTGGCGGCATCGAAGTTGGGCTGCTTGCCGCCCCGCAGAATGACGTGACAGTCTTCGTTGCCGCGGGTCGAGACAATAGCGGTCCGGCCCTCGCTGGTGACCGATAGGAAATGGTGGGGATGGGAGGCGGCCTTCACGGCGTCATAGGCGATCTTGAGGTTGCCGTCGGTGCCGTTTTTAAAGCCGACGGGGCAAGACAGGCCCGAAGCGAGTTCGCGGTGAACCTGAGACTCGGTCGTGCGGGCCCCAATGGCTCCCCAGGCAACGAGGTCGGCAATGTACTGCGGCGAGATGACGTCGAGAAATTCGACGCCAGCGGGCAGGCCCATGGCGTTGATCTTGGAGAGCACCTCGCGACCGCGACGCAGGCCGGTATTGATGTCAAAGGAGCCATCGAGGTGGGGGTCGTTGATTAGACCCTTCCAGCCCACGGTGGTCCGCGGCTTCTCGAAGTAGACCCGCATGACGATCTCAAGGTCTTTGGCATACCGCTTGCGCTGCTCCAAGAGCCGCTGGGCATACTCCAGGCCGGCCTTGGGGTCGTGAATCGAGCAGGGACCCATCACCACCAACAGACGGTCGTCCATCTCGTGGAGGATGCGGTGGATGGCCTGACGTGAGGCCGTGACCACGTCGGCCACAGCCTCGGTGAGGGGGATTTCGGCGACCAGCTCGTCTGGCGTCACCAGAGGCTTGATGGCCTCAATACGGAGGTTTGATGTTTTTCCCATGGCCTATTCTACAAAAACGCCTGTCGAGGGACTTAGGCGGTGCCACCAACCGTGAGTCCCTCGATGCGCAGGGTGGGCTGGCCAACGCCCACCGGCAGGCTCTGGCCCTCTTTGCCGCAGGTGCCGATGCCTGAGTCCAAGGCCAGGTCGTTGCCAATCATGGTGACCCGGGTGAGGGCATCGGGGCCATTGCCAATGATGGTCGCCCCCTTGACGGGATACTGGATCTTGCCGCCCTCGACCCAGTAGGCCTCGGAGGCGGAGAAGACAAACTTGCCGCTGGTGATGTCGACCTGGCCACCTCCAAAGTTGACGGCATAGAGTCCACGGTCAAGCGAGGCGACGATTTCTGCAGGGTCACGGTCACCCGCCAGCATAAAGGTGTTGGTCATGCGCGGCATGGTGAGGTGGGCATAGGACTCACGCCGGCCATTGCCGGTGACGGGTACCCCCATGAGTCGAGCGTTCAGGCCATCTTGGAGATAGCCACAGAGCACGCCGTCTTCGATGAGAACGTTGCGGGCTGTGGGGTTGCCCTCGTCGTCCATGTGCAACGACCCGCGTCGGTCAGGCAGTCCGCCATCGTCAATCACCGTAACCCCCTTGGCAGCAACCCGTTGGCCGATGCGTCCGGCGAAGGCCGAGGAGCCTTTGCGGTTGAAGTCGCCTTCTAGACCATGGCCAACGGCCTCGTGGAGCAAGACACCAGGCCAGCCCGGACCCAGGACGACCGGCAAGACACCTGCCGGGGCTGGACGGGACTCGAGATTGACCAGGGCCTGACGGACGGCCTCGGTGGCATAGTCCGAGAGGCGCTCGGTTGTGAAGGCCTGAAGGTCGTGACGGCCACCACCACCGCTAGACCCCTGCTCGCGTCGGCCATTGGATTCGACAATCACACTCACTGAGAGCCTAACCAGCGGACGGATGTCTGCGGCCAGCAGGCCATCGCTGCGCATCACGAGAACCACGTCGAATTCTCCGGCGAGAGAGGCCATGACCTGGGTCACTCGGGGGTCTTGGGCCCGAGCAATGCGCTCGACTTCCATGAGCAGGGCCACCTTGTCCTGGGCCTGCATGGAGGCCAGGGGATTTTGTCCAGCGTAGAGGGCCAGTCGGGGCTGGGCCAGTTGCCGACGGCTGACGAGCTGCTGCTGGGCCTGGCCCACGCGAACCCGCGCCTGGGCCCCGCGGGTTGCAATGCTGCGAGTGGTCTGGGCGGCCTCGAGAAGGGCGGCGGGGCTGAGGGTGTCGCTGTAGGCAAAGGCTGTCTTCTCGCCACTGATCGCGCGAACTCCCACTCCTTGGTCAATAGAAAAACTACCCGACTTCACAATGCCCTCGTCAAGGCTCCACGACTCGGCCATGGTGTACTGGAAATAGAGGTCGGCGTAATCCACTCGATGGGCCGCAATCTCAGCCAGAGCCCGATGGAGATCGGCTTCGGTTAGGCCATGGGGCTCGAGCAGGAGCTTGTGAGCACAGCCCAGTGCAGAAATGGCAAGGTCGGCGGGCGTCATAGTAGGTCCTTAGGCAAGCACACGATGCTGGTGGGCCGGTAAGTTTAGGCGAACCTGGCGGGTTCGATGGGGATCGACCACGCCACAGACCAGGCCTTCGCCCTGCATCTGTTGCTGGACAATCTGGCCCCAGGGGTCGATGAGCAGAGACTGGCCCCAGGTCTTACGGCCGTTGGCATGGTCGCCCCCCTGGGCGCTGGCCAGCAGCCAGCATTGATTCTCGATGGCCCGAGCCCTGAGCAGAATCTCCCAGTGGGCCCGGCCGGTGGTCCAGGTAAAGGCAGCCGTCACCACAATCAGGTCGAGCGGCTGCTCGTGACTCAGCAGACGGTAAAACTCCGGAAAACGAATGTCATAGCAGACCGAGGACCCCAGTCGCAATTCGGCCTCGGGCCAGTCCACGCCCCCCAAAGCCAGTTCGTCGCGGCCCAGCCGACAGACCGTAGGGGCCTGACCATGAAGAATCGAACGGGACTCGTCGTAGGTCTCCTGACCATTGGAAAAAGCAAAGAGGTGGAGTTTGTCGTAGCGGTGCACCACCCGGCCACTGGGCCCATAGGTCAGGCAGGTGTTCAGGACACGACTTGGGTCGGGGCTGGCGAGCGGAATGGACCCCCCAACGAGCCAGAGACCATGGATCTGGGCCCACCGGGCCAGCCGCGTCTGGATCGGGCACTGGTCTTGGACCGCAGCCGAGGCCTCGAGGGGTGCGGGCAGATAGGCTTCGGCCAAGGCCAGCTTGTCATGGTCTTGCCGGCCCATCAGGCAGAAGTACTCCGGCAGGGCAACCAGCCTGGCCCCGCCAGAGGCGGCCTGCAGCACCAGTTCTTCGGCACGATCGAGGTTCTGCTGAAGGTCGGCGCCCGAGACCATCTGAATGGCGGCCACAGGCAGGCCCACGGAGCGGTCAGCCAGGCCTTGCGGCTGGGCAACGCTGGTCATTGGCCAGCCGCCTTGCTGCCAGAGGCCTCGACTCCTCGGTCGGCCTCGAGTTCACGCGAGGCATCTCGCCGGCTGACCTCCTTGACCATGGGGTCGGCCCAGGGACCAGAGAGCTGGTACTCGTAGGCGAGAATTTTTCGCAGAGGGTCTCGCAGCACGTACTGGGCCAAGAAGCTTCCCAGACCAATGGCTGGGTTGACCAGGGCATAGCCCAGCGAGGCCAGCCCCGCATTCAATTCGGGCAGGACCAGGACACGCGTGTTCTGAGTCTCGGCCAGCAGGTCGGCCTGGCCATCAATGAAGACTGAGGCCTGAACGCCAACGATTCGAAGGTTGGTCGTGACCGCCTGTCCGTTGCCAAAGGCCACATCGCCTCGAACCCGCTCGTAAGCAAAGCCCTGGGAGAAGATGTCTCGAAAGTCGAGGCTGATGCGCTTGGGCAAGGACTGCAGGTTCACCACGCTGATCAGTTTGGAGAGCCCGGGCTCGGCCTTCAGGAACTGACCAGACTTGAGGTCCAGGCCGATCTGTCCCGCCATGGTCTGGACCCGAAAGTCGGTGGGGGAGCCTCGCCAGCGCAACTCACCCCGAAGCTCTCCCGGAGTCGCTCGCAGCAGGCCTGCGTAACCCAATCGAGAGAGCAGCCCCTCGGAACTGTTAATCGAGAGTTGAACGGCCAGCCTGGTCTCGGAGGCCCGGGAGGGTCCGCCCTTGACGGCCTCCCATGATCCATTGGCCTTGAAGACCGCATCGGGGCTTGAGACTTCAAGCGAAGAGATGATCCAGCGGTCTGCAGACGGGTCGGGGGAGGCATCCAAAGCGAGACGCCCAAACCGTTTTTCACCCCGACGAAAATCCTCGGCTACCAGGTCAATAGAAGGCCAGCGTCGGGCCTCGGAAATCGAAGTCAGGCTGCGCTCAATCTCTCGCTCGGTCTCGGGCGTCTGCCGCTCCTCCGATGGCGCGGTCAGCCAGAGACGGGAGAGTCGGGCAATCATCTTGCCGCGGCCACGCCGGTCGGTCTGCCAGAGGATTCGACCCGCCGAGGCCTGGGATTGCAGATCAATCGACCAGACACCAGACTGCGGGGCGGCCTGGACCTCAACTCCTTTCAGGGCATGTTCTCCAATCGTCATGTGAGGCGTCTTGACCTCGACGCGGGTCAGCGCCAGGCCGGGCTTGGCGGCCGAGGACTCGGCCGCTGGCGCGAGTTGGATGCGGTTTTCGAGTGCCGAGAGCCACTGGTCCAGGCTGACCTTTGGGGCCCCAAGACGAACCACCAGTCCCTGCGTCTTGGGAAGCTCTTCGGAGGGGCGACCGGTTGCTGCAGAGCCGATGCGCATGAGGCCCCGGGCCTGTTCCACCTGGCCGGCTCGAATCAGCTGCTCCGCCACCACGGCAAGACGCTGCTGGTCTGTCGAGAGCCGCCAGGTCTGTCGCTGTGAGGTCCGTGCGCGGGAGGGCCCAGCCTCGGGCTGCTGGGTCATGGAGAGTTGGAGGGGCCATCGATCCTCGGCCCGCTTGGCCAGCGGGTCAGGCAGTTGGATCGACAGGCCGCGAAGGTCCGAAGTGGTCGTCAGCCGAACCTCCTGACGCCGAGCCGAGAGGTCGACCTGGTAGTCCGTGCGGCCCACCAGCACGTCCTTGAGCGAGACGCCAAGGCTCTGAGCCATCCAGGCCGAGAGGCCTGGGCCGCTGAGTTGGCCTTTGGCCGTTAGCCTGGTCTGGCGCCGATCTGGCATCGGCTGATGGGCGAGGCTCACGGGTCCACCCAGGGCCTCGGCCTGCAGCCCAAGGCTCTCAAGGCCCTCCTCACTAAACCGCAGTCCACCACTGAGTTGCCGAAAGGGTGGGATGCCCCCAGTCAGCAACAACTCATTGCCCTGCAGCTTCAACTCACCCTGAACCTTAGTTCGGTCGGTGTCGTTTAAGGGAATAGACAAAGAGAGCCCCAGTGTGGCCGAGCCTTTGGCCACAGCCCCCTCGGTGAGACCAGCCAGGAGGTCGCGGACCGGCGAGGCATTGACGGTCTCGAGCATGGACTGCAGCCCGGTCTGGAACTGGCCCTGCAGAGTCAAGACAGGGTCATCGGCCAGAAGGTCCTCGATGCGGGCAGTGACCTCGGCGATGGGCGTGTTGGCCAGTCGGGCCTGGCGGCTGGTGACCTGAAGGCTTGCGCGATCGAAGACCACCTCTGCAAAGATGCCCTGCATCTTAGGCCAGTCAGGCGCAAAGGCCAGTTGCTGGTCCTCCACCTTGAGCCGAACCCGAAACTCACCGGGCTGGTCCTTGGCAAAAGGAAACTGGCTCGGGTCACCCTGGAGCGTAAAGTCCCCCGACACCAGGCGGCCCGTGCCCAGGGCGGTTCGGACCCATGCGCGAGCATCCTGCCCCACCTCTGTGGGCAGGTAGGTTGCCACACGCTGAGGATTCAGTCCGCCAATACTGCCGCTGACGGCCACCCGACGCTCACCGGCCTTGACCTGCTCGTAGCGTCCTTTGAAATCGAGCCGGAGGTCTTGGTTCTGCAGCGAGGCCTGGCCCACCTCGAGGCGCCAGGCCTGGTCAAAGGCCTTGGGATCTGGTGCCAGGGCCAGCTCGCCACGAAGCTGCAGACGGTCAAACTGAAATTCGTCTGACTGAAAGACCGTCGGCATGGACAGCGCCACGGCTTCGGAGTCGAGGTCGAAAACCAGGCGGTCACCACGCCACTGAATTCGGCCTGAGAGGCCCTGCAGTCGACGAAGCGGGCCCATTTGGGGAAGACCCAACTGCTGGACCTCGCCAGCAAGTTGGAGGTCCGAGAGGACTGACCAGTCAAGGACTCCCTCAGAGAGTCGGGTCAGCGGCGCATCGAGTTCTGCAGAGACTCTGGTCCACTCGCCCGTCAGACCCTGGAGCTCTGGCCGGCTGGTAGCCAGCCATTGCGCAACCGGGCCCAGGGCGATGCGGCCGATGGTGAGTTGATTGCCCAGGCGGCCAAATCGGGCCCCGACGGTTGTCGCGGCCAGTTCGCCTTGCTGACCCGAGGCCTGATCCTGCCACTGGACCTGCAGCTGACCCAGGGACAGCGGGCCCTGCTGAGTGAGCCAGTCGACCAGGTTGGGCGGCAGGCCCGCCGCGCCCCCGGGCTCAATCGGCAGGCCCAGCAGACGCAGTCGCCCGTTGGCCTCACGCTGCAGGTCGAGTTGGACCCGCTCCAGCGTCAGCTTGGAGAAGACAGGCTCTCCGGTAAAAACCGCCAGCAGCGAGCGCAAGCCGAGGTGGGCCTGGAGCTGGTCCATGGCCAGCAGCGTGCGGCCCGACTGGGTCAGCCGGACCTGATCGATGGTAATGCCCGGCGTCCACCAATTGATGAAGGCTCCTCGGGCCCCCGACATCTGAAACTCAAAAGGCCTCTGAAGGCCACGGTCGACCAGGGCCTGGTCGACCAGCTGCTGGAGGGCCTGGGTGTCGTTGAGTTTCTCAGCGACGCGAGGCCAGACCCAGAATCGCAGGCCCAGGCCCGCCAGGACCAGAACGGTCAGGACCACTGCGGCAGTTCGCATCACCCAGATTCGCCAGCCAGTCCTCGGGCTTGGCAGGTCGGCCTGAGGCTCGCGGGTGACGTCTGGTGGTGGCATGATCAAATTCTTGCACAGCCTGGGGTTAAAGCCCATTTCATCGCACTCCATGCAGACCACCGCGACACCAGACCAGCCAAGCCCCAGGCCAGACGGCGGGCCGGATTCTTATCCAGACGCCTACGCACTGGCCACAACCCACTCGGGCTTTGCACGCCGGTGGGTGCCGAGGCTGATCGAACGCGGGCTGCTGATGCCCACCCAGACTCCGATCACCGAGACGGTCCTTCAAGACTGGCGAAAGACCCATTGGCCCGGCTTGTCAGAGCCCGAAGCCCTGCCCGAGGGGGTCATGCCAGGGCTGCGCTGGTTTCGAAATGCCAGCCTGCTGGCCATCATGGCCCGCGACTATGCGGGCCTGGCCGACCTGGACGAGAACCTCGCCTCCATTACTTCGCTGGCAGACCTCTGCACCAACCTGGCCTACCGGGCGGCGGCCTTAGAGACCGCAGCCCGGCATGGCCAGCCAAGAGACCCAGAGGGTCGGCCCACCGACCTCCTGGTGCTGGGCATGGGCAAACTCGGTGGTGGGGAGCTCAATGCCTCCTCGGACATCGACCTCATCTACGTGAGCGACGAGGATGGCCAGACCACCGGCCGGCCCGATGGCAGCGGCCAGGTGGACAACCAGACGTTTTTCACGAAACTCGGGCGACGAATGGCCCAACTGCTTGGCGAGCAGACGGCCGATGGCTTTGTGTTTCGGGTGGACCTGCGGCTTCGACCCCATGGCGAGGATGGGCCGGTGGTCTGCAGCCTGGGAATGCTCGAGGACTACCTGATGATCCAAGGCCGCGAGTGGGAGCGCTATGCCTGGGTGAAGGCCAGGGTCGTGAATCAGCCGGTCTTCTCGCATCCAGAGGACTACGACCGCCTGGTCCTGGCCCTAGAGGAGTTGCGCCGACCCTTTGTCTACCGACGCTACCTGGACTTCAATGCCTTGGGGGCTCTGCGAGACCTCCATCAACAGATTCGCGAAGAGGCCCAGCGCCGCGGCCAGCGGCGTGAGTCACGGATGGCCGGTGAGTTCGAGCCCGTGGACATCAAGCTCGGGCCCGGCGGGATCCGAGAGGTGGAGTTTGTCGCCCAACTCTTTCAGCTGATTCGGGGTGGACGAGACGAGAGCCTGCAGGCCCGGGGCACGCGAGAGATCCTGAGACTGCTGGGCCAACAGAATCGGCTGGCACCCACCGAGGTGGAACAGCTGCTGGCGGCCTACCAATTCTGGCGACGGATTGAGCACCGCCTGCAGTACGAGGAGGATGCCCAGACCCATGTCCTGCCAGGGTCGTTGGCGGCCTGCAGCCGAATAGCCAGCGCACTCGGGCTCGAAGATGCGCAGGCCCTGGCCCGGGCCATTGACCATCACCGCAGCCAGGTGGTCGTGCTTTTTGATCGCCTCTTTCGTCGCGAAGACTCCGAGGTCTCCGCAGACGATGCGGGCGGTGCGCCTCAGCCCAGACGAACCGACCGGACCAGCCGCCTGGCGCGCCTGGAGCTCCGAATCCAGGCCCTAGCCACTGAGTCCAGCCAGCCGGACCGTGTCCGGCAGGGCCTGGAGCACCTGATCTCGACCCTCAGTCGCCGATCCGCCTATCTCGCCCTCTTCGATGAATACCCGGAAGCGCTCGGACGGGTTGCCCGAGTCCTGGAGGCCTCAAGCTGGGCAGGCCACTACCTCACGCGCCATCCCATCGTGCTCGATGAGTTGCTGGACCACCGAAGCCTTTTAGAGGCACCGGACTTTGAGGCCTTTGCCAGAGATCTGGAAGCCAATCTCGCCTCTGCAACCCGGCAGGGTGAGCCGGACGTTGAGCGACAGATGGACCTGCTGCGAGAGGCCCACCATGCCCTAGTCTTTCGTCTACTGGTGCAAGACCTCGAGGGCATCTGGACGGTTGAGAGGCTCTCGGACCAGCTCTCGGCCTTGGCCGACAAGGTCCTGCAGGCCACGCTGACCAGAGCCTGGGCGGTAGGGCGAAAAATTCACCGGCCCGACCCACAATTTGCTGTGGTCGCCTACGGCAAGCTGGGCGGCAAGGAGCTGGGCTATGCCTCTGACCTCGACCTCATCTTCCTCTACGACGACCCTGATGAGGCGGCCCAAGAGCAGTACGCCAAGCTGGCCCAGCGGATGAACGTCTGGCTCACCACCAACACCGGGGCCGGACAACTCTTTGAGATTGACCTCCGGCTGCGGCCGAATGGCAATGCCGGCCTGATGGTCTCGGACCTTCAAGGCTTTGTGGACTACCAGACCCGGCAAGCCTGGACCTGGGAGCACCAGGCGCTGACCCGGGCCCGATGGTGCGCAGGAGACCCGCGCATCGGAGAGGCCTTTGAAGAGGCCCGGCGGACGATCCTCTGCCTAGAGCGCGAACCTGTGGCACTACTTGAAGAGATTCTGGCCATGCGGCAACGCATGCATCAGGGCCATCCCAACCCCAGCGGGCACTTCGATCTCAAGCATGACCAAGGCGGCATGGTCGACATCGAATTCATGGTCCAGGCCCTGGTCTTGCGCTTCAGCCACGAGCATCCAAGTCTTACCGACAACCTCGGCAACATCGCCTTGCTTCGTCGATCCGCAGACCTCTCTCTCATTTCTGCTCCACTGGCCGAGTCGGTTGCCCAGGCCTATCGGGACCTGCGTCGAGAGCAGCATCGACTGCGGCTGCAGGGGGCCGCCTCGGCTCGGGTAGACCTGGCGGCCGTTCCGGCACTGGCCATGGCTCGGCAGGCGGTGGTCGATCTCTGGGCCGAGATTTTTGCCCAGGCCCCAGCGGTCATCAGGCCCCTGTCGGACTTAAGAGGCAGCGAGACACCCTCGCCCCTTGGCTAGGCAAGCCACCAGCCAAGTACAAAAAACGTGCAGGCTCCCATGGCCAGCACCGCCAAGAGGTCACGCCAGATCCACCAGGCCAGAAGACCCGCAAGACCGGCCATCCACCGGGGGTTGTCCAGGCCCAGCAGGAGCTCGCCCTGAGGCGCCAGAAATTGCGGCGTGATAACAGCCGCGAGTGCTGCCATGGGGGCATACCGCAGTCCCACCAAGACCCAGTTGGGCAGACGGAAGTGATGGGGCAGAAAGAGGGCTGAGGTTCGGGAGAAGACCGAACAGAGGCCAAGCCCCAGCAGGGTGATCCAGATCTCCAGCTCAGTCATCGGAGAGACCTTCTTTCTGGCCCTGGCCTTCGGTCTCCCAGCGTCGTACGAAGACCGCAGCAAGCAGGCCCACGACAATGGCCAACAACAGGCCAAGCCGCAGCGGGAGCGGCTGACCGATCAGCGCGGTAAGGCCCGCCGCCACCACGCAGGCCAGGCCCGCCCGGTCTCGCACCATGGGCAGGAGCAGGGCCAGAATTGCCAGGGCCGCCAGAAAGGCCAGGCCCAAGTCCTTGGGCAGTTGGCCCGCCAGCCAGATGCCCAGCACCGAAGAGGTCTGCCAGGACGTCCAGCTCATCAGGCTGCCCATGCGGAAATAGGCGACTGGGTCAAAGTTGGCAGGCGGATCGGCAAGTCGACGGTTGACGCTGGCCGCCACAATGTCGGTGGTAACCGCGCCATGAACCAGCCGAGACGCTGGAGGGAGTCGACCCAGCCAGTCGCGCTGGCCCAGTGCATAGATCACGAACCGCAGGTTGATGACCAGGGCACTGAGCCAGATCAGCCAGAGTGGCGAGGCCACGGCAATGAGCGGCAGTGAGGCGAGCTGCGCGGTGCCCGCAAAGACAATGAAAGTCATGCCCACGGCCTGCCAGGTGGTGAGGCCTGACTCCACCATGGCGACGCCGGTCACGCAGCCCCAGGCGGCCATGGCGAGCATGCCCGTGGAGAGGTCGGAGACCGCCAGTCGGGCGCTAGGCTGTGAGAGGCTGGCAAGCAGGCGGGGCAAATGGGTCAAGACTGGTCTCGGGCGGGCTTCGTTAGAATGCGAAGATACCCTTTTCGTTTTGCTTTGGAGACCAAGATGTCGATGTCAGACCGGGATGGCTGGATTTGGATGGATGGCGATATGGTGCCGTGGCGGGAGGCCCAGGTCCATGTGCTCACCCACACTCTGCACTACGGCATGGGGGTCTTTGAAGGCATTCGCGCCTACGAGACCCAGACGGGCAGCGCCATCTTCCGGCTGGCCGAGCATACCCAGCGGTTTCTGAACTCGGCCAAGATCTTTCAGATGAAGGTGGGCTTTGATGCCCAGACGCTTGCTGAGGCCACCAAAGAGGTGGTTCGCCGCAACCAGCTGAAGTCCTGCTACATCCGTCCAATTGCTTGGATTGGCTCAGAGAAGCTGGGCATCGCAGCAGCCAACAACAAGATTCATGTGGCCATCGCTGCCTGGCCGTGGGGCGCCTACCTGGGCGAGGACGGCCTGAACAAGGGCATCCGCGTCAAGACCTCCTCCTTCAGCCGTCACCACGTGAACGTCTCACTGGTGCGAGCCAAGGCCTGTGGCTATTACATCAACTCCATCCTGGCCCACCAGGAAGTCGCTGCCATGGGCTACGACGAAGCCCTACTGCTAGACACCGACGGCTATGCCTCTGAGGGTTCCGGTGAAAACCTCTTCGTGATTCGCCGTGGACGTCTCTACACACCAGACTTGGCCTCGTGTCTTGATGGCATCACCCGTGATGCCGTCATCACCATGGCCCAAGACCTGGGCATCGAAGTCGTCGAAAAGCGCATCACCCGTGATGAGATCTACTGTGCCGACGAGGCCTTTTTCACTGGCACCGCAGCCGAGGTCACCCCCATTCGGGAGCTCGATGACCGCATCATTGGCAATGGGGGCCGCGGCCCCATTACCCAGAAAATTCAAGACCTCTTTTTCAATGTGGTCAGTGGCAAGGCTCCGGCCTATCAACACTGGCTTGCACCCCTCTAACCCCACCGGAGTCTCAGACAGATGACCCGTGAGCATGCACCCCAGACCGTCGTCCTCCAGGCGGACCAACTGCCGGCGGTCTGCCCCAATCCGGCCATGCCCCTCTGGAGCAGTCACCCCAAGGTCCGACTCGACCTCTCGACCGGCCAGGCGACCTGCCCCTACTGCGGTACCCATTATCAGCTGAGCGATGAGGCCCGGGCTGCAGCCCAGTCCCACTAAAAGCCGGTTGGTCATCGCGCCCCAATGGGTGGGCGATGCGGTCATGGCAAGCCCCATGATCGCCAGCCTGTCCGAGGCTGGGCCTGTTGATGTGGCCTGCCTGCCCGGCCTTACTGACTTGTTCGCTGCCATGCCCGCTGTTCGCCAGGTCATGCCCCTGGCCTTCGAGCGTGGCCAACTGCAATGGGGCCTGCGTCGTGCGCTTGGCCGGTCCCTACAGGGCCGTCACTACAGCCAGGCCATCGTCTGTCCCAACAGCTGGAAGGCGGCTCTCCTGCCGTGGTTTGCTCAGATTCCCCAGCGAACGGGCCTGCTTGGCGAGTGGCGATTTGGACTGGTCAACGACCGTCGCGAGGCCCGCCCTTCTGCAGACGGTCAGCAGGCTAGCCAGCCCGCGCAGTACGACGCCCTGGCAGATCAGCCAGACCAGGCCCAGGCCCAGCGCAAGTCTCACCGGCCGCTGCTTGTTGCGACAGGCCATGAAGTCCCCAGCCCCCAGAGGCCTCGGCTCGCTCTGTGTCCGGGTGCAGCCTATGGGCCTGCCAAGCAATGGCCCACCGCATCCTTCGCGGCCCTTGCCGCTCAGTGGATTGGTCATGGCGGCGAGGTGGTGCTCTTGGGAGGGCCTGGCGATCGGCCAGTGAGCGGGGCCATTGCCCAGGCCATCGCAGCAGAACAGCCCACCGGGCCCTCGGCCCAGGCGGCTCTGGTCGTGGAGAAGACCGGCCAGACCAGCCTGGGCCAGGCGATGGCCTGGCTTGCCAGCAGCCAGGTGGTGGTCTCAAATGATTCGGGCCTGATGCACCTGGCCGCCGCCCTTGGTCGGCCCTGCATTGGTCTCTACGGCTCGAGCAGCGAGCAGCAGACCCCTGCCTTTGGTCCTCACTGGCTTGCGGTCTCGCTCGACCTGCCCTGTCGTCCCTGCTTTGACCGGACCTGCCGACTGGGGACTACGGCCTGTCTGAGAGACCTGGAAGTTGGCCAGGTGGTCAGCCTGCTGCAGTCCAGGGGCTGGTGGCCGGACCGGTTAGACTGCTGAGATGCCGGTTCTTCATCACGACTTCATCCTGACCCTCTCCTGTCCCGACGCCAAAGGCGTGGTCTATCGGGTCTCGGAATTCTTGTATGCCCACCAGTGCAACATCCTGGACTCAGCCCAGTTTGGGGACGACGAGAGCCAGCTGTTTTTTATGCGCGTCCATTTTGATGCGCCCGTTCAGACCACTCCAGACGAACTGGCCAAGGCCTTCTCGGTCGTCGCCAGTCCGCTGCAGATGCGGTGGTCGATCGACTTGGCCCAGAGAAAAGCCAAAACGCTCATCCTGGTCTCACAGCATGGCCAATGCCTCAACGACTTGCTTTTTCGAACTGCCAACGGCGCGTTGCCTATCGAGATTGTGGCCGTAGCCTCCAACCACACAGACTTCCAAGGACTGGTGGAGCACCACGGGCTGGCCTTTCATCACCTTCCCGTCACCAACGAGACGCGATCGGCCCAGGAGTCGGCCCTCTTGGCCCTGGCCCGCGACCACCAGGTGGACTTGGTGGTCTTGGCGCGTTACATGCAGATTCTCTCCCCCAGCCTCTGCGAGGCCTGGTCGGGTCGGGCCATCAACATTCACCACTCTTTTCTGCCGAGCTTCAAGGGCGCCAAGCCTTATGCCCAGGCCTACGCCCGTGGCGTCAAAATCATCGGTGCGACGTCTCACTACGTGACGACCGATCTGGACGAAGGCCCCATCATTGAGCAAGACATCGAACGCGTTGACCACACCCTGAATGCAACTGAGCTGGCCCGCATTGGCGGCGACATTGAGTCCAGGGTCTTGGCCCGTGCGGTCCTCTGGCATGCCGAGCGTCGCATCCTGCTCAATGGCAACAAGACGGTGGTCTTCCGCTAGACAGCCCTGAGCGTCCACTAGGGTCGGGCGTTGGCCTTGGCCTCCTGGAGTTGACGACGAAGACCGGTGAGCCGGGCATCAATCTTTGAGAGCAAGACGAAATCTGCCCCGCCTGCACGGCGGGCCATTTCGAGTTGCTCGATGGCGGCCGACCAGGCGCCAGAGAGGGCGTAGAGCTCAGCACTGGCCGCATGGGCTGCCGCCACCTGTCGCAGTTCTCCATGAACCACCGCCAGCAGCCGCCAAGCCTCGCGGTCTTGGGGCCATCGACTCACCACCAGCCGAAGTTGCTGCAAGGCCTGCTCAAGGCTGCCGGTCCCAGGCCCCCGCATCCAGGCCTTGGCAGAGAGCCGCAGTCCTGCCCGCAGGGAGATGGAGCGGTCGTGCTGGTCAGCCAGCTGTTGACCCAGGGCAACCACCTTTTGGTCTGCGCCCTGGGCCCAGGCGATGGCCTGCTCCAGGTGCAGCAAGAGGGCTGTGGCCCATTGAGCCTGCCCAGCCTGCTGCGCCATTCGTCGCGCCTCTTGCAGGCTGTCCATGGCGGAGAGCGGGTCTCTGCGGGCCAGATGGGCCCATGCCATGCCGTACTGCAGGGCGGCCGCCTCGGTCGGTTTGGCCTGAACTAGCCCCTCGCGCAGGAGGCCGACTGCTCGGTTAAGGCCGTCGACCGAGGGGTCGGCCTGGGCCAGGAGTCGCGCCCGAATCCAGCCAAACTCCAGGCTGTCGGTGACCAGGGCCCCGGGCCTTGGATCGAGCAGACCCAGTCGGCCCCGCATGTCAGCCACCCGTTCGCTGGTGAGCGGGTGCGTCCGGAGCCAGGTAGGCGCCTGTGAGGTCTCATAAAACCGGCCAGCCTGCATGAGCTTTTCAAAGAGCCCCACCATGCCCCGCCCATCGAAGCCTGCGCCGGTCAGCAGTGAAAATCCCACCCGGTCGGCCTCTCGCTCCGCATTCTGGGAGAAGGCCAGTTGCTGACGAACGGCGACGGTCTGCCCTAGGGACAAGACGCCAGCGGCCGCATCGGGACTCTGCGAGGCGGCTGCGGCAGCCAGGACGGCCGCGGCAATCATCCAGGCCGAGGACTGCCGCTGTTCGCCAAACATCCGGGCGATGTGTCGTTGGGTGACGTGGCCAATCTCGTGGGCCACCACTGACATCAGCTCAGACTCGGTCTTGGCCGCGGTGACCAGTCCCGTGTGTATGCCAATCCAACCGCCGGGCAGTGCAAAGGCATTGATGCTGGAATCCTTGACCGGAAAGAAAAAAAACTCCTGGGCCGAGAGGGCAGCAGCACTGCTGCCGGGCCGGTCGGTGAGGGAGCCTTGGGCCACGGCAATGCGCAGCAGCCGCCAGGCCTGAGCCTGAAGATAGTCCTGGAGTTCTGGATCGTCGTGGACCGCGCCGGCTCGGACGAGTTCATGAAAGACCGCCTGGCCCAGGCGTCGCTCGGCTGCCAGCGAGAGTTCATCCACCGCCGCCTCCCCAAGGGCGGGCAGGCCTGTCTGGGCCCGGGCCACTGGAAGCAGGCCATGGCCCAAGGGGCCTAGCAGGCAGGCGGCAAGGCAAATCCTCGCTATGATGCGCAGATGAATTCTTTGACCCATTTCAATGATCAGGGCAATGCCCACATGGTCGATGTCTCTGCCAAGTCTGACACGGAACGTCAGGCCACTGCCACGGGACGAATTCGCATGAAGCCAGAGACCCTCGCGGTCATTTCGGCCGGTCAGGCCAAGAAGGGCGACGTCCTGGCCGTGGCCAGGATCGCGGCGATCACAGCGGCCAAAAAGACCAGTGACCTGATTCCTCTCTGCCACCCCCTGATGCTCACCAAGATCACGGTAGAGCTGGCCTGTCACCCCGAGGACCAGTCCGTCTCCTGCACCGCCACAGTCGGACTGACCGGCAAGACGGGTGTGGAGATGGAGGCGCTCACCGCTGTGAGCGTCGGGCTTCTAACGGTCTACGACATGGTGAAGGCAATCGACCGCGGCATGGTGATTGAGCGCATTCAGTTGCTTGAAAAAGCCGGAGGCCGCTCGGGCCACTGGCAGGCAAGCGAGTCACAGGCCTAGAAAAAGAGCGTTGCGAGGCCGAGGAAAATAAAAAATCCCATGGAGTCGGTGCTGAAAGTCAGCAGGACCGACGAGCCCATGGCAGGGTCACGACCAAAACGCTCCAGAACAAGCGGCACCAGAATTGCAATCAGGGCCGCGATCAGCAGGTTGAGCACGATGGCCAGCATCATGGTGAGGCCCAGCATGGCCCCCTGGCTGGTGTCTGAATAAAGCCACCAGGCAAAGGCGCCGGCAATCGAGCCCCAGACCAGTCCATTGAGCAATGCAATGACCAACTCCTTCTGAAAGAGTCGCTGCGCGTTGCTGGCATTCATTTGGCCCAGGGCCAGAGACCGAATAAACAGCGTCATTGTCTGGTTGCCCGAGTTGCCTGCGAGGCCCGCCACAATGGGCATTAGGGCCGCCAGGGCCACGACCTTCTCAATGGTTCCCTCGAAGGCCCCAATCACCCGAGAGGCAAAAAACGCTGTGCAGAGGTTGAGGGCCAGCCAGAGCCAACGGTTGCGGGCCGAGTCCCAGACCGAGGCAAAGAGGTCCTCTTCTTCCCGCAGACCGGCCTGGGCCAGCACATCGGAGTCGCTCTCTTCTTGAATGACATCGACGGCCTCTGAGACGGTGAGACGGCCGATGAGACGGCCGGCCTCGTCGACCACCGGGGCCGAGACCAGGTCGTAGCGTTGGAAGGCCTGGGCTGCATCAATGGCCTCGTCGAGTGGTCGAAGGGAGACCACATCACGCCGCATCACGTCGGAGACTGTGGTCTCTGGCTCGTTGATGAGGAGTTGGCCAATGGGCAGGGCCCCCAGAAGACTCTCCTTCCGATCCACCACAAAGACCTGGTCGGTGTGGTCGGGAAGCTCATCAAAGCGTCGCAGGTAACGCAAGACCACCTCAAGGGTGACGTCGTCCCGAATGGTGATCATGTCGAAATCCATCCGGGCGCCTACGCTCTGCTCGGGATAAGACATAGCAGCCCTGAGCTGCTCACGTTCCTCGACCGAGAGGCCCTGGCGGACCCGCTCGACCACATCGAGCGGAAGCTCATCGGCCAGGGCGGCCAGGTCGTCGGGGTCGAGGGTCTGGGCCATCCGCAGAAGGGCCTCGCGGCTCATCGCCTCGATCAGGGGTTCCCGAACGGCCGAGGCTAGCTCGAGCATGACTTCGCCCCTGAGGCTGTCGGGCACCAGCGGCCAGATCAGCTCACGCTGGTGACGAGGAAGGCCTTCTAGGACATAGGCAATGTCAGCGACGTGCAGACCCTGAATTTTCGGGGCCAGGGCAGCGGTCTGCTGCTTGACCACCAGCTGCTCCACCAGACTGCGCCGACTCTCATCGCCGGCCACCTGCTCGCGAGAGACCAGATCGGACTCCACCTCAAAGCGGTGCAAGAGCTCTTGAATCTCATTGAGTGCCCGCTGGCCAGACTCGGCATCGCGCAGGATGCCCGTCGATGGTGTCTCCGGAGCAAGAGTGGTGATGGTCATGGCCTACTCTAACTCAGGCGACTCAGGCCGAGCGATGCCCTGACGACAGGCCTGCAGGACGCTGAGTGTCTCGGGACAGAGTCCGCGCCAGAGTTGGAAGGCTGCAGCCGCCTGCTCCACCAGCATTCCCAGACCATCGATGACACGGGGCGCGCCGGCTGCCTGGGCCGTGCGCATGAAGTCGGTGGGCTCGGGCCCATACATCATGTCGACCACAAGCTGGGCTGCCGCCAGGAGTCGGGGGTCAACCGAGAGGGCCTGGCCTTGGAGGCTGGCGCTGCTGGCATTGATGATGAGGTCGAAGGTGTCGACCGGCAGGCCAGTGGCCTGCTCGACCTCGGGCAGGCTCACGGCTGTCCACTGCACCTGCGGAAAGGCCACGCCAAACCGGTCCACCAGCGCCTGTGCCTTGTCGAGTGTTCGATTGGCAATCACCACTGACGAGAGCCCCGCAGCCGCCAGGGGCCCCAAGACCCCGGCCGAGGCTCCACCAGCCCCCAGCAGCAAAAGCCGCAGGCCCGAGAGGTCGGTTCGCTCCAGGCTGCGCTTCACATCGGCCAGCAGGCCAAGGCCATCGGTGTTGTCACCTCGCCAACCCGTCTCGGTGCGAATCAAGGTGTTGAGGGCGCCGGCCAACTGCCCAGCCTCTGAGATGGGCCATCCACTGGACCGCGCCAGTTCGTAGGCCAGTTGTTTGTGGGGAACAGTCAGGTTGAGACCACCGTAGCCCTGCTGGTGCAGGACCCGAAGCTGTGACTCGAGTGCGTCGGGTGGGACCTGAAGGGCCTCGTAAGTCATGGCCACCTCAAGCTGTTGGGCAAAGGCTTGGTGAATCCAGGGCGACTTGCTGTGGGCAATAGGGTCCCCCAGGACTGCGTAGCGGTCTAGCTTGGCGGTCTGAATGACGCGAACCAGCCGGCCCTGGAGCGCAATCTCCAGCGGATCGAAACCCGTGACCGCGACTTCGAGCTCCGTCCCCGGCGGCAGGCTGGACAGGGGCAGGCGCAAAATGGCGGGAGCCTCCCGAAGCCTTACGACGGACTCCGTCCGCGTGGCCACGGCCAGCATGGTGTTGGACTCATCGGCCGCAGGCCGTTGCCAGGCCTCTTGGTCCAGGCCTAGCCGCTGCCCAAACCAGCGTCCAGTCCAATAACGCTCCAGGCTGGATTGAAACTCGGCGTAGCGGTCGTAGACCCCATCGAAATGGGCGACATCCGCATAGAGGCCCGAATCCCCTGACTTAAAGACCGGTCGGCCATGTCCCAAAAGCCCCAGCAGCTGCCACTGGTTGACCAGGTCTGCATACCGACGCAGAGGCGACGTGGACCAGGCGTAATGCGAGACGCCAAGGCCCTGATGAGGCCCGGGCTGCGTCTGCATTCGGACTTTGCCCATGGACTGGCAACGGTAGACACCGGGTAGCTGGCCAAGGGCCAGCGTCTCTCCCCAGGTGACATTGGTGAGGATCATGAACTCGGAGACCACCAGATCCAGCGGCGATCCTCGCTCCCGGGCTTGTAACTCCACGTCGGCCAGCCCGAGCTCTCGGGCCTCTGGATGGTCTCGCCACTGCAGGCGGATACCCCAGTCCAATCTCGCCGCCGGCTCGGGACGGCCACGGGCCTGCTCCCGACGAGCCCGACAGGCCAGAGCCAGTTCGTGCAGGATGGTCAGGGCCGGCCAGGGAAGTCTGGCCCTGGCCTCTTGCCGCTCGGAGTCCGACGCGGAGGCGTCAACGGCCCATGCGAAGTCGGCTTCCCAGTCCCCATGTCGAAGGTTGCGAGCAATCTCCACCATCTCGGGCCGCGTGAACTGCTGACGCCGCTCACCCTGTGCATCGAAATCAACATAGAGCGAGACCGCCGGGCGCCAGCCCGCCTCGTCCAGGGAAGCCATAGCAATGAGCTCCGCCGGCAACATGGTGATTTTCTCGCCGGGGTAGTAGACCGTTGAGGCACGGTCGCGTGCCTGCTGGGCCATGGGCGTGCCGTGGCCGATCAGGGCGCCGGGGGCCGCGATGTGAATGCCGACGCGCCAGCCCCCCTCGGGTAGTGGTTCGCAGGAGAAGGCATCGTCCACTTCGGTCGTGGACTCGTCATCAATCGAGTAGGCCGGTTGGCTGGCCCGGGGCCAGGCGGCGGAGAGGGCTGTCAGGGTCTGGGCATAAGCCTGCCGGTCTTCATCGGACAGGCTCTGCTCGGCACCGGATGGAAAGCACTCGGCCATGAATCTGGCCCGGTGTAGCGCATAGGCGGACCCCACTGCACCGAGGCGCATCAGCAAGGCGGCCGGACTGGTCTGCTGTGCATGGGCTGCGGCGGCTACGGCCTTGTAGGCCACCGACTGCTTGTCTGGCTTGATGAGAAGCTGCATGGCCTGGCCAGCGATCTCTGGCGGCAGACTGCCCCCAAGAAGTTCGGAGGTCCAGGCGGCCTCCTGTTCGGCCAGTTGGGCTCGCCGAGCCGCCCCTGCCAGTGCCGCCTGAAGGGCCTCTGGGGGAGCGGGCCTAAACTGGCCCTTGCCCTTTCGGTAGAAGTACATCGGCGCCTGCTGCAGGGCCAGGGCAAGCCCAATGAGCTGCTCGGCCTGAGGCTTGCTGCCAAAGACCTCCGCGCCAAACGTCTCGAGGTGAAGGACCTCCTCTTGTGGCGCGCACTGCCAGAGGAAGTCGGGGTCAAGCTCTTCGCTCAGGGCCTGGGCCCTCTGCAGCAACGCCTCGACAGCTGCCTCGTCTTGGGCGGCAAACCGAACCAAGACCTGATTGGCCTTGACCTTCAGGCGCCGACCAGTGGTCAGGCTGACCTGGTCTGCGCCCGATGCGCTGCTCAAGACCAGCCCAGCCTTCAGCCCGCCAGACTCCTCGAAAAAAACCCCGCCTGACACGCCCTACTGCTCCGCCAGGCGCGCCAAGAGGCGCTCATGGAGGCCGCCAAATCCACCGTTGCTCATCACCAGCACCTGATCACCGGGCCGAGCGGCCGCGCCAATGGCCTCGATGAGCGCTGGAAGCTCCGCTGAGACTTGGGCCTTTACGCCCAGCGGTGCCAGAGTTTCGTCAAGTGGCCAGTCGAGGCCCCCGGCGTAGCCAAAGACCAAGTCCGCCTCTGCGAGGGCAGAGGGCAGCTGACCACGCATGACCCCCATCTTCATGGTGTTCGAGCGCGGCTCGATGACCGCCAGAATGCGCTGCCCAGGTTCCAGCTGACGGGCCAGACCGGCCACGGTGGTCTGGATGGCGGTGGGGTGGTGGGCGAAGTCGTCCCAGACCGTAATGCCCTTGACCTGGCCACGCCGCTGCATGCGACGCTTCACACCGGAGAAGGTCTCAAGACTGGCAAGGGCCTGCTTTGCAGAGACGCCCAATGCCATGGCGGCGCCCATAGCGGCCAGAGCGTTGGACCGATTGTGTGCACCCCAGAGCGGACTGGCGACCTCACCCTGAAGGGTTGACCCCTGGTAGACGGCAAAGGACTCGCGGCCAGCAGTTGCGGGACCGGTAGTTGCGGGACCGG
>CALMJH010000075.1 GCA_937864175.1 uncultured Burkholderiales bacterium
TCGGCTCGGCTCAGCCCACCTGGCCCCAACGGGTCCCCGGCGGGCCTGGATTCAGGGGCCTGGGCAGTGGCCTGGTCCACCGCCGGCGTCGCCGGGCTGGCGGCGACCGGGACCGGCTCGGCCTTGGAGGGCTTGGGCGAAGGGGGCGGCCTTGGGGTGGGCTTGGCAGGGGCCGTCAAGGCAGGAGGCACCAGACGTACCTCTAGAGCAGTCGAACTCTGAGGACCCGGCCCCAGCAATTGCAGGCCCGAGAGCCACCAACTCAGCAGTAGGTGGGCCAGCAGAACCAAAGCGAGGGCCGGAGGCCAGCCTGACAGGCGTCTCGATCTCGGCTTAAACTGGAGCGATGCAGAATCCAAGCGATCCCTTTGCCTTTTTAAAGGCCCAATGGCCAGACTTGGGTGGGCACTTTCAGCCTTCGCAGGCTGCCATGTCCAACCTGGACCCGCAAGCCATCGACAAGCGCATCGAAGACCTCAAGACGGTGGAGCAATGGCTGACCTTCAACCTGAACCTGGTGAAAACCAGCATTCAGGGCCTGGAGGTTCAAAAAGGTACTCTGGCGGCGATTCAACAATTTCAGCAATCCATTCAGACCTTCGGTCATCCCACCAAAGAGAACCAGGAGACCGACGCGCAAGGGGCGACAGAGGCCCCGGCCTCAGATGCGGCCGGAGCCATGGCTCAGGCTGCTCAATGGTGGGGAGGGGTGCAGCAACAGTTCCAACAGTTTGTCTCAGCCGCCCAGCAGGCAGCCGAGCAGGCCGTCCAGCAGCAGTCGACTCCAGCCCCGAGCCGAGCCGCCAAGGCGCCCCGGAAATCGGCCCCAAGGTCACCAAAGTCACCAAAGTCACGCCAGGCGCCCCCCCGGCGGACAAAAAAAGCCTAGTTGGATCGGGCTCGCCGACAGGCCTCAGAGCAGTATTTCACCGAGTCCCAGTTCTTGGCCCAGGCCTTGCGCCAGGTCATGGGTCGCTGACACCGCTCACAGGGCTTTGAGGGCAGAAAAGCCTTATTCCCGCGAAAACTCGTCTGACCAGTCGACATGGCGGTGCGTCAGGCCTCAGCCCTGACGGCGCGCCAGACTGTGGCGCTCACGCCAGTCATGGACCGCCTCGCTTAAGTCCTCGAGTTCGGTGACCACCAGCACCCCGTTGGGGGCCCGACGCTTCAGAGAGGGACAGTGGCCGCCAGCCCAGATCTCCACCGCCTCAGGCAGTTTGGCCCGAAGCTCGGTCAAACCCTCTGCCATGAGGTTTGGGTTCATGATGGACGAGAACGACAGCACCACGATATCGATGGACTGCGACTCCACGGCCATGGAGATGTCGAAGACGGGCGTCTGAACCCCAAGGGAGAAGCACCGACAGCCCTCGAGGGCCAACAAGGCCTCAACCATGAGCAGGCCCATGCCATGGGCCTCGCTGGGGAAAGTGGTCAAGAGAACCCTGGGCTGGTGGCCTGGTTGGGGGATGGTGCTGATGGCACTGCGCAAAACGACCTGGAGAGACTCTGTGTAGAGGTGCTCCTCAAAGACCTCGAGCTGCCCTCGGGCCCAGGCCTCGCCGACCATCTCGGTCAGGGGCGCCACAACCTCAGTCACAAACCGCGCCAGCCCCATGCGCAGAACCCGCTGGCTAAGGCCCCTTCGAAGGTCCTCTACCTGGTGGGCCCGAATCAGCTGCATGAACTGCTCTAGGTCGGCCGCCTGAGGGGAGAGGTGGGCCGGTGCCGTGGAAGGAAGTCGGTCTGCGAGGGCGGCTAACTCGGCATCCGTGAGTCCGATGATCTTGCCCGGCCGGTGGCCGGCATCCATCAGGCGCCGGATGGCGCGGAGCCGATCTACCTGCTCCAGGGGATAGATGCGTTCGCCGTACTGGTCCCGCTGTGGCGACGGAAACCCATAGCGCCTCTCCCAGACCCTGAGCGTGTCCTTGGACAAACCGGTGTCGCGCTCAACCGCCGCGATACTCAGGAAGATGGGTTTGGAGACCGCCTGGTCCATGATTGGCTCGGAAAAACCCTTTTTGTCGTAGACAAATGTTTGACTGAAAAGAACTGATCCCCCTATTATAGGTTTCAACTGGTGTTTTGACTAGAACAAAACCACACAAGGAGCAGGTCTCACATGCAGAATGCGACGCAAGCAAACCGCCAAAACCTGCAGGTCCAAAGGATTCTAATGGCCAGCGCGGGCCTCTTTTTGTTTGCAGGCCTGGTCTGGACCCTCTCAAAAGACCGTCTCCACCTCGATCGTCCCCAGCAAGCCGAGAGCACCTCGGCAACGGAGCGGTCGGGCCTTTCAGACCGTCACGCCGAGCTGGTCTCCCGCCACGAGAGCCTCTCGGGCTTTGGGCTGCTGCAGGCCGACGCCGGCCGGTCCAAGACTCACTAAGGCCCGAGGCCATGCACCGACGAAGCGTCCTTCTGGGGCTGCTGGGACTCTGGTCCGCCAGCCCACTGAACACCGCCTCTGCGGCTGCGTCTGCCAACACGCCGGCAGCTGGCTGCCCAAGCCTTCTGAATGCCACCATGGCACGCCTGCAAGACGACGCCCCCGTCAACCTCTGTGACTTCAGAGGCAAGACCCTGCTGGTTGTCAATACGGCGAGCTACTGCGGCTTCACCGACCAGTACAAGGACCTCGAGGCCCTCTACCAGCAGTACCAGTCCAGGGGCCTGGTGGTGCTTGGTTTTCCGTCCAACGACTTTAGCCAAGAGCCAGGATCCAACCAGGCGGTTGCCGAATTCTGCTCGAACACCTACTCCGTCAAGTTTCCGATGTTCGGCAAAAGCCATGTCCGCGGCGCAAATGCAAACCCGCTGTTCAAGGCACTGGCCCGGCAGGCCGAGGCGCCGAGCTGGAATTTTCACAAGTACCTCATCGGCCCGGACGGGCGGCTCGTCCGAAGCTATGCCAGTGCAGTGAGTCCCCTGTCTCGAGCCGTTCGGGCTGACATCGAGGGCCTCTTAAACCACGTCAAAAGCAACCCCCAACAGAAAGGTTGACCATGAACGCTCCCGAGAAAATCCTCTCCAACCCGCTGCCGGACGTTCAGTCCAACCTTGACACCCGCAACCTGCCCATCCAGCGCGTTGGCATCAAAGGCTTTCGGCATCCCGTCCTGGTAGCAACGGCCATTGGGCCTCAGCCCTCGGTCGCCACCATTGAGATGGGAGTTGGTCTGCCCCACCACGTCAAGGGCACCCACATGTCTCGTTTCATCGAGGTCTTCCAGAATCACGACAAGCCCTTGGAGATGGCCAGTCTTCACAGCCTCATGCGCGCCATGCTCGACCGGCTCGAGGCCAGTGATGGCTTCATTGCCATTGAATTGCCGTATTTCATTCGCAAGTCGGCCCCAGTCTCCGGCGTGAGCTCGCTCATGGACTATCAGGCTAAATGGCAGGCCCAGCGGCAAGATGGCAAGGACCGCCTGTCGCTCCAGGTGGTTGTACCCGTGACCAGCCTCTGCCCCTGTTCCAAAAACATCTCCGACTACGGCGCCCACAATCAACGCTCACACGTGACCATCACCGTCGAGTCCCAACAGGCGGTGACCCCGGAGCAGCTGATTCGAATCGCAGAGTCCGCTGCCTCCTGCGAGCTCTGGGGGTTGCTCAAACGGCCCGATGAGAAATACGTCACCGAGCGGGCCTACGACAACCCCAAGTTCGTCGAAGACCTCGTCCGAGACATGGCCCTGATGCTGGCCGCAAATCCACAGTTCACGGGCTTTACCGTGGAGAGCGAAAACTTTGAGTCGATCCACAACCACTCGGCTTACGCCCGGATCGACCACGGCTCCCGACTGCAGTCTTGAGCCCCACAGACGTGGCCTCCTCGGCCCCTCGGCCACGGGTGGTAGTGGTTGGCAGCGGGATCTCGGGTCTTAGCGCAGCCTGGCACCTTCTTGACCACGCCGATGTCACCCTCTTGGAGTCTGGCGAGAGGCTAGGCGGCCACACCCACACCCACCAGGTAGAGGTAGATGGGCAGACCGGCCCAGTGGACACCGGCTTTATTGTCTTTAATCACCGAACCTACCCTGGCCTCACCCGCTGGTTTAACCAGCTTGGTGTGAAGGTCCACGAGGCAGACATGTCGTTTGCGGTCTCCGTCGAGGACGGCCGATTCGAGTGGTGCGGTTCAAGCCTTAAAAGCGTCTTCGCCCAGAAGAGAAACCTTCTCTCGCCCACCTTCTGGCGGATGCTGATCGATATTCTTCGCTTCAACGCACAGGCGCCGAAGGACTCTGCGCGATGGGCGAGGACGGGCGAGGCGGGTCCCAGTCTGGGTGACTACCTGGATCAACACCACTACAGCGAGCGCTTTCAGATGGGCTACCTGCTCCCGATGGCGGGCGCCATCTGGTCTTGTCCGGCCCTTCAGATGCGGGCCTTCCCACTCCAGAGCTTTGTTCGGTTTTGTCTTAACCATGGCCTGCTGTCGCTTGTGAACCGCCCGCAGTGGCTGAGCCTGAAGGGGGGCAGTCAGACTTACATCACGGCCCTGCTTGAGCAGACTCGCCATCAAGGCTTAGCCCTCTCCGTCAAGACGGGTCATCCGGTTGCGGGGCTCGACTGGGTGGATGCAAAGACGGTTCGAGTCCGGGGCAGAAAGGCCGCGGATGGAAGTGACTTTGAACTAACCGCCGATGCCGTCATTCTGGCCTGCCACTCAGACCAGGCCCTTGAGATTCTTGGCCAGGTGGACCACCCAGCCAAAGACCACCTTCGGAAAATTCGCTACCAGCCGAACAAGGCCTACCTCCACACCGACCTCTCCTTCATGCCACGACGGCGCGGTGCGTGGGCCGCCTGGAATTATCAGTCCAGCCACCTGAAAGCCCAGCCCGACCAACGCATTGCGGTGACCTACTGGATGAACCAACTCCAGTCTCTGGTCTTTGACCGCCCGCTGCTGGTGACCCTCAATCCACTCACCCCACCGCCAGCCACCGAGACGCTTCGGGTCTTGGACTATGCCCATCCTATCTTTGATGGCCCAGCAATCCAGGCCCAGTCAGACCTCTCTGTCGCCCAGGGTGCAGACCGAGTCTGGTTTGCCGGCGCCTGGCTGGGCAATGGATTTCATGAGGACGGCTTTCAGTCCGGGCGTCAGGCAGCGATGGACCTGGTCGAGCGCCTCGGCTGCCCCTCACACTCTCACGGGCCCACCGCGGGCCAATTGGAAAGCCTGGCCGCAGGATCGATGGCATGATGGACGGCGCCATGCCGACCCCCCAGACTCCTCGAATCGTTTTTGGCGAGATCGGTCATCGACGACTCGCCCCACGGCTGCACGCCTTTGTCGCACGGGCTTTTTACCTTCAACTTCCCCTAGTCAGCCTGTCAGAACATCAGAATCAGGCCGGCCAGATTCGAGCTGGTAACTGGGTCTGGGGCCTCAACCGACCGGCGCTCCTACAGGTCATGGACCGCGACCACGGCGATGGTGGCCCCTGCCTGGCCTGGGCCAGACAACAACTCAAGGCTGCTGGCCTTGACGATCTCGTCGATGGAGAAATCTGGCTCAGCTGCCTGCCGAGAATGCTGGGCTACACCTTCAAGCCAGTGAGTTTCTGGTTCTGCGAAAACCGTCAGGGTCAGACACTGGCGATCATTGCCGAGGTCAACAACACCTTTGGTGATCGTCACGTCTACCTCCTGGATTGCCGCTCCGGGGGCTCTCAGTTTGGCTACCGATCGGGTCAGACCCTGGTCTGCCAGAAGGCCTTCTACGTCTCCCCTTTTTTTCCTGTCAGCGGTGAGTACCAGTTCCGCTTCCGCCGAGGCGAGCTTGGCCAGAGGGATTTGGCCAGAATTGAGTACCGAGACCCTGAGCCCGTACTGCTGACCCATATGAGTGGCATGGTCAGGCGTCTAGATCATTTCTCTGGCCTTCGGGCCGCCCTCAGTCAGCCCCTCTTTAGCCTTGGTGTCATCCTGCAGATCCATTGGCATGCACTGGTCTTGTGGCTCAAGAAAGTCCCACTTGTTGCAAGGCCTGCGCCATGAGCAGCGTCTTAGAGCGGCCCCCACTTCGGCCACCATGTCCCCGTCCGCCCTTGATGGCCCGGCTCGCCCTGCGCCTCTTGGATCGGCTGGAGTTTGGCGAACTGAGGCTGCGGGGGCCCGACGGCTTTGAGCGGGTCTTTGGTCGGCCGGCATCAGCCTGGCCAGGGGATCCCGATGACCTCATCGAACTTCAAATCAAAGACTGGCGGGTCCTCCAGCAGGCCGTCTCAAAAGGGGACATTGGGTTTGGTGAGGCCTACCTGGAAGGTCGTTGGACCACAAACCACCTGCCTGGCCTGCTGAGGCTTCTCATCCGCAACCGACATGCGGTGGAGTCAGCCATCCAGGGACGCTTCTGGGCCCTGCTCGTCGACCGCCTCCAACACCTCCTGCGGGCCAACACTCGTCGGCAAGCCCGCAAAAACATTCAGGCGCACTATGACCTGGGCAACGACTTCTATGCTGCCTGGCTCGATCCGACGATGACCTACTCGAGTGCCCTCTTTGACCGGATGGGCCAATGGGACCGACCCGTCGACCTCGAGGCCGGTCAGCATCGAAAAATAGACCGGGCCCTGGCCGAACTGGGACCCCTCGGCCCTCTGTCCAGAACCCTTGAAATTGGCTGTGGCTGGGGTGGCCTCGCGCTGCGTCGGCTCCAGCAAGCTCCTGGTCATCATCTGGGTCTAACCCTCTCGCCGAGTCAGCAGGCCTGGGCCCAAGAGCGCCTGGCGGCCCAGGGCCTCTCCAGTCGTGCCGAGATTCGTCTGCAAGACTACCGAGACGTCGACGGAGAATTCGACGCCATTGTCTCGATTGAGATGATTGAGGCCGTCGGAGAGGCCTATTGGCCAAGCTACTTTCGAAAATTGGCCGCCTGTCTGAAACCTGGTGGCCGCGCAGTGGTCCAAGCCATTGTGATTGACGATCGGCTCTTCCGACGATACCGGCAAGGCACGGACTTCATACAGAAGTACATCTTCCCGGGTGGCATGTTGGTGAGTCGTGGTGTGATCGCAGAGCAGGTTCGGCGAGCCGGCCTCCAGACCCTACAGGCCTTTGGGTTTGGACCCGATTACGGCAGAACCTTGCGCCTGTGGCTCGATCACTTCGATCGGCAATGGCCCCAAATACAGCAGTTGGGGTTTGATGAGCGATTTGCCCGAATGTGGCGTTTTTACCTGGCCTACTGCGAGGCAGGTTTTCAATCAGGTGACCTGGATGTCCTTCAATACACCCTGGAAAAGCCCGTCGAATCCTAAGACCTGCGCGTGGTCCAGGCTGGTCCTGGCCAGCCTGCTGGTTGTCAGTGCCAGTTGGCCTCTGGCAGGGCAAGCCAACCCATCCTCCCCGGTGCCCGTCGACTCTTCAGCCAGTCTGCAGGCACTGCAGGGGCTCTCTCAGGTAGGCAAGGGGGTCCTTCGAGTCTTTGGCTTTCAGGTCTACCAGGCTCGGCTACTGGCCCAGAATCCCGCAGGCCTCAAGCCAGACCAGTCCCCCTACGGCCAGCGCTTCGCACTGTCTCTCACCTACTCCAGAAAAATTCGGGGCCAAGACATCGGCGAGACCTCTCGCGAGGAAATGGCACGTCTGCATGAGGGGCCTCTGCCGGCTGCCTGGCTGACCACCCTCTCGAGACTCTTTCCGGATGTGAAGGCAGGTGACGAGATTATCGGTCTCTATTCCCCGGGGCAGGGCGTCACTTTCTTGCTCAATGGGGCCGTCTTGGGCCAGGTGGCGGATCCTGCTTTTGCCCAGACTTTCTTTGACATCTGGCTCTCACCCAAGACCCGTAAGCCCGACCTCAGGGCTGCCCTGCTCGGACTCGAGCGGTGACCCAGGCATCGGCCGTCTCAACCCAGCAGCTCTGGCGATATGCCAGCGTCGGCCTGGTGACGGCTGCGGCAAGCCTGCCGCTCTACATGCTGGTGCCACACCTCTATGCCAATGAATTCGGGGCCTCACTGACTGCCATCGGCCTGCTGCTGATGGCAATTAGGCTGCTCGACGCCTGGACAGACCCCTGGTTTGGTCGGCGCATCGACCAGACCTCCAGCCGGCGATTTGAGCGCTGGATGCAGCCCGCGTTAATCCTGCTCACCCTTGGATTCTGGGCTCTGGTCTTCCCGCCAAGCCTAGTCCGAGACGACCAGCTGCTGCTCGTCTACCTGGCGGTCACCACGCTGCTGGTCTCTCTTAGCAACGGTGTGGTCACCGTAGCCCACCAAGCCTGGCCAGTTCAATGGGTGGGGCTGCACCCAGACCAGCTTCGTCTGGTGAGCGCCCGTGAATTTTTAAGTCTGGTGGGCGTCATTGCCGCCGCAGGCTTGGCGGCCGCAGACGCCCGGCTCGGACTGCTGGTGCTCTTGAGCCTCTCGGCTCTGGGGGCCACCCTTGCCATCAAGGGACTACCCGGCCAGCAGGCCTCAGAGACGGGCGACCCACACAAGGCAGCATTCGAGACCGGTCCCTCCGGTGGAGTCGAGACAGAGGGCCGCACTGAGTCCGGGGCGTCCGGGGCTTCAGGCGTTCGGGGGCTCTTGGTCATGCTGACAATCAATGCCCTGGCCAATGCCATCCCGGCAACCCTCTTTCTGTTTTTTGTCACGGACTATCTCCAGGCCGACCGGTCCACGGCCTCGGCGCTCCTGGTGGCCTATTTTCTGGCAGCCCTTGGCAGCATTCCTCTCTGGCAGGGGCCCCTCAAACGCCTCGGTCCTGACAAGACCCTGATGCTCTCGATGGCCATTGGATTTGCGAGCTTCATCTGGGTACTGCTGCTGCCCACCGATGGCCTGATCTGGTTTGGGCTGATCTGCCTGCTCACGGGCGCCGCCCTGGGCGCAGAACTGATCTGTCCCGGCCTGCTGCTGGCCCAGAGGCTTCGCCAAGACTCCACCAACCCCCATCGGCTGGGCAGTGGACTCGCCTTTGGTCAGTGGCAACTGCTCGCCAAGTGCAGCCTTGCTCTAGCTGCGGGGCTCTGCCTGCCAGCCCTGGCGCAGCTGGGCTACACCCCAGGAGACTCCCAGACGAGTGAGTCACTACTCTGGGTCTACGCTGGACTTCCCTGTCTGCTCAAGGCCCTGGCCATCGGCCTTCAGGCCCGGCAGCTGCAAAACGCCTCTCCCCTCAACAAGGATCCTTTCCATGCCTCTTCTTAGCCTGCTGCCCCGCCGTCTGGGGTTTGTCCTTCTGATGTTCTTACTAGCCCTTACCGGCTGCGCGAGCCACGACATGAAACAGTATGCAGACCAGACCCCTCGCCTTGACCTTGCTCAATACTTCAACGGTCGAACAACCGGCTGGGGAATGGTTCAAGACCGATTCGGCAACATCACACGCCGCTTTGTTGTTCAGATTGAAGGCCGCTTTTCCGGCCAACAGGGCGAACTCGATGAACGCTTTGAATGGTCTGATGGGGAGCGTCAACGTCGGGTCTGGCGACTCACCCGTCAGTCCGACGGCCTGTGGACTGGCCAGGCGGACGACGTCATTGGCCAGGCGAAAGGGGAGATCAGTGGCAACGTTCTGCGGTGGCAGTACACGCTCGCCGTGCCAGTCAAAGGCCGGACCATCGAGATGCAATTTGACGACGTGATGGTGCTCATCGACGACCAGGTCCTGCTCAACAGAGCCGCCTTTAGCAAGTGGGGCATCCGACTTGGCGAAGTCAGCCTGTCCTTCCGAAAAGCCCAGCCCTAGCGATGCCAGATGTGGACCAGTAACCATCCCATCCGCCAGTGGCGAGGACGCCGCGTCTGGCTCATCGGGGCCTCCGATGGCATCGGCCTGGCCCTTGGTCGCGAGTTGCTCAAGCAGGGGGCCAGCCTGGTGGTCTCAGCCCGCCGCGCCGAGGCATTAAGCCAGGAATTCCCAGAGCCCTCGGTAACCAAGTGCCCTCTCGATGTCACAGACCCGAGGAGCCTCCAGCAGACCATCAGACACCTGCAGCAGATCGAGCAGCTCCCAGATGTGGTGATCTGGCTTGTGGGCCAATACGAGCCCTCGCCTCTTCTGGAACTACAGCCCGAGAGGGCCAAGGCCGTCTTGCAGGTGAACCTGTTGTCAGCCTATGACGCACTGGCAGCCGTCTTGCCCATCTGGCAGGAGGCTCTTGGACAGCACCGCTGGCCCTTTCGGCCACACTGGGTGTTTTTCTCGAGCGTGGCTGGCTACCGTGGCCTGCCCATGGCCGCAGACTACGGCGCCTCCAAGGCTGGTCTCACCTACCTGGCCCAGGTCGCACACCTCGAACTCCAGCCCAGAGGAATCGACGTCTCGGTCGTCTGCCCGGGCTTCGTCCAGACTCGACTCACCCAGAAAAACCAGTTTGAAATGCCCGGCCTGCTGTCCCCGGACCAGGCTGCCCAGGCAACCCTGCGGGGCCTGGCCAGCGGCGCCTTTGAGATTCACTATCCCTTCAGGCTTAGCGGTTTTCTCAAGCTCCTGGGTCTGCTGCCCATCGGCCTTTACCTGCGGCTCGTCCGTAGGCTCACCCGGGCCTAGACCCCACCCTGGTCTGCGACAATTCTCACTATGACGACTGACCACTGGCTCGCCGACTTTCAGACCTCTTTTGCGCAGGCTGCCACCGATCTGAACCTACAGACCCTGGACCGGCTGGTCGACTTCTACGTGCCCGAGGCCCTCTTTGTGGATCCTTTTGCCCAACTCAGAGGGCGCGCGGCCATTCGGGCCAGCTACCGCAGCATGCTGGTCAACCTTCATGGGGCCCATTTTGTCTGCGAGGACTGGGCCCAACTAAAGACCTCTGGGCCCTCACCCGAGACAATGCTGACCTGGCAATTTCGATTCAAGGTCCGGTCTAACACCCCAGAGGTCTGCATCCTGGGAGCCAGTCGCCTGCGGCTTGATGCAGACCGTCGGGCAATCGCCTTTCACCAAGACTACTGGGACGGCAGTGCCCTGCTCGAGGTCTTGCCAGCCGTGGGCTGGCTGGTCCGAGGACTGAAAAAACGCGTGGCCAACGCAAGCCATGTCATGGAAAAGTCGTAAAACTTGCCTAGAATCGTCATATTTGACCTAGGGATTCCACGATGAAGACCGTTCCCGCAGACCAGATGCTCTACCCCGACCTCTTTCGCGCCTTCGAGCGCGTCCGGTGGGACCTTGAGCGCGACATCCCGTGGGACCAGTTCGACGGCAGCCAGCTTACGGACGAGCAGGCCCTCACCATCAAGATGAATGCCATCACCGAGTGGGCTGCCCTGCCTGCTACCGAGATGTTTCTTCGCGACAACCGCAACGACAGCGACTTCTCAGCCTTCATGTCGGTCTGGTTTTACGAAGAGCAAAAACACAGCCTGGTCCTGATGGAGTACCTGCGCCGCTTCCGTCCAGAGCTGCTGCCGACCGAGTCAGAGCTTCATGCAGTTCGATTTGACTTCGACCCGGCCCCGGCCCTCGAGACTTTGATGCTGCACTTCTGCGGGGAAATCCGACTCAACCACTGGTACCGGTGCGCAGCCCAATGGCATACCGAGCCCGTAATCAAGTCCATCTACGAGACCATCGCAAAAGATGAGGCCCGCCATGGCGGAGCCTACCTGCGTTACATGAAAAAAGCCCTGGGTCAGACGGGCGATATCGCGAAAGCCGCCTTTGCAAAGATTGGGGTCCTGATGGCCTCGGCAAGCCGAACCTCCAAGGCCCTTCATCCCACCAACCTCCATGTGAACCAGGCCCTCTTTCCAAACGACACGGTCCAGAGCCGAATGCCCGAACCGGGCTGGCTCGAGCAGTGGCTCGACCACCAGATCGTCTTCGATGCCGGTTGGGAGAAAAAGGTCGCCGAGCGCATCCTGCACAACCTCAGCCTCTTGTTTGAGCAGCCCTTCCAGTCCGTTCAAGAGCTCAACCGGTTTCGCAAGCAGGCTCTGGCCAATCTCGCCAGCGCGCCGGCCCAAGGCCAGGCCGCCTAGGCCCCTCGTCTGCAATCGCCGTTGCCGACCCTCTCTTGACGCGATCGCGCATGGCCCCGGCATTCGAGTCCAAGCTGCAGCCGCCGCTGGATTCGGCCGGCCAACTCGACCCTTCTTTTCAGCAGGCTCTGGCCCATCTGGCGCGTCCGCTGGTCTTTACCAATGGGGTCTTTGACCTGCTCCACCGCGGCCATGTGACTTACCTGGCGCAGGCCCGGGCCAAGGGCGCAAGCCTTGTGGTGGCCCTCAACAGCGATGACTCGGTCAGAAGACTCGGCAAGGGGGACGACAGGCCCATTCATCCGCTTGAGGACCGTCAGGCCGTGATCGCGGCGCTTGGCTGCGTTGATCTGGTGACGAGCTTCTCCGAAGACACACCCCTTCGACTCATCCTTGCGATTCAGCCCGAGATTCTTGTAAAGGGCGGTGACTGGCCAGTCGATGAGATCGTCGGAGCCCGTGAGGTTCGGGCCGCAGGTGGAGAGGTCTACGCCATCGCCTTTGAACACCAGCGCTCGACGACCGAGACCCTCAAGAAGATTCGGCAAGCACCCTGAGGCCCAGGAAAACCAGGTCCTCCGCCTGAACGACGGCCTGACGCGCAACGAGTCGGCCCTCGGGGTCCAGACGAGCCAAAGCCTCAGACCAGGCGCTGGCCTGGCCCCCATGGACCATCACGGCGTCCAGAGGGCCTGCCCAGGCCATTGGGCCTGCCTGAGCAGCAGCAATCCCCGCCTGGACGGCTCCAACCGAGTCGATCGCCAGACCGGCTGCTAAAGGCCGGCCGATCGACTCCTCCACATAGGCCGCCAGATCAGCGGTCTGCTGCGCCAGGGCCAAGCGCATCAGATCAAAGCCCGGATAAATCAGTCCCCCCGTGAGCTGCCCGCGCCAGCCCCCCTCGAGGCGGCTGATCGCGAGGCGATCCAAGACCGTTGCCGTACCTGCGGAGACGAGCCCAAGCTGAGCCTTACCGCTATCAGAAGGCCCAGCCTCTGCACCACCCAGATCCGCAGCCCACTTCACCAGGGCCCCCAGGGCGGCAAGCCAGCGATCAGTCCCCAATCGGGCGGGCTCCAGATACTGCTGCTCGAGAAAGAACTGCTGACCGGCCCACTGGACCTGCAGGCTCGAATCGGCCAAGGGCCAACGAATCGTCAAGCCCATCTCTTGCCTTAGTCGCGTCTCAAGTTCCTGGGCCAAGGCCCGAGGGCCCACCCGGCAGCCAATGGCCTGGCCGTCTTTGGCCGATGACCACTGGTCTGCGGCTGCCTGTAGGCGTTGCATCAGGCCTGTCCAGTTCGGCTCTGAGACCGGGAGGTGGCCTTCGTCCTCTACGAGATCGCCTTGCAATACCCGCCACTTCAGCCGGGTGTTGCCAAGGTCAAACAAGATCCGTAAGGGCCTGGCCATGCTAGGCCCCAAACCCTAGGGGCAGGGCCGGCCGGACCCGGACCTCTCCGATGCGAATCACCAGGGCCTGCTGGCCGCAGACCACCCGAAGCCCCCCGTCATCAGCCAAGCCCTGGGCCACCGCCTCGCTTTGTTGGCCAGTCGCGAGAGTCAGCACCACTGGCTGGTTGCGCAGGGCATCACGGCCATGGAAGGCCTGGCGAAGGGCCTGCAGGGCCAGCGATCGGGTCTTGGCCTCCATGGCCTCAAACTCTGCCAGCCAGCCCCAGAGCGTCTCGGCAATCGGCCGGGCGAGGTCAGTGGCCACCAGGCCGTGGTGGGCCTCGGTAAACAATTCGGCTGCCGAAAAGTCGGCGGGCAACGCGTCGCCCCAGCGGCCGTTAAGGCCAACACCGATCAGCAGCCACCAGGCCTGCTGAATCTGGCGGCACTCCACCAGCAGGCCCGCCACTTTTTTCCCGCCCAACAGCAAGTCATTGGGCCACTTCAGTTGACACTGCGGCAGGGGTCCGAGCCTGGCCTCGAGGGCCCGGACGACCAAGACACTCATGTAGACCGGCCAGGCGACGGCGGCGCCAGGGCCGGCCAGTCCTGCTGACAGTGGCCATGCACAGGTCAGGGCAAGATGATCAGGTGCGGACAGCCAGCGCCGGCCATGGCTGCCACGGCCATGCCGCTGCTGGCCGCCATAAAGGCCGAAAGGCTGTCGAGTCCCGGTTGTCAGGATTCGCTCAACTGCCTGGTCTTGGGTCGATGACGGCAAGACCGTCTCGTCTAGAGGCCACATGATTGGCATCATACGGCTATGGCAACGGTGACTCTCACCCCGGAAAGCAGACGACCAAGGCCTCGACTGGGCCTCTGGGCGGCCTGGGGCACACTGGTCGCAGCGATTGTCATTCTGAGCCTCTACCCTTTCCACGGATGGAAGGCCTCGGCCGACCTGCCCTGGTCCTTTCTCTTCAAACCCTTTCCTAAGTACCGGACCAGCTTTGACCTCTGGACCAACCTCCTGGCCTACCTGCCATTGGGCTGGGTCACCAGCCGGCTCTTGGTGGCCCGCCACCTGCGCATCCCACAACAGGCTGCCCGGGCCCTCTTCGGCACCCTCCTGGTGGCCCTTAGCCTCTCGTTTTGTATGGAGGCCCTACAGACCTTTCTGCCCAGCCGACGGTCCCAGTCCCTCGACCTCCTCGCCAATGCGGCTGGCGCGGCTATGGGCAGCCTGCTGGCCCTGTTGGCGGGTCCGAGGCCAGCCCCCCTAGGCTCGGCGATCTCCCCACTGGACGACCAGGGCACCCATCAGCTCTGGGCGCCCATGGTCCTCATCGTGCTCTGGTGTCTGGCCCAGGCCGCCCCAATGCGCCTGTGGCCGGGCCTTGGAGACCTGCTGCCCAGTCAGTGGTCCGTTCGGCCATTTGCCTGGGCCTCGGGGGCTGAGCCCATCGGCGTGATCAGCCTTGCGGAACGGATGCTTACCGAGTCCCTGATGGTCGTTGCGGCCTTGCTGGCCTGGTCCCTCCTGCTTGAGCGAACTCGACAGCTGTTGGAGCCCCGGTGGTCTTGGATGTCGCGAGGCTCCTGGCCCCTGGTGCTGGTCTTGGGGCTGGTGAGCTCAGGCCTGCTGAGGCTCGGATGGACCCTGGTCTTGGCCCCGTCCGCAGATTCCATCGAGGGCCTTCGACAGGCGGTCGAAGTCTGGTTAACCGCGGGTGTCCAGACGGGCCTGCTCCTCGCGGCCCTCCTAGGGGCTGCATTGGCAGGCCTCAGTCAACAAGGCCAAGCCCGGCTGGTGATGGTGTTGCTGGTGTCCCTGGTGGTTCTCTCGAGCAGCCAACCCGACAGCGGTTACGACCACCTGCTCTCTCAGGGCTGGTCACAGGGCCAATGGCTGCATCTGCGCGGACTGGCCTCGTGGAGCGCAGCGGTCTGGCCCCTGGCCTGCTTCGTCTGGCTTGCCTTCATGTCCCTGCCTCGCATCAGGATAAGACCTGGCTCCGTCGGCTCAGCCGGCAAACCCCCAACAGCAGGCCTAAAATAGCGGCCATGAGTCACTACGACAAACACGTCTTCTTCTGTGTCAACCAGCGTGAGGCGGGGGCCGACTGCTGCAACCAAGCCGGTGCATCGGCCCTTCAGGCCTATGCCAAAGACCGTCTCAAGGCCCTTCGTCCCAACCACAACAGCAAGATTCGCATCAACCGTGCGGGCTGCATGGGCCGCTGCGACGATGGTCCAGTGCTGGTGGTCTACCCCGAGGGCATCTGGTATCGGGTCTTTGACGAATCTGACGTTGAGGAAATTATCCAATCTCACCTGCTTGGTCAGACCCCGGTTGAGCGACTGAGGATTTAGGCGCAGCCGGCCTTGAACGCACAGACCCAACGCCGACAGATTGCCGGACCGGCGGGTGAACTCGAACTGGCCATTGACGAGCCCGTCGGGACCGCAGTTGGGCTGGCCCTGGTCGCCCACCCCCACCCGCTCTTTGGCGGAAGCCTCGACAACAAGGTCGTTCAGACCATGACCCGAAGCCTTCTGGCTCGAGGCCTGGTCTGCCTGAGACCCAATTTTCGAGGCGTGGGTGCAAGCCAGGGCAGCCACGACCATGGCCACGGAGAGCAAGAAGATCTCTGGGCCGGCTGGCAGTGGGGGGAGGCCGAGTTTGGCAGCCGGGTGGGGGCCCAACGCTGGATGGGCGGCTTCTCCTTTGGTGCTGCCCTCTCGACCCACCTGGCCCATCAGTGGACCAGTCGCCGGCAGGCCCTTGGCCTTCCCGAGCATCCCCTGGGTGTCAACCTTCTGGTGGGTCTGGCTGTCGAGCGATTTGAGCCAGCCCCCATCGACAACCGAGCCAGAGTCATCCACGGCGAAAAAGACGATGTCGTCAGTCTCGAGAGTGTCTTTCGGTTCTGCGAGGCCCATGACCAGCCCGTCTATGTCTTGCCGGGTTCTGGCCACTTTTTTCACGGGGCGCTGCCGAGCCTCAGACGTCTGCTTGACCATGCCCTCGCCGATGTCTAGCCCGCGCCTTATCGCGGCAGGCCTGCTGGTCTGCCTGCTAGCCATGGTGCAGCCAGCAGCCTGGTCACAGGCCAGCCTGACCGCTGCCGGCTGGCCAGAGCCGCCCACCATCTCTGCCAAGTCTTATGCCCTGATCGATCTCAGCACAGGACAGTCTCTCGCCTCCAAAGACGACCAGAAGATCGTGCCACCGATGGGCCTGTCTGGCCTTATGACCGCCTATGTCACCCTGCAGGCAGTTCGGGACCGCAAGATTCGGCTTGGCCAGACCATCGTCGCGCCCGCCGAGGCGGACATTCCACCGGGGCCCAAGATGTTCCTGTCGCCCGAAGGAGCCCCGGTCAGCAAGCTGCTCGAAGGCCTCTTTGTCATCGGGGCCCACGATGCAGCATTGGCCCTGGCCAAGGCCGTGGCCGGCAGTGAACAGGACTTTGTCGCGACGATGAATGCCACAGCCACCCGAATCGGTATGACCAACACCCAGTTTGTCTCTTCCACCGGCGGGGCAGACCTGGCACTCGAACTCAAGGCCACCACGACGGCCCGCGACATGGCCCTGCTGGCTAACCAGCTGTTCTTTGATTTTCCGGATGCCTTTGCGCTGAGCCGACAGCGCTCTCTGGTCTTTAACTCTATTAGCCAAAACAACAAGAACCGGCTGCTCTGGCTGGATCGAACCGTCGATGGCCTCTATGCCACCGACTTCACCCGGACCTCCTCGAGTCTGGTGACCGCCCAGCGGCCCCAACCCGTTGGACCACAGGACCAGGTTCAGCGACGGCTACTGGTGGTCTTGCTCGATGTTCCAAGCCCTGAGCAGCGCTCCGCAGATGCCTTAAAACTGCTGAATTTTGGCTACCAGAAATTCGACCTGATTCGGCTCTTTCGTCAAGACGAACGGCCCACCATGCTGCAGGTCTTCAAAGGCATCCAAGACCAGGTCCGGGTCGAGTTCCGCCGAGATGTCAACGTTGCGGTGCCCAGAGGCGCCACCCAGAACCTCCGGGCCGAGCTAAGCCACCCACGTGGACTGCTGGCGCCATTGCTAGCGGGCCAGCCCGTCGGTCAGCTGCGGATCTGGCTAGGGGCCATCGAGATTCACCGCGTAGACCTGGTGGCAGCAGAATCCATCCGCTCCGCGGGCCTGCTGGGTCGAGCCATTGACAGCCTGCGACTCTGGATGACCAGCCTCACCAACCGGCCTGAGCAAGACAAGGACTCCCCATGACGTTCCCCGCCGACCTTCATGCAGATGCGCCCGCCTACCTCAACGGCCAATGGACCCGACTAGCAGACTGTCAGGTCAGCGTCCTTGACCGGGGCTTTTTGTTTGGCGACGGCATCTACGAAGTCGTCCCAATTTACAGCCGACGGCCCTTTGGCTGGGACGGCCATTTCACCAGGCTCACACGAAGCCTCGCCAGCGTCCACCTTCCAAACCCTCATGCGCCAGAAGCCTGGAGAGCAGTGGTAGATGGGCTGGTGAGCCGGCTTGGTCTTGAAGACCAATTCGTCTACCTTCAGGTGACCCGGGGGGTCGCCCGACGAGACCATGCCTTTCCAAGACCGGCGCCTTCGCCAACAGTCTTTGCCATGACCAGTCCCCTGAAGAGACCCTCCGTCCAAGACCGGACAGTGGGCCTCTCTGCCATCTGCCTAGAGGACCTTCGCTGGCACCGCTGCGACATCAAGTCGATTGCTCTGCTGGGCAACGTCCTGGCCCGCGAGCAGGCAGTCGCGCAAGGGGCCGCAGAGGCCCTCTTGTTTCGACAAGACCAGCTGACCGAGGGGGCGGCCTCGAACATCTGGGTGGTGAAGCAAGGACGGCTGCTCTATCCCCCAAGATCGCAGGACCTGCTAGAGGGCATTCGGCGCAGCCTCTTGGTCGAGCTCGCCGAATCGCTTGGCATTGAGCACCAGGCCCGAACCATCAGTCGCCAAGAGGTCGAAGAGGCCGACGAAGTCCTGCTGACCTCGGCCACCAAAGAAGTCCTGCCCATCACCAGGCTGGACCAGGCACCAGTCGGCGACGGCCATCCAGGCCCCCTCTACACGGCCCTGCGAAAGGCCTATGACGAGGCCATCGACCGACACCGTCGCGCCGAACCATGACCCAAGCTCAAGACTCGCTGATTGAATATCCCTGTGACTTTCCTATCAAAGTCATGGGCGAGCGTCGTGACGGCTTTGCCCAGGCGATGTTGCAGGCCATCGAACCGCATGTCGGGCCGCTCTCGGCCGATCGAGTAGAGATGCGGCTGAGCAAGCAGGCCCGCTACCTCAGTCTGACGCTGACAGTCCATGTCGACTCCCGTGAGCAGCTCGACTGCGTCTACCGCTGCCTGACAGGCCATCCATGGGTCAAGCTGGTCCTCTAGTCAGTCGCATCTGGCGACAGGCGCCCTACCTGGACTGCCTGGCTGAGATGCGGGCCTTTACCTCCCATCGACAGCCCGACACGCCTGATGAGGTCTGGCTGGTGGAGCATCCGCCTGTCTTTACCCTGGGGCTTGCTGCCAGCCCCGACCATGTCCTCAACGCCCATCCCATTGCGGTCGTCCAGACCGACCGTGGTGGAGAGGTCACTTACCATGGTCCAGGCCAGCTGGTGGTCTACCCGCTGCTGGACCTCCGGCGTCGGGGCCTGTACGTCAGAGAACTGGTCCGACAACTCGAGGAGAGTCTTCTGGATCTTCTTCGAGGCTATGGGCTCCAGCAGGCCCAACGGGTGACTGGCGAGCCGGGCATCTACCTGCCCAAGCCCTCCGCCACCAGCCCCCGATCCACTCCAACGGTTGACGCCAGCGCAGACGATTGGGTTGCGGCCTGGAGCAAAATTGCCGCCCTTGGACTGAAGGTGAAAAACGGCTGTTGTTACCACGGCTATGCACTGAACATCGAGATGGATTTGTCCCCTTTTGACCGCATCCACCCTTGCGGGCATCGCGGACTTCAGACCATTGACCTGGCTACAATGGGCATTCGCCGTCCGTGGGACGAAGTGGCCCAAGACGCCCTGTCCCACCTTCAGCAACGCCTCCAGACCAAGGCCTGATGCCCTCCATATGAGTCAGCCACACGACCCCAGCCAGAAACAAAAAGGCGCCGCCAAGACAAGTCGCATCCCCATCAAGGTTGTGCCAGCTGAGCCCCTGGCCAAGCCGAGCTGGATCCGAGTCAAGGCGGCCTCGCCCAGCTCGCGGTTCATCGAGATCAAGGCCATCTTGCGCGAGCATCAACTCCACACGGTCTGTGAGGAGGCCTCCTGTCCCAACATCGGCGAGTGTTTTGGCAAGGGGACTGCCACCTTCATGATCATGGGAGACAAGTGCACGCGGCGATGTCCTTTCTGCGACGTCGGCCATGGACGCCCAGACCCACTCGACACCTCGGAGCCCGCCAACCTGGCCAAGACCATCGCGGCCCTCCAACTCCGGTATGTCGTGATCACCAGTGTCGACCGAGACGATCTTCTCGATGGGGGTGCCCAGCATTTTGTGGACTGTATTCAGGCGGTCCGGCAGGCCTCGCCTCAGACCCAGATTGAGGTGCTGGTCCCCGACTTCCGGGGCCGCCTCGATCGGGCCTTGGCGATCCTGCAGGCGGCACCGCCCGATGTCATGAACCACAATCTCGAGACCGTGCCGCGGCTCTACCGCCAGGCGCGACCCGGATCCGACTACATCCACTCCCTGCGTCTGTTGTCGGCCTTTAAAGACCTGGTGCCTGGTGTGCCAACCAAGAGCGGGCTGATGGTGGGGCTTGGCGAGACGGACGAGGAAATCCTGGCAGTCATGCAAGACCTGCGTGAGCATCAGGTGGACATGCTGACCATTGGGCAGTACCTCGCCCCCTCGAGTGCCCACCTGCCGGTCTTGCGCTACGTGAGTCCTGAAGGCTTTGCCCGATTTGAGTCAGAGGCCAAAGCCATGGGCTTTCAACATGCTGCCATTGGGCCCATGGTGAGGTCGTCCTACCATGCCGATCACCAGGCCGAGCAGGCCGGTGTGCTTACAAAAGCTTCTGAATAAGGCGCCCGAGCTGCTCAAAATCGGGGGGGCCCACGTAACGCTTTACGAGCTGGCCCTGGCCATCCACCAGAAACGTCGTCGGCGTCACCGCAACCTCACCAAAGGCCTTGGCCCAGCGGCCATCCTGATCGTAGACAACATCGAAGGGCAGGCCCCTCTCCTCCACAAAGCGCTCAACAAAGGCCAGCTTGTCGTAAGACATCGCCACAGCAACCACTCGAAGCCCCTGGGGGCCGAAACGATCTTGAAGGGCCTTGAGATCGGGCATCTCCTTCACACAGGTGACACAGCTGGTCGCCCAGAAATTCACCAGATACGGCTTGCCCTGCAAGGCCTGGGTGGCGATGACCGAACCCGAGAGGCTCGGGCCCGAGACCACTGGCGCCGGCGATTTCTGGCTGACCAGCCAGAGACCCAGGCCGCCCACGAGGAGCAGAAACACCAGGCCCAGCAAGAGACGTTTTGTGTTCATGGAAGACTTCTCATCGCAAAATAGAGGTCAGGCCTTCATCAGACCGAACCCCGTTTAAATTGGTTTCACGATCATGGCACCAAAACCAAAAACCTTCCTCCTCGACATCCACGGCATGACCTGCGGTGGCTGTGCTGCAAGGGTGGAGAGGTCGATCCGGGCCATCCAAGGCGCCAGCATCACCGTTGACCTGCTGCAGCATCAGGCGCAGGTCAGCGGCCTTGCGCCCGACCAGGCCATGGCCGCAATTCGTGCGGCGGGCTACGAGGCCAGCCTCGTCACCCCGACCTCGCCAACACCACAAGCCCCAGCAGGACCAGACAAAGGGCCTCGACTCTGGTTTGCTGGTCTGGCCCTGGCCTTGGCCAGCCTTGACATGGTGGGCATGCTCTCGGGTGGTCACCACCTCCTGCCGCTCTGGCTCTCTGGCTTGGTGGCGGGCCTGGTCTGGTGCTGGTTTGGGCTGGCACTCCTGCCAAGCCTGGGCAGTGCCATCCGTCACCGCAGTGCAAATATGCAGAGCCTCATTTTCCTGGGCACCTCTACGGCACTCGTCTGGTCCCTGGGCGTGCTAGCCAACCTCTGGCAGGGGCCCGTCTACTTCGAGGCCACCACGGTCGTCCTGAGCATGCAGACGATCGGCCAATGGCTGGAGGGCCGTGCCCGCCAGAAGGCCCTTGATGCGCTGGACCCCTACCTGCATCCCCCCGTCGTGCAGGCACGTCGTCTGCTGCCGTCTGGTGAGACGATCGAGGCGCTCCACCCTTCGGCCCTGGGCGTGGGAGACCAGGTCTTGATTCGGTCGGCCGAATGGGTCGCTGTAGACGGCCTTATTCTGCGGGGCAGTGGCCACCTCGATGAGAGCCTTCTCACCGGCGAGAGCCTGCCGATTGAGCGTGGCCAAGGCCAGCAAGTCTCGGCTGGTACTCAGCTCTTGACCGGTGAGCTGGTCGTGGAGATTCAAGAGCCCGCCGACCAATGGCGAGGCCAGCGTCTGGCCCGCCAACTCCAGGGAGCCCTGATGACCAAGGCTCCCCTGGCTGCGCTGGCTGACCGGATCTCTGCGGTCTTCGTGCCAGGCGTGTTGGTGCTCGCTGTAGCCAATGCCTTGGTCTCCAGCTGGCTTGGAATTCCAGTGGCCCAGGTCGTCGAGCGGACCATCGCCATTCTGGTGGTGGCCTGTCCCTGCGCACTCGGTCTGGCCACGCCAGCGGCCGTGGCGGCAGGTCTGGCACAGGCGGCTCGTCGGGGCTGGCTCTTTCGGCATGCCGCAGCACTGGAAAAACTTGCTCGAGTCACCCACCTTGGACTGGACAAGACCGGCACCCTCACCATGGGCCGACCAAAGCTCTTGGCCATTCAGCAGGCAGGGGAGTCTTCCAGAGCAATTCGAACCGAAGACTTCCCTGGCTGGTTGGCCACAGCCGCTGCGGCTGAGCAAAACAGCCAACACCCACTGGCAGGAGCCCTGCTCAGTCACGTCGCAGGCCGACCCATGCCCACCCTCGCCGCTGTCGAGACCCTCGCGGGTCGTGGACTACTGGTCCGAGATGCCCATGGTCAGCCGCAGGTCTTGGTAGGGTCATCGGCCTGGATGGCGCAGCAGGGCCTGCACAACCGCCCCACCGAGGACCCGCCCGAGTGGCAGCACGCCAGCTGCATCGAAGTGGCCCATCCCACCCACTGGCTCGGCCGGGTCTGGGTTGGCGATGCACTGCGGCCCGGCGCCAAAGGGCTCCTTGAGTCGCTTCAGGCCAGTGGCCTGAGGCTGGCCCTCATCAGTGGAGACCGTCGATCAGCAGTGTCAGTCGCGGCCGCTGAGCTGGGGCTGCGCAACGAGATGGTCTTTGCCGAGACTTCCCCAGAAGACAAAGCAAAGGCCTTTGACGCCTGGCGTGCCCAGGGGGGGCTAGTGGCCATGGTCGGAGATGGTCTTAACGATGCCCTGGCCCTGGGACAGGCCGATGTGGGTATTGCGTTGGCGGCCGGTGCCGGAGCGGCCATTGAGGCGGCCGACGTCACACTGACCAACAGCCAAGACCTGCGACAGCTCGTCGGACTCTTTGAACTGGCCAGGGCCACGGTGGCTCGCATTCGCCACAACCTGGTTTTCGCGTTTGGCTTTAATGTCCTTGCGCTACCCGCTGCGGCCCTGGGCTGGCTGACACCAGCCGTCGCCGGAGGGGCTATGGCCTTGAGCGCTGCGCTGGTGGTGGGCCATGCAGTCGGGCTGCTGCGCTGGCAGCCCAGCACGACCCGCCTGGATTAACGGACTGGCGTGACCTGAACGCCCGACGGTGTCGCTGGCGTCGCTGGCAGAGCAGGCGTTGCGGATGGCGGGGCACCAGTGGCCTGGCCACGTACGTCGGGCAGAGACTTTCCGTCTTTTGCGGCGGACTCAAGGGCCTTGGCCTGCGCCTCGGTGATCATCTCGAAGGCACGAATCACTCGACGCACACCTGGCACTCGGGCGGCGATCTCAGAGGCCCGGTCGGCCTCCCGCGGTACCACCATGCCCATGAGATAGACAGTGCCAGACTCTGAGACCACCTTGATGAGGTTGCCATTGAGGTCTTTGGCATCGAGCATTGCGGTCTTTACACGCGTGGTCAACACGACGTCTTTGCCGTAAGTGGCCAGGCTGGCCGGCACCCCCACAAAGACTTCGTTAATAACCTGCCTCACATTCTCAATCTGGCTGGCGATTCGCCCGACCTCAGCCTTGGTCTGCTCGTCGGGAACAAAGCCGGTCACCAAGGCGATACGGTTATAGCTGGTGACGCTTGGGGTGACCGCGGCATCGCCCTTGAAGCGGTCCCGATAGCGGTTGAAGGCCTTGATCTCGATGGCCTGGTCATCTGCCTGCGCGCCAGTGGTTCGCCGATCCGAGATGGACAGGGCCCCCACCACCATGCCGGTTGCGGCCAGCGTGAAGCAGCCCGAGAGGCTGGAAGACAGGCCTGCTGCAGCAAGTGCGCCAAGAAGGAGACGTCGTGTGGTCATGCGAGATCCTCTGGTGATGATCGGGTGGACGTGATCTGGACATTATAGGGATCGAAAGATTTAAAAACGATGATCCAGACCAAATGCATTTGGGACCCAGGTCAGGCCTTGCGGTTCCACGGCCACCACATCGAACCGAACCGCCCCGGCGCAACGACCAGCCTCCCCCTGGAGATAGCACTGGGCCGCCCGCACAAGCCGCTCCCGTTTCCGTCTGGTGACCGAGGCCAGCGCACCGCCATACCCACTCCCACCCCGCCACCGAACCTCGACAAACACCAGCACGTCGGCATCCGCCATAATCAGGTCCAACTCGCCACAGCGATACCCTACGTTCTGGGCAATCCATCGCAAGCCCTGTTTGACCAGATACTCACTGGCCTGTTGCTGTGCCCACAAACCCTGTTGCTGTCGATGACTCGGCATCGGAAGGCCTCCCGCCATGGAAAAACCAGAGCCTGGCTTGTATGTCGTGGCAACGCCTATTGGTCATTTGGATGACCTGAGCCCTCGGGCCCGGGCGGTCTTGTCAGGGGTCGACCTGATCTGTGCAGAGGACACCCGCAAGACCACAAGCCTGCTTGGGGCCCTCCAAATTCCAAGGCCTCGGCTGGGGTTGCTTGCAGTCCATGCCCACAACGAACGGGGCCAGGTGGATCAGATTCTTGAGCGGCTCGAGGCCGGCTGTTCGGTCGCGCTAGTCAGTGATGCAGGCACACCGGGCATCTCGGATCCTGGTGCGAGGCTCGTCGATGAGGCGTGGGCCCAGGGTCACCGGGTGACGCCGCTGCCCGGTCCCAGCGCCCTTACAGCCGCCCTGAGTGTCAGTGGCTTCTGGTCCCAAGAGGACCAGCCCGTCACCTTCTGGGGCTTTCTGCCCTCCAAACCGCAGGCCCGACGGCAACGCCTGGAGGCGATCGGCCAGCGTCGAGGGCTTGCAGTGGTCTTTGAGTCACCCCATCGCATCGCCGCCTGCCTCATCGATGCGGCCGAGGTCTTGGGGGCTGACTGTCAGGCCCTGCTCGGACGGGAACTCAGCAAGTCCTACGAGACCCTGCTTCGAGGGAGCCTTGGGCAGCTTATCGAACAACGAGCCGAGGGCCTTGGCCGAGACCCACAGAGCGGCCAGGGCGAGCATGTCCTGGTTTTCAACATTCAGCCAGATGAGGCTCTGTTGCAGACGAGTCCTCTGGGGCTGTCTGACTGGGCAAGTCTGCTCAAGGCCAACTGCCCCCCGACCCTGGCCGCAAGGCTGCTTTCGAAGGGCTTTGGCCTAGACCGACAGGCGAGTTACGACTTGCTAGAGGCCTTGGGGCCCGGGCGTCGCGCCAAGTCCACCAAGTGATTGAGCACGGCAAACGTCCGTGGATGGCTGCCCCCATTCATGGCGGGTGCGGTGACATAGCGGCCTGCCACCGTGAACCGGGGAACACTGTCAACCTCGTGGGACTGCATCATCTCGGTGGCCCGTCGCATGGCTGCCGAGACTCGATTGGAATTCCAGGCGGACTCAAACCGTTTTGTGTCAAGGCCCTCGTCCTTGGCCCAGGCCAAGACCGCCTGTGGGGTCGCCAGCGGGTTGCGCTCGACATGAATGGCCTCGAAGACTCGGGGGCTGAGTCGATCGTCAAGTCCCAGCTCTAGCAGCGTGAAATAGAGCTGCTGTTGGACCGTGCCGCGAAAGGCGACATGGGAGCGTCTAAAGACCACGTGAGGTGGCAAGGTCTTCTTCCACTGCAGCAAGGCGGGCTCTAGGCCATAGCAATGTCCACAGGCATACCAGAAAAATTCGACGACCTCGACCTGTCCAGCAGCCACCCCTGTGGGCTGAGGCTTGGCCAGTTGATGATAGTCGATGCCATCATCGAAAACGGGGTTGGCCCAGAGGGCCGATGGCAAAACAGCACCGGCCAAAACCACGGCACCGGCCTGTCGACGGGAGGCTGAAAAAGATTTCATCAGAGGACCTTTAGCGAGTAGGGGCTCAAAAAACCAGGTCGCTTAACGGGCGGCCTAGGACTTGCCAGCCGAAGGCAACACGCGAACCACGGTCGCCTCCAGACCATTGTCTGACAAGGAGGTCTTGGAGCGGTTCAATTCATCAAAACTTGCAAAGGGGCCCAGGCGGACGCGATAGAAGACCGTACCCTCCCGACGGATCTCGGAGATGGCGGCCTCATAGCCCAGGATAGCCAGACGGGCCCGCATCTGATCGGCCTCGGAGGACGACTGGAAGGCGGCCACCTGCAAGAAATAGCTGGTGCCAGCAGGCTCCGGGCCCTGAGCATCAGCCGGGCCAGGAGACGACTCATCCACGCCCAACAGTTCTTTGGCCACAGCCAGGGCCTTGTCCGACTCCGTATCGGGCTTGGCCGCTGGCTTGTTGCCCAGTGCGGGCGCCTTGCGAAGCCCCTTGTCGACAAAAGGCAACGGAGACTGGGTGATGTAGAGGGCTACGGCCCCGGCAAGCAGCAGGCCTGCAGCCATTCCGGCTGCAAAACTCATAAAACTGCCGCCACCGGATCGGCTGGCTTTGGAGCGAGTGGGGGAGGTGGTCATAGCTGGGAGTGTACGGCTCTACATTCGTTCTGGCGCGCTCACGCCAAGGATTTTTAGGGCCGATCGCATCAGGCCAGCCGTGGCCAGCAGAAGCAGCAGACGGGCCTCTCGGACCAGGCTCTCCTCGACGAGGATTCGTTGGGCGTTGTAGAAGCTGTGCAGGTCTGCTGCCAAATCCCGCAGGTAGTAGGCCAAGGCATGGGGTGCCAAGTCCGCAGCCGCCTGGGACAACAGCGCCGGGTAGTCTGCAAGGCGGGCCAGCAAGGCGGCTTCCCGAGGGTCCGACAACATCGCTAGGCGCTGGTCCCGGTCAGCGGTCGGCAGGTCCCGGGCCCAGTCCAGGCCCTGTGCCAACGTCCAGCCAGCCTGATTCAAGACACTACAAATCCGGGCATGGGCGTACTGTATGTAGTAGACCGGATTCTCATCCGACCGCGAGAGTGCCAAGTCAACATCGAAGACAAACTCGGAGTCGGCCTTTCGTGAGATAAGAAAAAAGCGGACAGCATCACGGCCCTTCTGCTCGTCGAGCCCCTGGGTCTGGCCGGCCTCGTCTCGAACCTCGCCCGACCAGTGGATGAGATCACGCAGGGTGACATAGCTGCCGGCCCGCTTGGAAATTTTGACCTCCTGGCCGGCTCGCATCACGGTGACCATCTTGTGCAAAATGTAGTCGGGGTAGCCCTGGGGCACGCCCACCTCCAAGGCCTGCAGGCCCGCCCGAACCCGCGCAATCGTGCCATGGTGGTCTGAGCCCTGGATATTGATGGCCTTTGCAAACCCTCGCTTAAATTTCTGCTCGTGGTAGGCGATGTCGGGCACAAAGTAGGTGTAGCCCCCCTCAGACTTGCGCATCACGCGGTCTTTGTCGTCGCCGTAGTCGGTGGACCGCAGCCAGAGGGCGCCCTCGCTCTCGTAGGCCGAACCATTGGCCACCAGGCGACTCACCACAGACTCGACATGGCCCTCGGTGTAGAGGGCTGACTCCAGACTGAACTGATCGAATCGAACCCCAAAGGCCTTGAGGTCGAGGTCTTGCTCATGCCTGAGGCTCATGACCGCAAACTGACGAATGGCCTCGAGGTCGTTGGGGTCGGCCTTGCCGACCACCGGCAGACCGTCGGCCGCCTGGACAGTCTCCCCCCGAAGATAAGCCTGGGCAATGTCCAGGATGTACTGACCCCGATAGCCATCGGCTGGGAAAGCCGGATCCTCGGGAAGCAGTCCCCTGGCGCGGGCCTGGACCGACAGGGCCAGGTTCTGAATCTGCGCCCCCGCGTCGTTGTAATAAAACTCTCGATGAACCCGCCAGCCCTGACTGCTCAAGAGACTAGCCAGGACATCTCCAAGGGCCGCCTGTCGGCCATGGCCCACATGCAGGGGCCCTGTGGGATTTGCCGAGACAAACTCCAAGAGCACTGAGCGCGACGGATCAGCGGGCTGATGGCCAAAGGCCTGCGGGTCAGCCAGAATTTCCGCCACCACTGCCGCCTTGGCCGACTGAGAAAGCCGAAGATTCAAAAAGCCTGGGCCCGCCACCTCGGCCCGATCCAGCAGGGCCAGCTGGTCGAGCTGACTAAGGGCCTCGGAGAGTTGCTGGGCAATGGCCGCGGGCGACAGGCCAAGTGGCTTGGCCAGCCGCAGGGCAATACCCGTCGCCAGGTCGCCATGGTCGGCTTGCTTGGGTCTTTGCAGGCTTGCCGCAACATCGGCCAGACTTACAGGCGCTGCAAGTCCCTTGGCCTGGGCCATTGTGTCAATGGCCATGAGGAGTCGTTCAGTGATGTAGTGGCGCTGGTGGGCGAGCATGCGGAAGGCTGGGAGTGGCGGTCAAAGAATCTGGCGCGTCTGGCAGGAATCGAACCTGCGACCCTTGGCTTCGGAGGCCAATACTCTATCCACTGAGCTACAGACGCGAGGGCAAGCGAGCCCTCTATAATACGCGGATCAACCACAATCTTTTGGAATAAAGGCGCCTATGAGCGGACACGAGAGCCCCATCAAGACCCCCAAACAACTTATCGCGGCCATTGTCCTGGGCTTTCTCATTCCCATCGCGGTCATCGTCCTGCTCGTCAAATACGTGGGCGCTGACACCAAACCGGGCGCCGGCAGCAATGCCTTCAGCCCCGAGGCCACTGCCGAGCGCATCATGCCCATTGGTCGCGTCTCCACCGAACCCCCCAGCGGCAGCGCCGCAGCAGTGACTGCGGCCGCAGGCGCCGGGCCCAAAAAGCCGGCCGGCGGTGATCAGGTCTACAAGGCCCAATGCGCGGCCTGCCATGCAGCCGGCGTGCTCGGCGCCCCCAAGTTTGGGGACAAGGCCGCCTGGGCCCCCAGAATCAGCAAAGGCTACCAGGCTCTGCTCACCTCCTCCCTGAAGGGGAAGGGCGCCATGGGCGCTCAAGGCGGTGGGAAGTACTCCGATGAGGAGATCGGTGCGGCGGTCAAACACATGGCCAACAGCGCCGGCGCCTCCTTCTAAACAAGGGGCAGCGCCTGATGGCCTGGTCGACAACCGATCGGCTCTTCGCAGCCCTGGACAATGCCCTCAAGACCCTGACGGTCAAGCCCCTCGGAACCGGCAGGCCAACGCCAGGCCACAACCTGCCTGAGCCTGAGCTCGATGATCAGGCCCGGCGGCAGGTGGTCGGGCTGATGCGTGTCAACCATGCGGGAGAGATTGCGGCCCAGGCCCTCTACCAGGGCCAGGCACTTGCTGCGCGGCGGCCGGAGCTTTATAGCCTGCTGCTTGCCGCAGGCCGCGAAGAGGCCGACCACCTCCGATGGACTCAAGAGCGGCTGGCCGAGCTCAATGCAAAGCCCAGCCTGCTCGCACCCCTCTGGTATGCCGGTGCGTTTTCTCTAGGGCTCGCGGCGGCCAGACTCGGCGATGGACTCTCGCTAGGATTTTTGTCCGAGACCGAAAAACAAGTAGAGGCCCACCTGCGGTCTCATCAAGACCGTCTGCCCGAGGCAGACCAGAAATCGCGAGCCATCATCGACCAAATGATGAAAGACGAGGTCGCCCACGGCCAGACAGCACGTGACCATGGAGGGCGGCCCCTACCGGGCTGGGCGCAGTCGGCGATGCGAGGCAGTGCCAAAGTCATGACGCAGACCGCCTACTGGATTTAAGGCCTGCCTCAACAAAACTGCAGCGGGTCTACCTCAACCTGCGCATCGAGTCCGCGATTCTGAGCAGCCCAGGCCTCTGCCTGAGCCAGCAAGGCATGCAAGAGCCGCCGATTACTCGACTCCAGAAAAACCTGCCATCGGCTGCGATTGGCCTGCCGCGCCGGGTAACGCGGAACGGGCGCATAGACCACCGCCTGATCTTTCAACTCGCCCTGGCCCGCGAGCCACTGCCGAAGGTGCTGCGTGAGTTCGCGACCTCGCTCCTCGGCCAGCCGCTCCTCTCGATGGCTAAATCGCACGGCAGCCAGATGGCCATAAGGGGGCAGCCCGGCCGCAGCCCGCTCGGACAGTAGTCCCTGCCAGACCGAGGAGAGGGTCTGCGCATCCCCCGCCACCAGCGCCTTCAGGATGGGATGCGTCGGATAGCGGGTCTGAATCAGGACCTGGCCGGGGTCGCCGTGTTGGGCATGCCGACCCGCCCGCCCAGAGACTTGCAAGAGATTGGCAAACAGCCACTCGGGTGCACGAAAATCTGGGTTGTAGAGTTGCTGATCCGCGTCGACCACCACCACGAGGGACAGGGCAGGAAAGTCATGGCCCTTGGCCACCATCTGAGTACCCACCACCAAGTCCACCTCACCACGAGCCACCAGATCGAGTGCCTCACCCAGGTGTCGAGAAGAGCCAATGGCATCCCGGTCTAACCTCAGCAAGCGGGCCTCTGGAAACCGATCCGAGAGGGCCTGCTCAAGCCGCTGCGAACCTCGGCCCTGTGGTTCAAGCTCCGGCGCACCGCAGTCTGGGCAGGCCCGAGGAATCGCCGTGACCAGTCCACAGTGGTGACAGATGGCTCGCCAACGGCCCTCGTGTTTGTGGAGCACGGCAGGAACCCCGCAGGCCTGACAGGTCTGCTGCCAGCCACAGGCCGAGCAGGCCAGCACGGGCGCCCAGCCTCTTCGGTTGACATAGACCAAGGCCTGCCGACCCTGCGCGAAGGTCTGCTCAAGAGCTCTCCAGGCCGTTGGTGTCAGGCCCTCCTGGGCCGGCTCACTGATGGTGTCGATCAGCCGAACCTGGGCCCGCTGAGCCCCTGTGGCCCGCTGATGCATCTGCGCGATGCGATAGCGGCCACGAGCGGCCTGGGCCCTGGACTCCAGACTTGGGGTCGCGCTGCCAAGGACCAGCCGAAGGCGTCGTTGGTTGGCCAGCCAGACTGCGAGGTCTCTTGCTGAGTATCGAATGCCCTCTTGTTGTTTGTAGGAGGTGTCGTGTTCCTCATCCACGATGATCAGTTCGAGGTGAGGCATCGGACAGAGAACCGCCGTCCGAGTCCCCACGACAATGCGGACCCTCCCAAGTGCGGCCTGCAACCACGCCTGGGCCCGGGCCTGATCGGCGAGACCGCTGTGCAGAGCCACCATGGCCAGACCCGGAAAGGCCCGCTCGAGTCGCGCCAGCAAGGCAGGTGTCAGGCCAATCTCCGGCACCAAAAACAAGACCTGGCCCACCGTGGACCGCGCGAGTTGTGTCCGCATCGCCTCGATGTAGACCTGTGTCTTGCCAGAGCCGGTCACGCCCTCCAGAAGCACGGGCTGGTCTGTTGTTTCAAACAGCCTGATGGCGGCTTGCTGCTCGGCCGTGAGAACTGGCGCATCGGCCTTGGCCGGGTCCACCGGCTGATGCTGGTCTGAGGCCGGCCTGGACAGGCGTCCCAGCAATCGCTCAAGCCGTGAGGGTCCTGGCCCGGCCTTGCGTTTAGAGGGCTGATGGACGGCGGGCTGTCGAAGCCAAGTGGGCACTGCGGTCGCCACCACGGGGCCTAGGCCCCGTCGGTAGTAGCTCGCCACGAACTGATAAAAGGCCAAATCGGCGGCCCCAAGCCTTGGCAGGTGAACACAGACCATCAGGATCTCTCGCAAGGCCACGCCCTGCGGAGGGGCCTCTGGCCCCAAGACCAGACCCAGCAAGACGCGGGGACCAACGGGGACCAAGACCCAATCGCCCACCTCGATTGCCGGCTGCGGATCCTTCGGTCCCGCGTAACTTAGCTGGCCCACGGGGGTGTCCACGGCCACCGCCCAGCAAGTCTGCGGCTGCTCGGCCATAGGGTCCGGAGAGGGGCTCAAATAATGGGTTTCCAAGGCTGTGTATAACTCTGTGGGCAAGTTCATCGGCCTGGTGGCGGCCAGGAGCCACTCATTGCGCGACGCAGCGGTTTACGTCAAGATGTTTTTTGAGGTTTCCAACAAAAACAAAGGCTTAGGGTTTTTAGTTGAAGAGGGGCTTTAGTCAAAGACACCAACTCTACGAGTGGCCTGCCTGTGAATAAACGGCCCTCATTGGGGGCCTTGAGAAGCCTACAGGACCTGCTGGCGGCTGGCCTGGGCGACGGCCTCAACCAGGGCGGTGACATTGTCCAGTGGGGTGAATTGAGAGATGCCATGGCCCAGGTTAAAGACATGGCCCGCGCCCCGACCAAGCCGACCAAAACTCTCCACCACCCGCCTGGCCTCCGCCCGAACCTGGTCAGCCGAGCCCAACAAGACTGCCGGGTCGAGGTTGCCCTGAAGGGCCACCTGGTCCCCAACTCGGCTGCGGGCCTGGGCGAGGTTCACAGTCCAGTCGCAGCCCACGGCATCGCAACCGGTCTGGGCAATGGACTCCAGCCACTGGCCGCCACCTTTGACAAAGACAATGGTGGGAATGTCTGGGTGACGGTCTCTGAGGGCCTGGACAATCGCCGCCAGCGACTGCCGCGAAAAGCCATCGAAGTGGGCGTCGGCCAACAAGCCCCCCCAGCTATCAAACAGCATGATGGCCTGGGCACCGCTTCGAATCTGCATGTCGCAGTAGTCGACCACCAGGCTGGTGAGTCGATCCAAGACCGCCCTCACCAAGTCGGGTCGGCTGTAGAGCCATTTGCGAACGCTGAGGAAATCGTCCCCGCTGCTTCCACCTGAGATCATGTAACAGGCGAGCGTCCAGGGGCTTCCAGAAAATCCGATGAGGGGAACCCGTCCGTCGAGCTCCCGCCGAATAAGGGCCACTGCATCGGCAACGTAGCCCAACGACTCTTGAACCTCCACGGTCGGCAGGGCAAGGACATCTGCTTCGGATTCAATTTTTTTGTGAAACCGCGGGCCTTCACCCTCTACGAAGTGCAGGCCAAGGCCCAACGCATCCGGAATGGTCAGAATGTCTGAGAACAAGATGGCCGCATCGAACCCATAGCGGTCGATGGGCTGCAGGGTGACCTCACAGGCCAACTCAGGCGTCTTGCAGAGCGCAAGAAAGTTGCCAGCCTTCTTTCGGGTGGCATTGTATTCAGGCAGGTAACGACCTGCCTGGCGCATGAGCCAGACCGGGGTTCGCTCCACCGGCTGGCGCCGAAGCGCCCGCAGGAAGAGGTCGTTTTGCAATGCCCGAGTTATTTCTTGCCTCGAAGCTTGCGAAGCGCAGCCAGCTGGGCAATGGCCTCGGCCAATTCAGCCTGAGCCGCGGCGTAATTGATGTCGGATGAACGAGTGGCCAGAGTCTCTTCGGCCTTTTTGCGGGCCTCTTCAGCCTTGGCCTCGTCGAGGTCGGTGCCACGAATGGCGGTGTCAGCCAGAACGGTCACGGCCTTGGGCTGCACCTCAAGAATGCCACCGGCGACAAAGATCAATTCCTCTTTGCCGTCGGACTGGATACGAACCGCACCGGGCCGAATGCGCGTAATCAGGGGTGTATGGCCGGGCAGAATGCCGAGCTCACCGCCCTCACCGGGCAGGGCTACAAAGTCAGCCTGGCCGGAGTAGACACGCTCCTCTGCACTGACAACATCAACAAGAATCTTTGCCATGGGGCCGATGCCTATAGAGATTTACTGGAGCGTCTTGGCTTTCTCGAATGCCTCGTCGATCGTGCCAACCATGTAGAAGGCCTGCTCGGGCAGGGCATCACACTCACCATCAACGATCATCTTAAAGCCACGAATGGTCTCGGCCAGGGTGACGTACTTGCCAGGCGATCCGGTGAAGACTTCGGCGACGTGGAACGGCTGGGACAAGAAACGCTGGATCTTACGGGCCCGGGCCACGATGAGTTTGTCGTCGGGAGAGAGCTCGTCCATACCAAGGATGGCGATGATGTCGCGCAGCTCTTTGTATCGCTGCAGGGTGGCCTGAACGCGACGGGTCGTGGAGTAGTGCTCCTCACCCACCACGTTGGGGTCAACTTGGCGGCTGGTCGAGTCCAGTGGGTCCACCGCGGGGTAGATACCAAGAGCTGCGATGTCACGTGACAACACGACGGTGGCGTCGAGGTGAGCGAAGGTGGTGGCTGGCGACGGGTCAGTCAGGTCGTCTGCAGGCACATAGACGGCCTGGATGGAGGTAATGGAACCCACCTTGGTGGAAACGATTCGCTCCTGCAGGCGGCCCATCTCCTCGGCCAGAGTGGGCTGGTAGCCCACAGCCGATGGCATCCGGCCGAGAAGCGCAGAGACCTCGGTACCGGCCAGGGTGTAACGGTAGATGTTGTCGACGAAGAACAGGATGTCCCGACCTTCATCACGGAAACGCTCAGCCATGGTCAGGCCGGTCAGGGCCACGCGCAGACGGTTGCCAGGAGGCTCGTTCATCTGACCGAAGACCATCGCAACCTTGTCCAGAACGTTGGAGTCCTTCATCTCATGGTAGAAGTCATTGCCCTCACGAGTCCGCTCACCCACGCCGGCGAAGACGGACAGGCCAGAGTGTTGCTTGGCGATGTTGTTGATGAGCTCCATCATGTTGACGGTCTTGCCCACGCCCGCGCCACCGAAGAGTCCAACCTTGCCGCCCTTGGCAAACGGGCAGATGAGGTCAATCACCTTGATGCCGGTCTCAAGCAGGTCAACCGATGGGGAGAGGTCGGCAAATTTGGGGGCGGGCTGGTGAATTGCACGAAGCTCGTCACAGGCCACAGGACCGGCCTCGTCGATGGGTCGGCCCAAGACGTCCATGATGCGGCCCAGGGTGCCTGTGCCGACGGGGACGCTGATGCCCTTGCCAGTATTGGCCACCGCCATTCCGCGGCGAAGACCGTCGGAGGAGCCCAGGGCAATCGTCCGAACCACGCCGTCGCCCAGCTGCTGCTGGACCTCGAAAGTAAGACCTTTTTCGACCAGGTCATGCTCAGCGCTTGCATCGAGCATGAGCGCGTCATAGACCTTGGGCAGGGCATCGGTGGGGAACTGAATGTCCACCACGGCGCCGATACACTGAACGATCTTCCCTTGTGCAGTACTCATCTTTGGTTCCTCAGGTTTGGGTCCTTCAATACTTCAACTCGGTGGGCGCCTTAGACGGCGGCCGCACCACCAACAATCTCTGACAATTCTTTTGTAATGGCTGCCTGCCGGGCCTTGTTGTAGGACAGCTGCAGATCGCCGATGAGCTTCTTGGCGTTGTCCGATGCTGCCTTCATGGCCACCATTCGGGCACTCTGCTCACAGGCCATGTTCTCGGCCACCGACTGGAAAATCACCGACTCGATGTAACGGACCAGAAGATCATTGAGCACGGTCTCCGCATCCGGCTCATAGAGGTAGTCCCAGTCATGGTTCGGATCGACGCCATCGTGCAGGCCGCCATCGTCAAGAGGCAGCAGCTTGCGGATAGTGGGCTCCTGCTTCATGGTGTTGATGAAGTCGCTCGAAGCCAGGTAGAGGCCGTCGATCTCGCCTTTTGAGAAGGCATCGATTTGAACCTTGATCGGCCCAAGCAGTGACTCGAGGCTGGGGCTGTCGCCGAGGTGGGTGGCATGCGAGACGATCTTGCCGCCAATCCGATTGAAAAATCCAAAGCCCTTGTTGCCAAAGACCGTGATCTGAATCTCGACGTTCTGACCATTCCAGGCCCGGAGCTGGTTGGTGACCGCCCTCAGCAGATTGGTGTTCAGGCCTCCACAGAGGCCTTTGTCCGTCGTCACCACCACGAGACCGACCCGACGGAGTTTCTCGCGGGGCTGCATGAAGGGATGGGTGTACTCGGGTGTCGCATGGCTGAGGTGCGCGCAGATGGCCCGCACCTTCTCGACATAGGGACGGCCAGCCCGCATGCGCTCCTGGGCCCGGCGCATCTTGGAGGCCGCCACCATTTCCATGGCTTTGGTGATCTTGCGCGTGTTTTGAACGCTCTTGATCTTGGAACGGATTTCTTTGGAGCCCGGCATGCGGTTTCTTCCTTAGTAAGAACCAGTCTTCTTGAAGTCCTCGATGGCGGCCCGCAGGGCAGCCTCGGTCTCCTTCGAGAAGTCCTTCTCAGCCTCGATGGCGTCGACCAACTTGGCATGACGGCTGGCGATGAAGTCGTGCAGGGCCTTTTCAAAAGCACCCACCTTGTTGACTTCGACGTCGTTCATGTAGTCGTTGTTCACGGCAAAGAGTGACAGGGCCATTTCCCAGATCTTCATGGGACGGTACTGGGCCTGCTTCATGAGTTCGGTCACCAGCTTGCCGCGCTCGAGCTGCTTGCGAGTCGCCTCGTCGAGATCGGAGGCGAACTGCGCAAATGCTGCCAGCTCGCGGTACTGGGCCAGTGCCAGTCGCACACCGGCACCGGTGTCCTTACGCTTCATGGCCTTGGTCTGGGCAGCACCACCGACTCGTGAGACAGAGATACCGGCATTGATAGCAGGACGGATGCCCGCGTTGAAGAGGTCGGTCTCTAGGAAGATCTGGCCGTCTGTAATCGAGATGACGTTGGTGGGCACGAAGGCCGAGACGTCACCGGCCTGTGTTTCGATGATGGGCAGTGCAGTCAGCGAACCCGTCTTGCCTTTGACGGCGCCGTTGGTGAACTTCTCGACATACTCGGGGTTGACCCGTGCGGCCCGCTCCAACAGACGGCTGTGTAGATAAAAGACGTCGCCGGGGAAGGCCTCACGACCGGGTGGGCGACGCAGCAGCAGAGAGACCTGGCGATAGGCCACGGCCTGCTTGGAGAGGTCGTCATAAATAATCAGCGCATCTTCACCACGGTCGCGGAAATACTCGCCCATGGTGCAGCCAGAGTAGGCAGCCAGGTACTGCATGGCGGCAGACTCGGAGGCGGAGGCGGCCACCACAATGGTGTAGGCCATGGCGCCAGTCTCTTCGAGCTTACGCACGACGTTGGCGATGGTCGAAGCCTTCTGACCGATGGCCACATAGACGCAGGTTACGCCCGTGCCCTTCTGGTTAATGATGGTGTCGACCGCGACAGCGGTCTTACCCGTCTGACGGTCGCCAATGATGAGCTCACGCTGACCACGGCCGATGGGCACCATGGCATCGATAGCCTTCAGGCCGGTCTGCAGAGGCTGAGAAACAGACTGACGGTAAATAACGCCAGGGGCCACCTTTTCGATGACGTCGGTCATCTTGGCATTGATGGGTCCCTTGCCGTCGATGGGCTGACCCAGCGCATTGACCACGCGCCCGATGAGCTCGGGACCGACGGGCACGTCCAGAATGCGGCCGGTGGTCTTCACCACATCGCCCTCGGAGACGCCGGTGTACTCACCGAGCACCACAGCACCAACCGAGTCACGCTCGAGGTTCAGGGCGAGGCCCAGGGTGTTGTTGGGAAACTCCAGCATTTCGCCCTGCATCACCTCTGAGAGGCCGTGGATGCGGCAGATGCCGTCGGTGACCGAGACCACGGTGCCCTGGTTGCGGACATCCGCCGACAGGCTGAGGCCCTGGATCTTGCTCTTGAGAAGTTCACTAATTTCAGACGGGTTGAGTTGCATCATTACTCCTAGTTCATCAGGGCCGAGGCCATCTTCGAGAGCTTGCCGCTCACAGAGGCGTCAATAACTTCATCACCAATTGCAACACTCACACCACCGATCAGGCTTGGGTCCACAACCACATGGGCCTTGATGGGGCGGCCAAACTTTTTGGACAGCAGATTCACAACATCAGACAGCTGTGCATCGGTCATGGGCAGGGCCGAGCGGACCTCGGCGGCACAGACTTTTTCGTACTCGTTTCGCAGAGACTCAAAGTGCAGCAGAACCTCCGGCAGAACGGAGAGACGACCGTTCTCGGCCATCACCCGAACGAATCCCTGCTGACCCTGATTCAGACCCCCAGAGACTTCTGAGACCAGCCGAGCCGAATCGGCCGCGCTGACCTTTGGGTCGGAAAGGAGCCGAGCCGCATCAGGGCTCTGGACCACAGCTGCGAGCCGTGACAGGGCCTCGGACCAGGCCTTGAGACTGGCGGCCTGCTCAGGCTGGTCTTTGGCCAAGCCAAAGGCTGCCTCAGCGTAGGGCCGCGCGATCGTCAGCAGTTCGGCCATGTCAGAGCTCGTTCTTCAGGTTGGCCAGCAGGTCCGCATGGGCCTTGGCATCGACCTCACGTCGCAGGATCTGCTCTGCACCCTTCACGGCCAGTGCAGCAACTTGCTCACGCAGGCTGTCACGGGCGGTCTGCATGGCGGCAGCGGCCTCTTTCTCAGCAGAAGCGCGAGCCTGAGCGATGATCCTTGCGGCCTCGGCACGAGCCTGCTCGATCGAGAGATTGGCCTGCTGTTCGGCGGTCGCCCGGACTTCGGAGGCAACGGCCTTGGCCTTGTTCATCTCCTCGGCAACTCGGCGCTCAGAGGCCACCAGGTCGTGCTTGGCCTTGTCTGCGGCGGCAAGGCCATCGGCAATCTTCTGGGCCCGTTCGTCTAGGGCTTTCATGATGGGCGGCCAGACAAACTTCATCGTGAACCAGGCCAAGATGAAAAAGACCACCAGCTGCGCAATTAGCGTGGCGTTCAGATTCACAGTGCAATCCTTTTCTGTACGAGATCTTCAGCGGTCGGAGCGAGCCCCAGAGGGCAACCCCGACCCGGTCCTGGGTTGCTTAGCCAGCAAACGGGTTGGCAAAAGCGAACATCATGGCGATACCAACGCCAATCAGGAAGGCCGCGTCGATCAGGCCGGCCAGCAGAAACATCTTGGTCTGCAGGGCGTTCATGAGTTCAGGCTGGCGTGCGGATGCCTCGATAAACCGGCCACCCATGATGCCAATGCCAATACAGGCACCGATGGCGCCAAGACCAATAATCAGACCGCAAGCCAGGGCTACAAATGCAACGTTCGTCATGACAACTCACTCCTCAAGGGATAGAAAAAAAAGCGACTAAAAAACTAACCGACCAACAAAATCAGTGGCCTTCATGGGCCTGCCCCAGATAGACCAGGGTCAGCATCATGAAGATAAAGGCCTGCAACAGAACAATCAGAATGTGGAAGATGGCCCAGACCGAGCCCGCAATGACGTGGCCAATAAAGCCAAAGGTCGTCGCAGTAGCCCCGAGCAGGGCGATGAGCATGAAGACCAACTCGCCCGCATACATGTTTCCGAAAAGCCGCATGCCGAGCGAGACTGTCTTGGCGATAAATTCAATGAGGTTCAGGCCAAGGTTGGGCAGCCAGAGGGCAGGATGGCTTCCAAAGGGCGCGCAGAAGAGTTCGTGAACGAAACCGCCCAGGCCCTTGATCTTGACGTTGTAGTACAGCATCAGGGCCAGGACACCAAGAGCCATGCCAAGCGCGCCATTGAGGTCTGCGGTGGCCACGATGCGGTGGTGGTGAATGTGCTGATCGAGACCGGTGGCCGACAAGATAAAGCTCGGCAGGTCGACGGGCAGCAGGTCCATGGCGTTCATGAAGATGATCCAGACAAAGACCGTCAGGGCCAGGGGCGCAATGAACGTGCGGTTGCCATGGACGATGCTCTTGCTCTGGTCTTCGACCATCTCGACAACCAACTCCACCATGCCCTGGAATCGACCAGGAACTCCAGAGGTGGCCTTGCGGGCGGCGAGCCAGAGAACAAAAATCGTCAGCAGGCCAAGGGTGACCGACCAGAAGAGGGTGTCAAGGTTAATGACGGAGAAGTCGATAATGGCCGACTGAGGCTTGCCCGTGTTGGTCAGATGGCCCAGGTGGTGAACAATGTATTCACCAGCGGTCGGTGCACTTCCTGCCATTCATCCTCTCCCCGATTCAACAACCACGAGACAACTCTCTAGTCTTTCGGCTGCTGGACTCTGTCCAGCAGTTCTTCAATTCTTTTCTGGTGCTGCTGCTGCTCTTGCCGGGCCATAAACCAAGGGCCCAGAAAAATGGTGAGCCCAGTTCCTGCCAGCCCCGCCAAGAGACTCGGCCAATTCACCGACGGCCAGAGCCGGGCGATCAGAACCAGTCCCGCCACAGACAACCCCATCTTCAACAACTGACCAGACAGCCAGACCACCGCAAGCGAGGGGGTTTGAGCGCGAGACAACCTGGTCGCAAAGACCAGATTGGGCAACAAAACCACCAAGGCACCAGCCAGACTGGCCAGGGCCCCCGGACTGCCTGCGATGATCCAGACCACGCCGGCAACCACTGCACCACAGATTGCCTGGAACCCGACAAACCACCCCATAAGGTTAGGGGTTAACCCTCTTGGTCAGATGCGAAGCCCGCAAAGTGTAGTTCGTTTGGCCGATGCCTGTCAAAAGCACCGCCATGGCCGCATGAGGCGCCCTCACGCTCACCGTCCGACTCACGGTCCCACTCACCGGCCAGCCCCTCCGCCAGATCCCGCCAACAACCTCTCCCGCAGGCCTTCAAACTCGTCCAGGCTTGAGAAAGTGACCGTCAACTCTCCCCCGCCCTGACGGCCTTTTGGCCGAAGGCGAACCACCAGACCCAGGGTATCGGCCAGGTCCTCTTCGGCCCTCGCCCAGTCCCCCGCCGACCCTGCCGACCCGGCTGCCTTGGACGCTGACGGACTGGTGCCCTTCTTGTTCTGACCAGTGGTGGCCAGAAGGCGGCGTGCTCGGGCTTCCATCTCGCGGACTGACCATTTCTGGGCGATAGCCATCTGGGCGAGCGACTTTGCGGCGGCGGCCGGCAGGCCCACCAGGACCCGGGCATGGCCTGCTTCCAGCAGGCCGTCGCGCAGTTGCTGCAAGATGGACTCGGGCAAGGTCAACAGCCTCAAGAGGTTGCTGGTGGCGCTTCGAGAGCGCCCTACCGCCTGCGCAGCCTGCTCGTGAGTCAGCCCAAACTCATGGATGAGCCGGGCAATGCCCTGGGCCTCTTCCAGGGCGGAGAGATCCTGACGCTGCAGATTTTCAATAAGGGCCATGGCCAGCACCGACTGGTCATCAGCCGACTTGATCACCACGGGCACACGGTCAAGGCCGGCCAATTTCGCCGCCCGAAAACGCCTCTCACCCGCAATGATCTCGTAGGCTGGACCACCTGACGTTCGGCCGAGTCGACGGACAACAATCGGCTGGATCAAGCCCTGGGCACGTATGCTGTCCGCGAGCTCTTGCAAGGCCTGCTCGTCCATGGACTGCCGAGGCTGGTACTGGCCCGCCTGTATTTCCCCTAGAGAGAGCTGGTCCACCTCCGTGGTCAGGGGGTTGGCGCCAGACGACCCCAAGAGGGCCTCAAGCCCCCTGCCAAGTCCTTTTTTCTTCATGTCGTGACTTTCTGTTGATCAAGACCCAGGCGGTCGATGAGTTCTTGCGCGAAGTTCAGATAGGCGACCGACCCCCGGGAGCTGGGGTCATAGAGGACCCCGGGTAGGCCATGGCTTGGGGCCTCGGCCAGGCGCACGTTACGGGGAATGACCGTCTGAAAGACCTGGCGGCCAAAGTGCCGCTCCAACTGCTCGCTGACCTGCTGAGAGAGCGTCATGCGTGGGTCAAACATCACCCGCAGCAGGCCGATAATCTGAAGCCGTTTGTTGAGGCCCGCATGCACCCGTTTGATGGAGTTCACCAGGTCCGAGAGGCCCTCCAAGGCGAAGTACTCACACTGCATCGGAATGATGACGCCGTTGGCAGCACACAGGCCGTTGAGAGTCAGCATCGACAGAGAGGGCGGACAGTCCACCAAGACCATTTGGTAACGATCCCCAAGACTGGCTAGAGCCTGCGCCAGTCGGTGCTCACGGGACTCCAAGTCGACCAACTCCACCTCAGCCCCCGCCAGGTCGCGGTTGGCCGGCAAGACGTCGTAGCCCGCAGGCGACCCCACGATGGCCTGACCCACCTCGACAAGCCCGACCAAGACGTCGTAGACCGACTGCCCAAGACCAGACTTGTCAACACCGCTGCCCATGGTGGCGTTGCCCTGCGGGTCCAAGTCGACCAAGAGCGTCCGAACCCCCTGCTTGGCAAGCGCCGCTGCCAGGTTGACCGTGGTGGTGGTCTTGCCGACCCCACCCTTTTGATTGGCCACCACAAAGACCTGGGCCAACGGACCCGCCGAGGCTTGGCCACTCATGTAAGCCTCCGAATCCAGACCAGGTTGCGCTCGGCCGAGGCCATTGGGGTGCCTGTTACAGGCTCGATTCGATCCAGCACGAGGGCGTCCATCTGTTGGGGGTGGTGGTAGGAGTTTTGATTTAAGTATTTGATTTCGCTTAATTTTCCGGCCATATAAAGCCACTGAGTCCCAGGCATCGAGAGGTGAAACGTCCAGTCAATGAAGGATTCAAGCGCGGCAAAGGCTCGGGACACCATCATCTCATAGGGCTGCAGACCCCGGAGGTCGCGCACGTCTTGTTGGCAGACCGTCACCCGCCCGGCCAGTCCCAACTGGGCAATTGCATGCCGCAGAAAAGCCGCTTTTCGAGCCACCCGCTCCACCAGAGTCACCTCCAGACCTGGCATGACCAGGGCCAGCGGCAGGCCCGGCACGCCTGTGCCGCTGCCCACATCACACAGCCGCTGCGCCTTCAGGCCTGGCCAGGCCGACAGGCCATCGAGCAGATGGCGGTCGACATAGGCCTCCAGCGTCTCCACAGCGGTCAGGCTGTGGACCTGGTTCCACTGAAAAAGCAGCCGGGCAAACTTCGCCAGGGCCTCGGCCTGAGCCCCCGACAAGTCGGGTCGCGGCACCGATCCGATAGACAAGCCTGACCAGCCGCGCTGCAGCAGCTCCACCAGGGGGTCTGACCCGGCCGCAAGTCTCAAGAAACGGGCCTCAGGCGACCTGGTCGAGGTCGTGGGCGTCGGCAGACGATGGCCGAGACCGAAGACGTTTGAGGTGGATCCACAGCAAAGAGATGGCTGCCGGCGTTACTCCTGAGACCCGGGCCGCCTGGCCCAGGGTCTGAGGCCTGGCCTGACTCAGCTTCTGGCGGACCTCGAATGACAGCCCGGTGACCGACTGAAAATCAAGTCCCTCGGGAATCAGGGTGGCCTCATGGGCCTCTTGACGGGCCACCTCATCGGCCTGCCGAGCAATGTAGCCCGCGTACTTCACCTGAATTTCGACCTGCTGACGAACCAGTCTGTCCTCGGGAGCGCCCGGGGGCAGGAGCTGCACCAGGTCTTCATAGGCCACCTCGGGGCGCTTGAGCAGGTCCAAGGCGAAGACCTCCCGCTCGAGCGAGAGCCCCCCAAGGGCCTGGGCCACTCGCTCAGCCCCCAAGAGTCGGGGATTGACCAGGGTTGACCGAAGACGGCCCATCTCGGCTTCCAAAGCATTTTGTTTGGCCTCAAAGGCAGCCCATTGCGCATCGTCGACCAGGCCCAGCCGTCGACCGTGGGGGGTAAGACGCAGGTCGGCATTGTCCTCGCGAAGGCTGAGTCGATACTCGGCCCGACTGGTAAACATTCGATAGGGCTCGGTCACCCCGCGGGTGACCAGGTCATCGGCCAGGACCCCCAGATAGGCCTCGTGTCGAGCGGGGCACCAGGGCGGTAGGTCCTGGGTCTGACGGGCCGCATTGAGGCCTGCCAAGAGCCCCTGAGCCGCTGCCTCCTCATAGCCTGTCGTGCCATTGATCTGACCAGCAAAAAAGAGGCCCGAAATGGCCTTGGTCTCCAGGCTGACCTGGAGGCCGCGGGGATCAAAATAATCGTACTCAATGGCATAGCCTGGTCGAAGAATATGTGCCTTTTCAAGGCCTTTCATCGACCGGACAATGCCCAGCTGGACATCAAAGGGCAGGCTTGTTGAGATGCCGTTGGGGTAGACCTCATGGGTCTGCAAGCCCTCTGGCTCCAGATAAATCTGGTGGCTCTGCTTGTCAGCAAACCGATGAACCTTGTCCTCAATCGAGGGGCAGTAGCGGGGCCCGACCCCCTCGATCACCCCCGTAAACATCGGTGAGCGGTCCAGTCCGGCACGAATGAGGTCGTGGGTCTGGGCATTGGTGTGGGTAATCCAGCAAGAAATCTGACGGGGATGAAGTCCCGCATGCCCCCGAAAAGAAAAGACCGGAACTGGGTCAAGGTCGCCAGGCTGTTCCTCCAGGGCGGCCCACTGGATGGTCCGTCCATCGAGCCGGGGCGGAGTGCCAGTCTTAAGTCGACCTTGAGGCAAATCGAGAGATTTCAGACGCTCGGACAGGGCGATTGCAGGCGGGTCGCCTGCTCGACCAGCTGAGTAGTTTTCCAGTCCCACATGAATGCGGCCGTTTAAAAAAGTCCCCGCTGTTAGCACCACAGCACGGGATTGGAAAACCAGGCCCGTCTGAGTCCTGACGCCCGAGACACGGTCGCCCTCCAACAAGAGGTCATCAACCGCCTGCGCAAACAGCAGAAGGTTGGGCTGATTCTCCAGAGCCGATCGAATGGCCTGGCGGTATAGAACCCGGTCTGCCTGGGCCCGGGTGGCCCTAACTGCCGGCCCCTTGGACCCATTGAGAATGCGAAACTGGATGCCGGCCTGGTCAGTCGCAAGGGCCATGACACCGCCAAGGGCATCAATTTCCTTCACCAGATGCCCCTTGCCCACCCCGCCAATCGAGGGGTTACAAGACATCTGCCCAAGGGTCTCGAGGCTGTGGGTCAGCAGCAGGGTCTGAGCACCCGAACGGGCCGAGGCAAGGGCTGCCTCGGTACCGGCATGGCCACCACCCACCACAATTACATCAAAAACCTGAGGAAAGACCACGGCTAGACGCCTCGGAATTGAAAAAGGGAGGCCGCATTATAGGAACGAACCGCCAAGAAAGCCATGGTTTCTGGCCTTTCAAGGCCCCACCGCAGCCCCTGACCCCCAAGAGTTTCACGTGAAACCTGGTTCCACGTGAAACCAAATGGGCTAGCGAAAGACCACCACCTGCCGCAGGGCCTGGCCCTGGTCCAGTGCATCAAGTGCCTCATGCAGATCCTCGAGGGCCATTGTTCGGCCGAGCAAGAGGTCCACGGGCAAGAGACCGGCCTGGTAGAGGTCGATGTAGCGGGGGATGTCTCGAATGGGCACCGCAGAACCCATGTAGCTCCCCTTCACGGTCTTTTCGTCGGCAATCAGGCTCACGGCCTGAAGGGGCCACTGGGCAGACGGATTGGGCAGGCCAGCCGAAACCATCAGCCCACCCTTCTTGGCCGCCCGGTAGGCAAAATCGAGGGCAGGCACCACGCCAGCCATCTCAAAGGCGACGTCGACGCCACCCAGGCTGCCCCCGCCCGTAATCGCCCGAATCTGCTCCAGGGCATCGGAATCCGCAGGATTCACGGTATGAGTCGCCCCCAGCCGAACCGCCATCTCGAGCTTGGCCGGCAGTCGGTCGACTGCAATTCGAATCGTGGCCCCCGCGGCCTTGGCTGCCAACAGACTAGAGCAACCCACCCCGCCAAGGCCCACCACGGCCACGGACTGGCCGGGCCGAACCCCAGCCGTATTGAAGACCGCGCCGGCCCCGGTCAGGACGGCACAGCCAAAGAGGGCCGCAATCTCCCAAGGCAAGCCCGGCCTGATCTTGACGGCCGAATGCTGAGAAATGGTGACCACCTCAGAGAAGGCTGCCACGCCCATGTGATGGTGCAGTGTCTGACCATGCAACCGCAATCGCTGATAGCCCCCCAGAAGGCTCGCCGTCGCATTCGAGGCCCCACCTGGCTCACACAAGACCCCCCGGCCACTCAGACAGGGCAGGCACTGACCACAAAAGGGCTTGAAGACCATGGCCACCGCGTCACCAATCGAGAACCGGCTCACCCCCTCCCCCAGGCCGATGACCTCACCCGCAGCCTCGTGGCCAATCACAAGGGGGACTGGCCAGGGCCGATCCCCATTGATGGCCGAGAGGTCGGAGTGACAGAGGCTAGCGGCCCGAACGCGCACCTGGATTTCGCCGAAGCCCGGCGGCTCCACCAAAACCTCCTCAAAGGCGAGCGGGCGAGTCTCAACATACGGCCCCCGTACGCCCGACTGCCGAAGCACTGCCGCCCGGGCGGTCACCGGACCCATGGTCGAAGGCCGGCCGCTCACCGACCCAACCCCGCCAGGGTGACGTATTTGATTTCTAAATATTCCTCAAGGCCATGACGAGACCCCTCACGACCAAGCCCGGACTGTTTGACGCCCCCGAACGGCGCCACCTCGTTGGAGAAAATGCCGCTGTTCACGCAGACCATGCCGGTCTCGAGCTGACGGGCCACTCGAAAGACCCGCCCGATGTCCCGAGAATAGAAATAGGCCGCCAGGCCATAGTCGGTGTCATTGGCCCGGGCCACCACTTCTTCCTCGGTCTCAAATTGAAACAGCGGCGCGACAGGGCCAAAGGTCTCCTCACAGGCCAGACGCATCCCCTCATGAACACCGACCAAGACGGTGGGCTGGAAAAACAAGCCCCCCTTGTCGTGGGGCTGACCTCCGACCAAGACCCGCCCACCCCCGGCCAGGGCATCAGCCACATGCGTCTTCACCTTCTCCAGCGCAGCGGGCTCAATCAGAGGACCAATCTGAACCCCTGCCTCCAGCCCGTTACCCACCTTCAAGGCGGCCACGCGCTCGGCCAGTCGCTCCGAGAAAGCCTGGTAAATGCCGGACTGAACATAAATCCGGTTGGCACAGACACAAGTCTGTCCCGCATTTCTAAATTTCGAAGCCAGGGCCCCCTCGACGGCAGCCTCAAGATCGGCATCGTCAAAGACAATGAACGGCGCATTGCCGCCAAGTTCGAGCGAGAGCTTTTTAACCGTCTGGGCTGACTGCCGATAGAGAATGCGGCCGACCTCCGTCGAACCCGTAAACGAGAGCTTCCGAACCCGAGCATCGGAGCAGAGCACCTGACCAATCTCAGGCGCGGCCTGGGCATCGCCCACCACCACATTGAAGACCCCCGGAGGCAGCCCGGCCCGCTGTCCCAATTCCGCCAGTGCCAAGGCCGTCAGGGGCGTTGCTTCGGCAGGCTTTACAACAACCGTGCAGCCCGCAGCAAGAGCGGGCGCACACTTTCTTGTGATCATGGCTAGCGGGAAATTCCACGGGGTAATCGCCGCGCAGACCCCTATCGGCTCCTTGAGTACCAGCAACTCGCGGTCGGTACTCGGCGACGCAATAACCTCCCCATAGACCCGCTTGGCCTCCTCGGCAAACCACTCGACAAAACTTGCGCCGTAGACAACCTCCCCCTTGGCCTCGGCCAGGGGCTTGCCCTGCTCTCGGGTCATCAGCATCGCCAAGTCATCTGCATGAGACAGGATGAGAGCGTTCCAGGCCTTCAGAATGGCCGACCGCTCCTTGGCCGTCTTGGCCCGCCAAGCCTCAAGCGCCGCCTGCGCTGCCTCGATGGCGAGCAGCGCCTCTGCGGCGCCCTGGTTGGATACCTGGACCAGGCATTCCCCGGTGGCGGGGTCGTGAACCTCGAAGAGACGTCCGTCCTGGGCTCCAAGCCACTGCCCCCCTACATAGCCCTGCGTGCGCAGCAGCGCTGCCTCTTTCAACTCAAATCCTGCGCCCATCTGATCGTCCTTTTTTCCACTCAGTTAAACATCTGAAGGGTGGTCCAGCCCATCTTCAGAATCATGACGGCCAACAACCCCATGAAAAACCAACGTACAAACTGACTGCCCTTGCGCACCGCGGTGCGGGCCCCCACCAGAGAGCCCGCGATATTGCAGACCGCCATGACCAGACCCACCCGCCACAAGACCTCGCCACTGGGCACAAAAAACACCAGGGCCGCCAGGTTGGTCATCAGATTGATGAGCTTGCTGTGGGCCGAAGCATGCAAGAAATCGTAGCCAAAGACCCTGACAAAAATAAAGATGAGGAATGCCCCAGTGCCGGGCCCAAAAAACCCATCATAAAAACCAAGGGCCGAGCCCACAAAACCCGCTACAACCGCCTCTTGACGCGGCGCCAGCCGGGGGCTGTGCACAAGCCCCAGGCTTCGTTGACGCAGAGTGGCCACCGCCACCAAGACCAGCAACACCAGGACCAGTGGCTGGGCCCATTGACGAGGCAACAGACTTACAGCGCCAGCCCCAAGCCAGGAGAAAAGGGCCGCACCGATCAGGGCGGGCCAGAGCACTTGAGCCGAGAGTTCCACCGCGCGCATGTAACGCCTGGCTGCAAAGACCGTTCCGGCGATGGAGGAGAGCTTGTTGGTGCCAAATAGACTGGCCGCGCTGGCCTGGGGCAGACTGCTAAAGAGGGCGGGCAATTGCACCAGGCCCCCACCGCCCACCACCGCATCCACAAAGCCGGCCGCAAAGGCCGCAAAGGCCAAGAAGACAATCACCTCATCCACACCGGTCATAAGCGCGTCTCGTTCCTCAGTGGGATGGTCAAATACTTTTCAGGCGGTTTGAAGTTCAGTCATCATTGCCACATGACGTCTCACTTGCAGCAAAAGACCGGCCATTCTATCGCCATCACCATGGGCGACCCCGGGGGCATCGGCCCAGAGATTGCCCTAAAGGCCTGGCGACAACTCCAAGACTCACATCCAGCTCTTGAACTGAGCCTCTACGGAGACCGGGGCCACCTTCTCGATCTCGCGCAACCCGCGGAACGCAGCCGCCTTGACCGGGCCCTCCACGACACAGGGGCATATGGTCCCTACCCAATTGGCCAGGTCAACCAAGAGACAGGCCAGGCCAGCATGGCGGCGCTGGTCATGGCCACCAACGACTGCCTGGCCGGCAAGGCCCGCGCACTTGCCACCGCCCCCATTCACAAGACGGCCTGGTCCCTTGCAGGGTACCCCTGGCCGGGCCACACCGAATGCCTGGCCAGTCTCACCAATCCCTCGAATCCGCCAGCCGTTCGAATGATGCTGGCCACCCCACTGCTTCGCGTGGTCTTGGACAGCATTCACCTCCCTCTCGCCAAAGCCATTGCCGACCTGTCAAGCGACCATCTGCTGCAGACCCTGCAGATTGCCCACCAAGCAGGCCCCTGGCTGGGCCTGACCCAGCCCCCTCGACTCGCAGTGGCTGCCCTCAACCCACATGCGTCGGAGAACGGGCGTTTTGGTGACGAAGAAGAAAAAATTCTCAGGCCCGCCATTGAGCAAGCCCAATCACAGGGCCTGAACGTCAGTGGACCCTGGCCCGCAGACACCGTCTTTATGAAAGCCTTAGGGGCCAGCCCAGCCCAACGCCAGTTTGACCTGGTGGTCTGCCTCTACCATGACCAGGGCCTGATTCCCATCAAGCTCAACGGCATCGACGAGGGCGTCAACATCACCCTTGGCCTGCCGTTTGTTCGAACCAGTGTCGACCACGGTACAGCCTGTGACATCGCAGGACAGAACCGCGCCAGTGCCCACTCGCTGGTGGCCGCCATTCTCGCCGCTGACCAACTCAGCCGTTGTGTCAGCCCTCTTGCAGACCTCCTGCAGCCCTTCTGACCCAAGCGTGACAGCCATGACCCAGCCCCAACTCTTGTCCGTCAACACCGGCCTTGCCGCAACGCTGCTGCTTCCTCAGAGCGACCAGTGGCCCAGGGGCGTTCAGACTGGCATTCGAAAGACGCCCGTCTCCGACCTGCAGACCCCCACCCCGGTTCTGGTGCGACCCCTGGGGCTCGAGGGCGACGAGCAGGTGGACCTCACGGTTCACGGCGGTCTGGACAAGGCCCTCTATGCCTTCTGTCAGCAACACTATGAGCCCTGGAAGCGCTGGCTCACGGAAGTTGGCGGTGCTGCCGACCGCCTGGAGACGCCCGGCGCCTTTGGAGAAAACCTTACCGTCTCGGGCCTGGAAGAGCGTCAGGTCTTTGTGGGCGACCAATGGGTCATTGGTGAGGTCGTCCTCGAGGTCACGGCCCCGCGAAGCCCCTGCTATAAATTTAATGCCTTGATGAAAACCGCCAAGGCGGCCAAGCAGATGTTTCTGACCGAAGAGTGCGGCTGGTACCTGCGTGTTGTGCAGCCTGGTTCGATTCTGGCGGGCCTGGCCATCGAGGTTCGGGCCGGCGCCCGACAGACCAACATGGCTCAGGCACTGCGCCTGAAAAGACCGAAAAACTAGAAGCGACCTAGGCGGCAAGCTTCTGCGTGAGGGCGTCGTGCAGACGCGACTTGATGTCGCGCAAGACCGGCGGCAGGCGGTGGGCCAGCCGACCGAACAATTCCTCGTGCAAATCAAACTCCTGCTGCCAGGCAGCCAGATCCATTGCGCTAATCGTCTCAAACTGTTCAGCAGAGAAGTTCAGCCCGCTCCAGTCCAAATCTGCATATCGGGGTGAGACGCCGAGCAGGTGTTCCTGGCCCGAGGCCTTGCCCTCAATTCGCTGAAGCATCCACTTCAAGACCCGCGCATTTTCTCCAAAGCCCGGCCACACAAACTTGCCGTTGGCATCGGTGCGGAACCAGTTGACGCAATAGATCTTTGGCAAGACCGCACCACTGGAAGCGAGCTTGTCTCCAAGGCTAAGCCAGTGGCCAAAATAGTCGGCCATGTTGTAACCACAGAAGGGCAGCATGGCAAAGGGATCCCTACGAACGACGCCCTGCTGACCTGCAGCAGCAGCGGTGGTCTCGGACCCCATCGTAGCAGCCATATAGACGCCCTCCTCCCAGCTGCGGGCCTCGGTCACCAGAGGCACGGTAGTCGAGCGACGGCCTCCAAAAATAAAGGCGTCGATGGGAACCCCTGCAGGATCGTCCCAGGCCTCGTCAATGACCGGATTCTGAGTCGCCGCGACCGTAAACCGCGCATTGGGATGGGCGGCCTTGCGACCTTCGGCCTTGGCCAGTTCGGGTGTCCAGTCCCGACCCTGCCAGTCAAGGCAATGGGCTGGTGGAGTCTCGGTCATTCCCTCCCACCAGACATCGCCCTCATCGGTCAAGGCCACGTTGGTGAAGATCACGTTTTCTTTCAACGAGGCCATGCAGTTGTAGTTGGTCTTTTCGTTGGTCCCGGGGGCCACACCGAAATAACCCGCCTCGGGATTAATCGCCCGAAGTCGTCCGGCGCCATCTGGCTTGATCCAGGCAATGTCATCGCCAATGGTGGTGATCTTCCAGCCGTTGTCATCCAGACCCTTGGGCGGAATCAGCATGGCAAAGTTAGTCTTGCCACAGGCTGATGGGAAGGCTGCGGCCACGTGGTACTTCCGACCCCAGGGGGCCTGAACCCCAAGAATCAGCATGTGCTCGGCCAGCCAGCCCGTCGACCCCGCACTGGCTTCTCGCCGACCCATAGTGGAGGCGATTCTCAGAGCAAAGCACTTCTTGCCCAACAAGGCATTGCCACCATAGCCAGAGCCATACGACCAGATCTCTCGGGTCTCTGGAAAATGAACGATGTATTTGGTGGCGTTGCAAGGCCAGGCAACATCCTGCTGGCCCTTGGACAGGGGCGCACCCACCGTGTGAACACAAGGAACAAAGGGACCGTCTTGACCCAGACGCTCAACCACGGCCTGGCCCATGCGGGTCATCATTCGCATGTTGACCACCACATAGGGGGAGTCCGAGAGCTCCACACCAATCTGAGAGATGGGTGAGCCAAGTGGGCCCATCGAAAAGGGCACTACATACAGGGTGCGGCCCTGCATGCAACCATCAAAGAGCCCATCCAAGGTGGCCCGCATCTCAGCAGGCGCTATCCAGTTGTTGTTCGGGCCTGCATCGGCCTGCTGCTCACTGCAGACAAAGGTCCGGTCCTCGACCCGGGCAACATCAGAGGGATCTGACCAGGCCAGATAAGAATTCGGGCGTCGGGCCGCGTTAAGCCGCTTGAGAGTGCCCGCCTCGACCATCTTTTGGCAGAGGCGGTCGAATTCAGCCTGAGACCCGTCACACCAGACGATCTGGTCAGGCCGAGTCTTGGCAGCGATTTGATCGACCCAGTTCAGCAGGGCTTTGTGTTGAACGGCATAGGGACGAACAACCGGAATTGAAGTGCTCATGGGGCTAAATTTCCACAAATATGACAGGATGATGGCAGTCTAGCACCGGGTTTTAGGTGCCCTCAAACCCGGCCTGGCTTCCTTCACAATACCCATACAAGCCCGTCAAATATGCGCCGCAACATCCACTCTGTCCAGCCCAAGTCCGGCCCCGCCTCCACCGGCCTGGCCTCCACACCACTCGGCGAGTCACTGCTCGTCCTGACGACCGGGGGCACCTTCGAAAAGCGCTATCGGCCAGAGCTCAATGGCCTGGGCTTTACCGAGAGCGGTCTGGACCAGTGGGCCAGACAATGCCGCCTGCCAGCCGAGACTCGGCTGCAGACCCTGATGCTGGTTGACAGCCTGGACATGACGGAACAAGAGCGACAGCATCTGGCGCAGACCATTCAGACCAGCCCCGAACAACGCATCGTGGTCATCCACGGCACCGACACCATGGTGGCCTCTGCCAAGGCCATCTCAGCCGCTCAGAGACCCGAGCAGACCGTCGTCATCACCGGTGCAATGATTCCTGCGAGTCAGCCCGAGTCCGACGCCCTCTTTAACCTGGGCCTGGCCATCGCCGCAGCCCAACTAAGCCCCGCTGGCTGTTACATCGCGATGTCTGGAGAAATCTTGCAGGCCGTCTCGGCCCAGAAAAACAAAAGCACCGGTCGCTTTGAGGGCGAGCGCCTTTATTTGCCAATACAAAAGTGACCAAAGATGGCCCCCAGAAGGTCATCCGGAAGATATTCACCAGTAATTTCTGACAAAGCCTGCTGCGCCAGCCGCAGCTCCTCGGCCAGGCACTCCAAAGCCTCTAACCGCAGATGCGCCTGGGCCTGAACCAGGGCCGCCTGTGCACGAACCAGGGCATCGAGCTGACGGGCCCGCGCACTAAAGACCCCCTCTGATCCACCGGCCTGTAAAAACCCAGCCGCCTCAGCAATGGCCTCCCGCAGGGCCTCCAGGCCCTCTCCGGTCTTGGCCGAGACCGAGACCTGACGCTGCACCAGACCATGTTGAAGCACCTCTGCACCCAAGGACTCGCCTGCCAAGTCCGCCTTGTTCAAGACCAGCAGGACCTGGGCAGGACGAGCTGCGAGCCCGGTCTTCACGGCCCCAGGCCCCCTGGCCCCGACCAACGACAGCACCCGCTGCTCCATGGCCTCGTCCGCCGCAATGTCACCGCTGGCATCCCGCAACAAGATCACCAAGTCGGCCTGCTCAACGGACTGCCAGCTGCGCTCAATGCCCAGCTGTTCAATAGGATCTGTGGTCTGCCGAAGGCCTGCCGTGTCAATGAGTCGAATCGGAAGACCACTGACCACAATGTCCTGAATCAGCCGGTCACGGGTTGTGCCGGCCACAGGCGTCACGATGGCCACCTCCTCCTCCGCCAACGCATTGAGCAGAGAAGACTTGCCCACATTCGGTGGCCCAACCAAGACGACCCGCAGGCCCTCTCGAAGAGTCTGTCCTCGCTGGGCCGCTCGGAAAATCTGCTCCAGACGATCCAGACAGGCGGCCAGTCGCTCGGCAACCTGCTCGCGTCCGATGAACTCCAAGTCCTCCTCTGGAAAGTCCAGACAGGCCTCAACCCGCAGACGAAGGTCAATCAGCTGGGCCTGGAGGGCCGCAATCGCCTCAGAAAAGGCCCCCTTGAGCGAGGCCATGGCTGCCTGTGCGGCACGGCTCGTCTGCGCAGAAATGAGGTCGGCCACTGCTTCGGCCTGGGCAAGGTCGAGTCGGTCATTGAGAAAGGCCCGCTCTGTAAACTCCCCAGGGCGCGCGAGTCGAATCGAATCCTCCGGCAGATCACAGACAAGACAGGCTCTCAAAACCATCTGCAAGACCGCCAACCCACCATGGCCCTGCAGCTCCAACACATCCTCTCCGGTGTAGGACGAGGGCGCCTTGAAATACAGGGCCAGCCCCTGGTCTAGAACCTCTCCATCTGGGCCTCGAAAATCCACCAAGGTCGCTTGTCGTGGGACCAGAGACCGACCACAGACCCGCTGAGCGACGCGGTCGCAGGCTGGCCCACTGAGACGAACAATTCCAATGGCCCCCGCCGCGGCAGCAGTGGCCACCGCAGCGATGGTCTGCCGAGGCGTGTTAGCTGCCGCTTGCGGCATTCACCCGCTTCATGATCGTCCACTGCTGGGCGATCGAGACCACGTTGTTCACGAGCCAGTACAAGACCAGACCCGCCGGGAAGAAAAAGAAGAAGACTGAAAAGACCAGGGGCATGATCGTCATGACCTTGGCCTGAAGGGGATCGGGTGGGGGCGGGTTAAGCTTGGTCTGCACAAACATAGTGGCCGCCATGACCACCGGAAGAATGAAGTAAGGGTCTGGCTGTGCCAGATCTTGAACCCAGAGAATCCAGGGTGCATTTCGCATCTCGACGCTGCCAAGCAAGACCCAGTAAAGGGCCAAGAAGACTGGGATCTGAACCACCACAGGCAGGCAGCCACCAAGCGGGTTGATCTTCTCGGTCTTGTAGATTTCCATCATGGCCTGGTTGAGCTTGGCCCGGTCATTGGGGTATCGCTCACGTATGGCAGAGATGCGGGGGGCCACTGCCTTCATTTTGGCCATGGATTTATAGCTGGCCGCCGACAGGGGATAGAACAAGACCTTGATCAAAATGGTGAGCACCACAATTGACCAGCCCCAGTTGTTCACGAACCGATTGATCTGCTCTAAGAGCCAATAGATGGGCTTTGCAATAAAAGTCAGCCAGCTGTAGTCCACCACCAGGTCTAGCCCCGGGGCCAGCGTCTCAAGCGTTTTCTGAACCTGGGGGCCTACATACAGGGTGGACTGGTGCGTCTGCTGACCTCCGGGTGCGACCGAGGCAACGGCCTGAATAAGGCCGGCAGAGTAGAGGCCCTGGCCCAATGGGCGGGTAAAAAACTCGCGGGGCTGTGGGTTGTCCAAAACATAGGCCGAGACAAAATAATGCTGCACAATGCCCAGCCAGCCATCGGAGGCCTGTCGAACGTAGTCAGTTCGGTTTTTCTCGATATCAGACCACGACACCTTCTGAAATTTCCCCTGCTCGGTGTAGAGCGCTGGACCAGTGAAGGTCTGATAAAACGAACTCTCCCCCGGTGGGGCCTTGTCTGATCGAACAAACTGCAAATAAAGATTTGGCGTCACCGTGTCGGCGCCGGTGTTCACCACGGTGTGAGTGATGCGCAACTGATGGCCCTGGGGGGCCAGCTCGATCTTTTTAATCAGCTTGAGTCCACCGGACTCTGAAGCCAAGACCAGAGTCCTTGCAGCATCCTGACCGTCGGCCAGCGGCTGACGAACGAAAGTGGTCGTGTGGTTCGGAAAAGACTTGCCCGCCGGCGTCTGACCAATCAAACCGGTCTGGGCCTCAAATCGGGTGGCGCCAGCAGCATCAAACAGCAAAACCTTTCCACCTGGATGCTGATCCGATGGCTGGTCTAGCAAGGTTGCCTTGACGAGTCGCGCACCGGCCGTGTCGACTTCAAGAGAGAGATCTTTGTTCGTCAGTGTGAATCGCTCGGAAGACGGGGCCTGGGCAGCCTGGGGCGCGGGTGTGCCCGAGGCCGCCGGCGTGGCTGCGACAGGAGCCGCCAAGGGCTGGCTTGCCTTGGGCACGGCATCGACCGACTTGGCCGGTGAGCTCACCCCCGGAGCGGCTGTGACCGCTGGCTGTCCAGCCGCCACCTCGGGTCGGGAGGCCCTCAACCAAGACTCCCAGAGCAGAAAAACTGAGGCCGCAAAAACCAGGGCCAGGACTGTACGTCGTGTATCCATAAAGGTGTTATTCCAATGTCATTGCAATGGTTGGACCGCTAGCGGTCGTCCCGGGTCTGGCCAACAGGCAAAACCGGATCATAGCCCGAGCCACCACCAGGGCGGCAGCGACAAAGTCTCGAGACCGTCATCCGCCCACCCCTCCAAAGCCCATGGACCTCGAGTGCCTCCAGGGCGTAGTCGGAGCAGGTGGGGAGATATCGGCAGCGAGGACCCAGGACTATCCGAAAACTCAGCTGGTAGGCCCGCACCAGACCACGCAGGCCAGCCAGCCCCCAACGGTGGGCCAAAAACCGACGGGTCATGGGGCACCTCTGCTCGCAACCCACTTTTCAAAAGTTAGCACCAACTCTTCTTTGGCTCTCTGTCGCTGAGGGACGCCACTCAGGTCAATGGAGCCGCGAAGCCGAACCAACAGATCAAGGTCTTGCTCACCACAATAATGGGGGATCAGGGGTCGGATCCAGCGTTTCAGCTGGTTGCGTTGGACTGCGCGCCGAACCACTCGCTTGGGCAGAATCATGCCCAGTCGGGGCCCACGGATCTCCGAAGGCTCGCGGCGGCGTACATGAAAGACAAACGGCCCGCTAGACACCACGGGCCGCTCACGCAACAGGGCGGAAAAATCAGACGGTAGATTAAGACTCGCTAGGGGTTTCACCAAGCGTGCGGCGACGATCAGCCGGCAAATGGGCGCTTAAGCGCAAAGGCTTAGACAGCCAGGCGCTTGCGGCCCTTGGCACGACGAGCCCGGATCACGGCGCGGCCACCGCGAGTCTTCATGCGAACCAGAAAACCGTGGGTGCGCTTGCGACGAACCACCGAGGGTTGGTATGTGCGTTTCATTTCTCTTACTCCAAACAGGGAACCCGAGATTCTACCGACAAGAAAGCCATTTTGTCTAAAAGAATCAACACCAAAGACACCTCACCCTGTGGATAACTTAGAGAGTCGGGTAGAATAGAGACATGAGCGCGAGCACGACTGTGACCCCTTCCCAACCCCTGCCCGCTCTTGAACAGCTCTGGCAAGACTGCCTGGAGCACCTGGAGAAAAATCTCCCCGCCCAACAGTTCAAGACCTGGGTCTGTCCGCTCAATCTAGGGATCGTCAACCTCCAGACCTCGCCCATTCAGCTACAGATTCAGGCGCCCAACCGCTTCAAGCAGACCTGGGCGCGAGAACAACTCCTCGAGCCGCTGACCAACTGGTGGCAGGCTCGGCTTCAAAAGCCCGTGGTCGTCGACATCGCCGTCCTCTCTGAGTCAAGCAGTGACGCCCCAGGCACCCCCGACTGGACAGACCAGGAATCCAACCGCCCTAGTTTTGCCACCAGCCCCGAGCCTGTCCTTGCGCCAGCCCAAGAAAACGCCCGGCTCAATCCTGAGTGGACTTTTGATCAATTTGTTGCGGGTAAGGCCAACCAATTGGCCCGTGCGGCAGCCCTTCAGGTGGCGGACAACCCGGGCAGTGGTTACAACCCTTTGTTTCTCTATGGCGGCGTCGGACTGGGCAAGAGTCACCTCATTCACTCGGTCGGCAACAAAATGGTGGAAGGCAATCCACAAGCCCGCATTCGGTACATCCACGCAGAAGCCTATGTCAGTGACGTCGTGCGGGCTTACCAGCGAAAGTCGTTTGACGAGCTCAAACAGTATTACCACTCACTAGACCTGCTGCTCATCGATGACATTCAGTTTTTTGCAGGAAAGTCTCGAACACAAGAAGAGTTTTTCTACACTTTTGAGGCGCTTGTCGCGGCCAAAAAACAGATCATCATCACCAGCGATACTTATCCCTCCGAACTCAACGGCATCGACTCCCGACTCATCAGCCGTTTTGGCTCGGGTTTAACAGTAGCCATTGAACCCCCAGAGCTTGAGATGCGGGTGGCCATCTTGCTTCGAAAGGCTGAGCACGAGCATCTGGCCCTTGGCGAAGAAGAGGCTTTTTTCATTGCGCGGCAACTCCGCTCCAACGTTCGAGAGCTCGAAGGAGCCCTTAGAAAAGTCATCGCCTACTGCCATTTCCACCAGAAGAGCCCCTCCATCGAAGTCGTCCGAGAGGCCCTTAAAGATCTCCTCTCTCTGCAGAAAACCTCTATTTCTGTTGAAAACATTCAAAAGGCCGTGGCTGACTTCTACAAAATTAAAGTTGCCGACATGTACAGCAAACGGCGACCCGCCAACATCGCCATGCCACGACAAGTCGCTATGTATTTGGCAAAAGAACTTACCCAAAAAAGCCTGCCAGAAATCGGTGACCTCTTTGGTGGGCGGGACCACACCACGGTCTTGCATGCCGTTCGAAAAATCTCTGAGACACGGCAACACAACGCTGACCTCAACCGAGAACTCCACGTCTTGGAGCAACAAATCCGTGGATAAGCAGCTGAATAACCCCGCTCATAACCCGTGGATAACCACTGCTGATTTTGTGGATAACTCCAGGCCTAGACCACTGATGCCCCAGTTATCCACGGCCTCAGCCGACTGCTCTAGACTTGTCCACGGGCTATTTTCTTTAATTAGTCATTTAAAAACAGGTCTTTACCTTAGTTATCCCCTAGCCCCCCTGCCTCTAACTACTACGACTAAGAGAGAAGAAAGATGATTCTGATAAAAGCCCAAAGACAAGCACTGCTGCGGCCTCTTCAGATGGTCAGCGGCATCGTCGAGCGTCGGCATACCCTGCCCATTCTCTCCAACGTCCTTATTCGAAAACATGGCCCATCTGTCTCACTAATCTCCACCGACATCGAGATGCAGATCACCAGCACGGTTGAAATGGGCAGTGGGCCAGAGGAACAAGCCACCACCGTAAGTGCACGAAAGTTTTTAGACATTCTTCGGGCCCTCCCAACAGACGACGAAGTCGTGGTCTCTCTAGCAGGACGAAAGATGTCAATTGCCCAGGGCAAGTCTCGTTTCCAACTACAAACCTTGGCGGCCGAGGAATTTCCAACAGTCACTCCTGCCCAAGCCTATCCAGCCAGCGTGAGCCTGAGTCAAAAAGATCTCAAACAACTGCTGCATTTGGTTCACTTCTCAATGGCTCAACAAGACATCCGGTACTACCTCAATGGACTCTTGTTGGTGATTGAAGGGGGTCAGCTACGGGCTGTCGCAACCGATGGTCACCGTCTGGCTTACGCCGCCCTGACAGCCTCTGAAGCCATCACCATTCAAACCGAGTCCGACAAGCTCGAGGTCATTGTTCCTCGCAAAGCCATCATGGAATTGCAGAAGTTACTGTCGGACGACGATCAGAAAATTCAGATTGAGCTAGCTGGAAACCAGGTGAAGTTTCAGCTTGCCTCGATTGAGCTCATCTCCAAACTAATTGAGGGTAAGTTTCCTGACTACCAGCGCGTGATTCCGAAGGGCCATACCAAACACGTTCCCATGAGTCGGGAGGCGCTTCTGGGCTCTCTGACCCGCGCGGCTATTCTGACCACCGACAAGTTCAAAGGGGTGCGTCTGTCATTGGCCAGTGGTCTACTCAAAATCTCAGCCACCAATGCCGAACAAGAAGAGGCCCTGGAAGAAATCGAGGTGGACTACAACGGTGAATCCATCGACATCGGTTTTAACGTCCAATACCTCATGGACGTCTTGGCCAATCTACGAACCGACCAGATTCAGTTGTCTTTGCAAGACCCCAACGCCAGCGCACTAATTACTACGCCCAACGACCCGGAGTTTCGGTACGTCGTTATGCCCATGCGAATCTAAGGGTGACCATGCTGCACCAAACACATCAAGTTTTTTCTTCAGAAACCGGTGACCAGGCCCAGGGCTATGGGGCCTCTTCCATCAAGATGCTCAAAGGGCTCGAGGCTGTTCGCAAGCGGCCTGGCATGTACATCGGCGACACCAGTGATGGCACCGGCCTGCACCACATGGTTTTCGAGGTCGTCGACAACGCCATTGACGAGGCTCTGGCCGGACATTGTGATGACATCGTCATCACCATCCATACCGACAATTCCATTTCGGTGACGGACAATGGCCGAGGCATTCCGACAGATATTCACAAAGACGATGAGTTGGGGCGTTCGGCGGCAGAGATTGTGATGACCGAACTCCATGCGGGCGGTAAGTTTGACCAAAACAGCTACAAAGTCTCAGGTGGTCTTCATGGGGTTGGGGTCTCGGTGGTCAACGCCCTTTCAGACTGGCTGCGTCTGACCGTTCGGCGCAATGGTCAGGTCCATGCCATGGAGTTTCGTCGTGGCGAACGAGTCGCACCCCTGGCGGTAACCGGCACGACAGACCGTCGCGGAACAGAAGTCCATTTCCTGCCCAGTATCGAGACCTTTGGCCGCGTGGAATTTCACTACGAAATTCTTGCCAAGCGTCTTCGTGAACTCAGCTTCTTGAACAATGGCGTTCGTATTCGTCTGGTGGACCAGCGCGAAGGCAAAGAGGAGGATTTTGCTTTTGCTGGTGGGGTGAGTGGCTTTGTTCAATACATCAATAAAAACAAAAACACGCTGCACCCAAAAATCTTTCATGCGCTTGGAGACAAAGAGGGCATCTCCGTAGAAGTCGCCATGCAATGGAACGACGGCTACAACGAACAGGTGCTCTGCTTTACCAACAACATTCCCCAACGCGACGGGGGTACCCACCTCACCGGCCTGCGGGCAGCCATGACCCGGGTCATCAACAAATACATCCTGGACGAAGAGCTCAGTAAAAAAGCCAAGGTCGAGACCACAGGCGATGACATGCGTGAGGGGCTCACTTGCGTCTTGTCGGTCAAAGTTCCAGAGCCCAAGTTCTCCTCACAGACCAAAGACAAGCTGGTGTCTAGCGAGGTGCGACAGCCGGTTGAAGACGTGGTGAGCAAGACGCTCGAGGCCTTTTTGCTTGAGAACCCTGTCGACGCAAAGTCCATCTGCTCCAAGATTGTCGAGGCGGCCCGTGCCCGAGAGGCCGCGCGCAAGGCCCGAGAGATGACTCGTCGCAAGGGGGTCTTGGACTCCTTTGGGCTGTCAGGCAAATTGGCCGACTGCCAAGAGAGAGACCCAGCCAAAGCCGAGCTCTATCTGGTCGAGGGAGACTCCGCTGGAGGCTCTGCGAAACAGGGCCGTGATCGAAAGTTTCAGGCCATCCTGCCGCTCAAAGGCAAGATTCTTAACGTCGAGAAGGCACGATTTGACAAACTCCTCGCCTCTCAAGAGATCGTCACCTTGATTCAGACTCTGGGTACCGGCATTGGCAAAGAGGATTACGACCCCAACAAGCTGCGCTACCACCGAATCATCATCATGACCGATGCGGATGTCGATGGCTCCCACATCCGCACCCTGTTGCTGACCTTTTTCTATCGCCAGATGCCTGAGCTGATCGAGCGTGGCCATGTCTACATTGCCCAGCCGCCGCTCTACAAGATCAAACATGGCAAGGAAGAGCGTTACATTAAAAACGACGAAGACATGCAGAGGGTCTTGCTAGACCTTGCCCTTAAAGAAGCCTCACTGGTGGCGCCGGATGGTCAGACCAGGGCAGACCTTCGGGGCCTGGCCGATGCCTACCTCAAGGCCAAGACCGTTCTTGATCGCGTGGGCCGCGTAATTGACGAGAATGCGCTGGTGGCCGTGATGAATGGCGTCACCCTCTCACTGCAGACCAATGAAGAGGCCATGGCCTCAGCCCAGCGGCTCTCAGACTTTATCGAGGCGCAACAACGAAAAGCCGGGGTCAAGCACCAAGACATTCGAGTCTTTTCAGAGTTTGACAGCCAGACCGAGACGTGGCGGCTAAGACTTGAGCGGTCTCACCACGGCAACCTAAAGCATTCCATCATCGACCCGGACTTCATTGCCGGCGAAGACTACCGCGCCCTTGCACAGGCCAGCGCCCAGCTTAACCAGGCTGTTCAGCCCGGCACCATGGTCCGCCGTGGACAGGGCGATCAGGCCCGGTCTGCGCCGGTCCATGATTTTGCAGCGGCCATGACCTGGCTGCTCAACGACGCGGAGCGTGGCCTCTCAAAACAACGCTACAAGGGCCTGGGTGAGATGAATCCCGAGCAACTCTGGGAGACCACCATGAATGTCGAGTCGCGGACACTGCTGCAGGTCAAGATTGAGGATGCGATTTCGGCCGACGGTATATTCACCACCCTGATGGGCGAGGAGGTGGAGCCCCGGCGGGTCTTCATCGAAACCAACGCGCTTCGGGTCGCCAACCTCGACGTCTAGCCGCCATGGTCGCCAGCCTCGACGATCAGCTGGTGGTGGCCATCTCGTCAAGAGCCCTCTTTGACTTTGAAGAGGAGAACCGAGTCTTTGAGCAGGCCAATGATCAGGCCTACATGGCGCTTCAGTGGGAGCGAATGGCGCAGCCGGCCAATCCGGGGGTGGCCTTCGAACTGGTTCGAAAACTTCTGGCTTTCAACCTGGCCAATGAGTCACGTGTTGAGGTGGTGGTCCTGTCTCGCAACGACCCCGTCAGCGGCCTGCGGGTCTATCACTCAGCCCAGTCTCATGGGCTGAGTATTCAGCGAGGTGTCTTCACCAGGGGCCAGTCTCCCTATCGCTATCTGAGACCTCTGTCGGCCCACCTCTTCCTATCGGCCAATGCCCAAGACGTTGACCAGGCTCTCGAGGCGGGTTTTCCTGCGGCCCATGTCTATCCGCATTCAGCCAAGGCGGGTAATCGGCACCCCCAAGAACTCCGAATAGCCTTTGACGGCGATGCGGTCTTGTTTTCTGACGAGGCCGAACAGGTCTATCAGTCCAGAGGGCTTGATGCCTTTGTCACCCACGAGCAGCAGCAGGCTCGAAACCCCCTCCCCCCTGGTCCATTCAAACCACTGCTTCAGGCGCTGCATAGCCTTCGCCAAAAGCCGAACCCGGCTGGCATGAAAATTCGCACGGCCCTGGTCACGGCCCGCTCGGCTCCCGCACACGAGCGGGCGATTCGAACTCTGATGAATTGGCAGATTGAAATCGACGAGGCCTTTTTCTTGGGGGGCCTAGACAAAGGGGGCTTTCTGAAGGAGTTTGAGCCCGACTTCTTTTTTGACGACCAGACACGGCACTGCGAATCGGCTGCTCTTGCAGGACCCACGGGTCATGTTCGCAGCGGCATCGTGAACCAGCCCGACCGCTCCGCCTAACTATCTGACAGGGCAGTTGTTGGGCGTATGTTTAGGCGCCGGCCTTGGTTGCTTTAGATGCTTTGGTTGCCCTAGGTGCCTTGGTGGCTGTTGTGGCGTTCGCAGCCTTCGTGACTTTGGTGGCCTTCGTTGTCTCGGCCTTGGGCTTTCGTTGCTCAAACTCAAAGCCGATCTTGCCCTCGGGTGTCTT
>CALMJH010000076.1 GCA_937864175.1 uncultured Burkholderiales bacterium
TTTAGAAAGTCCTTTCCACGGGCAATCGCCTCATCTAGGCCCAGTGAAGAGCGGGAATCGGTGCGGGCAATGATCAGGGTCTGTTCCTTGGTCTTGGCGCTGGCGGCAACTTCAATGCGTCGAATGGCGTCTTTGCGAGAGACCACTCGACGGTTTGGTGTATGGCCGCATTTCTTGGGATTCTCTTGGTCCTCGATCTGAATAGCCTGCACACCCGCGGACTCATAGCCGCGCACTGTGTGGTGCACATTGAGCAGGCCACCGTAACCGGTGTCGGCATCTGCCATCAGGGGCTTACTGGTTCCCTTTGCAATCGTGCCGGCGCGACTCACCATGTCGGTATAGGTGGCAATGCCAGCATCGGCCAGACCCAGATAGCTACCCGAGATGCCATAGCCTGTCATGTACAGGGCCTCAAAGGGCATGCGATCTGCAATTCGGGCCGAGAACATGTCGTAGACGCCAGGGGCCACAACGGGTGTGCCAGCCTGCAATTTTTCGCGAAGGGTCTTCATCCGAGCATCTCCAAGAGGGAATGGGAAAAGTGTTAGGCCAGCGCGGCCCGACCGGCCAGTCGACGGTCAATCGACAGCAATGCAAATCCAACCGAAGCCGCCAAAGTAATCAGCATCAGGGCCAAGGCGGTAATGTCCAATAAGTTATGGTTCTCCATGGCCTGCAGCAACAGGTGGCCAATGCCCCGCCTTGAGGCAAACATCTCGCCGATCAGGGTCCCCAATAGGGTGAGTGAAAACCCAATCCGCAGGCCACTGAAGACCTCTGGAATGCAGGCGGGCATATAGACCTTCCAGAACATCTGACTGGGGTTGAGCTGCATGGCCTGCCCCGCCCGAATGTATTTCTTGGGAATCGCCCGCACGGCGCTCATGGTGAAGATGCAGATCGGTATTACACCGTGGATCACACCAAAGGCGACTTTGGCTGCCATGCCCAGCCCAAAGAGCAGCAGCATGATGGGGTACAGGGTGACCTTTGGAATCGAGTAGAGCGCCACTAGCATGGGCTCAGCAACTTCGCCCGAGAGCCGGTGGGCCCCTAAGACAGCGCCTAACAAAACGCCCATGATGACTGCGATGACCAGGGCCATGCCAAACGCGGAGAAGGTCTCGATTAGGTGCTTGTTCAGGCTGCCAGTGGAGAGCATGTTCCACAAGCGACTCAAGGTTTCACCAGGACCAGGCAAGACATCGCGTCCAACCCACAGAGTCAGCAAATGCCAGAGTCCCGTCAGCGCCAGCAAGAAGAGCAGGTAAGCCAACGGGCTGAGCGAGGGATCTTGTGACGCAGAGACTTGGCTTGCACTAGTACCGCTCATCGGCCGCCCCTGCGTTCGTAGATTCGCTTCTCTCGCGCGTAGATGTACAGATTCAACCCACCGACGAGCGTGAGCAAAATCGCCAGGTAGCCATACATCTTGGCCGTCTCAAAGCTGTTGTAGGAAAACGCGATCTGAAAGCGCAAGCCGGCTCCGCTCAGGATGAACTCACCAGCGATGACGCCGATGAAGGAATAGACGATCGCGAGTTTCAGGCCGGTGAACAGATAGGGCGCCGCCGCCGGCATGATGACCTTGCGAATGGTGTCGATGCGTGACATTCGCATCATCTGCGCTGTTCGCAGCCAGACCCTGGGAACCCTTTGAAGACCCGATAGGGTGTTCAGGGCCACTGCGACCACCGCAAAAATAAATCCAATGGCCATCAGGGGCAGTCGATTCAGGCCGAACATCACGATAAAAAACGGGTAGAAGACAAAGGTGGGCAGGCTGTAATAGCCCGCCAAAAAGGGATCCAGAAACCGGCGAACCAGGGGCCATTTGTGCAGGGCCAAGCCCATTAAAAACCCCACGATCAGAGCAGACAGAATGGCGCCCGCGACGGTCGAGAAGGTCAGAAAGGCGTGGTAACGAATCTCACCTGACAGGATCAGTTTGTAAGCCGACACCAGGATCTGGGTTGGGGGGGCCAGGGAGATGCTGCTCACCCAGCCCATCCTACAAATCAGCTCCAGAAAGCCGACCAGCCCCATCAAAAACACCAGTCTGATTCGCCCAGCCTGACTCATGCGGCCGAGCCACCCATGGCCGCCATGGATTCGGAACGAAGCTTCTGCCACAGGCGGGCGGTGATGTCGCCGAATCGCTTGTCCGAGACGATGGTGCTGTCTCGGTCAGCAGACCAGCCGGTTTCAATGACGTCGATGAACCTGCCCGGCCGTGCGCTCATGACGCCGATGCGATCGGACAGCATGGCCGCCTCGTCCAGGGCATGAGTAATCAGCATGACTGTGGCCCCAGACTCTCGCCACAGCCGCAGCAGCTCGTCGCCCATGAGCAGGCGCGTCTGCTGGTCCAGAGCGCCAAAGGGTTCGTCCAACAGAATCAGCCGTGGCCTGGTGACTAGAGTTCTGGCAATGCAGACACGCTGACGCATGCCCCCGGACAGCTCGGCCGGATAGGCCTTTGCAAAGCCACCCAAGCCCGTAAACGAAATGGCATGGTCCACCCTGCGTTGAATTTCAGCGGCATCCACACCCATCTGTTTCAGGTGAAAGCCGACGTTCTCTTGGACGTTGAGCCATGGAAAGGAGGAGTCCTCCTGGAAGACCACGCCAACGCCCTCAGGCACCTTACCTGTCAGGCGTTGACCCTCAAACAGCAGCTCACCGTCGCTTGCGGTCGTGAGTCCCGCTACCAGGTCCAGCAGGGTTGATTTACCGCATCCAGAGGGACCAACAACCGAAAAAAACTCTCCCTGCTTCAGGGAGAGGCTGATGGGCCCCAGAGCATGGACATCCTGTCGACCGGCTCGCCCAGGAAAGACCTTGGTCGCGTTCCGAACTTCAACGTGACCAAGGCCGTTGGTTGCGACAACCGACATGGTTACTTCTTGCTGCGCAGGTCGGCTGGCAGGGCTGTCTCAGTGACGACTTTGCTCCAATCAAAATCACCCTTGGGAATCGCATCGACCAGGCGCAGACCTTTTAGCAGGGTCTCCATGCCCTCGTAGTCGAATCCACCTTCGCTCCAGTAGCCGTTCTTCACCGACAACACGTTCTTGATGGCAGCTGCAGCATTTTCTGGGGTGATTTTGTACTCGACGGCCATGATCTTGGCGGCCTCGTCCGGATTTTGGCGGATGAATTCAACACCTTTACGACGGGCCTTGATAATGCCTTCGACCACCTTGGGGTTGGACTTCAGGAAGCTGGTCTTCACAATGCCCACGGTCTGGGTCACCTTGGGGGCAATGTCAGACGAGCGCCAGACGCCGCGGAAGTTATTCTGTTCACG
>CALMJH010000077.1 GCA_937864175.1 uncultured Burkholderiales bacterium
TCAAATCTTCCGGCCAATCGCCTCGTAAATGAGTCCGTACTGAGCTGGCATCGCAGGGTCGTATAAGTTGCGGCCGTCGAAGATGCGCTTGGTCTTGAGCCTCTCGGCCAGTAGGTCAAAACTTGGGCTTCTGAACTCCTTCCACTCCGTGACGATGACCAAGGCGTCCGCCCCTTCAATGGCATCTACCGCACGATTGGCGTAGTCAATGCTTGTTCCAAAAACACGTCTGGCCTCGTCAATGGCCACCGGATCGTAGGCACAGACGGTCGCCCCACGGGCCAGTAATGCATCGACGATGACGCGGCTGGGTGCTTCGCGCATGTCGTCTGTATTGGGCTTAAAGGCCAAGCCCCAGAGCGCAAACCGCTTGCCTTTGAGGTCATTGCCCAAAGCCTGGGTGATCTTGTTTACTAGGACTGACTTCTGAGCTTCATTGGCGTCCTCAACGGCTGTGAGCACTTGCAGCATGTGGCCGTTTTCCGCCGCTGTCTTGATGAGGGCCTTAACGTCTTTGGGGAAGCATGACCCGCCATAGCCGCAACCGGCGTAGAGGAATGAGTAGCCAATGCGAGAGTCTGAGCCAATGCCCATGCGCACCTGCTCGATATCGGCCCCGAGGGTCTCAGCCAGGTTGGCCAGTTCATTCATGAAAGAAATACGCGTGGCCAACATGGCGTTGGCGGCGTACTTGGTGAGTTCGGCGGAGCGAACATCCATGACCATGAGTTTGTCGTGATTGCGCTGGAAGGGCGCATAAATCTGACGCATGACGTCGGTGGCTCTCGCTGAGTCCACACCCACCACGATGCGGTCTGGCCGCTGGAAGTCTTCAACCGCAGCGCCTTCCTTTAGGAATTCAGGATTCGACACGACATGAAAGGGCAGATCCGATTTGCGTTGAGCTAGTTCGTCGGTAATGGCCGCTCGGACTTTGTCGGCCGTGCCCACAGGCACCGTGCTCTTGTCGACCACTACTTTCTCGCTGGTCATGTGGCGGCCGATGTTGCGCGCTGCGGCCAGGACGTACTTTAGGTCAGCCGAGCCATCTTCATCGGGAGGCGTACCGACAGCAATAAACTGGACCAGTCCAAAGGCGACTGACTCTTCCACGCTGGTGGTGAAGCGCAGGCGGCCGGCTGCGACGTTTTTGCGAACGATGTCGAGCAGGCCGGGTTCATGAATTGGGATACCGCCGTCTTTCAGGATCTTGATCTTGGATTCATCCAGATCCAAACAGAGCACGTCGTTACCGGCATCGGCCAGACAGGCTCCCGTGACCAGTCCAACATAGCCCGTACCAACAATTGAGATCTTCATAGCCGCAACAACCTATTTGAATAAAAGGGATAACCCCGATTCTAGCGGGGGA
>CALMJH010000078.1 GCA_937864175.1 uncultured Burkholderiales bacterium
GCTGGATCCGGGCTTTGGTTTTGGCAAGACCCTGGCCCACAACCAGGCCTTGTTTCGAGCCTTGTCGTCCTGGTGCGGGTCTATGCCACTGCTGGTCGGAGTCTCCAGAAAGCGCATGATCGGTCAGCTCTCGGGTCGCGGTGAGGACCGTGCCATGGATCGGCTTGGGGGTAGCCTGGCGGCTGCTGTCCTGGCCGCACAGGCTGGCGCGCGGGTGGTGAGAGTCCACGATGTCCGCCAGACGGTGGACGCCCTGCGGGTGTTGGGCGGCCTGTCTTAGAGGTCCTTAGACTTGATGGACGGGTCGCCAGCGATTGACCAGAGCTACCAAGGTCAGCATCACAGGGACTTCCACCAGCACCCCCACCACAGTGGCAAGAGCCGCGGCCGATTGCAGACCGAATAGCGAGATTGCTACCGCCACAGCCAACTCAAAGAAGTTCGAGGTGCCGATCAGGCAGGCGGGCCCGGCGATCTCATGGGCCAGCCGCAGTCTCTGGGCCATGAGCCAAGACAACAAAAAGATGCCGTAGGTCTGCAGAACGAGGGGAAGAGCAGTGAGGCCTATGAGTAGGGGTTGGGCCAGAATGGTCTGAGCCTGCAATCCAAACAGAATCAGCACTGTCAGGATGAGTCCGAGTATGGAGAAGGGTTTGATGAACTGCATGAAGCTCTGCAGTCTTGACCCAGAGTCTTCACGGCTTTTGAGCAGCCAGAGACGCGTCAGAACGCCGGCCACCAGTGGCAGGGCGACGAAAAGCAGCGTGGAAATCAGCAGGGTCCGCCAGGGGACGACGATGTCGGTGACCCCCAATAGAAACCCTGTGAGCGGTGCAAAGGCCACGATCAAGACCAGGTCGTTAACCGAGACCTGTACGACGGTGTAGGCGGCGTGCCCCCGCACCAGCTGGCTCCAGACAAAGACCATGGCGGTGCAGGGCGCAACACCGAGTAGGATCAGGCCGGCGATCACTTCTTGGGCAGTCTTGGCATCTACCCAAGGGGCATAGATCAGGTCAAAAAACAGCATACCGATGCCGGCCATGGTCAGGGGCTTGATCAGCCAGTTCACCACTAGGGTGAGCGCAAGGCCCTTTGGTTCACGACTGGCCTGCCGAACAGAGGCCCAGTCCACCTGCACCATCATGGGGTAGATCATGGCCCAGATCAGGGCCGCGATCACCAGATTGACCTCTGCGTAGGACTGTTGGGCAATCCAGGCAAATGGCTCTGGAAGCAAGAGCCCCGCGGCAACACCACCGACGATGGCCAGGCCCACCCAGAGGCTCAGCCAGCGCTCAAAAATACTCATGCTTTGCGGCAGTCCGACCGCTTGGCTGCATCGCTCACCACGCAGGATTCACCCTGGCAACACTGGCTGGTGAGAAAGTCGATGAGGTCTGCCATGGTCTGCATGGCGGGTTGATAGACGAGTTGACGCCCTTGACGGGTCTTGGTGATAAGCCCTGCCTTAGTGAGTTCCCGGAGGTGAAAAGAGAGCGTAGCGGCAGGAACCCCCAAGAGCTCCGTGAGTTTTGAGGGAATCATGCCAGCCGGAGCCCGCTGCACGAGCAGACGCAAAAGGTTGAGTCTTAACTCATGGCTGAGTGCGCTGAAGGCAGCGGTGGCGGCTTGATTGTTCATGCCAGGTTCGAACTCAAGTCTTGCCAATCTCATGCAGAGAGTCTTGAAGGGCCAGCTTGTCGAGTTTGTCGATGGGCAGGGCTAACAACAGTTCAATGCGACGACGAAGCACCGTGGCGACCTCGAGGAATTTCTGGTCCAGGGTGACGTTCTCGCCCGGCTTGACGCTGGGTTCTTCGACTCCCCAGTGAGCGGTCATGGGCTGTCCCGGCCAGACAGGGCAGGCTTCGCCGGCAGCCTTGTCACAGACGGTAAAGACAAAGTCGAGGTGCGGGGCATTGGGGCCCGCGAACTCATTCCAGTCCTTGCTGCGGAGTCCGTCAACCTTCACATGGTTGGTCTGAAGAATCTTGATGGCGTTTGGATTGACCTCGCCTTTGGGATGACTGCCAGCCGAGAAGGCCTGGAAGAGGGGGTGATTCAGGCTGTTCAGCATAGCCTCGGCCATGATCGAACGCGATGAGTTGCTGGTACAGATAAACAGCACATTGAATTTGCGCTGGGTATTCATGAATGGCTCTCCCGTGGTGTCCCCGCGGCATTGGTTGCGCGGTGGTCTGGGCAGTTTATATTTCGAAGATGTTGGAATTATTACAAGTCTAAAATGTGTCTATGAAAACGCCCCGCAAGTACTTCGGCACTGACGGCATCCGCGGTCGGGTTGGCCAGTCGCCCATTACTCCTGATTTCGTCTTGCGGCTGGGAATGGCTGCTGGCCGTATTCTCGCCACACGGTTTGAAGAGCCCTCGGTACTCATTGGCAAGGACACTCGCGTCTCGGGCTACATGCTCGAGGCCGCTCTCGAGGCCGGCTTTTCGAGTGCTGGCGTCAACGTGGTCCTGGCGGGACCCATGCCCACGCCTGCCATTGCCTACCTCACCAAGACGCTGAGGCTCTCGGCCGGCGTAGTCATCAGCGCCTCCCACAATCCCTTCGAGGACAACGGCATCAAGTTCTTCGATGGCGTCGGGGAGAAACTACCTGATGCGGTCGAACTCGAGATTGAGGCGGCGCTCGAGGGGCCAATGGTCTGTGCAGATGGCCAGATGTTGGGCAAGGCCCGTCGGCTCGACGATGCTGCTGGCCGCTACATTGAATTCTGCAAGAGCACGTTCCCGCTGCGACTCAGTCTGCGGGGCCTTCGGCTGGTGGTCGATGCAGCCCATGGTGCGGCCTACCATGTGGCGGCAGATGTCTTTCACGAGCTTGGGGCCGAAGTCATTCCCATGGGCCATCAGCCCGACGGTTTCAACATCAACAAGATGGTCGGCGCAACCCACCCAGAGGCCATGACCGAGATGGTTCGGTCCCATGGCGCGGATTACGGGATTGCCCTCGACGGCGACGGCGATCGCATTGTGATGGCCGATGCTCAGGGCCGAGTCTTCAACGGAGACGAGTTGCTCTTTGCCATTGTGAAACAGCGGGTCAAGCAGATGGGCGTCACCAATGTCGGGGGCGTGGTGGGCACCCTGATGTCCAACCTCTCCCTGGAGAGGGCTGTTGAGGACCTGGGTCTGGAGTTTCGTCGGGCCAAGGTGGGGGACCGCTACGTCTTAGAGATGCTCAAAGAGACGGGCTGGCTCTTTGGTGGTGAGTCCTCAGGCCACCTTCTGTGCCTGGATCGGCACACGACGGGCGATGGCATTGTCAGCGCCCTGCAGGTCTTGGCGGCCGTCGTTCAGGCCGGCCAGCCGCTGGCACAGTACATCCAGGGGCTGCGCCTCTGCCCGCAGGTCTTGGTCAATGTCTCCCTGGACGCAGACCGCATGGCGCGCTGGCAGAAGGACGAGCAGTTCTTAGCCGCCCAGCGGCAGGCCCAGGCCAAGCTGGGTAAAAATGGAAGACTGCTGATTCGAGCCTCAGGGACCGAGCCATTGGTTCGGGTTATGGTCGAGGCCGATGAGGCAGGTCAGGCCGATGAGCTGGCCAAGGCCCTGGCCCTTACCCTGTCATCCATCTGACACAAAGGCAGGTGACAATATTTCGATTTTTATCGAAATATTGCGGGCCCTAACCCGCTGCACATTCGAAGGACTCCATCATGCGTGTTGGCATCAACGGCCTTGGCCGTATCGGACGACTGGCCCTGAGGGCTGCTTTTGGGGCTGCAGACCGGCCTGCAGACGACCCCAGAGCGGGCAATCGCCTCGACGTCGTTGCGCTGAATGAACTGAAAGGGGGGGCTGCGGCAACCGCCCACCTCTTGGCCTACGACTCGGTGCAGGGTCGTTGGCGGGTGCCAATTGCAGCAACCAGCGACCATGAGATTCGGGTGGGTGATCGGGCCCTACATTTCTCGTCTCACGCAAGCCCAGCCGACATCCCTTGGGGCGACTGGGGCGTGGAGGTTGTCTTGGAGTGCACTGGCAAGTTTTTAACGCCAGAGCAGCTGCAGGGGCATTTTGACCGCGGCGCCAAGCGCGTCATCGTCTCGGCTCCCGTCAAGGTGGGTGAGGTCTTAAACGTGGTGGTGGGCGTGAATGAGCATCTCTACGAACCCGCCAAGCACCCCATCGTGACGGCCGCCTCCTGCACCACCAACTGCCTGGCGCCCGTGGTAAAGGTGGTTCACGAGACTTTTGGAATTGTCCATGGGCAGATCACCACCATTCATGACCCAACCAACACCAACCTCGTTGTTGACGCTCCCCATAAAGACTTGCGCAGGGCCCGAAGCGCGATGACCAGTCTGGCCCCAACGACCACCGGCAGTGCGACGGCCATCGCGTTGATCTATCCCGAGCTCAAAGGCAAGCTCAACGGCCATGCGGTCCGCGCGCCGGTCTTGAATGCCTCGCTCACCGACTGTGTCTTCGAGCTTAAGCGGGCCGTGACGGCTGGGGAGGTCAATGAAGCCTTTGCAGCGGCAGCCGCCTATGGCCCATTGCAAGGGATTCTGGGCTACGAGACGACCCCCCTGGTCAGCGCCGACTATGCCCGCGATACCCGAAGCAGTATTGTGGATGCACCCTCCACCATGGTGACGGACGGCACATTGCTCAAGGTCTATGCCTGGTACGACAACGAGATGGGCTACAGCTGCCGCATGGTGGATCTGGCCTGTCACCTGCAGTCTGTTGGACTCTAAGCCGGCATGACGTCTACCCCAGGGGCCCAGTCGGGCCTTCGCCAGTACCTGCTGGTGACTTCCGCCTATTGGGGCTTTACGTTGACCGACGGTGCCCTGCGCATGCTGGTCTTGCTGCACTTTTTTAAGCTGGGCTTCTCGCCGTTTACGCTGGCTTTTTTGTTTCTGCTCTATGAGGCCGCTGGCATTGTGGCGAACCTTTTAGGAGGTTGGCTGGCTACGCGGTTTGGCATCACCCGCATGCTGATGGTGGGCCTGTCGACCCAGATCCTCGGCTTTCTGCTGTTGTCAGCAGTCTCACCCGACTGGTCCATCGCCCTGTCAGTGGCCTGGGTCGTGGTGGCCCAGGGGGTCTGTGGGGTGGCCAAAGACCTCACCAAGACTGCAAGCAAGTCCGCGATCAAACTGACTGCGGGTCAGGTCTCCGAAAAACTCTTTAAGTGGGTAGCCTGGTTTACGGGCAGTAAAAACGCCATGAAGGGCGTGGGTTTTTTCTTGGGAGGCTTGCTGCTCGATGTCGTGGGCTTCTCCGGCGCACTCTTTTTAATGGCTGGGCTTTTGGGGGTGGTGTTGGTGGGAGTTCTGGTCTCGCTGCCCCGACTCATGGGCCAACGAACGGCATCGGCCAGTGCCAAGGAGTTCTTTTCAAAGGGTGGGGCATTGAACCTGCTGTCGGCGGGTCGGGTCTTTCTCTTTGGTGCGAGAGACGTCTGGTTTGTCGTGGGGGTGCCGGTCTTTCTCTATTCCCAGGGCTGGACTTTCACCATGGTGGGCGGATTTCTGGCGACCTGGACCATTGGGTATGGTCTGGTTCAGGCGGCTGCCCCCGGTCTTGTAAGAAAAAGCCCTGATGGCCTCTCGGCTGAGGTGCCGGCAGCACGGGTTTGGACTGGCGCCCTGGCGCTGGTGCCTCTGGCCTTGGCTGGAGTGGTGGCTCTGGTTCCTCTGGCGCCGGCGATGCTGGCCTGGGTGGTGGTGGCCGGCCTTATTTTGTTTGGCTTTGTCTTTGCTGTGAACTCGTCGGTCCACAGCTACCTGGTCCTTGCCTATGCGGGCTCGGAGAAGGCTGCCGAGGATGTCGGTTTTTACTATGCTGCAAATGCAACTGGCCGATTTGCGGGCACCTTGCTCTCGGGGTTGCTCTATCAGTGGGCCGGCCTTCAGGCTTGTCTTCTCGGCTCTGGCCTGATGCTGCTTGCCTGCTTTGGACTGACGGTTTTGCTGCCCCGTCGGCGCGGGCCTCCTGACATGTCATAGAAGCGTAACAATCCGGGTTTACGCTTGGTTCAGCGCAACAGCTTTGTGTTGCCTGACCTACTCTTCACAGATAACCAACAGAGGCTCTCTACATGCGTAAATCTCTCGTCAAATCTTTGATCGGTGGCGCCGCTCTGGCCTTCGGCCTGAACGCGGTTGCCGCTGATATCACTGGTGCTGGTGCGACCTTCCCTTACCCGATTTTTGCCAAATGGGCAGAAGACTACAAGAAGGTCTCAGGCACCGGCTTGAACTATCAGTCCATTGGATCTTCCGGCGGCATTCGTCAGATCCGTGCCAAGACCGTCACGTTTGGCGCTTCGGACGCCCCTGTGTCTGGCGCTGATCTGGACAAAGACGGCATGGTTCAATTCCCAGTCATCCTTGGCGGTGTGGTACCCGTCATGAACCTAGAGGGCTTCAAGCCTGGTGAGCTCCGTGTTACCGGTGAGGTGCTGGCCGAGATGTTCATGGGTTGGATTGTCAACTGGAACGACCCCAAGATTGCCGCTCTGAACCCGGGTAAGAAACTGCCTGACCAGACGATTACGGTTGTCCACCGTGCAGACGGATCCGGTACTACTTTCATTTTTACTGACTACCTGAACGAAGTGTCCAAGCTCTGGAAAGAGAAGGTTGGCAAGGGTGCTGCGGTCAAGTGGCCTGCTGCCTCCTCAGTTGGCGGCAAGGGCAACGAGGGTGTTGCAGCAAACGTATCCCGCGTCAAAGGCTCTATCGGTTATGTTGAGTACGCCTACGCCAAGAAGAACAAGATTCCTCACCTGCAGCTGCAGAACCGCAACGGCAAGTACGTCAACCCAGACGATTTGACCTTTGCTGCGGCCGCAGCTGGCGCTGACTGGTTCTCCGTGCCAGGCATGGGTATCTCCCTAGTGGATCAGAAAGGTGATCAGTCCTGGCCGATTACTGGAGCCTCTTTTGCCCTGATGTACAAAGCGCCCACCGACAAGAAGGCTTCGGCCGAAGTGATCAAGTTCTTCGAGTGGGCCTTTGTCAACGGAAAGAAGCAGGCTGCCGATCTTGACTACGTAGCACTTCCCGATGCGCTGACTGCCCAGATTCGTCAGAAAGTCTGGTCACAGATCAACAACAAGTAAGTAAGCCTCTCATAACCTAGTGGAGCCCCATCGGGGCCCGCTAGGTTGTCTTTCGCAGCACATGGGTTAAGGAAAGCGTTCCATGGCACAACAGCAAACCACCAGTGGCCTGTCCGTCGATATGGCAGCAATTGTCCGGCGACAGAAGCTGCAGGACCTTCTCTTCCACCGTGTGACCTGGTTTTTCTCAATGCTCGTATTGCTTGCGCTGGCGGGCATTTTGGTCTCTTTGCTAATCAACGCCTGGCCCGCATTTCAGAAGTTTGGGGTCTCTTTTATCTGGCGTATTGAATGGGACATCATCAACGAAGAATTTGGTGCCTTGATCGCCATTTATGGCACTTTGGCGAGCGCCACGATTGCGCTGTTGATTGCCGTGCCGTTGTCTTTTGGTATCGCACTGTTTCTGACGCAGACCTGCCCAACCTGGCTTAGGAGACCGTTGGGTACGGCGATCGAGTTGTTGGCCGCCGTGCCATCCATCATCTACGGCATGTTTGGTCTGTTTATTTTCGCGCCCCTATTTGCAGAGCATGGACAACCGGCCTTGCAGTCCACTTTAGGTCAGATGCCAATCATCGCGCCGCTCTTCGGGGGGGCCATGAACGGTATTGGTATTTTGGCAGCTGGCATTATTCTGGCCTTCATGATTCTGCCTTTTATCGCTGCAGTCATGCGGGATGTTTTTGAGATCGTGCCGCCAATTCTTCGGGAGTCTGCCTTTGGCCTGGGTTGCACCACTTGGGAGGTTGTTCGCAACGTGGTGCTGCCTTACACATCGACCGGGGTTATCGGCGGCATCATGTTGGGCCTTGGACGAGCCCTTGGTGAGACGATGGCGGTCACCTTTGTCATTGGAAATTCACAGCGACTGCTGCCCTCTTTGTTCGCACCCGGTACATCTATCGCCTCGACTCTTGCCAACGAATTTGCCGAGGCCGGTGACTTCCATCTATCCACCCTGTTTGCGTTAGGGTTTCTGCTGTTTGTCATCACCTTCTTCGTTCTTGCTGCAGCCAAAGCGTTAATCGCCAAAACAGAGCGATCCAAGGGTGCCAAGACTTAATGCCGGTAACAGGACTCGAATAAATGGCCATGAACCAATCTCTCTATCGCCGACGCAAGCTCACCAACCAGGTTGGCCTAACGCTCTCCATGCTGGCAATGGCACTGGGCTTGTTTGTGCTGCTCTGGATTCTAGTTGTGTTGTTCAAAAACGGTTTTCAAGCCCTAGACCTAGCGATGTTTACCCAGTCGACTCCGGCGCCCGGATCTGAAGGGGGTGGATTGCTCAACGCTATTCTGGGAAGTCTGATGATCGTCCTCGTGACTGCTTTGGTCAGCACGCCGATTGGAATCTTCGCGGGTGTCTATCTTGCTGAATACGGTGATGGCAATAAGCTGGCGTCCATCACCCGTTTCGTGACGGACATCATGCTGTCTGCGCCATCTATCGTGCTGGGTTTGTTTGTCTATGCGATTTTGGTCGCTCAGGTTAAACACTTTTCCGGTTGGGCGGGCAGTCTGGCTCTGGCGCTAATCGCCGTCCCGGTAGTCCTTCGAACCACCGAAAACATGCTTCGATTGGTGCCAGGGAGCCTGCGTGAGGCCGCCTTCGCCTTGGGGGCACCTCGTTGGAAAGTGGCGACCTTCGTGACGCTTAGAGCGGCCAAGGCCGGGGTTGTAACCGGCCTGTTGTTGGCCTTGGCCCGAATCAGCGGAGAGACCGCGCCTCTGCTGTTCACCGCGCTCAACAACCAGTTTTTCTCTTTGAATATGAATGCTCCCATGGCCAATCTGCCGGTGGTGATCTTCCAATTCGCTATGTCGCCCTATGACAACTGGGTGCGGCTGGCTTGGGGCGGCGCGCTCCTAATCACACTCACAGTTCTGGTTCTCAACATCATTGCCCGCGTCATGTTCCGTGAAAAAGTGAAGGTTTAAAAGGAAAACCCATGTCGATTCTCGAACCCAGCAATCTCCCCAACGCCATCGAAGTTCGTGGGCTCAACTTTTTCTATGGAAAGTTCCAGGGCCTGAAGAAGGTCAATTTGGATATTGCAGAAAATAAGGTGACGGCCTTTATCGGTCCCTCGGGCTGCGGCAAGTCCACGCTACTCAGAACTCTGAACCGGATGTATAGCCTGTATCCAGGTCAGCGGGCCGAGGGAGAGATCAACCTCTACGGAGAGAATGTATTGAGCCCTAAGCAGGACCTGAACCTGCTACGGGCCCAGGTGGGCATGGTCTTCCAGAAGCCGACCCCGTTTCCCATGTCGATATACGACAACATTGCCTTTGGCGTGCGCCTTTACGAGAACCTGAACCGTGCCGAGATGGACGAGCGGGTGGAGTGGGCCCTAACCAAGGCTGCCATCTGGGGTGAGGCCAAGGACAAGCTTGGCCAGAGTGGCTTGTCGTTATCTGGCGGTCAGCAGCAGCGTCTCTGTATTGCAAGATCAGTTGCCGTGAAGCCAAAGGTTATTCTGCTGGATGAGCCCACCTCTGCCTTGGATCCCATCTCAACCGCCAAAGTCGAAGAGCTGGTCCACGAGCTTAAAGCGGACTACACCGTGGCCATCGTGACCCACAACATGCAGCAGGCGGCCCGGGTCTCCGACTTCACGGCCTATATGTATCTGGGCGAATTGGTGGAGTTTGGCAAGACCGACGAGATCTTCATCAAGCCCAAGAAGAAAGAGACCGAAGACTACATTACCGGCCGTTTCGGCTAATCGGAGTCCTCGCAGAGGCCGGTTGCGATCCCGACCACTGCATCGCCGGCCTGGGTTTGCCAACAGGCCGGCTTTTTTCTGGCTGGCTTGCTATACTTCGCATCTCTCGGGGTGTAGCGCAGTCTGGTAGCGCATCTGCTTTGGGAGCAGAGGGTCGGGAGTTCGAATCTCTCCACCCCGACCAGGTTGACCGTTTTGGGTTTTTCCTCGACTGCCGGTAGCTCAGCTGGATAGAGCATCAGCCTTCTAAGCTGAGGGTCGGGGGTTCGAGTCCCTCCCGGCAGGCCAGTTAAATGGCTCCTCAGCCTGTTTTCCGAGACACGTGGTGGCCGTAGCTCAGTTGGTAGAGTCCCAGATTGTGATTCTGGTCGTCGTGGGTTCGAGTCCCATCGGCCACCCCACCACCCCTTTTTTTAGCCCAGTACCAGCGTCCAGACGACAACGGCGTTAATAATGGCGCCCAGCACGGCCGCGCTGCCCATGTCCTTTACGCGTTTTGAGAGCGGGTTGTTCTCGGTGCTGATGCGGTCGATGGTCTTCTCAATGGCGGTATTGAGCAACTCCACAATGACGATGAGCAACAAGACGCCAATGAGAAGTGCCCGGGAGATGCCGTCCTCGCGGAGGTAGAGGGCCAGCCCAAGAAAGATGGGCAGCAGGGCCAGTTCTACCTTGATGGCCTCCTCGGAGTGCCAGGCCGCACTGAAGCCCTCGAGAGAGTAAAAAAAGGCGGAGACCAGGCGGCGTTTGGCCAGGGCGATGGCTTCTCTAAACATGAAGATCCCTTTTTTGGTGGAGGCGCTAGACCCAAAGGCTCATCCCGCAACGCGGCACGAGCCCGTCTCGGCAGGCAGTGTAAGCGGATTCTTGGGTGGGAGTAGCTGAGTCATAAAAGGTTCATCAGTCTGACATGTTGATGTCACCACCTAGGCGCACCATGATCTTCCGTGGACCCACGCGACCTGCCCCCTCCCCGCGATCCTAGTCAGATTGGCTCGGAAGGGCGACACTACCGCGCGATCTGGATCTCCGACATACACCTGGGGACACCAGGTTGCAAAGCCGAGTTCCTGCTGGATTTTCTCAAGGCCAACGAGTCAGACCAGCTCTACCTGGTGGGCGACATTATCGACGGCTGGCAGCTCAAGAAGGGCTGGTACTGGAAGCAGTCGCACAACGACGTGGTCCAGAAGGTGCTTCGAAAAGCACGCAAGGGCACCAAAGTTACCTACATCGTTGGCAACCATGATGAGGTCCTTCGGGATTTCCTGGGACTGACATTTGGTGACATTGTGATTGCCAACGAGGCGGTCCACGTCACACAAGATGGCCGACGTCTCTGGATTACCCATGGCGACCTCTTTGATGGCGTCATTCAGTACGCCAAGTGGTTGGCCTATTTGGGAGATTCGGCCTACACCCTCATTCTCAAGCTCAACGACACCTTCAACTTCATGCGGCACAAGATGGGGCTGTCCTACTGGTCGGTGTCTCAGTTTTTGAAACACAAGGTTAAAAACGCCGTCTCGTTCATTACCGCCTTTGAGGAGGCGCTGACGACTGAGGCCCGACGCCGGGGCTACGATGGCGTGGTCTGTGGCCATATTCACCGGGCCGAGATCCGTGACATCGACGGCACGTTGTATTGCAACGATGGCGATTGGGTCGAGAGTCTCTCGGCCCTGGTAGAGACCCACGACGGGGAGTTAAAGCTGGTTTTCTGGCCCTATCGCAAACAGATCCAGGATCAGGCTGCAAAAAAATCCACGCTGGAGCAGACCCATGTCGAACACCCCACCACGGTTTAAACGCCTCGTCATTGTCTCGGATGCCTGGCATCCACAGGTCAACGGTGTGGTTCGAACACTCGGCAATACCAAGGCCTCCTTAGAGGCCATTGGGTTTGAGGTCATTCTCATCACCCCCGACCAGTTCCGATCCATGCCCTGTCCCAGCTACCCCGAGATCCGGCTTGCGCTCACGGGTAGCAAGACGATTGGTCAGAAGATCATGAGCCTTCAGCCAGATGCCCTGCACATCGCAACCGAAGGTCCTCTTGGATGGGCTGCACGGCGGGCGGCCCTTCGGAATGGCTGGCAGTTCACCACAGCCTTTCACACGCGCTTTCCTGAGTACGTCAATGCCAGAACCGGCATCCCGGTCAGTTGGCTCTATGCGCTTTTTCGGCGGTTTCATGCCCCGTCGGCTGCAGTCCTGGCCCCGACTCAGGCCATCATCGACGACCTGAAGCACTGGCGGTTCGAGAACGTGACCTACTGGACGCGCGGAGTGGATCACAAGATCTTCTTCCCTCGGGTTGCGCAGACCGAGATGCCACGGAAGGACAATCCGGTCTTCGTCTATGTGGGCCGGCTTGCTGTAGAGAAGAACATTGAGGCTTTTCTTCGACTTGACCTGCCCGGTGAAAAGTGGGTGGCCGGCGAGGGGCCGATGGAGGCTGATCTCAAGCGTCGGTACCCCGGGGTCCGTTGGATCGGCGTGCTGCCTCAGCCCGAGTTGGCCGAGGTCTACAGTCGGGCCGATGTCTTTGTCTTTCCAAGCCTGACCGATACCTTTGGCCTGGTGATGGTCGAGGCCATGGCCTGCGGCCTGCCTGTAGCGGCTTACCCCGTGGCGGGACCACTGGATGTGGTGGGCCACTCGGCGGCCGGCGTTCTTGACCATGACCTGCGACGGGCCTGTCTGGCCTGTCTGGAGATTCCTCGTTCAGTGGCCTTGGCACATGCCGCCTCCTTTACCTGGGCCAATGCCTCAAGCCAGTTCGCAAGGGCTCTGGTTCCCTTTAACCCCTCGAAGTCCCTAGACAAAGGAGAAGTCCATGAACTATGCACCTGAGCATGTTGAGTTGGCTTTGGAGTGGATTGAAGATCTGCAGGTCTTGTCGGATGCGGGGCGTCGGATCCTGCGGCGTCTTAGCGAGGAGCATCTCCAGGAACGTCAGTGGCTGGCGGCCGAGGCCATCTTCGAGGAGCTCTCGGCTGTGCCTCCTCATGAGCTTGAAGTGGCCCTTGACGACATGATGATCCTTGGCCTGGTCGTAGTGGCAGACACCGACGAGGATGAGGACACCTTCTATCGGGTGAGCCCTCAGATTGCCTTCGACCTCGACAGCACGATCGCCGAGGTCGTCTCGTCTGAATCAGACCCCGAGGACCAGCGCACGGCTGCCTGAGTTTGGCACAAGGTTGAGGCCGGGAGATGGCAGCCCGTTTTCATAATCCGGTCGACGTTCGTTTTGGGTTGGGTGTCTCGGCCAGCCTGGCCGAGTTGGTCGGTGACAGGTCCTGCGTTGTGTTGACCTTTGCCGAGGCCGGGTACCTTGGCCTTCTCAATACCACCGTGGAGTCCCTCGGTGGGTGCCTCTTGGGCGTTCTAGATCAGGTTCCGGCCAATCCAGATGTCCAAGACCTCGAAACCATTTGGCAGGCGTTTATTCACCTGGATCAGCCACCGCAGGTGGTGGTCGCACTGGGCGGCGGCAGTGTGATTGACACGGCCAAAGCCATCTGTACGGCCAGTTCGGCCCAGTCCTTTCATCAGATGATGAACCACCTGACTCAGGGTCTGGCCGTTGAGGAACGGCTGACCTGTGAGTTGGTGGCAGTCCCCACCACGGCGGGCACCGGCAGTGAGGTCACGCCCTGGGCAACCATCTGGGACAAGGCGGCTCAAAAAAAATATTCGCTACAGGGTCCGGCCCTCTGGCCAGTCAGGGCGCTCGTTGACCCAAGGCTCAGCCAGGGCTGCCCAGCCTCAGTCACCCTCAGCAGTGGCTTGGATTCGCTGTCCCATGCTCTTGAGGCGCTCTGGAATCGGCATCACAACCCGGTCTCTGATGCCATGGCGGTGGAGGCCGCCAAGACCATCTTGCGTGTGCTGCCAGTCCTCATGACAGACTTGGGAAACCTTGGTCTTCGCACCGAAATGGCAAGGGCGGCCTTACTGGCTGGACTTGCGTTCTCCAACACCAAGACCGCCCTGGCCCATGCTATTTCCTACGACCTCACCCTGCGACTCGGTCTTTCGCATGGCCTGGCCTGCAGCTTCTGTCTGCCGGCGGTCTTGGAGCGGGCGCTGGGCCTTGAGGCCTCGAGAGACAATTGTCTTGCAGCTATCTTTGGGGATCCGCTCGAACAGGCCGCCACGCGGCTGAGGGCCTTTTTAAATCAGCTGGGTGTCGAGACTTCTTTTGTGGCTTATGGGTACGACTCGGCCGCGGAGGCGGCGTTGCTGGACCAGGCGATCATGAGTCCAAGGGGCCAGAATTTTCTGGGCCCATTAGGGTCTCTGGCCCGGTCGGGGCGATAGCAGGCTCAGCTCTGGGCCATGGCCTTGGCGGCCAGATAGCCCCTTAAAACCGCCAGACAGTAGTGCGCAGTCTCGCCTTCGATGGACTGGCTCTGCATCGCCTGCTGCAGAGTCTGAAGTGCGACCGCCCGATCCTGGTCATCACCCAGGCGTTCCTGGGCCCTCGCAGCCTTTTTGCTTATGGTGTCGAGCCGAGCCTTGACGCCCAGGTCATCCAGAATGGGTGCTGCATAACGCATGGCTTTGTAAGCCAGCCGGAGCCGGTGCAGGGCCTCTGGGTCGGACTTGCTTCGGGCGGTTAGCTTTTTGATGCGGCGCTTCAGTCGGTTAAGAAGGAATTCGCCAAGGGTCTCAGAGGGATGAAGGACTGCTGGCTCGAGCAGACCAACGGTCTCGGTCTCGGTCACGGTCACGGGCAAGGGCCTGGTGATCTGGTCAGGCAGGTCGAGAGACTCCAGCAGGATGTGCAACTGGCAGATGAGCTGTCCCACCTCTGGCATCAGCAGGTCTAGCCGCAGGGCTGCCCGCTCCGCGGCCTGGGCCGCCAGCAGCGGCGCAGTGGCCCTGCCAATGTGCGGGTCGCTGGCAAGCGCCTGATCGAGAGGAAGCCAGAATCGCTCCAGGCTGACATCAAGGTTGCGAAGCCGCCCCAGCCTGGAGGCCAACTGGCCAGCGGCCTGGTTCAGGTGGGCCAGCTGATCGCTGTCCTTGACCAGTCTGAGCAGCTTAAGGCCCGTGCGAATCCGGCGCAGGCAGACACGAGATTGATGGACGCCCTCTGGGTCATCGGCCTGCTGGATTCGCAAGAGCCACTGGGTTAGGTCGGCCGCGGCAGCCCGCAGGTGCTCGGCAAACACAAGGCTGGGCTTGGCGCCTTTGACCAGGGTGGTGCGGGACTTCTGGGGCTCCAGAAACTTTGGCGAAAGCAGACCATAGCCTCGTTGGGCTTTTGATCGTGGTTCAAATTGATAGCCCGGGCCGAGGTGGCCCAGCAGATCTGCTGCTGCTCGCCAGAGGTCGACTGGCTGGCCGGCCTGCAGTTCGAGCTCCAATTCTTGGACCGACACCTGCGACTGATCAGCGGCCTGAATGAACCCTAGGTCGAGGGCCAGTTCGATGGTGGAGGGGCCTTGATGGAAGACCCAGATCGTACGTCGGACCTGAACGACAAATTTGGGCTTGAGCGCCTCGGGGTTCTCGAGGGCGACCACCAAGGGTTTGGAGAGCCCACGTGTGGCGTCTCGGTCGTTGGGCAGTCCCAGCGGGCTGATGGCGGGTAGTTGGCTCGCTGGCAGGCGGGCGTGCCGGAAGTTCCACTCCTGGCGGGATCCGCCAGAGGCCTCGGTCTTAAGGGTCTGGACCCATTGCCCGGACTCACGGCGGATGCGAAGCCCAGCCTTGCACCGGGCCAGATCGAGCCGATCGGTGTCGAAGTAGACCGCCTGAAGCTGCTGTCGCCGGGGCTCAATACCCTGAAGGCTTGCCCACTTCTTGAGTTGGGCAACCTCGAGGGGTCCCGTCAGGCAGATTTCGGTTTCGAGGTGGGGCTGTATGGTCATAGAAGGCCTAGGGCAGACTCCGCTGCCACGCGGCCTTCATCAGTCGGTACGACCCAGACTTCGACGGAGCTGTCGGGCGCGTGGATCGCCATCATAGCGTCTCCGTTGGCTCGCGCATTGGATTCGGGGTCGAGTTGGATGCCAAGATAGGTCAGACCCTGGCAGACCGCGGCACGCAGGTCGGCATCGTGCTCCCCAATTCCTCCGGTAAAGGCAAGGCAGTCCAGTCCCTGGAGTACGGCGGTGAGTGCGCCCGCCTCTCGACGAATGCGGTGGCCGTAGAGTGCAATTGCTAACTTCGCCCTTGGGTCGTCGCTGGCCTTTAAGGTTCGCATGTCTGCCGATAGGCCAGACAGGCCCAGCAAGCCAGATTCCTTGTAGAGCAGCCGAGTAATCTGGTCTGCGGTCTGACCCTGGGCTAGGAGATGCAGCACGACCCCAGGGTCGAGGCTGCCAGACCGGGTCCCCATGATCAGGCCGTCAAGGGCGGAAAAGCCCATCGTGGTGCCAACACTCTTGCCGTCGAGGGCCGCGCAGAGGCTGGACCCATTGCCCAGGTGCGCCATGAGCAGACGCCTGCGGGCCGTGGGGGTTCGCCGGGCCAGCCGACCGCTCACGTAGTCGTAGGAGAGCCCATGAAAACCATACCGCCGGATGCCTTGATCGTAGAGGGCCAGGGGCAGTCCAAAGTGGGTCTCGAGGCTGTCTTGTGAGGCATGAAAGGCAGTGTCAAAGCAGGCCACCTGTGGAATGTCCTCGAAGGCCTGCATGAAGGCCTTTGCGCCGGCCAGGTTGTGAGGCTGGTGTAGAGGAGCCAAGGCGTTGAATTGGGCAAGTGCGTCTAGGTGCTCGGGCGTGAGCCGGATGGGCTGCTGGTAGGTTCCACCCCCATGCACAATCCGGTGGGCCACAGCAATAAGTTGCCGGCCCTGGAGCAGCTGATGGAGTAGACCCTTGAGATGCAGCAGGGCGGCCTGCAGGGGTGTCTCCCCTGCATTTGCCTGCAGGCGTATGGTGGATTTTTCTTTGCCTTGCTGAAGGACGAGTCGAGGCTGACCATTGGGTTCCAGGCCCTCAAAGGTTCCGCTGACATGGGCCTGTTCGGAGTGCCGGTCCGCAGTGACGCCGTAGAGCGCGAACTTAAGGCTTGAGGAGCCGATGTTGACTGCAAGGATGTCGGCTTGGTCCGCTGAGGAGGAACTCATGGTCGGCGCTGTCGGTAGTGGTGGGCGACCTTTTTCATCAGCAGGGCTGAGGCCATTCGAGCGTCGGGTCCATCTGCCCGACTGGTCAGGGCCATCGGGACTCTTGCGCCCAAGACAACGCCACTGCCGCTGGCACCGGCCAGATACTCCAGCTGTTTACTCAGCATATTGCCGCTCTCGAGGTCTGGGACCATGAGGATGTCGGCCTGGCCTGCGACAAATGAACTGATGTGCTTGATCTCGGCTGCCTTGGCCGAGATGGCATTGTCAAAGGCCAGGGGACCATCGAGCCGACCGCCGGTAATCTGGCCGCGGTCGGCCATCTTGCAGAGGGCCGCAGCATCCAGCGTCGATGGAATGCTGGGGTTCACCGTCTCGACAGCCGACAGGATGGCCACGTTGGGCTCATCGAGCCCCAGAATCCGACAGAGGTCGATGGCGTTTTGCACAATGTCCACCTTGGCCATGAGGTCGGGATGGATGTTAAGAGCCGCATCGGTGATGAAGACGGGCTTGCTGTAGAGCGGCACGTCAAAGCGAAAAACATGGCTCAGCCGTCGCTTGGTTCTGAGGGCTTTGTTCGTCACAACGGCATGCATCAGCTCATCGGTATGAAGGCTTCCCTTCATTAGGCCCTCGAACTGGCCCTGGGCCGCCAGCTCGGCGGCCAGTTCTGCTGCCTCGTGGCTGTGGGGAGTGGTTATGCACTCAAACTGAGAAATATCGAGCTGCTCGGCCTCGGCCACCTGATGAATTTTAGATTCGGGGCCGATGAGAACTGGAATGATGAGGTTCTGCTCTGCCGCCTCAATGGCCCCACGCAGAGAGCCGCTGTCACAGGGGTGCACGACACCGCATCGGATGGGATCTAGGCCCTTGCCCAGGGCCAGCAGGTCGGCCATGCGTGCCACGGGGTCAAAGAGCTGGACGCGGGGGATGGTGGCCAGTGGACGTCGAATCTTGGTCATGGGGGCCAAGACAGTGGCCTGGCCTTGCAGGATGAGGCCACCTTTTTGATTGGTCACCTTGCAGTCCAGCACGACATGGTGCTTCTCGGCCTCTTTGCTGGTGACCTGGAGCACAACGTTGACGGTGTCACCAATGTGGACCGGCCGCAGGAACTGCAGGGTCTGGTTGAGGTAGATGGTGCCGGGCCCAGGAAACCGCGTTCCGAGCAGCGTCGAGATGAGGGAACTGGTCCACATGCCGTGACCAACGATGCCATGCAGAGGGGTCTGGGCGGCGTATTCCGCATCGAGGTGAGCAGGGTTGGTGTCGCCCGAGACTGCGGCAAAGGCCTCGATGTCATGTTGGTGCAGCGTCCGGGTCAGGGAGGCGGTGTCGCCAATATTGATTTCGTCAAAGAGGCGGTTTTCGAGGACTTCGGTGTCGAGGTTCATGGCGTGATGGGTCCTAGGCGATAAAGTTGTAACCCGCATCAACGTAGATGGTCTGTCCCGTCATGCCGGCAGATTCGTTGGCGCAGAGAAAGGCGGTGAGGTTGGCAATTTCCTCCAGGCTCACCAGTCGCTTCAGAGCACTGCGGTCTGTGGCGTCTTGCATGAGTTTGTCAAAGGCTGCGATGCCGGAGGCTGCGCGGGTGGGTACCGGGCCTGGAGAGACGGCGTGAACACGAATGTTCTGCCCGCCTAGCTCGTAGGCGAGGTAGCGAACCATAGATTCCAGGGCTGCCTTCACGGGACCCATCAGGCCATAGTTGGGAACTACCTCATCGGCACCGTGGTAAGTCATGGTCACCATGCTGCCGCCGCCCGACATGTGGGGCGCCACCAGCCGTGCCACCTCGGCAAACGAATGGCAGGAGATGGACATGGCGCTAGCGAAGCCCTCTCGGCTGGTGTCGGTGACTCGTCCGTGGAGCTCGGCCAGGGGGGCCCAGGCCAGTGAGTGGATCACGAAATCTAGTGCCCCGAATCGCTTGACGGCCTCTTGGACAAAGGCCTCTAGCTCGCCGGGCTTGGTGAGGTCGCAGTTGACCAGCGGAATGCCCAGGGGGTCGGTGACCTGGCTTGCAAAGGGCCTGGCCTTGTCATTGAGGCAGCTGGCCTGGACGCGGGCGCCTAGCCTGTGGAGTGTCTGGGTCACGGCCGCAGCGATGCTGTGGTCGTTGGCGACACCGAGTACGAGACCGGACTTGCCGGTGAGGTCGCAGAAGAGGGACATTGGGGGTTCCTTGGGAGGGCGGTCACAAAAGTGTCATCATGGGAGTCTAGTCTACGAAATTCTTGTTACTGCCCTGTGAACCATGTCCTCTGAAGCCCCCCAGAAGAAGTCCATGCAAGCCAGCGCTGATGCTGACCTTCTTGATAGTTACGACGAGGAACTGGAGATGGAGCTCGATGACGATCGGCTCGACCAGCTTCTCATGGACGTGCCACCCCAGGGCCCCACGGCCGACGGCAGCATCGACCGCAGACTCTATTTCCGTGAACTCTTTCGGCTGCAGGGTGAGCTCGTCAAACTCCAAGACTGGGTGGTTCACAACAAGCTGAAGGTAGTCGTGCTCTTTGAGGGTCGTGATGCGGCCGGAAAGGGCGGTGCCATCAAGCGCATTACGCAGCGCCTCAATCCCCGGGTCTGTCGGGTTGCAGCGCTGCCCGCACCCAGTGAGCGTGAGCGGACGCAATGGTACTTCCAGCGCTATGTGAGCCACCTGCCGGCCGGCGGGGAGATGGTGCTCTTCGACCGCAGTTGGTACAACCGGGCTGGTGTCGAGCGGGTGATGGGCTTTTGCTCAGACGACGATGTTGAAGAATTTTTTCGGACGGTCCCCGAGTTCGAGAAGATGCTGGTTCGGTCCGGCATCATCCTGATCAAGTACTGGTTCTCGATCTCCGATGAGGAACAGCACGTCCGGTTCACCATGCGCATCAAAGATCCCCTCAAGCAGTGGAAGCTCTCGCCCATGGATTTGGAGTCACGCAAGCGCTGGGAGGCTTACACCAAGGCGAAGGAGGCCATGCTTGATCGCTGCCATATTCCAGAGGCTCCCTGGTGGGTTGTCGAGGGCAATGACAAGAAGCGGGCCCGCCTGAATTGTATTTCCCACCTGCTGGCCCAGATTCCCTACCAAGAGATCGCCCACCCAGAGGTTGTCTTGCCGGCTCGAGTCCACAACCCGGACTACATCCGTAACCCGGTACCGGCCTCGATGTACGTACCCAATCTCTATCCCTAAGCGCTGGGGATAAAGTCTGGGTCGCCTTGGTGTTTGCGCTCGAACTTCAGAAAGCTGTAGTACCCACACTTCTTGCCGTCTGGAAAATCTCTGCAGACGTTAGGTCTTGCAGCGTAGACGGTGCAACGGCGAAGGTCTTGATCAAAGAAGCCACAGGTTGACTCGTAGATGTGGTCTTTCTTGTGCTTGAGGATTCGTTCCTTCACCCGGTCTTCGGCCTTGTCTGACTCAAACCGATAGGTGCGGGTATAGCGGCTCTTGACCTGATCCAACGACAGACCAAAGTGCTTGGCCAGCCGTTGCAGGTCTGTCTTGGTAACGACAATTCTTGGGTAGCTGCAGCAATACCCTGGGCATTTACCGCAATCGAAATCAACTTTGGTCTTTGGCATGGGCGGATTGTATAGTGTCCGCCATGCAGAAAAACCAACAACAACTAAAAGAAGAGGTTGCCGCGGCTGCGGTGGCCTCTCTGCCAGATGACCTTCTGATTGGGGTCGGGACAGGCTCAACAGTCGACTGTTTTATCGATGCTCTTGCGTCCAGTGGCAAACGCATTCGGGCGGCGGTGGCCAGCTCACACCGAAGCGCCGAGCGCATGGTCCGGCATGGCATCCGTGTGGTGGAGCTGAGTAGCCTAGATGAGCCTCTGACCGTCTATGTTGATGGGGCCGATGAGATTGAGCCGGGTCTGGCCATGATCAAGGGCGGAGGTGCAGCCCTTACCCGCGAGAAGATTGTGGCCAGCGCCTCAGAGGCTTTTGTCTGCATCGTCGATGAATCCAAGCTGGTGGAGCGGCTTGGACGGTTTCCGTTGCCGATTGAGGTCATCCAGATGGCGATTGGTCCGGTGACCAGGGCTCTGGTGGCCATGGGCGGTCGGCCGGTGGTTCGAGAAGGGGTCTTGACCGACAATGGTCATCCAATCATCGATGTCCACGGCCTGGAGATGGACGATCCGCTGGCCTGGGAAGACCGCCTCAATGCGCTGCCTGGGGTTGTGACCAACGGCGTCTTCGCCCGACAGCGCGCAAGTCTGGCGCTGGTGGCCGGTCAGTCTGGTGTCCGGCAGATCAAGGCCAGTCGCTAGGCTGGTCGTCAGGCAAGTCGTGGGGCCCCGGCCTCCGGGGCTTCACCAAACTGTCACAAACTGGGGGGCTTTCGGGGGTATGCTTGAAAATTATTTATCGTCTAACTCAGGAATTCTCTTGCCATGAACAACCACACCGCGCACCAGTTTGATGCTGAACTCGAGGCTGTCCGGACCAAGATTTTGAAGATGGGCGGCCAGGTCGAAGAGATGATCAAATTTTCGCTGGTTGGATTTGCCTCGGCCAATACGGCTCAACTTAAAGAAGTGCTCGAAATGGAGCACCGGGTCAACGGGTTTGAACTTGAGGTGGATGACCTCATCAACCACATCATTGCAAAGCGCCAACCCGCCGCCTATGACCTGCGTTTTTTGGTGGCCTCACTCAAGATGATTCGTGACCTGGAGCGCATTGGTGATGAGTCTGAGAAGATGGCTCGAATGGCCATTCGTTTCTACGAGGCCGGCCCAAGCTCAGGCCCTCGTATGGACTTCAGTGCCATGTCCACCCACATCACCTCGATGCTGCATCGGGCCCTAGATTCTTATGCTCGCGAGGATGCCAGCGTAATCGACGGCATCATCCACGAGGACAAGATTGTCGATGACCACTTCCGGAATTCGATTCGGCTTCTCATCTCGTTTGTGCTTGAAGATGCCCGCACCATCTCGCGGTCGATCGACATGCTGTTCTACGCCAAGGCCATGGAGCGCATTGGTGATCATGCCAAGAACATGGCGGAGCATGTGGTCTTCATGGTCCGTGGCAGCGACGTCCGCCACGCCAAAGTAAGTTAATGCGTATGAAATCACCAGCGCTGACGCGCTGGTGATTTAGCTGGCTGGTGGCGGAACGAAGCCCGAGGCCGTCTCGGCACCACTGCCGAAGAAATGAGCCTCCATCTGCTGCATCAGGTATTTGCGGGCTCGCTGATCCGACAGATTTAGACGGTATTCGTTGACCAGCATAGTCTGCTGCTTGAGCCAGTCGGCCCAGGCCTGTTTAGAGACGTTTTCAAACAACCGCCGGCCCAGATCGCCGGGTGCGGGGGCGTAGTCGAGGCCCTCAGCCTCCTGCTGGAGTTTGATACAAAAGACGGTGCGTGCCATGGATTAAAGTATGCCATGGCCAATTCATCTTCCTCCGAAACCACGCCCAAACCCCTGCAGGGTGTGCGGGTCCTTGAGTTCTGTCAGATCGCCGCGGGCCCGTTTGCTGGATTGCTGCTGGCGGACTACGGGGCTGACGTCGTAAAAGTCGAGCCCCCAGAGGGTGATGCCATGCGTCAGTGGCCCCCTGTCAAGTCTGGCATGAGCGAGAACTTCGCCTCCCTCAACCGGGGCAAGCGGTCTATCAGCCTTAACCTAAAAGATCCCCAAGATCTGGCCCGTGCCAGGGACCTGGTCTTACAGGCTGACGTGGTGCTGGAAAACAGCCGACCGGGTGTCATGACCAGACTCGGCCTCGGGCCAGACTGGGCTCTAACCGCCAAGCCCAGTCTGGTTTACTGCTCGATCTCGGCCTTTGGTCAGACTGGGCCGCGGGGGCAGGAGGGTGGTTTTGACGTCACCATTCAGGCGGCCTCAGGCGTGATGAGTGTTACTGGCGAGCCCGATGGTGCGCCGGTGAAGTGTGGTGTCCCCATCTCAGACTTTGCTGCGGGTCTCTATGCAGCCTTCTCGATTAGCGCGGTCCTGGCCCGGGTCAGGGCAGGTGGTCCCGGGGGGCAGATTGATGTACCCATGTTTGCCACAAGCCTGGCGATTGCGGCCCTGCAGACCTCTGAATACTTTGGAACGGGCCGTGATCCTCGGCCCCTGGGATCTGCGCATCCTCGAAATGCGCCTTACCGTGCTTTTCGGGCGCAGGATGACTACTTCGTGATTGCGGCTGGCAACAACCGGCTCTGGGAGAGCGTCTGTCAGGTGGTGGGCCTGCCAGAACTCCTGGTCGATGACCGATTCACGTCCCCAAGCCTGCGGGCTGCTAACCAGGCAGTCTTAAAAGAGCTGCTCGAGACCGTCTTTGGTCAGAGGACTGCCGCGGCCTGGGTGCAGGCTTTCCAGCAGGCCGGGGTTCCATGCTCGCTCATTCAGCGATACAGCCAGGCCCTTGCGGACCCCCAGGCCCAGCATCTTCAGCTGGTTCAGACCCAGGTGCTTCCTGGCCACACGACTCAGACGGTTGGCTGCCCGGTCTGGCTCTCCGGACAGCCAGTGCCGGTTGACACATCGGTGGAGACCCTGGGACAGTCCAATCAGGAGGTGAGTCCATGGCAATGATGAAGACAGACCACGGGTTGCCCAGTGATCGGCTGATGCCGCTTCGACGGGTCGTCAAGGCTCTGACCAGGCTGGCCGACCGGGGGGGCGGGGAGGCCGAATTTCTCTCGGAGGGGCGGAGCCTCTTGGCCGAGTTAATCGCGCAAGACGACTGGCTGGAGGACGACTTTCGTAAGACTCACCCACAGTACTACCAGCAGTACCTGCTCTACTGCGATCCCCATGAGCGGTTCTCGATTCAGAGTTTTGTCTGGGGTCCTGGCCAGGCGACCCCCGTCCATGACCACACTGTCTGGGGACTGGTCGGGGTGATTCAGGGCGCGGAGGTCTGCGAGCGGTTTGAGAGGACTCCGGCCGGCCTGGTGGCAGCCGGCCCCGCAGCCCGCCTAGAGCGAGGCCAGGTGGATGCTGTGAGCCCGACGGTTGGCGACATTCATCGCGTGAGCAATGCTTACTCGGACCAGACCTCCATCTCCATTCATATCTACGGCGCCAATATTGGCAATCGGCCTCGGCATGTCTTTGATGAGACCAGTGGTCAGGTCAGAGATTTTGTCTCGGGTTATTCCTCGAGTCGTTTGCCCAACCTCTGGGATCAGGCGCCTGTCATTCGGGCCCAACTGGCTCATGGACGCTAGGCTCGATGGTTGAACTCGACTGGCCTGTGCCGGGTCTTGGGCGTATTCGCCTGAACCGCGGCGCTCAGGGCAATGCCTTGAGTGCCGCCTTGGTGGCGCAACTCGATAAGGCAGTTCAGACGGCTGAGCAGACCCCCGGCGCACATAGTCTGGCCTTCGTAGCGGCTGGGGCACATTTCTCGACGGGCATGGACCTCAGTGGTCTTGAGCGGGAGACGGATGAGTCCCTGCTCGCTCGGTTTTTGGCCATCGAAGACCTTCTGGCAAGAGTCTGGGCCTCGTCGCTAAGAACCGTGGCGTTGGTCCAGGGCCGGGCCTGGGGTGCTGCAGCAGACCTCGTGGTCTGCTGTGACCACCGATTGGCGCGAGCCGATTCCACCTTCAGATTTCCGGGAGCCCAGTTTGGGCTGGTCTTGGGGACCCGAAGACTGGCTTGCCGGATTGGCTCAGATCGGGCCCGCGCTGCAGTGCTGCAGGGCGAGACGCTTCATGCAGACGAGGCCCTGGCCTGTGGCCTTCTGACGCAGGTCTTGCCGAAGGAGCAGGTCTCCGAGGAGGAGGCCCTTGCGGGGTTGCCACCGTTGGTGGTTGATGGACAGACCCAGGCCTTGATTCACAAGGCCAGTCGTGCAGCCGACGATGGCCCGGCTGGCGGTGGTCTGGCCATGGACCGGTCGATGTTGCAGGACTCTGCCATGCACTCAGGGCTTCAGAGGCGGATGCAGGCCTATCTGGCCCGGCTCAGGGCGGCAGCAGTCCCGGCCTCCTCGGGAGGGCAGCCCTGATGACTGCAGGCTCGGGGGGACTCTGGCTTCAGGCGGTGGCCGTGGCTCTGGGGGCCGTCCTCGGTGCCTGGGGCCGATGGGGCCTTGGTCTGGCGCTCAATTCGCTGTGGCCGCAGATGGCCCTGGGTACGCTGCTGGTGAACTGGGCCGGCAGCTTGGCCATGGGGGCTCTACTGGCGGTTTTTCAGGGGCTGCCTCACCTGCCTGAGGTCTACAGGCTGTTTTTGGTGACCGGCATATTGGGCAGCCTGACAACCTTCTCGGCCCTGACGGGGGAGGTGCTGGAGATGCTGCAGGCCGGGCGAATCTGGGATGCCGTGCTGGTCGCCTCAGTCCACCTCTTTGGGGGACTTCTGCTGGCCGGCGCAGGATTCTATCTTGTTGATTTAATGAGAAAATAAAAGATTTCAAGGGTTTGATGGTTGATATTGTTGCGTTGCATCATTAGTCTGTTGACATCGCCTGACAGCGTCGTTGCTGTCTAAGACCCACCACCTTGAAAGGACTCGACATGACCAACCAAATGACCCCCGAGCAGATGCTCAACTCACTCAGAGAATCCCAGGTTGCCCTGGTGAACCTTGCAGCCCGTTCCATCGAGTGCATGGAGAAGCATATTGAGCTCAACCTAAAGGCTGCGAAGGCCAATCTTGCCGACGCGACTGAGGCTGCCCATCAGCTTCTGGCCGCCAAAGACGCGCCCGGGTTCTCGGCTGCCGTCCAATCTGCTGCCACCCCCAATGTCACGCGGGCCGCTAGCTACGGCCGCAACGCCTATCAGATCAATGCCGAGGCCGCAGCCGAGTTTGCCAAACTGGTCGAGGCCCGCATCTCCGAGGCCAACAAGCAGATGGCCACTGCGCTCAACGACCTGAGCAAGAACGCGCCTGCTGGCACCGAGGGAATGGTGGCCATGATGAAATCGGCCTTCGCTGCGTCTAACTCTGCATTTGATGCCATCAACAAGGCCACCAAGCAGGTGGTGGAGATGGTAGAGAACAATGTCGAGGCAGCTACAAAGGCAGGTGAGGCAGCCGTTAGCAACGCCACGAAGTCCACCAAGCGCGCCGCTAAGTAAGCCCGCAGAGTCGCTTAAACGAAAAAGCCCTGGACTTGGTCCAGGGCTTTTTTATGGGGAGTTGTTACCGATGCTGGGCCGCCCCTCTGGACTGAGCCGAGCAACCCTGGCTACCCGAGTAACCAGCGGGCAGCAGCGTGGTAGAGCGGAATCCCAAAGAGGATGTTGAGCGGGAAGGTGATGCCCAACGACAGTCCGATATAGACCGAGGGCTGGGCCTCTGGAATGGCCTCTCGGAGAACGGCAGGCACTGCGATATAGCTGGCAGAGGCAGCCAAGACCGCTAGGAGGGTGGCATCACCCACGGACAGTCCAAGGGCCTGACACAGCAGCAATGCCAGGGCTGCGTGGACCAGCGGCGCAAGGACTGCATAGGCCAGCAGCATCACGGACTGGCCGCGTAGACCGCCAAGGTTTCTGGCGGCCATCAGCCCCATGTCAAGGAGGAAGAAGGCCAACATGCCTTTGAAGAGATCGGCTGAGAAAGGCTTCATGGCGGCAGCGCCCTCGGGCCCCATATAAAAGCCAATGACCATGCTGGCCAGGAGCAGCAGCTGGGCCCCGTCGGTGAAGGATTCATGCAGGACCGACATCACGCCACCTGGGTGCGGGGCAGAGGTCTGGCCACGCGGGCCTCCAAGCTGACCCTTGCGGACCAGGTTGGCCAGGACAACTGCCAGGATGATGGCTGGAGATTCCATCAGGGCCATGGCTGCGGCCATGTAGCCGCCATGTTCTACCCCGTTGAGGTCGAGGAATTGATTGGCGGTGATGAAGGTAACGGCACTCACCGAGCCGTAGGTGGCCGCCACAGCGATGGCATTGAAGGGTGTAGTCAGGGGGCGAAGGACAAAAAAACCAATCAGGGGCAGCAGGCCGGCCAAGACTACTGCCAAGACCAGGCTTGCTCCCACCTCATAGGTAAGGCCTGTCTCGGCCAGCGAGAGTCCTCCCTTGAGGCCAAGGGCCATGAGCAGGTAGAGGGCAAGAAAGCGACTGATCGCGGCTGGGATCTCGAGGTTGGATCGAACCAATCCCGCGAACAGGCCCACAATGAAAAAGAGTACGGCGGGGTCCAACAGAGCAGTCAAATCTAGGCAGCTTTCCGGTCTTTGGCGTCTTTGGGCTCTCGTCCGGATTGGCTGGCCAGTTCCTTGTACCGGTCTGCTGCGCAGCTAGCGGCAAAGGCATTGGGTTTGACCCGGGGAGAGACATTGCAAACGCCCCGAATATACCCGATGGCCTGTTGGACCACACAGTGCGAGCCCGTATCCGGGTCTGGGTTGAGGTCGAGGTGGACCTCAACTTCCCGGTCAGCGATGGCGTCGGCGAGTCGAAGGTAGAGGTCCGCCACCTTGTAGACCTCGTTCATGAGTCGGACCTGAGGACGGTTAGCCCGTTGGTCGAAGTCTCGCTCTCGAACCGTCTCTCCAAAGAGTTTGCAGCCGCGGTTGCCATCGACATGGACAACAATCACCAGCGTGTAATCGGCATACCAGGACTCGTTGACGAGAACTCGGCAGGAGTCGGCTCCGATGTAAATGCGAGTCTCGGCCGACTGCGAAGCGATGAATCGCTTGATGGCGTCGAGGTCGAGGGTCATGTTCATGGCTAGCGTAAGGCTAGGGGGAATTCTTCGTTTAGACAAGCTTTACTTTTTTGGGTGGGCCACACAATTGTCATGGTTGCTCGCTAGACTTGAAGTCCATTCTTACCTGATGTTCAAAGGGGGCCACCATGACATTTGAATCCCTTCTGAGGCTTTACCAAGACCGAGGTAGCCTTCAGTATTCGGGTGAGCCTGTAAGCCAGCTTGAACATGCCTGGCAGGGACTCCAGCTTGCTCAGTCGGCTGGCGCATCGCCACAACTCCAGCTCGCAACGTTTTTCCATGATGTCGGCCACCTGCTGCAAAAGGCCATGGGTTCGCCGACGCTTGTGGGCCATGACGACCGACATGAGGTCACGGGTACCGCCTTGCTGAAGCGGGCCTTTGCCCAGTTGGGCTTTTCCAACGAGGATCAGGAGGCCATTGCTCAGCCGGTCGCCCTGCACGTCGAGGCCAAACGCTACCTGGTCTACTCCGAGCCGTCCTACGAGGCCTGCCTGTCGGCCGATTCGATGCGGAGTCTGGCCCTTCAGGGCGGACCGATGGACGAGTCCGAGGCTCAGCGGTTTGAGCGGCGGTCTTTTTTCCAGGATGCAGTCGCCCTTCGACGCTGGGATGAGGCGGCCAAGCAGGGAGCGCCAGAGGCCGCCCTGGTGTTGCCCTCTTGGAGTGCGGTGGAGGGCCTTTTGCACCAGTTGGTTGCGCAATGCACACCGACAAAACTGGCCTCTTAAGCAAGGCCCATGGCTATTTGTCTAGAACATGAAATTTTTATTATTGCGTTGCACTATGCAAGAGACTGTGGTGTAATTTAAGCCACGGGAGTTCTCCCGTGTTGTTGTCTCCTTGCAGAACTTTTCTGCCTTGCAGCCCAAGTCCCTCAAAAGACTTGGGCTCTTTTTTTAGATGAGCAGGGCCCGGATTCTGGCGGAGATGAAGTCGATGATCGAGACCGAGGCGATCAAAATAATCAGCAAGGCGCAGGTCTCAGCGTACTGAAAGCCCCGCATGACCTCCCAGAGGACTTGGCCGATTCCGCCGGCCCCCACGATGCCCAATACGGAGGCCCCACGGACATTGGCCTCAAACCGGTAGAGCGAGTAGGAGATCCAGAGGGGCAGGACCTGGGGAATAACGCCAAAGACAATTTCCTCAAGGGCATTGGCGCCGGTGGCCCGAATGCCTTCGACGGGCTGGGGGTCGATGGCCTCGACAGCCTCCGAAAAGAGTTTGGCGAGGGTTCCGGTGGTCGAGATAAAGAGCGCCAAGACGCCCGCGAAGGGCCCGAGCCCGACGGCAACAATAAAAAGCAGCGCGAAGACCATTTCGTTGACGGCCCGAAAGGCATCCATTAAGCGGCGCATGGGTTGGTGGATGTAGGTTGGCGTGATGTTTTCTGCGCAGAGAAGGCCGCAGGGAATGCCCAGAACGATCGCCAGGGCGGTTCCCCAGACGGCAATCTGGATGGTGATGACCATCTCCTTAAGGTAGACCTCCCAGTCGCGGAAGTTCGGTGGGAAGAAGTCCGCCAAGAAGGTGGCCATGTTGGCGGAGTCTTCGACCAGCGACATCGGGCGCATGTCGGCGCCTTTCCAGGACCCCACCAGAAGGGCCAGGATCATAAGGGCGATGAACCAGCCGGTCCAGGTCTTGGGCTTACTCGCCAAGGCCTGCTCGGCGGCGGTCGGAAGTCTTTGGGTGGTCTCAGTCATGTGGGGACTCCTTGTAAAAACGCCCGATCGATGCAGACCGACCGGGCGTTTCGTTCTCCATTCAGACCAGACCCTGCCGGGCGGGCAGGGTAGTTGTCTGACTTACGTCTGGCTTACTTCTTGGCCTTCATCTGCTTTTCAAGGGCAGCGAGTTGAGTGTCAATGGCAGCAAGCTCTTTCTTCTTGTCGGCATCGGAGAGCTTTGAATCAGCCTCGACCTTGTTGCGATTCCTGAAGAGTTCGAGCTGACGGATGGGCAGCAATTGGTTGTCGTCTGACGACTCGAAACCACGCCAGGTCAGAGGCGCCATGATCTTGCGCTGACGCTCGCCTTCAGCGTCGTTGCCACGGCCATAGGCCAGCAAGAAGTCTTTCAGCTTCTTCTTGGTGGCTGCGTCCAGATCCTTGCGGTAGACCAGGGGGTCCGAAGGAATTAGCGGCGAGCGCCAGATTTCTTTAATCATGGCGAACTTCTCGGGCTGGGTGGCCTTCAGGCGGTCTTGGTTTTCCGTGTTGTTGGTGGCCACGTCGACCTGCTTGGCGGCCGCAGCCAACAGGTTACCTTCGTGGTTCGAGGTGGTCACACTCTTGAAGGCTGTCTTGGGCTCGACCTTGTTCAGGGCGAAGACGTAGTAGGAGGGCACCAGGAAGCCGGAGGTGGAGTTGGGGTCACCAATGCCGAAACGGATGTCTTTGGAGTTTTTGAGAACATCCTGCAGGCTGTTGTAGGGACTGTCTTTGTGAGTCACCAGAGTGGAGTAGTAACCCTTGGAGCCATCCAGAGCCATGGTCTGAACGAAGATTTCGCCGTTGGACCGGTCGACCGCTTCCATAGCCGCTTTGTTGCCGTACCAGGCTACCTGGACCTTGTTAAAGCGCATGGCTTCGATAACACCAGCGTAGTCAGAGGCAAAGAAGGCCTTGACGGGGATGCCAACGGCTTTTTCCATGTCTTTCAGGAAGGGCTCGAAGTCCTTCGAGAGGTTCTTGGAAGACTCTGTGGAGATGATGCCGAAGTTGATTTCTTTGGGGGCTGCCGCATAGCTGGGCAGGGCCGACAGGGCCGAGACTGCCAGGGCGGCCGTCAGAATGCTACGACGCATAGACTTCATGAGAACTCCTCGATGGTTCAGTGTTAAAAACAGGGATGTCTTTGGAGGACGTTTTGGCTTGCTTGGACTTTCCTGGAGAGGTCTCTAGGTCATCAAAGACAAGATCCGAGTCAGACCCGTAGAGGTCTTTGAGCTGGGATTCGGTGAGTGCGGCTGTCGGGCCGTCATAGACGATACGGCCGTCTTTCAGGGCGACCACGCGGCTGCAGTATTTCAGGGCAACGGCCACCTGATGGAGGGAGACCAGCACCGTGCAGTTGTGGTCCTGATTGAGTCTTACCAGCAGCTCCATGACCTTGCGGGAAGACTCAGGGTCCAGGCTGGCAATGGGCTCATCCGCCAGAATCAGGTCGGCCCCCTGGGCAATCGCTCGGGCAATCGCAACCCTCTGCTGTTGGCCACCAGACAGGCTCCGCGCTCGCTTGTAGGCCTGATCAAGAATTCCTACCTGGTGCAGGGCCTGCAGGGATTTAAGTTCGGTGGTCCGAGGAAAGAGCCCAATCAGAGTTCTCCAGAGCGGCAGAGGGTAGAGGGCCCCCACCGAGACATTGGTCACCACCTTCATGCGGCCGACCAGGTTGAACTGTTGAAAGATGGTGGCAATACGGCTGCGGATGGCCCGCACTTGGGGGCTTAGACGACCAGACTCCTGCAGGACTTGGCCATCAATCTTGACGACGGCACCCTCGGTGGCGTCAAGGCTGTGCAGACCGTTGAGAATTCGCATGAGGGTCGACTTGCCAGAGCCTGAGGCGCCTAGCAGTGCCACCATTTCTCCGCGGCCAATCTGCAGGTCAATGCCATGGAGAACCGTCTTTTTAAGGCTGGCCTTGCCAAAGGTCTTGTAGACGTTGGCGACCTCGATGTGGACCGAAGACGAATGGGAATTCATAGCCCTGATGATCCGGGCGAAAGATGAAAGCCTTGTGACAGGATGGTGACACCCAGGTGACAGGTCTTGTCATCTTGAACTGATAGTCTCTTGTTCAACAGTCCATAAGGAGCAATCGGGTGCGGACCAGCGGTCGTCGGGACGGCTATGACGTGGTGGTGGTGGGGGCGGGCATTGTGGGCCTGGCCAGCGCCTGGATGGCACGTCGCCGGGGTCTGTCGGTTGCGGTGGTCGAGCGTGACCCCCGGTGTACGGGGGCCTCCATCCGAAATTTCGGCTTTGTAACGGTGACGGGACAGCGGGCCGGCAAGACCTGGTCGCGTGCCCTGCGATCCCGCGATCTCTGGGCCGAACTGGCGCCCCAGGCGGGCATCCCAGTCGTCCACCAGGGTCTCTGGGTCCTGGCGCAACGACAGGCCGCCTGGGAGGTTCTGGAGGCCTTCTCCAAGACTTCCATGGGTGAAGACTGCGAGCTCTGCAGTCCAGCCCAGATTGCGACCAGGGCTCCGTTCTTGCGCGCCAGAGACAGCCAGGGCGCCCTTTACAGCCCGCATGAGTTACGGGTGGAGTCTCGGGTGGCTATTGGCCAGCTGGCCGGCTGGCTAGCGGGGTCCTGCGGCGTCGAGTTTTTCTTCGACCACGAGGCCGTTGGCATCAGTGCAAGCGGCGTGGAACTCACGGCCTCTGGAGGGCAGATTGACCTGGCGGCAGAGCGGGTCGTGCTGGCACCCGGCACCCATCTCAATGGTCTGGCCAAGCCCTTCTTGTCGGCTTACTCTCTGGGGCTCACTCAGTTGCAGATGCTCAGGGTGCGGCCCCGACAGTCTTACCGTCAGACCAGCGCGGTGATGTCCGATCTCAGCCTGGTTCGTTATGCCGGCTACACGGGTCTGGCCGAACACCGTCGGCTGTTGAGCCAGTTGGAGGCAGAATGCCCCGCCTCGCTGGCCGATGGCATTCACCTGATTGTTGTGCAGAGCCAAGACGGGTCTCTGGTGGTGGGGGATTCGCACCACAACAGCCGGCAGGTCGATCCCTTTGGCCAGGATGCTGTTGACCAGCGCATTCTGGCCCACATGTCAGAGGCCATCGAACTCTCGGATTACGAGGTGGTGGACCGCTGGCTGGGCTGGTACCCGGTTGGGGGGCCAGATGACGCGTTGGTCGTGGCGCCTGAGCCTTGGCTTCGGGTGATTTCGGTCACCAGTGGAACGGGTGCCAGCACAGCTTTTGGCCTGGCCGAAGAGGTCTTCGACCAGTGGAGTAGTTAATTTTTCGGGTGGCGGATGTGAGTTATCAAAATCTAAAAGCAGTGGTCTTTGACTGGGCAGGAACCATTTTCGACTTTGGCAGCCATGCCCCCATGGGTGCCTTTGTGCGACTTTTTGAGCAGGCCGGCATTATAGTGTCGATCCAAGATGCGCGAGGGCCCATGGGGCTACCCAAGTGGGACCACATCAAGGCCTTGGGCCAGCTGCCCCACGTCCAGAAGCAGTGGCTTGCTGCGCATGGCCAGGTCATGACCGATGACGATGTTGATCGGCTCTACAAGATCTTTACGCCCATGAATGCCTCAGCAGTCCGAGACCACGCCAAGATGATTGAGGGTGTGGTGCCCTTGGTCAATCGTCTGCGCAAAGATGGCCTGAAGATCGGCACGACCACTGGCTACAACCGGGCGATTATGGATGTCGTTTTGCCACTGGCCCAGGCCCAAGGCTTTGAGCCCGACAACCTGGTCTGCTGCGATGATTTGCCTGTCTCGCGGCCGGAGCCCTATGGCATGTACAAATGCTTTCTTGATCTTCAAGTCGCACCCGCCCGCTCAGTGGTCAAGGTGGACGACACGGTGCCGGGCCTGCTGGAAGGACGACATGCGGGCTGTTTTACCGTGGGGGTCTTGCTCAGTGGAAATGAGGCTGGTCTGACAGAGGCCGAGTTGCGGTCGCTTTCCGAGCCCCAGCTTGAACAGATTCGTCAGCGGGTAAAGGGGTCGCTTGGGGCGGCCAAGCCCGACTTTTTTGTCGATACGGTTGCAGATCTTGAACCAGTCTTGAGGCAGATCGACTTGCTCGCTTGACAGCTTTGCTAGGCTAAGGGTTTCTACCCCAAGAAAGTCCTTTCGATGAGAGTCTTAGCCAAATCGTCGTTCCCCGGCCGCCTGTTGCTGGCCGGCGTCTCTTTGACGGTGTCTTGCCTTGCCCTTGCAGATGGCCGTGGACATTCTCATGCCCACGCACATGGCCAGGCCGCTGCTGAGGTGAGTCTGCAGGGCAAGGTCCTGAAGGTTGAGATCCATGGGGCGATGGACAACTTTTTGTCCTTTGAGCATGAGCCCAAGACCGATGCCCAACGTGCCCAGCTCAAGGCCCTTCAGGATCATCTAAAGGATGCGGCCTGGCTGGTGGTGCCTGCGGCCCAGGCCCAGTGCAAGGTCACGTCTTTGAAGGCTGAGTCAGCCCTGTTTGATCTTGGCAAGCCTGTTGCAGGCCATGCGGATTTGAAGGTCGATCTCGTCTTCGAGTGTGCCAATCCGTCAGCGCTGACATCGCTGCGTTTCACCAGTCTGGACAAAGGCCGGCGCATGAAAAAACTCATGGTGGAGACTGTGGGTCCATCTGGGCAAAAGGCAGTCACCCTGACGCAGGCCAAGCCAGTTTTGGAGTTGAAGTAACTTGGTGATCTCACTGTCTCAGTTGATGTATGCCTGGCCGGGACAGCCCCCCTTGCTGCGGATTGATGCCCTGACCCTTGAGGCCGGGAAGTCCCTGTTTGTGGGTGGCCGCAGCGGCAGTGGCAAGAGTTCCTTGTTGGCTCTGCTGTCAGGGGTGGTTCTGCCTACAGCTGGCGATTGTCGGGTCCTGGGCCAGTCCATGGCCTCGCTCTCGCCAAGGGCCAGAGATCGACTTCGGGCCGACGCCATGGGCATTGTCTTTCAGCAGTTCAATCTGCTGCCTTATTTGTCGATGGTGGACAACGTGCTGCTGCCAGTGAAGGTCTCCCATCGACGGCATCAGCAATCTTGCGATCGTCACGGCAACCCGGTCTCCCAGGCTCGTGGTCTATTTGAGCGTCTGGGCCTTGGTGGTCTGCCGTCCTCGACACCCGTGCACCAACTCTCAGTCGGCCAGCAGCAACGTGTTGCCGTGGCCCGTGCCTTTATGGGCTCTCCTGCGTTGGTGATTGCGGATGAGCCCACCTCTGCTCTGGATGACGACAACCGGGACGTCTTTTTGGATCTGCTCTTGGGCTTGGCCAGCGAGGGCTCTACCAGCGTGGTCATGGTCAGCCACGACCGTCGGCTGGCCCATCGGTTTGATCAGCAGATCTGGCTCTCTGATCAGCCTTGGTCATCACAGCATGGGGGGCTGCAATGATCTGGCAGCTTACTCTGAGGAGTGCCTGGTCCAGACGATTGGGTCTGTCTTTTGTGGTGTTGTCGGTTGCCGTCTCGGCCATCTTGGTTCTGTCGGTCTTTCAGCTGCGTCAGGACGCCCGCCAGAGTTTTTCCCAGGCGGTGAGTGGGGTAGACCTGATGGTGGGGCCAAGAGGAAGTGCTTCAGAGTTTCTGCTCTATACCGTCTTTCAGCTGGGTCGGCCCAGTCGCAACGTGCAGGCCTCGCATCTTGAGACGCTGGAGAACATGCCTGGGGTGGCCTGGGCGGTTCCGCTGCAGCTGGGTGATCGCTACCGAGAGGCGCCGGTTTGGGGTACGAGCAGTGCCTTCTTTGATGTCTTTCGGGTGCAGCAGCAGCCGCTGGCATTCGCCCGGGGCCGGGCGTTTGCCCAGCCCTTGGCCGACAATCCCCGCGCGGTATTCGAGCTTGTGTTGGGGGCCTCTGTTGCCAGCCGTTATCAGCATCAGTTGGGGGACCAGATTGTCTTGACACACGGCGATGGTGGCGAGTTGGCTGCCCGACACGACCAGACTCCCTTTACGGTGGTTGGCGTCTTGGCGCCGACGGGCGGTCCGATTGATCGGGCGGTTCTGGTGTCCGTGCAGGGCTTTGAGGCCATGCATGTGGGCTGGGGTCTGATGCCCATGGGCTCGGGCAGTCGAATGGCGAGTCTTCAGAAAGACTTGCTCGCTGACCTGTCGGTCGATGCACTCAAGCCCAGTTCTCTGACGGCCATTCTGGTGGGGCTGCAGGACCGATCCAGAGTTTTTCAGGTTCGACGTCAAATCGAGAACACCACGACCGAGCCCCTGATGGCAGTCTTGCCGGGGGTCACGCTCGATGAGTTGTGGCAGGTGTTATCGGTTGCAGAAAACACCCTCTTGCTGGTGGGCCTTGTGGTGAGTCTGGCCAGTCTGATGTCAGTGGCGGCCTTAATGCTGGCAGGGCTCTCGGCCAGGCGCAGGGAGTTCGCCATTCTTCGGGCCGTTGGTCTATCGCCTGGCGCCATGATGAGGCTGGTGATGTTGGAGACCGCTGCGGTGGCTTTGATGGGCCTGTTGTTGGGTCTGCTGGCCCAGCAGCTGGGCTTGGTGCTGGCCTCTGATTGGTTGCGTCAGACCATGGGAGTGGCCGTACGGGTCTGGTCAATCCCCACCGACGCCTGGCTAGCGCTCGGCGCCATGCTGCTCACAGCGGTGGCCATTGCAGCAATCCCTGCCTGGCGGGCCTACCGCTGGTCTCTGTCAGATGGTTTGTCGGCCCCACAGGCCTAGGGCAAAGTAAAGGGTATGGACTCCAATCGCAGAACTGTCTTTTTGGGCTTGGGCTGGCTGTCAACCGTTGGTCTGTTCCTTGGCGCTACCAGGGGCATGGCCGCAGATGCCTACAAGACCATCACCTGGGACGACCTGATCGATGAGCAGTGGGCCAAGTCTATGCAGGCCGAGATGATGGCCATCGGGCGTCTGGGCTTTTTAAAAGACGGCACGGAAGCGGCTGACCAGGCCATGGCCAAGCTTCGACAGAAGTGGGACGAAGCGCCAGTGGTGGAGCGCTTTCATCGGCAGGCGGTGCGGATACCTGGCTATGTGGTGCCGCTGGATGCCAGCCGCGACCCTAGGCGAGCCTTTCTCTTGGTGCCGTACTTTGGTGCCTGTATTCACACGCCACCCCCACCGGCCAATCAGATTATTTTGGTTCAGCCCAAATCGGACAGTCGAATCAAGGCCGTGCCCGAGAGCATGGCGACGGTCTGGATTGAGGGGCTTTTAGAGGTGGGACGCACCACCACAAGCCAGGGGGTCACGGGCTACGTCCTGCGGGCCGATGCCGTGCGGCCCTATACTGGAAAGCCTGGCGGCTAGGGCGAAGCCCTGCGGCCAGGCAAGTCCTCTGGCGTTCTTGCTTTAGTGCTTGGCAGGTTTGCCGTGGTGGCCATCGTGATGCTGACCATTGTGGTGGTGGTCGTCGTGGCCGTGTTTGTGCACATCACTCATGGCCTTGACTTTCAGGTCAACCACGACCGTGCCCGCATTTTCAAACTTGAGCGTGGCCTTGATGGTCTGTCCCGCTTTCAGCGGCTCTTTAATGCCGATCATCATGAGATGGTCCGCGCCGGGTTTGAGCGCGAGTTTGCCACCCGCCTGAATCTCAAATTTGGGGACTTCTCGCATGATCATCTTTCCCCCCTCGTGTTTCATGGTGTGCAATTCGCCTCGCTCGGCAACGGCCTTGTCAAAGCTGACAGACAGCAGTCGATCCGCCTGCTTGCCACGGTTAGCGACGTCGACAAAGGCTGCTCCGTTGGGCTGGCCAGGGCGGGTCTCGATCGCAAAGCCATGTTCTATTTTCAGGCTGCCTACCTGGGTCTCTTTTGCCTGGGCTGGTTGGACAATGCCAATGGCAGTGAGAAGGCCAAAGGCTGCAGTAAGGATGAGCTTTTTCATAGGGTTCCTTGAGGAGAGGCGTTTTGTGGGATAAGTGGGTCAGCGATACCATACGCGGCGTGCAGTTCCACTATTTTAAAGGCTGTCCAGAGGAGACCACCTATGCAGGCCGTTGATACCTTGTTTATTCTGCTGGGCGCCATCATGGTCTTGGCCATGCATGCGGGGTTTGCCTTCCTCGAAGTTGGTACGGTTCGACAGAAAAACCAAGTCAATGCACTGGTCAAGATCGTTGCCGACTTGTCGGTCAGTGCGGTGGCATATTTTTTTGTGGGCTACGGGGTGGCCTATGGGGTCAGCTTCTTGGTGGGGGCCCAGACGCTCACCGCCAACAATGGCTATGACCTGACGAAGTTTTTCTTTTTGTTTACCTTCGCAGCGGCCATACCGGCCATTATTTCGGGCGGCATTGCCGAGAGAGCCAAGTTTGGTCCCCAGCTGCTGGCGACGGTCTTTTTGGTTGGGGCCATTTACCCCTTCTACGAGGGCCTGGTCTGGAACAACAACTTCGGCTTTCAGGACAGCCTGAAGGCCGCCTATGGGGCCCCGTTTCATGATTTCGCAGGCTCCGCCGTGGTCCACGCGGTCGGTGGCTGGATCGGTCTGACCGCCGTCTTGTTGCTCGGTGCACGCACCGGCCGGTATCGCAAAGAGGGGGCCGTCGCCGCTCATCCTCCCAGCAGCATTCCTTTTCTGGCTTTGGGCAGCTGGATTCTCATCGTAGGTTGGTTCGGCTTTAACGTCATGAGTGCCCAGAAGGTGGCGGACATCTCGGGCCTGGTCGCCTTGAACAGTCTTATGGCGATGGTTGGCGGTACGCTGGCCGCCTTGGCCATTGGGCGCAATGACCCTGGATTTATCTACAACGGCCCCCTGGCTGGTCTGGTGGCCGTCTGTGCGGGCAGCGATGTCATGCATCCGGTTGGCTCCCTGGTAGTTGGCCTTCTGGCCGGCGCGCTGTTTGTGAAGATGTTTGCGTTCACCCAGAACCGGCTCAAGATTGATGACGTTTTGGGGGTCTGGCCATTGCACGGGCTCTGCGGAGCTTTTGGTGCGGTGGCCTGCGGCATCTTTGGCAGCCAGTCCTTTGGTGGGCTGGGGGGCGTGAGCCTGTCCAGCCAGCTGGTGGGTACCGCTCTGGCCATTGGGGTGGCGCTGGTGGGGGGCTTTTTGGTCTACGGGGCGATTCGTCTGACGGTTGGGCTGCGGCTGGACCAGGAGGACGAGTACAACGGTGCCGACCTGAGCATCCACCAGGTCTCGGCCACTCCTGAGCGTGAGACCAGCTGGTAGGCCGGGAGTTCGTTGCTTCGCATCAAAAACTATCGGCCTGATTAAAAAATACAATTGGCTGGCCCTTTGTGGTCAGGGGAAGATAGCGCTGCATTGCGATAGTCGCAGTGCAGTACGACAGACCCTACTCAACGAAAGAGGCCCCCATGTCCCTAATCAACACCCAAATCAAGCCTTTCAAGGCCACCGCATTCCAAAACGGAAAATTTGTCGAGATCACCGAAGCCACCTTGAAGGGCAAGTGGTCTGTGGTGTTCTTCTACCCCGCCGACTTCACTTTTGTCTGCCCCACCGAACTCGGTGACCTGGCTGACCATTACGACACTTTCAAGGCCCTGGGTGTAGAGATCTACGGCGTGTCGACCGACACCCACTTCACCCACAAGGCCTGGCACGAGACCTCCCACACCATCAGCAAGGTCAAGTACCCCCTGGTTGGTGACCCCACCGGCACCATCACCCGCAACTTCGACGTCATGATCGAAGAAGAGGGTCTGGCCCTGCGCGGCACCTTCGTGATCAACCCCGAGGGCATGATCAAGCTCTGCGAAATCCACGACAACGGCATCGGCCGTGACGCCAACGAGCTGCTACGTAAGGTTCAGGCTGCCCAGTACATCGCTGCGAACCCCGGTCAGGTCTGCCCTGCCAAGTGGACGCCCGGTGCTGAGACCCTGACACCCTCGCTCGATCTAGTTGGCAAGATCTAATCGATCTTGACACCGGGGCGGGCCCAAAAGGCCCGCCCCTTCTTTTCTAATCGCTGTCTGTCACCTCGCCGGAGACCGCCATGCTGAACGACCAGCTCAAAGCCCAACTGCAGGCCTATCTTCAAAAGCTTGTCTATCCCATCACGCTTAATGGAACGCTGTCTGACCAGCCCAGTGCAGCCGAGATGCGAGCACTGTTGGAGACCATTGCAGGCCTGTCTGACAAGGTCTCGGTTCGTTACGACGGCCAGGACAGCCGCAGCCCGTCTTTCACGGTGGCTCGCGATGGCACCGACATGTCGCTGCGATTTGCGGCGGTTCCTTTGGGGCATGAGTTCACCTCGCTGGTCTTGGCGCTGCTCTGGGCTGGCGGTCATCCACCCAAGGTCGAGGCAGATGTCATCGAGAGCATTCAGGCTCTGGATGGCGACTACAGCTTCGAGGTCTACATGTCGCTGTCTTGCCACAACTGCCCCGATGTCGTGCAGGCGCTGAGCCTGATGTCTATTCTGAATAGCAAGGTCAAGACGGTGGTGATCGACGGTGGCCTGAATCAAGACGAGGTCAACGCCCGCAAGATCATGGCCGTGCCCATGGTCTTTCTAAATGGCGAGCTCTTTGGCTCGGGTCGCATGACCGTGGAGGAGATTGTGGCCAAGCTCGACACCAAGTCCGACGAAAAGGACAAGGCCAAGCTTGACGCAAAAGAGGCGTTCGATGTCTTGATTATCGGTGGTGGTCCTGCCGGTGCTGCGGCTGCCGTGTATGCAGCCCGCAAAGGCATCCGCACGGGCCTGGCCGCAGAGCGTTTCGGTGGTCAGACCAACGACACCCTGGGCATTGAGAACTACATCTCGGTGCTCGAGACCGATGGCCCCAAGTTTGCGGCCGACCTAGAGCGCCACGTCAAGCACTACGACGTGGACATCATGAACCTACAGCGCGCTGACAAGATTGTGGCCCCAGCGCAGGCTGGTGGCCTGGTTCAGGTCCACATGGCCAACGGTGGCGTTCTAAAGAGCCGCTCGGTCATTCTGTCGACCGGCGCTCGCTGGCGTAATGTGAATGTGCCCGGTGAGCAGGAATACAAGAACCGCGGTGTGGCCTATTGCCCGCACTGCGATGGCCCCCTGTTTAAGGGCAAGGCCGTGGCTGTGATTGGTGGCGGCAACTCAGGCATTGAGGCTGCGATTGACCTGGCTGGTGTGGTCTCGCATGTCACTGTGGTGGAGTTTGCAGACCAGCTCAAGGCCGATGCCGTGCTGGTGGCCAAGGCTCGCAGCCTGCACAACGTCACCATCATCACCAATGCCCAGACCACTGAAATCAATGGCGATGGCAACCAGGTGACCGGCCTGACCTACAAAGACCGCGTTTCTGGCCAGTCCCATCAGCTGGCCCTGCAGGGTGTCTTTGTGCAGATTGGACTGGTCCCCAATACCGAATGGCTCAAGGGCACAGTGGAACTCGGCAAGTACGGCGAAATTGTGGTCGACAGCCACGGCGCTACCAACGTGCCTGGTGTCTTTGCAGCAGGCGATTGCACCACCACGCCTTACAAACAGATTGTTATTGCAGCAGGCGAGGGGGCCAAGGCCGCCTTGGGTGCCTTTGATTACCTGATTCGCAGCAGCGTGCCCGATCAGGACAGCGTGGCACCGGTGGCGGTGGCGGCGTAGATTCTGTGACTGGTTAGGCCAGCGGGAGCAGGCCTTTCCCATTATTTGGGGTCGGTCACAAACCCAATCTTGGTCAGGCCCACCTTGGCGGCTTCGCTCATGAGCTCCGCCACTTTTTTGTAGGCGGTGTTCTCATCAGCCCGAATGTGCAATTCGGGCTGGGGGTCCTTGGCTGCCTCGACCTTTAGGCGATCTGGCAGTGCAGCCCAGTCTGCTTTTTCCTTGTTCCAGTAGAGCGTGCCGCTGGCATCGATGGACAGCGAGATGGTCTGAGGTTTGACCTCGTTCCTCTGGCTACTGGCCTTGGGCAGGTCCACCTTGACGGCATGGGTCATGAGCGGAGCCGTGACCATGAAAATAATCACTAACACCAGCATGACGTCGATCAGCGGCACCATGTTGATTTCGGGGTTGGGCTGGTGGCGCCCGGTCTTGGAGGAGACGTGAAAGGCCATGGCTCTCTCCCTTAGCGTGGCTTGCTGCCAGTAGCAATCAAGACAAAGAGGTCGTGGGCAAAGCTTTCCAGTTGTGCGCCGTAAAGCCTCGCCTGACGCTGAAAGGCGTTGTAGGCCAGGGCCGCCGGAATGGCAACGGCCAGGCCCAGGGCCGTCATGATCAAGGCCTCACCTACGGGGCCAGCCACCTGATCCAGAGAGCTCTGACCACTCATGCCAATGCTAACCAGGGCGTGGTAGATGCCCCAGACCGTTCCGAACAGGCCCACAAACGGGGCGCTGGAGGCCACCGATGCGAGTAGCGTCTGGCCGTATTCCTGGCGGGCGGCCTCTTCGTCGATGGCCTGCTGCAAGGCACGGCTCACCAGCTCGCTGGGGCTCTCTGCATCAATGAGTCCAGTGCCGGTCTTGACGCTCGCATAGTTGGCAGCCGACAGTGCGGCCTGGGCAATGCGCCCATGAGCATCCTCGTGCTGGTTGGCCAGAGTCTTTAAGCCGTCCAGGCTGCTAATGGCCTGAAACTCCCGGACAAATGCGGCGGTCTCTTTCTTGCGGCTCATGGCCTGGCGGATCTTGGTGACAATCACCGTCCAGCTGGCCACTGACATGGCAATCAAGATGACAAACAAGGCCAGACCCAGGGCATCGGTCTGGCTGAGGAAGTGGCTAAAGCCCATGGGCTGAGCGGTTGGCATGGCTATCTCCGGAGTTGGAACGAAACGGGTACTTGAACCCAGGCGGCTGTGGCTATTTTGCCCTGTCTGGCCGGTACAAACCGCCAGCGGCCCACAGCCTCCTGGGCGGCCTGGTCCAGGCGGGCAAAGCCACTGGATTTGAGCAGTTGAATTTGTTCTGGGGTGCCTTGGGCGCTGACATAGACGCGCAGCATGACCACCCCCTCCTCACCCAGTCGGCGGGAGATGGACGGGTAGCCAGGCTTTGGATTGTTCAGATAGTCGCCATCGAACTTGGGCTGGATGACTTCGGACGCTGCCGCCTCCTGGCTGGCCTTGGTCTT
>CALMJH010000079.1 GCA_937864175.1 uncultured Burkholderiales bacterium
GCCCTCTTCCAGACCAGTATTCGAAGCCTGCCGCTGATTGCCCGCGGCAAGGTCCGAGACATTTACGCTGTGGGCGAGGACAAGCTGCTGATGGTGGCCAGTGATCGGCTGTCGGCCTTTGATGTCGTCATGAACGAGCCCATTGCAGACAAAGGTGTCGTGCTCAACCGCATGACCGAGTTCTGGTTTGCAAAGCTAGCCCATGTGGTGCCCAACCATCTCACCGGTATCGACCCCGAGACCGTCGTCGAGGCCACCGAGGTGGAGCAGGTCCGTGGTCGTGCGGTCGTCGCCAAAAGGCTAAAACCACTGCCGGTTGAGGCCGTTGTGCGCGGGTACCTCATCGGTGGTGGCTGGAAAGACTATCAGGCCAGTGGCCAGGTCTGTGGCATTGACCTGCCCGCCGGTCTGAAGCAGGCCAGCCGTCTGCCAGAGCCCATTTTTACACCCGCCCGCAAGGCCGCCGTGGGCGAACATGACGAGAACATCTCGTTTGAAACCGTCATCGAGATGATTGGCGAGAAGCTTGCGAAAGAGATCCGTCGCATCAGCATTCAGCTCTACCAGGAGGCAGCAGCCTACGCTCTCGAGCAGGGCATCATCATCGCCGACACCAAGTTTGAATTCGGACTGGACGACCAGGGTGTTCTGCATCTCATGGACGAGGTGCTCACGGCAGACTCTTCCCGCTACTGGCCGGCGGATTCGTATGCGGAAGGCATCTCGCCGCCCAGCTTCGACAAGCAGTATGTTCGGGACTATCTCGAGACCCTGGACTGGGGCAAGACCGCTCCAGCCCCTGCTCTGCCGCCACATGTGATCGAGCGCACGGCGGCCAAATACCGCGAGGCTCTCTTTCGCATTGCCGGTGTTCGGATGCCGGTGGTGGGGGTGGTCATGGGCTCTCAGTCGGACTGGGAGGTCATGAAGCATGCGGTCGAGATTCTGGACAAGTTTGGCATTCCGCATGAGGCCCGAGTCGTCTCGGCTCATCGCATGCCCGATACCCTCTACGACTACGCGGAACAGGCCTGCGCAAGGGGTCTGCGCGGCATCATTGCAGGGGCCGGTGGTGCGGCACACCTGCCCGGCATGCTGGCAGCCAAGACGACGGTTCCGGTCTTTGGGGTTCCAGTGCCGTCGAAGTACCTGCGTGGCGAGGACTCCCTCTATTCCATCGTCCAGATGCCCAAGGGCATTCCGGTGGCAACCTTCGCGATTGGTGAGGCTGGTGCAGCCAATGCAGCCCTGCATGTCATCGCCACACTGGCGACCGAGGACGAGGCGTTGCGGGATCGATTGGCCAGCTATCGGGCTGATCAGACCAATGCGGCCGCCTCCATGAATGCGAGTCTCGGCAAGCCGACGACATGAACATCGGCTTGTTGGGCGGGGGGCAGTTGGGCCGGATGATGATTCAGGCTGCCCACCGACTGGGACATACCGTGACGGTTTTGGATCCAGACCCCCTGGGTCCCGCAGGCCAGATTGCAGATCAGGTCATTGTTGGGGCCTATGACAGCCCCGAGGCCCTTGCCCAGTTGGCCCAGTCTGCTTGCGTCTTTACAACCGAGTTTGAGAATGTCCCCGCTGACTCGCTTCGATTTCTCGCGGCCCATGGCCAGACCTATCCCAACGCAGACTGTGTCGAGAAGGCACAGGATCGACTTGTCGAAAAGGCTTTTATCCAGTCGGCCGGTGTAGCCGTCGCAGCCCATGCGGCGATTCGGTCGGTCGACGATCTCAAGGCCTGTGCAGACGGGCTGTTTCCGGCCATTCTCAAGACAGCCCGGCTGGGATACGACGGCAAGGGTCAGGCGGTTGTGAGCAGTCGTGAGCAGGCTGTGCAGGCTTTTGAGTCCATGGGCTCGGTGGTCTGCGTCTTGGAAAAAAAGCTAGCGCTGGCCAAAGAAATCTCGGTCATCATCGCCCGGCATGCTGACGGTTCGGTTGCCGTCTTTCCGGTAGGCGAGAACATTCACAAGGGTGGCATTCTGGACACCACCACCGTGCCAGCGCAGATCGATGACCAGCTCGCGAGCACTGCTCGTGATGCGGCCAGTCGTATCGCTCAGGCCATGGGTTACGTGGGCGTGCTCTGCGTAGAATTTTTCGTGCTCGCCGATGGCAGTCTGGTCGCCAACGAAATGGCTCCACGTCCCCACAACAGTGGCCACTACAGTATCGAAGCTTGCAAGACCAGCCAGTTTGAGCAGCAGGTGCGCATTTGCACCGGCCAGCCACTCGGGCCAACAGACCTCAAGTTTCCCGTCCGCATGACCAATCTTCTGGGTGACCTCTGGTTTCCAAAAGGAGAGGCGGCTGGCCAGGTTGAACCAGACTGGACATCCATGACGGCCGCCCCGGGGTGCAGTCTGCACCTCTATGGCAAGGCTCAGGCCCGGCCGGGTCGCAAGATGGGTCACCTGACCCAACGTCTGGATGTCTGATCAGGCATTGATCGAGCAGGCAGCCCAGCGCCTGGCTGCAGGCCACCTGGTGGCCTTCCCGACCGAGACGGTCTATGGCCTGGGTGCCGATGCACTGGCGCCGGTTGCAGTGGCGCGAATTTTTTCAGTCAAAGGCCGACCAACCGATCATCCCCTCATTGTCCACGTGGCCAACCTGTCAGCCGCCAAAGCCCTGGCTGGTGACTGGCCCGAGTCGGCACAACGTCTGGCACAGGCCTTCTGGCCAGGACCGCTGACCTTGATTGTTCAAAAGGCTGACTGCGTCCCGATGGCCGTGAC
>CALMJH010000080.1 GCA_937864175.1 uncultured Burkholderiales bacterium
CGAACTTGGGCTGGATGACTTCGGACGCTGCCGCCTCCTGGCTGGCCTTGGTCTTTGTGTCGGTCCTCTGTTCCACGACTGAGCTGGGCTCGACCTTCTTGACCGGATCTGGTGTTGGCGCTACTGGCGTTGGCGCTGGTGCAGGCTTGGGCAGGGTTGTTGCTGGCGCCACCACCGGAGCGGGCCGGGATGGCGCAATGATGCTAGCGAGAATGGGCTTGGCCTCTGAGACCTCCAGGTCAGTCTGGTTGGCTGTGTAGGCCAGTCCCACAAAGCCCACGGCGTGCAGGCCAACGACGACCGCCAGGTTCTGGAGTCGCTGGATGGAGTCGTTCCCTGAGCGCATGAGGTTTTGGCTGATTGCCATAGCGTTCAAGCTTAACGCGTCCACTGGTCTTGGGGCTTCATGCGCCAATCATGCAGTCTCTGAGCGAGTCGATTAGCATGGGCAGGCATATCGGAAAGGGAACTCCAAGGCTCGTGAAGTCTCATTACGACGTCGTTGTGATCGGTGCTGGCGCGGCAGGACTCTTCTGCGCCGGCGTTTCTGGCCAGCGTGGCCTGTCGGTTCTGGTCCTCGACCATGCCCAGACGATTGGCGAAAAGATCCGAATCAGCGGTGGGGGTCGGTGCAACTTCACCAACCGCAACACCAGCCCCGAACACTTTCTTAGCCTGAATCCGGGGTTTGTAAAGCCGGCACTGGCCGGCTATCGATCCAAACAATTCATCAGCCTGGTGCGAGACCATGGCATTGCCTTTCACGAGAAGCACAAAGGTCAACTCTTCTGCAACGACAGTGCAACCCAGATTATCAAGCTGCTCATCGATGAGTGTCAGGCGGGTGGTGTCGAGGTTCGGCACCCGGTGTCGGTCGCGGCCATCAATGCGGAGGGATCGGGTTGGCGGGTTCAGACTCAGGGCCATGGCGATACTCTGGCAGGTCAGTTGGTAGTGGCCACAGGTGGCCTGCCGGTGCCTGCGATTGGGGCTAGTGCCTGGGGCTTAGACTTTGCCCGCAGCCTTGGGCTTGCGGTGACGCCGGTTCGGCCAGGCCTGGTTCCGTTGGCTTTTACCGGTGAACAGACCACTTTTTTCCAGGGTCTCACCGGTCTGAGTGCACCCGTTGAAATCCACGCCGGCAGCCCCATGGGTACCGAGCCGTCCTATGGCCAGGCAAGCTTTGAAGAGGACCTGCTGTTTACCCACAAGGGGCTCTCCGGTCCAGCCATTCTGCAGGCCAGTAGTTTTTGGCAGCTTGGAGAGCCCATTCGGCTCAATTGGCTGTGGGCCGCTCTTTCCGAGGCTGTCGGCGATGGGGATGCCCTTGCGGAGTTGTTCGATGAGAGGGTTGTGGGGCGGCTGAGCCTGGCTCAGATCCTGGGGCAGCATTTGCCAGAGCGCCTGGCCAAGGCTTTGGCAGAGCGAGTCGAGCCCACTGGTCGGAAGTGGGCGGAATTAAAGGGCAAAGATCGACAGGCGGTGATGGCGCGGCTAAAAAACTTCGAGGTGACGCCTGCTGGCCATCAGGGTTGGAACAAGGCAGAAGTGATGCTGGGGGGAGTCGACACCACTGAGTTAGATCCAAAAACCATGGCCGTTCGCAGGCATGGTTCGCTGTACTTCATCGGAGAGTGCTTGGATGTGACCGGGCACCTGGGCGGTCACAACTTTCAGTGGGCCTGGGCCAGCGGTTACGCCTGTGCCCATGCCTTAAAAAGAATTCAGGTCGATTAGACCCACTTGATCATCTTGCTCTCGTGGTGCTCGATGATCTGCATTGCCTCTTGCTGGGCTAGCTTGAACTCGGGAGAAGCGTTGAGGCCCTGCATCACCATGGTGTGTTTCTTGGCTTCCGTAATGCCTAGTCGACCGGCGATAAACAGGTATTTGAAGGCCTCGTAGTTGTCTTTTTTGGCGTAGTGGCCGCTCAGGTGCTCTTTGGCAATGAGGTGGGCCGCCTCGACTGACCCGTGCTCAAAGCCCTGGTGCAGCAGGTTCATGATGTTGGAGCCGGTGGCCAGGGGCAGGTGGGCCCCATCGCTCATGTAGAGCTTGGCCAGTGCAATAAAGGCTTGGGCCACTTCCATGCGGCAGGCCGCATTCAGATACTCAATCGCCTTTTCGAGGTTTTTGGTGGCATAGGGGGCTCGCCAATAGACGACCGCCAGGTTAAAGGTAGCCTCGCCATTTTTCTTGCGGACTTCCTCTTTCATCATGTCGATCAGACGCTGCAGTTCCTCCTCTTCGAGTTGCTTGTTAATGGCCATCTCGGAGAGCTTGAAGAATGCCGGATCTTCCTGGTTGACGCAGAGCATCATGAAGATCTCGAAGGCCTGTCGGTAGGCTCCAAGTTTGACGGCGCGTTCGCCGTCTTCTAAATCGTAGGCCATGGTTCTTTTTTTCTTGGTTTGAGGTTGGGGGGCTTAGTCGATGGAATACCGGTCGCGGGCGTTGGCCATGCGGATGATGATCTCGCTGGCTAGATCCTTGCCTTCAGCAAAGTCGTTCATGGGGTAGAGCGTCTGCAGCAAGAAGAGGTTCTTTTTGGCCTCCTCGCCTTTTTCGCGGGCGCCAGCGAACAGGTAGCCAAAGGCCTTGGTGGTGTTTTTCTCCACATGGTCACCTTTCATGTAGAGCAGGCCCATGGTGTTACAGGCGGCAGTGGAGCCTAGTTCGATGGCTTCCTCTAGGTGATGCAGGGCCTGGCTTACGTCTACCGGCTCGTTATTGAGCAGAATGTAGGCAAGGTTGACATGGGCCTGGGGCACCAGCTGGTCGCAGGCCTGCCGGTAATATTTTTTAGAAAGCTCCAGGTCTTTCTCGGCATTAATGCCTCGCTCATAGATGACCCCAAGGTTGAACTGGACGGCTCCCCAGCCTCGACTGGCCTTGCGGTTGAGGTGGTCTTGAAGAGTCGCCAGATGCTCGGCCGCCAGCTGTCCCTTGATGCACATGTCTGCCAGGAGCATGATGGCCGGCTGGTTGTCATCCCGGGCCATTTCCATGAGAACCTCAAAGGCAGCCCGATACTTGCCGGCCAGAAGGCAGGCCTTTGCATCGTCGAGCAGCATAGGCATGGGTGGACCCCGTTCGGGAAAAGACCTATATTTTAGCGCACCCCTTGGCTTACGCGCCGGGTGGAACTTCTATTTACAGCTTGCCCGTATAAATAAACTTGTTCAGAGAGCTCTCAGCCTCGGGGACGCCCAGCAGCTGAGCCTTGTGTAACAGTTCGGTGACTTTTTTGTTGTGCTGCCCAAGCCGCTCTAGAACCAGTGCGTAGTTGTAGGCGGCTCGGCCATTGTTCATTCGTGTCTCGTGCTCGAGGCGCTCAAAGAGTTGTTGCTGGTGCTCCGGACAGAGTTGATTGCTGATGGCCATCCGACAGCAATTGATGAAGTTGGAGTCTGTGCTGGCCTGCTCCATCATGAAAAAAATCTCAAAAGCTTGATAGTAAGCCCCTACGGCCAGGGCTTGCTGGGCGGCTTTAAAGTCTTCATCCATGGCCGTTATTTTGGTAGTATTGGGATGTTATGGCAAACCTTGGTCTTTCCCTGCTGTCCGACCAGGCCTTGGCCGTTCGGGGCTACGCCGGGCAGCTGTCCGTCCCGGAGTCGCTGGCTCAGTTGGCCAGGGCAGATTCTCGGGTCGATTCACTCGATTTGCCTGAGCGCAGCGTCTCCCAGAGTAGCTTTTCCCGTGAGTCCGCCCAGGCGCTTGTGACTCAGATCACTGAGCAACTCGAGGCCTCCGGCCGTAGCCTCTCCCTGTCGGTGGATGAAGTGGCTGGTCAGATTGTGACCAGGGTCATGAACCCCAACACCGGCGAATTGGTTCGGTCTATTCCCTCGGAAGAGATGCTGCGGATCAGCCGAAACCTGCTTTCGCTCGAAGGACTGCTGGTCAACCAGTCTGCTTAGTGCAACTCGGGGTCTAAGCCCAGCAGCAACATTTCCGCATGAATCTTTGATGGGCCATAGAAAATACAGATGCCGTCTTGGTAGACCGCATAGTATTTGGTGCCGCTGATTCGGTATTCGGTGAGTCTGCGCATAGCCTGTAGTGTACAAAACCCCTGTATGGCTGACGGTGGCTGCGCCGTTTTTGTTTAATCACCCGCTAGGCGCCGAAGAGCCTGCAGGTTGGTGATTTTGACGGTAGGACTCTGGGCACTGGCCATCTCAAGAATTCCCTCTTTTTTGAGGGTGGAGAGCCGACGGCTGATGGTCTCCAGGGTGACGCCCAACATGGCCCCCATCTCGTCCCGGCGAAAGAGGTGCGAGACGGTGATCTGACCGTCTTGGGTGGAGAGCCTGAGAAGCAGCCTCGCCAGTCGTTGCTCCGCAGAGCCGGAGTTCACCTCGGCAAACCAAGATTCCGATTCATGCAAGGCCTCGGCCCACTTTTGATAAGGCCGCTGCGGAGGGTGTAGGTGTACTTGGCTGGCTGGCCCTGATGAAACAGGGCCGCGTCTCTTGGGAAGTCCAAGTCATCGATCCGCTGATGGAAATCGGAAAACTGGGCCTCGGGGATGTCTGAAAACAGAACACTCTCGCGTATGCCGCAGCTCAGGCAGTCACTATGGCCATTCCAGGCCGCCTTAATTTGGATGGTTTTCATGCCGTCTGATTATGCATGGAGTCTGTTTTTTTTCTGGTGGACTATTCCAGGGGTTCTGGCTGAAGGGTGATGTGGTCAATGCCTTGTTTGTGAAGGCTGCCGAGGAGCATATCCAGTGTCTCGGGCCAATTCTCCAGCCGACCAACTTGGATGTGGGCTGTCAACGCAACCTGACCCGGGGCAAGCTCCCAGATATGGAGGTTGTGTACTTGGGCGACATTTGGAATGGCTTGCATGACCGAGGCGATCTGGGCGGAGTCGAATGCCTCTGGGGCCCGCTCCATCAGAATGTTGAACGACGTAGCACTGACTGCCCAGGCCGAGCGAAAGATCATCAGGCAAATCAACAGTGAGAGGGCTGGGTCTACCCAGTTGGGGGCGCCGAGATAAAGGGCCAGCCCAGAGCCAAGGGCGGCCAGCGACCCCAGTAGATCACCCATGACATGGGCCAGCGCGGCCTTGGTGTTTAAGTCGTGTTGGTCCTTTGATAGGGCCCAAGCCACCAAGAGGTTGATCATCAGGCCAAGGGCTGCGACCAGCATGAGGGTTGTGCTTTGAATGGCGTGTGGTGCTGTAAACCGGTCGATGGCCTCCACCACAATCCAGACGGTCAGCCCAAGCAGCACCAGCCCATTGGTGAAGGCAGCCAGTGCTTCAATACGTCCAAAGCCGTAGGAATACCGGGGTGTTGCTGGCCGTCGGGCCAGCACCTGGGCAAACAAGGCAATAAGCAGGGCCGATGCGTCGGTGGCCATGTGACCCGCATCGGATATCAGCGCCAGCGAGCCCGACCAGAAGCCAGTCAGCAGTTCCACCACTGCAAAGCCAGCGGTGAGGACTACTGCCAGCCCAAGGCTTCGGAGACCGACGGGATGCTGCCGCTGGTGACCGATCTTGCTGTCGAGTGGTCCGTGCTGATGAGGGTCTGACATGCGCTGATTTTAGTGCCGGTAGTTCTCTAGGTTTCCATGACGACTCGAACAAGGCGAAGTATCATGATGCGAAGCGACATTGCAGCGCAATACGAATGCACATTTTCTTGCGGATTCTGCCAACCTTCGGGCTGGTGCTCCTGGTCTTCTCAGCGGCCTTCCTTGTTCCTCAGGCCATCGCCCTCTATGGACAGGATGGCGGCGAGCATGATTTCTGGCTGCCCTTTGTAGTGACCTTTGTCGCAGGCCTTGCCTGTCTGTCGTCGGCGGTTATCCGTCGGCAGATGCCGGAACTCAAGCCACGTGATGGCATCTTGTTGGTGGTGTTGTGTTGGACCATTCTGCCCGCGCTGGCTGCCCTGCCGCTGCTCATCCATTTTCAGGCGGCGCCCAAACCCATCAGTTTTTCATTTGCCTACTTTGAGGCTGTCTCCGGGCTCACGACGACGGGGGCGACTGTTTTGGTCGGGCTAGACCGCTTGCCGTATTCCATCAACTTCTGGCGCTGCTTTCTACAGTGGCTTGGTGGCATGGGCATTCTGATTCTGGCGGTGGCTATTCTTCCGCTGGTGAGTTCTGGAGGCGCTGGCTCAATTTTTAAGGCGGAGTCAACGGGTCCTCTGAAAGAAGCCAAACTCACGCCCCGCATTACAGAGACGGCCAAAGGACTCTGGGGCGTCTACTGCTTGATCTCTCTGTGCTGCGTACTGGCCTACTGGGCCGGTGGGATGTCGCCCAAGGATGCCTGGATTCACATGTTTTCCACCATGAGCCTGGGAGGGTTGTCTGGTTATGACGCAAGCTTTGGGCAATTTAAGTCCGCGACGCTCGACTGGATCGCCGTATTCTTCATGCTCATGGCCAGTGGCAGTTTTGCTCTTTATTTCGTTGCGCTTATCAAGCGAAAGCCACTGCTGGTATTTACAGATCCGGAGTGGCGGGGCACCATCGCCCTGCTGCTGCTCTGCAGTTTTGGCATTGCTGGTCTGCTCTACATCAGGGGGGTTTACAGCGATCCTCTCGAGGCGCTGCGGTACGCAACCTTCAACACAGTATCTCTAGGGTCTACGACTGGCTATTCAACGGTTGACTACAACCAGTGGCCCATTTTTGCTCCCGTTCTAATGTTGCTGCTGTCCGGCGTCGCGACCAGCGCTGGGTCGACTGGGGCTGGCATAAAGATGGCAAGGCTGGTCATTCTGCTAAAACAGACGCAGCGCGAGGTCTCTCGCATGCTGCATCCTCGTGCGATCAATCCGCTGACGGTCAATGGCGAACCTGTCTCCAACGGCACTATTTTTAGTGTCTTGGCCTTTATGTTGGTCTATGGCGGAACAGTCCTCGTGCTGACCTTTGTTCTTCTGCTCACGGATCTCCCACTGGACACTGCCTTCAGTGCAGTGGTCGCCACAGTCAACAACGCAGGGCCGGGACTCAACGAAATTGGCCCAGCGGGCAACTACAGCAGTTTTTCTGACTTTCAGGCCAACGTCTGCTCGCTGGCCATGATTCTTGGCCGACTCGAGATGATGTCGTTCTTGGCCATCTTTTCTCTGGACTACTGGCGAGAGTAGGGGCCAGGGGCTGGTCCTCGTGGGCCACGCCCCCCGTTGCGCCCTCTTTGTGCGGCTTTACTTTATATTATTTTATATAATATAATGATCAAATATGAATAACATCCAGCCTCCCCAGCCCTCCGGAGCTTCAGGCCAATCAGGCCCGCTTGGTCTGTCTGGCCGCATTGCCAGTCGTTTCCTGACGGACCGCATCACCCCGCTCATTGCCTTGGCCATGCTGCTGGTGGGGCTCTTTGCGGTGGTGGTCACACCGAAGGAGGAGGAGCCACAGATCAACGTGACCATGGCCAATGTGCTGATTCCCTTCCCCGGCGCTACGGTCAACGACGTCGAGCAGATGGTCTCATTGCCGGCTGAGCAGGTGCTTGCACAGATACAGGGTGTGGAGCATGTGATGTCGGTCTCCCAGGCAGGCCTCTCCGTCCTGACGGTCCAGTTCGAGGTCGGTGTCCCACGCACTGAGGCCCTGGTGCGACTCTATGACGTGGTGAACGCTAACCAAGACTGGCTGCCGGCTGGTCTTGGGACTCTACCGCCCATCATCAAGCCCAAGGGCATTGATGACGTGCCCATCCTGGCTTTTACCCTGACTACGAGTCGTGAAGAACAGCCCCGACTCCATCTTGAGCACTGGGCTCATCAGATTGAGTCAGATTTGAAGCGGGTGGAAGGCACACGCGAGGTCAAGACCATCGGCAGCGCCGGGCGAACCATCAGGGTCCTGATCGACCCCAGACGCATGGCAGCCCGCGGCTTTACGCTCTCAGAGGTCTATGGGGTTTTGTCCACGGCCAACGCGGGCAGTCCAGTGGGCGAAGTGCTCCTGGAGCAGTCGTCTGTCGCCATTCAGACCGGGCCCTTCATTCAGAACAAGACGGATGTTGAGAACCTGGTCATCGGTATCCGTCAGGCCGAGCCGGTCTATTTGCGCGACTTGGCCCAGGTGACGGATGGGCCGGAGCAGCTCCAGCAGTCCGTCTGGTCTGCCCAACGCTCCGCCACCTCAGGCCAATCCGGCCCAATCAAGCCGGCCGTCACGATCGCGGTCACCAAAAAGCCTGGCGAGAATGCCGTGGTGGTGGCCAAGAACCTGCTGGCTCAAATGGAGTCCCTAAAGGCCAGTCGATTACCCAAAGACGTGCAGGTAGAGGTCACTCGAAACTATGGTCAGACGGCAGACCAGAAGGCCCGTCAATTGATTCAAAAACTCCTGTTTGCGACCGCCTCGGTCGTGGCCCTGGTGTTCATCGCCCTGGGTCGGCGGGAGGCCCTGATTGTGGGGGCTGCCGTGGTGCTGACGCTTGCGGCCACGATGTTCGCCTCGTGGGCCTATGGCTTTACGATCAACCGGGTCTCACTCTTTGCCCTGATCTTTTCGATTGGCATTTTGGTTGACGATGCCATTGTGGTGGTTGAGAACATACACCGGCACCAGGCTCTCTACCCCAACAAGACTCTGCTTGAGATTATTCCGGCTGCCGTGGACGAGGTGGGTGGGCCAACGATTTTGGCGACCTTTACGGTGATCGCCGCCTTGCTGCCCATGGCCTTCGTCTCGGGACTCATGGGTCCTTACATGAGTCCCATCCCAATTAACGCCAGCATGGGAATGCTGCTGTCGCTTGCCATTGCCTTTGTCGTGACCCCCTGGATGTCGGCAAAGTGGATGACATTCAAGCCTCAGACCAGCCCGAGCGCGGGGCATGGGGCGGGCCTCTCGGCCAAGCTCTTGCCCCTTATGCGCCGAATCTTTGGCCCCTTTTTGGATGACCAGAAGGGCAGGTCTTCTCGCCGCATGCTTGCACTCGGGGTGGCCGGTGCCATTGGTCTCTCGGTGCTGCTACCGGTGACAGGATTGGTCGTCTTGAAGATGCTGCCTTTTGACAACAAGAGTGAGTTTCAGGTGGTGGTCGATTTGCCAGAGGGGACCCGCGTTGAGCAGACCGAGAAGGTCCTGAGGGCTCTGTCGGAGCGTCTGTTAAAAGACCCCAACGTCACCGATGTTCAACTCTATGCGGGTACCGCCTCGCCCATTAACTTCAATGGCCTGGTGAGACAGTACTATTTTCGGCAGCAGGCCCATCAGGGAGACCTTCAGGTCAACCTGCTGGACAAATCCAAGCGCTCCCAGCAGAGCCATCAGATCGCGGCAGCCCTTCGGGCGGATCTGGTCGCTATCGGCAAGCCCTTTGGGGCTAACGTCAAAGTAGTCGAGGTACCGCCTGGTCCCCCGGTCTTGGCACCCATCGTGGCGGAGGTCTATGGTCCGACCGAGCAAGGCCGGCTGCAACTCACCCAACAGGTTCGGCAGATTCTGGGGCAGACCACCCATGTGGTGGATGTGGACGACAGCCTCGTCGCATCCGGTCCACGGCAGTTTCTGGTCATTGACCGCCGTAAGGCCAATCTCATGGGCGTCTCTCAGGCGACCATCGTGCAGACCCTTCGAGCCGGTCTCTCAGGCGACGAGGTCTCCCATTTGCGAGACGGCTCTAAATATCCTGTGCCAGTCCAGATTCGCCTGCCTGAACTCAGCCAGACAAGCCTCAACGACCTTCTCTCCCTTACTGTCCGAACCTCGACCCGTGAAGCCGTCGCCATCGGGCAGTTTGTGCGAGTGGTCGAGGCCAGCCGAGAGCAGGTCCGCTACCGCAAAGACCTTCTGCCCATGGCCTTTGTGACCGCAGATGTCTCTGGGGGCAGCGATAGCCCACTCTATGGACTCTTTGCGGCAAGGTCGGCGGTGGGTGACCTCGTAGGCCAGGACGGCAAGCCGGTTGAAGAATTCTTCATCAGTCAGCCCAGTAATCCCTACCAGCACTACGCCATCAAGTGGGACGGGGAGTGGCAGGTCACCTATGAGACGTTTCGCGATATGGGCGCAGCCTACGGCGTGGGACTGATCCTGATCTATCTCCTCGTCGTGGCCCTTTTTGGTTCCTACCTCATGCCGTTGGTCATCATGGCGCCCATTCCACTCACAATCATCGGCGTCATGCCTGGCCATGCCTTGCTAGGCTCACAATTCACGGCCACTAGCATGATTGGCATGATTGCCTTGGCGGGCATTATTGTTCGCAACTCCATTTTGCTCGTCGACTTTATTCGTCTGCAGACGGCCTCTGGAATTGCCTTCAAAGAGGCCGTGATCCAGTCGGCTGCCACCCGGGCTCAGCCCATTGTCCTGACGGCGGTTGCAGCCATGCTAGGGGCCTTGTTCATTCTGGATGACCCAATTTTTAATGGCCTGGCCATTTCGCTGCTCTTTGGCATTTTGGTCTCGACCGTCCTGACCCTGGTCGTGATCCCCCTGCTGTATTTCGTCTTATTTAAACCTAGAGGAGAGTAACCATGCGTTCATGGCAGATTGTTCACGTTGTAGCTGGTTTTTTTGTCCTGTTGTCCCTTGGGCTTGGACTTGAGGCCAGCCCTCTTTTTGTGAATGCCAACTTTCTATGGTTCACCGCCTTTGTTGGCGCAAACCTGCTTCAGAGTGGCTTTACCAAGTGGTGCCTGATGGAGACGATACTGCGTCGACTTGGTGTCCAGGGCGGCTGCTAAGAGCGTTGACGAAAGGAATTGGGAATGTGCAAGACCTCTGTCAGAACCGTTGCCACTCGCCTCTTTGGCTTGGCGGTTTTTGTTGCTCCGGCGGCGGTTCTCTCGGCCGACTTGCTGTCGGTCTGGCAGGCTGCCCAGACCCACGACCCAGCCTACCGAGTCGCCAAGACTGATCAGCGGGCTGGATTGGCCAGACTAGAGCAGGCCAAGGCGCTGGCTCGACCCACGGTCTCACTCACGGGCGCAGTAGGACTCACAAGCCTCTATGGCAGTACTCAAGGTGCTCAGTTCTATTCTTCTCAGATGGGCTCCGGCCCCTACGAGAAGGCCGAGTTCAATACCTCCATCTATCTTGGCGCGACCGCCAAGACGGCCCTTGTTGCGGTTCAGCCCCTATTTGACAAGAGCCTTCAGGCCGCTAGCCGTCAGCTAGACCTCTCGGCCCAGGTTGCCGATCTCGCGGCTGAGGTGAGCAGGCAGTTTCTGGCCCTCTCGGTGGTCGAGCGTTTTCTCGACGTGCTGGAAGCCCAAGAGATGGTCAGGCTGGTGAGCCAGCAGATTGGAGCGCTGGAGGCAGCGCATGCTCAGCTCGAGAAACGGCTAAGGCTTGGAGACATTAGCCGACTCGATGTCGAGGAATCTCTGGAGCGCATCGCTCAACTCAGGGCCGAGCGAATTGCCAGGGAGTCGCAGTTGGTGACGGCTAACCGACTACTGGCTGACCTGGCCGGTGGTGTTCAGGTGCTAGCCAGGCCGGGTCTTCAGATTCAGAAACTGGAGGGGCTTCTTCGAAAGCCACTCGACGAACTGGTCTCTGACTTAAAAACCACGCACCCGCTCTTGAAGTCGGTGGACCTGCGTCGCCAGATGAGTCTTCTGGAGGTACAGAAGTACGCTAGGGGACAAGATGGCGTAAGAGTCCAGGCGGTAGGATCGGTGGGCCTCGAGGGTGCAACGGGCTACGGAGACTATGGACATGCCAGTCAGCGGTCCGCTAGCCAGTTCGTCGGAGTCCAGGTGGTGGTGCCGCTGTCAACGGGCGGTTATCGATCTGCCAAGGCTCAGGAGTTGGCCGTCGAGGCAGACCGTCTGGTTGAGGAGCGTGCGCAGCGCGCCCTAGAGCTCGAACAGGCTGCCCGCAATGCCCATTTCTCTGCTCAGTCAGGGCAGGCTCGCCTTGAACTCATCGCCTCCCGTCTCGCGACGGCCAAAAAGCGCCTGACGGACACCGACAAGGCCTATCAGCAGGGCGCGCGCTCTACCTTGGAGTGGCTGGCGGCCAAGTCCTCGGTCTACGAGGTGGAGGGGCAACTCTTCATGGAGCGGCTGTCCATTGCACGGCAGGTTGCCAGGCGTCAGGCCCAGGCAGGCCAGCTCCTCGATCTCGAGATCGCCCAGTTGGATCAGTACCTTCGCTAGCAGCCTCTAAGAGCCTCGGTGTCAAAAAAAGGTCATGCATTTGTAAGCGTACGGTAACGTCATCCATTCAGACTGCCCGCAGTTTCCTTCAAAAGGGTGCGTCATGACGACCAATGCGGCAGTTCTCAAAGCCCCGGCCAGCAGCCGGTCTCGTCGGTTACTCAAGCAGGCCGTTTTCGGTGCCAAGGAGAAGGTCTCGCTGAAGGACCGGCTCTTTGCAAAATGGTTTGAGCAGCTGGTCTATCCGCAGATTTGGGAGGATCCCGAGGTTGACCGCAAGGCGCTGGCCCTTACCGAGCGTGACCACCTGATCACCATTTCATCCGGTGGTTGTAATGCCTTGTCTTATTTGGTGGACAACCCTGCAAAGATCACCGTTGTCGACCTCAATCACGCACATATCGCGCTGATTCGGCTGAAGGTTCAGGCGGCCCTTCACCTAAGTCCAGACGAGTTCGCACTCTTTTTCATTCAGGCCAATTCCAGCAAGAATGTTCGGCTGTATTTCGAGAAGATTGCTCCCCACCTTGATGCAGAGAGCCGCCGGTATTGGGAAGGCGGCAAGGTCCTGCCTCGAGTCCGACTCTTTCAAAAAGGCTTCTATAAGTATGGCCTGCTAGGTAAGCTGATTGGAGTCCTGCATGCCACCTCACGTCTATATGGTGTAAAGCTGGCCGACATCCTGCAGTTTGATGACGTCGAGAAGCAAGGCCAGTGGTTCGATCAGAACATCGCCAAAATCTTTGACTCTCGGTTGATGAAGAAGATTTCGCAGAGCCCGTTTGCGCTCTACAACCTGGGCATTCCACCCAGCCAGCACAATGCCTTGTGCGAGGGTAGCCCCAAGCTCATGGCTGATGTCCTGAAGGATCGGGCCCGAAAGTTGGCCACTGTCGCCCCGTTCTCACAAAACTATTTCGCCTGGCAGGCTTTTGGTCGGCGTTACGATCCAAAGCGAAACGGCTCACTTCCACCCTATCTGCAGTCGCAGAATTTTGAACTGGTTCGGGCCCGTGTCGGGCGCCTGGACATCCACCATGCCAACATCCTGTCGGTCATGCACACCATGGCAGAGCAGTCGGTCGATGCGATGAGTCTTCTAGATGCTCAGGACTGGATGCCGCCCTCTGCGGTGGAGGACCTCTGGAGAGAGATTTCTCGCGTCACCCGGCCAGGCGCTCGCATTATCTTCAGAACAGCCGGTCTCTCAACGGTCCTGACCGAGGACATCCTCTCGAAACTGCCTGTCCGTTGGACACGTCAGGACGAGGTGTCTGATCGGCTGGGTGCGGAGGATCGATCTGCCATCTACGGGGCCTTCCACCTCTACACCCGGGCGAATTGAACCTATCGGAGCCTGTGCTGGGTCGGCCAGCGTCATGGGACGACTGGCTGACCAATGCTGGCTGCGATCTGCATTGGCAATTCGGACAGCCGGTGAGTCTCTCCCGACAGCCGCTAGCGCCCGATGCAACCTACATTTTTTCTCCCTTTCGGGGGTGGTTTGACTACCTTGCTCATGAGCTGAGGGGCCAGAGCCGGCCCTGGTCTGCTCGTCTGGTGGGTCTGCTTGCTTGGGTTGCTCGTCTTCTTGGCTTCGAACGAATGGGGGTTATTGGAGCTGGCCCTGTCTCTACTAGCCTCCATCAGCCTTCAGACTTCGATGCCATTCTTGCGGCAACAAGGCAGTCTGTTCAGCGGGATCCCTCCAGGACTTTCGCCATCCGTAACCTAACCACCGTCCACCACGCACCTCTGATGCAGGCACTGGCTGGGCTCGGCTTTGTGCGACTTCCCTCCCGTGTGGTCTACGAATTTGACGGCCGGCCGAACCAACAACAGGCAGCTGGGTTGAAGACCCCGTCCCATCTGGCGCGCGATCTCAAGCAACTGGACAAGTCAGGTCTGCGGGTCTGTCGACCCAAAACCATTTCCATGGAGCAGGCTGGCAAGCTTCGGCAGCTTTACCAGCGAATCTACTTAGACAAGTACAGTCCCCTCAATGCCCAGTACACCGATCGATTCTTCTTTGACGTTGTCAATACAGGTGTGATGCGTCTGGTGACTCTGGAGGCCGCTGGTGAGTGGATGGGTTTTGCGTTGCTGATGCAGGTGGGAGAGCAGGCCTCCGTGCCGGCACTGGGGTACAGCACCGACTGCGAGGCACTGGGGGGCTATCGGCTCGTCTTTGCTGCCATATTCCGCGAGACGGTCCTGCAGGGGCTCTTGTTGAATTACAGCTCCGGGGCAGGAGACTTTAAGCGCAAGCGTGGGGCAACTCCGGTCTTGGAGTACACCATGGTCAGGGCACCGACCGGGGCGAGACTTCTATCCTGGCTGCTAGCGATGGCAGAGCGGGTCGCGGTGCGACTGAAGGCCGAAGATCTGATGGCCCGTGGCGCATAGTTCGCGCAAAATGTCGTATGGCTTCTCAACAGTCGTCTCGCCTTCTAGGACTTTTACGCCGACTTCTTCGCTGGGCGCTAATTCTGTTGGCTCTTGTTGCGCTCATCATGGTGGGGCGTATCGCTAGTCTCAATTGGTTCAACCCCACCTCGACGGCCTTTATGGAGGCTGAGCAAGAGAGGCTGTCGGCACTTAAGCCAGCCAGAGAGGTTGTTCAGGTCTGGGTTCCTTATCGCCAAATAAGCTCGGCCGCGAAGCGAGCGGTGATTGCTGCGGAGGACGCTGCCTTTACGCAGCATGATGGGGTGGACTGGCAGGCCATCGAGAAAGCTTTTCGGGAGAACCTCGAGCGTGGAAAGATAAGACGAGGGGGGTCAACTATCACCATGCAGTTGGCCAAGAACCTCTACCTGTCGTCGTCTCGTAACTTCTTTCGGAAGGGAGCGGAGTTTGTGCTGACCGGCATGATGGAGGTGCTACTCGACAAGAGGCGTATTCTGGAGATCTACCTCAATGTCGCCGAATGGGGCGTGGGGATTTTTGGAATTGAGGCGGCTGCTCGCCATTATTTCGGAGTCTCGGCGGCCGAGTTGTCGGAGCCGCAGGCGGCCTGGCTTGCGTCGATTCTGCCTGCGCCTAAGCGGGCCGATCGCAGGCGTGATGCACCATGGATTGCCCAGAAGGCGGAGGTTATTCAGGCACGGATGGTGCAGGTGGCGGTGCCGAGATAAGTTCGTCCGGACACCCGGATGCCAGGGGCAGATAATAAAAGAAAATCGATTGGAGCTAGACCCATGATTCAGGCTAAATCTAAACCTCCCAATTTCTGCACCGAGCTCAAAACACCAAACCACACCATCCTGTCGGATGTCAGCGTTGATAACGGCGGTGCGGCCTTAGGCATGGGGCCTCATGAACTTCTTGAGGCGGCCTTGGCCAGTTGCATGCAGATCACCCTGCAGATGGGTGCAGCAAAGTACGGATTCAATCCTGGCACATCTAGTTGTCAGGTCGAACTCGACCGGAGTCTTCACGGCAAGACCACCTTCGTTTACAAACTGCATTTAGACCCAAGCCTGACTCCGGAGCAGGTCGACCACATGCGTCGCTTTGCCGCCAAGTGTCCCGTGCGCAAGACACTCTCGGCTGAGATTGGTTTTCGGGAAGTCTGATGGAAAGCCTGCTGGTCGCCATTTGCAGCGTCCCCAACACAGAGACTGCCGGCTCTCTCTCAGACTCGATCCTCAAAGACCGCCTAGCCGCCTGCGTCAGTCAGGTCCGGGGTGTTCGTTCTCAATATTGGTGGAAAGAGGACCTTGAGACTGCTGAAGAGATCGTGCTGCTGATAAAGACCACCAGTGCACAGGTCGAGGCGCTCAAGGTTCATATCCAGAAGAATCATCCCTACGAGACGCCAGAACTCTTGTTTCTGGGAGTAGAGGACTGCCTGGAGGTCTATGGGCAGTGGGTAAGGGCAGAAGTTCGCTAGAACTCAGTCCGGCCGCCAGGCCGGAAGTCGAACGTCCCATATCATCACCGCGAGCCGCAGCCCAAATCCTGTCAGGCTGGAAACCAACAGGGTGACCCACTGCGCCAGGCCATAGGACTCACAGCCCACAGCAACCCAGCCCGCTATAAAGGCACAAATCGCGTAGGGTCGGTGGTCATGAAAAATCTTGGGCAGGTCATTGCAAAAAACGTCACGTAAGACCCCTCCAAAGACCGCGGTCATCACCCCCATGATCACGGCAACCAGTGCAGGCATCTGCATGCTCAACGCAATCTGAGTACCACTGGCCGCAAAGAGTCCGAGCCCGACGGCATCGGGCAGCTGAATGAGTCGTTCAGTGGGTTCAAAGTGGCGACTGCGCATAAACGAGGGCGCTAAGACCGCGAAAACCAGGACGATCAGCAGCAACTCCCAATGAGAGACCCAGAAAAAGGGCCGTCGATCTAACAGGATGTCCCGAAGCGTGCCTCCACCAAAGGCCGCTAGTGAGGACACCACACAGACGCCGACGACATCCAGACGCTTTCGGGCAGCCTGAAGCACACCGGTCATGGCGAAAGCCAGGGTGGCAAGGGTCTCAATGAGGTACTGAGCGGTCGTGAATTGAATAGAGGTCAAGGGTGAACGGTACTCTACTGCAGCTCGAATTTCCGACGAGACCCCCACTGGCCTGCGTCACGATGCGTGGGCCTATTTCAGAGAGTCTGAGTCGGTTAGATCAATGCCGTCAGCGCGGCACTCAGGCCCGTTCATGATCATCACCAAAACGCACCCAAAAAATACAGCAACCAGCATGGAGAGATAGAAAATGAGGCTAACGATAACAGCAAACTCCAGGCGTCCTATGGTGGCGCCGACTATTCTGTGCCGCCCGCTTTCCTTAGTGCTTGTGTGAGCTATGGTCGTGCTTCTGCTTGCTCTGGTCTGACGTCACCATTGCCACTTTCACGGTCCCTTTCATACCCGCCTCATAATGGCCGGGGATCAGGCACGCCATTTCAAACGCGCCCGCCTGGCTGAATTTGATCACCAGATCCCCGGTGGCTCCAGGCGCAAGGGTAATAGACGCCCCGCTCGAGTGATCGTCGTGGGAGATTGCCGTTTTCATGATTTCGGCATGGTTGCGGATCTCGACCTCAGAGCCCAGTACCAACTCGTGGGGGCTCTTTCCCGCATTGGTCACAACAAGTCGCAGAGTTTCCCCCTCTTTGACCGACAGTTGATTGGGCGTGAACCGAAATGTGTCATCCATTCGAATGTTCACGGTGCGATCTACCTTCAGGGCCGTGAGGGCAACAGGACTTCCTTCATCGGCCTGAGGCCCATGGGCGTGGGCTCCAAGATACTGGGGGTTTTGCTCTAACCATTGCCAGACACCGTAACTTCCAAGTGAGACGAAGGTTCCGAGGATTGCCGAATAAACAACGCTGCTTTTTTTCCATTTGAAGGAGGGGTCGAATGCAAACGCGACAATTGAGATGAAGCAGCCGAGTGGAACTACCCAGGCGCTGCGGGATGGCGAATCCGGAAAGTGCTGTAAGCCGCCCGTGAAAAAGCCCAGCCCAATGGAGAGCAAAGCACCAATGAGGAGTGCACGAAAGAGGCCGTCGTTCTTGTCGCTGTCGTGATCACGTGTCAGTCGATGTTCCATCACAGCGCCCACCACAAAGAGCCCCATGCCGACGGCTGCGGTCCAGAGAGACCTTTCCCCGCTGAAAAATCCGTGATTAACGGCGCCGGCAATAAAACTGATGCCGCTGTATTTGAGAAGCATGGCCGCGTGGTGCCGCTGAAAATTAATTTCCATAACCAAGTCCTTGGGTGCTGAGGATGATTGAATTTTAGGTTGGAAAGCGTCTACCGTTTCGATAGCGATTTATTAACCACGTACGGGCTGCGGAATATGAATGGATCTGGATGGTGGATCGCTAAAAGTAGTTGAGCCACAAGACTACTTCTGGAGGTGGCGCTGTTAAAGTCCCAATTTAGCGCCGGCACCTAGCAGTGTTGCAATTCCCAGTCCAGCAAAGACGGCAGCAGCGATGGAGTGGACTAACTTCATTGGAATTTTGCTTGCCAGCTTGTCTCCCGCGAATACTGCGGGAACATCTGCGATAAGCATTCCCAGCGTCGTCCCTAACACCACCAGAATCGGGGCAGTGTAGTGCGCAGCCATGGCCACCGTTGCAATTTGTGTTTTGTCGCCCATCTCTGCCAGGAAGAAAGTCACCAAGGTGGCACCAAAAACGCCGAACCGGTTGGCGATCTGGGTCTCTTCCTCCTCAATTTTGTCGGGGATCATGGTCCAGATGGCCATGCCTATGAAGAGCAGTCCCAGGACCCACCTTAAGACTCCAGGGCTGATTGTCGAAGTGATCCAGGCGCCCAGCGCTCCTGCAAGGCCGTGATTCACGATAGTAGCCAGCAAAATACCCAAAATGATTGGAAGCGGCTTCTTGAAGCGAGCCGCCAAGATAAAAGCTAGCAATTGTGTTTTGTCGCCGATTTCGGCGAGGGCAACAACACCGGTTGAGACAAGCAGTGGTTCCATCGAGGGTCCTTTGGCTCGCTACATTAGCAGGACAGTTCGAGGCACTGGCTAAAGGCCCCCCGGGCTTTTAACGGCCGAGGTGTTTGGATTCCAGATGGTGGACAGCACAGGGTTCGAACCTGTGACCCCTGCCGATGACCATCAACTAGGCAGCCTGTTTTAGCGGGATGATTTTGGGCAACTTTGTCACCGACGTCGCCTGCCACAGGTCGTACTGAGACTGCAGACCCATCCAAAGATCTGGTGAAGTACCTAACCACTTGGCGAGTCGCAATGACATCTCTGCGGAGATACCGGCATTACCGTTTAGAATCTTGCTCAGCGTCACACGCGCCACATGAAGCGCTTCGGCCGCCTGAGTGACCGTCATTTCCTCTGGGATCCATTCCCTTAGTACTTCTCCCGGGTGAGGGGGGTTATGCATTCTGCTCATGTCGTTAACTCCAGTTAGTGATAGTCCTGGTAATCCACCACTTCTACATCACCTTTTTCGAATTGGAACGTCAGTCTCCAGTTTTCATCTACGCTTATAGAAAAGTACCCCTTCAAATCGCCGCTTAGCGAATGCAGTCGCCAGTTTGGGACTGCCAAATCTGCAATATCTTTGGCGTTATCCAATGTGGCCAACTGAATGCGAAGCTTGGCCGCGTGTTTTGGCTGGATACCCTTTTTCGACCCTTGGCGAAAGAATTGCTCAAGACCTTTGTGCTTGAAAGAGCGAATCATGTGCATACTGTAACGTGTAACGTAACAGTATGCAATAGAACTTAGAGAGGCTGGGAGCGCACAGAAGCGCCTGGATAAGTGGTGGACAGCACAGGGTTCGAACCTGTGACCCCTGCCGTGTGAAG
>CALMJH010000081.1 GCA_937864175.1 uncultured Burkholderiales bacterium
CCGGCTTTGGGAAAGGAATCAGGTTTTCGGTGGACTGAGTCATGCCCTCAGTCTGATTTGCCCCAGGATCATGGCGTGATCCCACTCCCCAGCCAGGCATCGAGCACCGGGCCGACATAGTCCTTGCCCAGCATGTGGCCGCGCCCAGGGGCAATGGTGACGCTGGCCCCGGTCAACTCTCCAAATTCACTCACCAGATCTGGCGGGCTCTGCCAGTCGATGCTGCCGGTGTGAATCTGAAGCTGCCTTGGCGCAGAGAACTCACCAGCGCGAACCACCCGCATGAGGCGGTCGGCGTAAGGCGGTATGAAGGTCTTACCGGTCTGCTCGTCGGCAAAACCACCCAAAATAGGGGAGAGCATCAGGACCTGGCCCGGGTAAGGTGGCAGCGCCAACTGGGCATGTAGAAACAGGTAGCTGCCATAGGAATTGGTAATGACGCGAGCACTGGGGTTCCACCATTGCGGCTGCTGCAGGTCATGGACGATTAACGCCACCTGATCATCAAAGCTGTACTGCCGAAACTCACCCACCGTGGCGCGGCCGTGGATCTGCAGGCCCCGCTCAGCCAGGCCCTCGCCCAATCCGGTATGAAGCTCACCCCGGGCGCCGGGCAGGTAATAGATGGAAGCTGTGGTCAAGATGCCGCTAGTCTAAGGCCCGATCCGACCGACGGATGACTCGCCAAAAGGTCAGCGGCCAGGCCGCCGCCATGCTCATGATGATCCAGGCGATTTGTAGGTAGCCCAGCAGGCTGAAGGTGCTGGCCATGGCTAGTTCGCGCAGCCTTGCCAATCGAGGAGTGTCCGCCTTACCGGACCGGTTCACTAGAAAGTAGATGGCCAACACCGCCAAGGTAAAGACCAGGCCCAGCTTCATGTAGAGGGTCACGATCTTGATGAGGCTGGGGTCTCGCAGCAGGGCAGATCTCACGAGCCTGGAACTCCCACCAACAGACTGGTTTGGCGTTGCAGGCCAGAGCCCTTGATGACTTCCACGGCCACGCACTGGTCTTTCAGGATGGCGTCACGCAACTCATAGGGTGTCCGGCAGTAGAAGACGTGGCGGTCACAGGTCTTGCAGTGTCGGATGCGGCGGTTGTCGGTGTGGGTCAGTGAGTCCCATGTCTTGGGGCAGCGAAGACGAAATTCGCAGTTTCGAATCTCTTTGGTGTGGGGGCTGGGGTCCTCGTTGAAGCGGGCGGCAGCCGCAAGGTCACTGATCCAGGGTGGGGTCTCGGCCCACAAGGCCTTCGTGACCAGAGTGCCGATTCGCATCCGATCGCCTTGAACCTGAATAGCGACCACCTCGGTCCTTGGAGGTGCGGTACGAAACGCCAGCAGTGCTGCCAGGTTTACCGTCGCGTAGCCCGGCCAATCGGCCTGTACGACGTTGCAGGGTATCTGGCAGGCCGGGCTGGTGAAGACCGCCTGTTCTTCTAGGTAGGCAATGTCCAGAGACAGCGCTCGGACCGCCTTCGTAATGCGCCTGGGGCCCAGAATGCGCAGCACTTCCATGAGGTCGTCGGTCTTGACGATCATGAAGTGAAGAGGTGGGTGGTCGGCTGCGTTGGCGCTGTCTGGGCTGGTCATGGTGCAAACAGGATGCCGACCAGCGGGATCAGGGCGTGATCCCACCAAGCATCAAGCGTCCGGCAAGATCTTCACCACCCCACTGATGCCACTCTTGGCGGCCGCCTGAATCTGACGGGCCGCGGTATGAAAGTCTTCCGCCCCGGGGTTGTCGAGCAGGGTCTGGGTCCTGGCGATGCACTCCTCAAACTCCCCCAGCTGGCGGTGAACATCTGCGCTCATGCAGAGGTCGTGCGGACTGTCGGTGCGCAGATAGGTCAGCAACTGCAATAGATTGTCTCTGGCGTCGTTGGCCCAGAGTTTGTCGGGGCGGTGGTTGTGACCCCACATGCAGAACATGTGCAAGGACCTACGCTTGTCGGCGTCTGTAGTGGACCGAATGAGCGGGTAGAGCAGCTGGGGATTCAGGGTGCTGCGGTACATGGGTGGCTCATGGTAGGTCGGGTCATCTTTGAAACGTGGGTCGGTCCGGGCATCGAGCTTGTCTTCCAGGATGGTCTTGGCCTCGTCCCGGTAGATGCCCTGGCCGCAGTGGCCACAGATGCCAATGCCGGTATCGATCGGCATCATCGGTGCGTCTCTGTACCCGTCTGAATAGTAGGTGGCTCCAAAGCTGTTGCCAGAGACGGTGTCATAGGCCTGCAGGGGGCCTTGGCAGGAAGGGCAGGCAATGATGCAGGGTGGGGCAACGATCATGGCGGACTCCAGTGGGTCAAAGGAGACGCGACTCTCCACCATCGTGAGATCAGG
>CALMJH010000082.1 GCA_937864175.1 uncultured Burkholderiales bacterium
GCTGAATGGGCATCTGGCGGCCCATGGTGTTTCCACCACCTAGCCGCTTGGCCTCCACAGTGGGGGCAAAGCCAACTGCGCCGAATACCAGTACAAGACCTAGCATTACGGCCAGTGCTTTGGTCGCTAGACTCCTTGGGCAATTAGACATGTCGTGTTCCTCTATCCCAGTGATTGTTTTTGACTTCCAGCCTGTTGAGACCAATGGTGTCAGCAGGACAAGGCTATGACAACAGAATAAGGCTAGTGTTCCACAAATGACTTCACCTGATCTCCGGCCCCGTGTGGGGTTGATGCTGGGCGACCCAACCGGGATTGGCCCCGAAGTAGCCCTGAAACTGCTGGCCCGCCCGGAAACCCACCAAGAGGCCAGAATTCTGGTGGTCGGTGATCGACGACTTTTTGACCAGGCTGCCCGGTCAGTGGGTCTGCCGCTGCAGGCCCGCCTGGTCGACCCCGGCCAGCCATTTGACTGGCCCCAACCCGGCGACCCAGAGGTGGTGATGGTGGATCTGGCCAACATGGATCCCGCTCAGGTCAGGCAAGGGGCGGCCGACCACAAAATCGGCTGGCTCGTCGGTGAGACCCTAAAAGTCATGACCGACATGGCCCTGGCGCACACCATTGATGCCGTCTGCTTCGCGCCTCTGAACAAAGCCGCCATCAACCGCGGCGGCTGGCAGTACCTGGACGAGCATGCCATGTTTGCCGACTGGAACGCCCACGAGGGCTATTACGGCGAGGTCAATATCATTCCCCAGTTCTGCACCTTTCGCGTTACCTCTCATGTCAGCCTGAGAAAGGCGGTCGACCTGGTGGTTCCAGAGAGAATCCATGGCGCCGTTCAGCTGGCCCACACGGTGATGAAGGGTCTGGGTCATCAGAAACCCAAGATCGGTGTGGCGGCCCTCAACCCGCACGGCGGCGAGAGTGGCCTGTTTGGCGACGAGGAAATCACCATTATTCGGCCAACGCTGGAAAAGCTGACTGCAGCAGGATTAGAGACCGAGGGGCCCTACCCGTCGGACACCGTGTTTCTGAAAGCCAAGGCGGGGGCGTTGGATGCCGTGGTGATCATGTACCACGACCAGGGTCAGATTGCGACCAAACTCTTGGGCTTTAGCGAAGGGGTCACCCTGACCGGCGGCTTAAAGACCATTTACACGACGCCTGCGCACGGAACGGCTTATGACATCGTGGGGCAGAACAAGGCGCACCCCGGTGCCATGATCAAGGCCTTTGAGGTGGCGGTTAACCTGGCAAACCAGCGGAGAAGCGCTGCTCCCAGTCCTCAACCTCACTGATGCCCAGGGCTGCGGCATAGTCAGCCGGCGACATGCTGGCTGACTGCAGCCCAACGACATCGCCCTGAAGCAGGCGCTGCAGGTTGGCGGTGACGGCATGGCCAAAGCTGCTTCTGGCCAGCGCCGGGAAGATGCCTACCGAGATACCAGCCGCAGCCCAGTGCTCTCGAGACATGGCCATGAGCCGAGCGTCGATGCTCATGTTGATCAGACACGGGGCAGGAACGGCCCGGCGGACCTCTTGAATCTGTTCTAGCAAATCGGGGCTGGTCTTGAGTTCTACGAAGACCGCCTCGGCACCGGCCTGAACAAAAGCCTGAGCCCGGTCAATAGCTGCCGCAAGCCCTAGGCTGGCAGCTGCATCGGTTCGTCCGATGATGACCATGGGGTCCTCGGTCTGGACTCGTGCCGCGCAGGCGGCTGAAATTCGAGCGACCGCCTGGTCCTGGTCAAT
>CALMJH010000083.1 GCA_937864175.1 uncultured Burkholderiales bacterium
GCGGCGGGCTTCTTAGCGGCTACCTTCTTGGCCGCGGGCTTCTTGGCTACAACTTTTTTCTTGACTGCGGGTTTGGAAGCGGCCTTCGCCTTCTTCGCTTTCTTCTTTGTTGCCATGGTCTTCTCCTTCATGCCGATTAATCGGCGTGGTCACAAGGGAGATTCGAACCAACATGGTTCGAACCATTCATTTGCGCAAGAAACCACTGCAAAAAGACGCTTCCAACGCCAATGAATTCTGTTGAGCCCTTGTGGAGAAGTCTCACGCTACTCCCAACTGAGGGCTCCACCCGTCTGATACTCAATCACACGGGTCTCGAAAAAATTACGTTCTTTCTTGAGATCGACCATTTCGGCCATCCAAGGAAATGGGTTTTCTTCGTTCGGGAACATCTGGTCTAGGCCAATCTGCTGGCAACGGCGGTTGGCGATGTAGCGCAGATAACCCTTGAACATGTTGGCATTGAGGCCCAATACACCGCGAGGCATGGTGTCCTCGGCGTACCGATACTCCAGATCGACAGCCTGCAGGAAGATCTCTTTGAGTTCTGCTCTGAACTCAGGCGTCCAGAGGTGGGGATTTTCGAGCTTGATGGTGTTGATGAGGTCGATGCCGAAATTGCAGTGCATAGACTCGTCGCGCAGGATGTACTGGTATTGCTCGGCGGCGCCGGTCATCTTGTTTTGGCGCCCCAGGGCCAGAATCTGGACAAAGCCGACGTAGAAGAAGAGGCCTTCCATAATGCAGGCAAAAACGATCAGGGACTTCAGGAGCTTCTGGTCGTCTTCCAGGGTGCCGGTCTTGAAGTTGGGGTCAGTCAGGACATCGATGAAAGGAATGAGGAACTCATCTTTGGCCCGAATGGAGCTGACCTCGTGGTAAGCATTGAAGATTTCGCCTTCGTCGAGGCCCAGGGACTCCACGATGTACTGATAAGCATGGGTGTGGATGGCCTCTTCAAAGGCCTGGCGCAGCAGAAACTGGCGGCATTCGGGGGCTGTAATGTGCCGGTAGGTTCCCAGAACAATGTTGTTGGCCGCGAGGGAGTCGGCAGTCGTGAAGAACCCTAGGTTGCGCTTGACCAGTCGACGCTCGTCTTCGGTCAGGCCGTTGGGATCTTTCCAGAGTGCGATGTCCCGAGACATATTGATTTCTTGGGGCATCCAGTGATTTGCGCAGCCAGCGAGGTATTTCTCCCAGGCCCACTTGTACTTGAAGGGGACGAGCTGGTTGACGTCGGTCCCTGCATTGATGACTCGCTTGTCTTCTACTCGAACCCGGCGACTGGCCTGGTCGGCGGCCGGTGCTTGTTGGGCCGCGTGCATGATGGAGGCGGGGACGGAGCCACCTGACTGCTGCAGCATCGCAGTCGAGGGGTCAGGCTTGGTCGTCGTGGTGGTGTCTTCCCAGTTCAGCATTTCGGATCTCACTTTCTTTCTTTCATTCAAGCAAGCGTGAGATTCGGTCGTTGCACACAGACCGAATCATGATGCATGCCTTTCAACCTTGCAATTGTTTTTTGCAGTTGTTGTGATTTTTTTCCAACCTTTTTTACTGACAAGCCTCGCAATCGGGATTGTCGATCGAACAAAACTTCACATCGCTTCCCGCAGTGGCCGTCGAAGCAATGATGGGATCGACTGCTGCGGTGAGTTCTGCTGCAGTGGTGACCTGAGCTGACGCTGCAGCAGCACCGCCTGCAGCCAGGCCGCCGCCAACCGGGACCGCATTGAGCTGCCCGGTGTTGAGGGTGCTCTTCTCAACCGAGGTCGCGCCCATGGTGCGCAGGTAGTAGGTGGTCTTCAGGCCACGGAGCCAGGCGAGCTTGTAGGTCTCGTCGAGCTTCTTGCCAGAGACGCCAGCCATGTAGATGTTGAGGGACTGGGCCTGGTCAATCCACTTCTGACGACGGGCTGCGCACTCGACCATCCACCGGGTGTCAACCTCAAAGGCGGTGGCGTAGAGCTGCCGAAGCTCGGCCGGGATGCGGTCGATCTTGGCCAGACTGCCGTCGAAGTACTTGAGGTCGGCCACCATGACCTCGTCCCAGAGACCCAGCTGCTTGAGGTCCCGGACCAGCATCTCGTTGACCACCGTGAACTCGCCCGAGAGGTTGGATTTCACATAGAGGTTCTGGTAGGTGGGCTCAATGGAGGCCGAAATACCGACGATGTTGGAGATGGTGGCTGTGGGGGCAATGGCTACGCAGTTGGAGTTGCGCATGCCGAACTGACGAATCCGGGACCGCAGGGCCTCCCAGTCGAGCCGGGCGGTGGTGTCGACCTCGACATACCCACCCCGCTCCTGTTTGAGCAGTTCCAGGGTGTCGAGCGGCAGAATGCCCCGGTCCCAGAGAGAGCCCTTGAAGCTGCTGTAGGCCCCACGCTCCTCGGCCAGCTGGGTAGAGGCCCAATAGGCCTCGTAGCAGACCATTTCCATAGAGGCGTCAGCAAATTCGACGGCCTGGTCGGAGGCATACGGCACCCGCATCGCATGGAGGGCCTCCTGAAAGCCCATGATGCCCAGGCCCACTGGCCGGTGGCGGATGTTGGAATTGCGGGCCTTGGCCACGGCGTAGTAGTTGATGTCGATGACGTTGTCGAGCATGCGCATGGCTGTCCGAACCGTCCGCTTGATCTTGTCGTGGTCGAGCTCCAGCCCGCCCTTGGCCGAGGCCTTGAGGTGCTGGACCAGGTTGACCGAACCCAGGTTGCAGACTGCGATTTCGCTGTCGTTGGTGTTGAGGGTGATCTCGGTGCAGAGGTTGGAGCTGTGGACCACCCCGACATGCTGCTGGGGACTGCGGATGTTGCAGGGGTCTTTGAAGGTGATCCAGGGGTGGCCCGTCTCAAAGAGCATGGTCAACATCTTGCGCCAGAGGCTGGCAGCGGGAATCTTTTTAAAGAGCCGCAACTCGCCACGGGCCGCCTTGTCCTCATAGGCCTGGTAGGCCTGCTCGAAGGCCTGGCCAAACTTGTCGTGGAGGTCGGGGACGTCGGAAGGCGAGAAGAGAGTCCATTCGCCGTTTTCCATGACCCGCTTCATGAAGAGGTCTGGAATCCAGTTGGCGGTGTTCATGTCATGGGTTCGACGACGGTCGTCCCCGGTGTTCTTGCGAAGCTCGAGAAATTCCTCGATGTCCAGGTGCCAAGACTCCAGGTAGGTGCAGACTGCCCCCTTGCGCTTGCCCCCCTGGTTGACGGCCACAGCAGTGTCGTTGACGACTTTAAGGAAGGGAACCACCCCCTGGCTCTTGCCGTTGGTGC
>CALMJH010000084.1 GCA_937864175.1 uncultured Burkholderiales bacterium
GCCAAGGCCGCACGAAAGGCCTGGCGCTTTTGACGAACCGAGGGCAAAGAGGCAGTGGGCATGTCAGTTGTATGAGGCTGACAAATCGGGCCAGCCTTGATTCTGTTTGAGCAGCGGCAACAATCCGCCGGCTGAAATGATTTGCATGAGAACCGGTGACAGACCCGCGCCTTTCGCAATCACCTGGTCTGACTGAATCACCTGACCCGCCATGAGGTCTACGGTGATCGGTTGACCTTCGACAGGGTTTGCGACTGGCGCTGCAATGAGGGCCAGGCCGTTGTTCATGGCATTTCTGAAAAATGCTCTGGCAAAAGACTGGGCCACAATGACGGATACACCCATTTCTTTGAGAATCTGGGCGGCTTGTTCGCGGGACGAGTTGATGCCGAAGTCGGCCCCAGCTAGCAGGACAATGGGCTGACCCGCCTGTCGGTGTGCGGCTGCTCGCGATGCAAATCCAGCGGACAGCTCTTCGAAGGCGCACCCCACCACAAACTGGTTGTCCTTGCCAGGTAGGTATTTGGTGGAGCAATGAATGTCGGTGTTGACTCGATCACCCAAGACCATGGCAACACCGCTGATGACAGGGTTGGTGGTGATCATATGGCGCTCCAGTTCACGTGATCCATCTCTCGGGGGTCTGTGATCACACCCCTCAAGGCCGACGCTGCCACGGTTGCTGCAGAGCCGAGCCAAATGTCCGCAGCGCCGTTGCCCAGCCGCCCCTTAAAATTGCGATTGGCTGAAGAAATGACTGTCTCACCATCACCGGGCGTGAAGTGGCCGGTCACACTGATACAGGTGCCGCAGCCGGCGGATTCGAAAGAACCACCAGCCGAGATGATGGTCTCGATGAGGCCCTCGCGGGCGGCCTGCAGGTATATGTCTCGAGAGGCCGGGGTCACGATCATGCGCACACCCGGCGCAAGTCGATGGCCCTTGAGAACCGCCGCCACCTGTCGAATATCGGATAGCCGACCGTTGGTGCAGGTGCCCACCAGCGCAGCATGAACCCGCTGACCCTTGGCCTGATTCACATCCACAATGTCATCCACCTCGTGACGGCGTGCCACCTGAGGCGCCAGGGCGCTGACGTTGATCTGATGCCGATCAATGTAATGGGCATCGGGATCCGCCTGGACGGGCTTGGGCTCTGCCGCACCATGTGCCTTTAGCCAGGCCAAGGTCTTTTCATCGGCCTGCAGCAGGGCCGCCTTTGCACCGAGCTCAGCCGCGTGATTGCAGAGGGTCATGCGATCGTCGATGGACATGGCCGAGACTGCCGAGCCCACGTATTCGATGGCCTGGTAATTAGCGCCATCGGCACCAAGTTTTCCCAGCATGTGAAGCGTGATGTCTTTGGCCCAGACACCGGGCTGGAGCTGTCCTTGAAGCTCGATCAGGCGAGTCGGGGGCACCTGGAACCAGAGCTTGCCGTAGGCCATAACAGCCGTTAGATCTGTGCCCTCGACACCCATTCCCAGTGCATTGAATGCGCCTTGGGTCACCGAGTGACTGTCCGTGCCCACAATCAGATCGCCACAGGTGACGTGGCCTTTTTCTGGCAGCAATTGGTGGCATATACCCTCACCGATGTCATAGAGCTGGGCGCCGGTCTCTTGCGAGAACTCACGCAGTCGGCCGTGAATCTGGGCGGCCTCTTTGTGGGGAGGGGGTGAGTAATGGTCTAAGACAAAGGCGGTCTTCGGAGCAAAGGTCAGGGGTACTTCATTCATGCGCCCGACCGCCTTCATGGCCCCCGGTGCGCGGGCATCAGTCAGCATGGCGAAATCAATGCTAGCCACGACAAAATCGCCGGGCTTGCAGCTGGCTAGCCCTGCATGACTGGCAAGAATTTTTTCTACGATGGTCTGTGCCATGGTCAGTCTCTGGTTTTTCTCTATTGGCAATTGTGATGGACGCATCAAGCATAGCCAATCTCCCACTTCAAAACAGTGAGTGCCTGCATGGAAAACCATCATCCGATTCGATCATTGGCAGATATTGAAAATGTATCGGCACCGGCCTTTGAGGCGTGGACCGATGAACTCTTTCCCGGCTTTGAGCGTTTCGAGCGTCCGGGCACAGACGGCGTGATCATTCGTGGCGTCAAAGGAGGCAAGGGGCCAACGGTCATGCTGATTCATGGCAATCCCCTGATGCATGCCAGCTGGCACAAAATCGCTCCGTCACTGGCCAGGCACTTCACGGTCATTGCACCCGACATCAGGGGCTACGGGGACAGCGACAAACCAGATGGGGGCGCTGACCACTCGGGCTACTCCTTCCGATCCATGTCAGAGGACCTGGTGGCCGTGGCCCGTTCGTTTGGCGTCACACGCATGGCCGTGGTGGGGCACGATCGCGGTGGTCGTGTTGGGTTTCGGATGAGCCTGGACCATCCCGACCTGGTGAGCCATTTTGTTCCGCTGGATATTGCCCCGACTCATCATGTTCTGACGAATGTGACCATGGGCTGGGGGCTAGAGGCCTACCACTGGTTCTTCATGGCGCAGAAGTATCCCTTCCCCGAGAAGCTTCTCTGTGCCGACCTGAATTACTACATTCAATACAAGCTCAACAAAAAGGGGGTTGGGCTGGAGATTTTTGCACCAGAGGCGATGGCCGAGTACGTGCGATGCACGACCCCAGAACAGATTCATGCGGTCTGCGAGGACTACCGGGCCACTGTATCCGTTGACTTGGCCATGGATACCGCAGACTTTGGACGCAAGAAAATTCAATGTCCAACGATGGTGCTGTGGGGAAGCAACAGCCACTGTGGACGCCATTTCAAAGTTCTGAAGGCCTGGGGAGACTGGGCTAACCAGTTAGAGGGATGCGACATTCCAACCGGCCACTACCCAGCCGAGCAGAATCCACAACTCGTCTACAAGGCCCTCTGGTCTTTTCTCAATCGTTAAGAGTTAATTCTCATGATCCAATCCATGTCGGCGCAAGTCGCTAAACAGACCATTCACGGCCAGCGGGAATGTGCCCTGCTCGACATTCGTGAGCACGGGCAATACGGCGAGGGCCACCCGTTTTTATCCGTCCACTGCCCGTATTCAGACTTTGAGCAGAGCATCGCTCGTCTGGTCCCGAATACTCAGGTGCCAATCATTCTGATGGACGATGGAGACGGGCTGAGCGAGAGGGCCGCAAAGCGGGCTGTGGCGATGGGCTATGCCCAGGTTGCGATCTTGACCGGCGGTGCGCCAGCCTGGTCTGCTGCCGGATACACACTCTACAAGGGCGTGAACCTGCCGAGCAAGACCTTGGGCGAAATCATTGAACACCACGATCACCCCAAGGTCATCACCCCGCAGCAGCTTCACGACTGGCAGACCCAGGGCAAGCCGATGCACTTCTTCGACTGTCGCCCGCCTAATGAGTACGACAAGATGACCATCCCGGGGGCGGCCTGCGTTCCCAATGGGGAATTGGCCCATCGACTGGCAGCTGTCGTGCCAGACGATACGACTCCAATCGTGGTGACCTGTGCGGGAAGGACCAGGGGATTGATTGGCGCTGCGGGTTTGGAGCGCTTGGGCCTGCCCAATCCCATCTTTGCCGTTGAGAATGGCACCCAAGGCTGGGCCCTGGCCGGACTAAACCTGTCGCGTGGCAATGGACAGCCTGACATGCCTGAGTTGTCCGCGCGGGCGCTTGAGGTCAGTCGCCAGCGTGCTGACCAACTGATGGCACAAGAAGGGCTGCCCTGCATCGATCGCGGCGAGTTTCTGAGACTGGCCAAGGATGGTTCGCGAACGATTTTTTTGATTGATGTTCGCAGCGCAGCCGAATACAAACAGGAGCATCTGCCCGGGGCTGTGCATGCCTGGAGTGGACAGGCCGCCCAGGCCGCCGACCTGACCATGGGCGTGCGTCGCGCGCGGGTCGTGCTGAGTGATGACACTGGCTTGCGTGCAGCGATGGCCGGTCTGTGGCTTCGAGCCATGGGCTATGAGGTCTACGTGCTGCGCGAGACTGCATCGACTGGCCTGGCAAGCGACTGGCGAATTCAGTCGCCCGTTCTGCCGGCAGCGACTTCTCTGCCCAGCCTGCCGGTGTCAGATGTGCAGGCCCAACTGGTGGCCGGACAGGTTCAACTGATCGACATACGGGGATCACAGGATTACCGAAAGCTGCATGCCAGCGAAGCGCACTGGGCTACGCGGGCCAGACTCTCGAGAGTCACTCAAACCCTTGAGGGCAAGCCCTTGGTATTGTTTGCCGATGAACCGGTGGCCGCCCAGTACTTTGCCGAGGATGCACAGTCGAGCGGTCTGACCGTTCTGGGTCTGGTGTCCGGTGGGCTCAAGGCCTGGCAGGCAGCAGGTCTGCCAACCGAATCCACGCCTCTCGTTCCGGCAGATCAGGACTGTATTGATTTTCTATTCTTCGTCCACGATCGGCACGACGGAAATTTAGAGTCAGCCCGACGCTATCTGGAATGGGAGACAGGCCTGATCGCCCAGCTCGACGAACAAGAGCGGGCCAGCTTTCAGCTGTCGTAAAATAAAAAACCCCGGCGCCCAAAAGCAGACGGCACCGGGGTCTGACGAACGGCAAACGGGACCAAGCGGCCCCGTTTGACTTAGATCGCCAAGAGCGTGGTCAGCTCCCGAATGCTGCCGACTTTCTCGATCCCACGAATCATCTCCACCACCTGATTGGCCTTTTGGCTGCTGAACTTGGCGAACTCACAATTCTCGCGGAACTTATCAGCCACCTCGTCATAGGTCATGGGCATGGCGGGGCTGCCCCGGCCAAAGTCGGCGCTGCCACGAATCATTTTGCCGTCAGTCAGGGTGATGGTGATGATGGTGGTCATTTTGTGGAAACCCGCTGCCTCGGCCTCGGGGTCCACGCCGAAGTCCACCTTCTTGATCATGGCCTGAACATCAGGACGCATGACCACTTCGTCGGTGAATTCGGACAGACCTGCACGGCCTTCCAGCAGCAGAATCGCCATGCAGAACTCCATGGAGAACTTGGCCTGCAGCTCGTTGGTTGGACGATGGTGGATGAGCGCATTGGGCATGTTGTGATTGGTGCCCACCTTGACGCTGACCACCTGGTCAGCCTTGATGCCATGCTCTTTGATCAGGCGCAGCATCTCGGTCATGCCGGGGTGGGTCAACGAACCCGATGGATGGGGCTTGATGGAGACACCAGGAGAGGCAAAAGTCCAGGGCTTGCCCAGCACGCCATCGATAGCCTTGGGGTCGAAACCGCCACCGGCTGCACTAAAGAAGCCACGAGGTGCTTCCAGAATGGTAGGAGCGGCCGTCCAGCCAATCTGGGCAAACTCAGCGGCCACGATGCCGCTCTCTGAGGAGCGCCCAGCGTGGAAGGGCTTGGTCATGGTGCCGAAGTTTTCCCGAAGGCCTGCGGACTGACTACCGGCGATCGATAGGGCCCGCAGCATGGTCTCTTTGTTCAAGCCCATGAGCTTGCCGGCGGCACTGGCACTGGCGAATGTGCCGCAGGTGGCTGTGGAATGGAAACCAGTCTGATAGTGACGAGGATTGATGGCCTCAGAGATCTTGCACTCCACCTCCACACCGAGTTGATAGGCCAGAAAGACATCTGCACCTGATGCATTCAGAGCCTCGCCCTTGGCAATGGCCGATGGCAGAGCAGGGGCCGTGGGGTGAGTCAGCAGACCATAGACACGGTCTTTTGCGACGGCGAGTTGTGTGTCGTCATAGTCGTCTGCGTGAATGCCAACGCCGTTGGCAAAGGCTGCAAATCGGGGGGCGGTCTTGATGTTGGATCCGAACACCGTGGCTGAGCCTGTGGGAATCCCCAGAGACTTCAGATGCTGACGAACCAACTCGCCAGACTTGGCCACCGAACCGGAGATCGCCAGGCCAATGCCATCGAGCATGGATTTTTTACCCAGCTCCATGACATTTGCAGGGACGTCCTTCAGGCTGGTCTCACAGACAAATCCAGCGACGTAATCGGTCAGGCTGCGTGAAGATACTTCAGACATTGCAAAACTCCTCAGAGATAAAAAGGGTTAGGAACAAAGGGATTTTTGAGGCCGCTTGACAGAGGACAGGCCTCGTCGAACGGGCAGACCCATGTGCTGCCGGACCAGCTGCTCCAACTGATGCATGACTGGGTCGAGAGTCTGATCAAAACGATAAAACAGGCAGATGCCAACGGGCTCGAGCTGCCGGGAGGTCTTGACTCGACGAATGTGACCCATGGCCTCGTAACGAAGGGCTACCGGTTCTGGTACCAGTGTGACGCAGGGCGAGCCGGGCAGAAGGGCCAGGCTCGACTCGAAAGACTTGGTCTCGATGACCGGCGTCGGTGGGACCATCTGCTCATTTAAAACAAGGCGCTCAAAAGCCCGACGCGTGGATGTGGTGTAGGCGGGCAGAATAAAAGGCTGGCGCAGAAGGTCCTGGAGATCGATTGCAGATTTGATCTGGGGGTTGTTGGCATCGACCACAAAGACCGTGACCTCCTCGTAGAGGTGGAGGCTAACCAATCCCTCTTGGTTGGCGAAGTCGGTGAGCTGGCCAATGACCACGTCAAGCTTGCCCCGCAAGAGGTCCTCGAAGAGTTCACTGGAGGACAACTCAATGGCCTGCAGGTGAATCGGGTCTTTGGCCTGGGCAGCAGTCTGGATAAAAGTAGGGAACAGGGTGTGCATAACCCGGGGGATACAGCCCAGCCGAATCCGCTTGGGTCCGGTCTGGTCGGGTGTCTCTAAGCCCTGAAGCTCCCTGAGAATGCGTGCCGCGCGGCCGATGATGTTCTTGGCCTCTGGGCGAGGCATGCAGCCTGCTCGGGAACGAACGAACAGTTCCATTCCCAGAATCTGCTCCGCCTCGGCCAGTCGCTTTGACAGCAAGGGCTGGTGTTCGTTGAACCGTTGGGCTGCGCTGTGAATGGATCGCGCTTCCGATACCCAGACAATCGCCTCGAGGTGTCCCCGTGTCAGTCGAGCATTGCCCTGACGCCGGCCAATCAGGTCATGGCTCCCGGGGGCACGGTCGGGTTCTTCGAGGGGCCCCGAAGGCCAATACGGGCTTGATTTAGGTGGGCGCACGCTTAACTTTTTTTAATATTTTTTATATATTACCGGATATTTAAAAATAATGTTTTCATATCCCAGCAAAGCGCGTAGAGTGCTCAACAGAGTCGCTCAGCGACTTCCAGACAGGAGACCCCAACATGTTCAAAATCGAGACAAAAAAAATCTCGTCCAACATCGGTGCGGACATATTAAACATCGATATTCGAAAGCCGCTGACGGCAGAGATGCGACAGGCGGTGATGCAGGCTTGGGCGCAGCATTTGGTATTGAGGTTTCGCGCCCAGCCCCTGACAGACCCACAACTCATTGCTTTTTCGAAAAACCTGGGTGAGCTAGAGCCACCCGGTCCCAATCCCCAGGGCAAGCCCTACCTACCTGAGTTTCCAGAGCTCAATGTGATCTCGAACATCAAACAGGGCGGCCAGGCAATTGGTGGCCTTGGTGATGGCGAGGCCATCTGGCATTCCGACATGACCTATGCGGCCTCCGTGCCCTTTGGCGCCGTTCTGCACGGCATTGAAGTACCTCCGAGTGGCGGCAACACCTACTGGTCTAATCTCTACATGGCGCATGACACCCTGCCCGCCCGCCTCAGAAAGGCCATCACGGGACGCAAGGCCATTCATGACTCCACCTACAACAGTGCCGGCATTATGCGAATTGGCATGCAACCTGTCACCGATGTGACCAAGGCTCCTGGTGCCCATCACCCGTTGATCATCCAACACCCCCGAAACGGCAAATCACTGCTGTTTTTAGGTCGTCGCCGCAACAGTTACATCATCGGCCTGCCAGTCGACGAGAGCGAGGCCCTGCTTGATGAACTCTGGGCTCATGCCACTCAGCCAGAGTTCACCATGGTCCAGGAATGGCAGGTCGGAGACACCATGATATGGGACAACTTTTCCACCCTGCACCGCCGGGATTCCTTCGATCCAAACGCACGCCGGCTCATGCATCGGGCTCAGATCAAAGGCTTTGCTCCTGTCGAAGCGATGGCGGCCTAAATGACCAACCGAATTGTGAAGGTCGAGGTCTTCGGTGTAGAGGTGCCTCTGGTCGGCGAGGGCTTTAAAAATGCCTACATCACGAAGACCAAGCAACGCAGTGCGGTGGTCCGCATCACCGACCAGGATGGCCAGATCGGTCTTGGCAACATTGATCCCTCACCAGGGTATTCGGTCGAGACCATTGAGCAGTCACTGGAGACCCTGGCAGACAAGCTTGGCCCCGCTGCTCTGGGTCAAGACTCGAGCAACATTCACCTGCTGACTGCACACCTGGATCAGCAGATTGATCAGTTTCTCGATGCGAAGGCTGCCATCGAAATGGCTGCCACCGATCTGATCGGCCGACGCCATGGCCTGTGCGTCAGTGACCTGCTGGGTGGATCAGTTGTCAACCAGGCGCATTTCAATGCCTGGATCGGCATTGTGTCACCAGAGGAGGCAGCCCGTGAGGCCAAGCGTTGGTATGACGCCGGCTGGCGCTCCACCAAAATCAAAATTGGGGGCGACATTCAGGCGGATCGAGAGCGAGTCGCGGCCGTTCGGAAGGCAACCTCACCCGGGTTCAAGATTCGGGTGGATGCCAACGCGGGCTACTCGGTTGACCAGGCCATTGAGCTGGGCAAAATGCTGGAGCCCTACGGTCTGGAACTGATGGAACAGCCGGTGGCAGCGGAGGACTTAGAAGGGCTCAAGGCCGTGCGTCAGGCCATCAAGATTCCGATCATGGCGGACGAGGCAATCACCGACTTTGACAGCCTGATTCAGATCATCCGACTGCAGGCGGCCGATATCGTCAAGCTCAAGGTCATGAAACAGGGCGGGTTCTTGAGAACCTCTCGGATGATGGCCTGCGCCGAGGCGGCTGGCCTTGGCGTGGTCATCGGACATGGTTTTGGGCTAGGTATCAACACCATGGCTGAGATGTTGCTAGCCAGTACCAGTCGTGCCGTCCTGTCTGGCTACGAATGTGTGGGTCCTATTAAGACCAGCGATGACATCGTGACCCATAAGCTCGACCTGACCAGAGGCCATCTTGAGATTCCGCATGGGCCTGGCATTGGGGTCAGCCTGGACGAGGCCAAGCTCGAGCGCTTTAAGTTTTTTGAGGCGATTCTCAACGACTGTTGAAAATTTGAGGGGACTAGTGCCTGCCGAACGGCTATCCTCGCAACGCAACATTGTTATCCGTACTTGCCCTGATAGTAGAGAGGTCAGGGCCTGTCTATCTTCGTATACGCTTTAAAGTGCTTTTTCATCCTGAAAGGAACCATCCATGAGCGCCGTGTCTCGGACAAAACGCCAATCCATCAAGCAGTTGACCGCCCTCTCAGCCTTTGCCTTCGCCGGTGTCATCGCGACTGGCAGCGCAATTGCCCAGCAATTCCCGAGCAAGCCGATCACGGTTGTGGTTCCGTTTGCCACGGGTGGATTCAACGACCGCATGGCTCGTGCTTTCGCACCATTCCTCCAAAAGCAGTTGGGCCAACCCGTCACGATTGTTAACCGCGGAGGTGCGGGCGCCCAGTTAGGACACGCCTATCTGTTGGCCCAACCGGCCGATGGCCACACAATCGCCATGACCTCGGTCAACTACATCGCAACCAATATTGGGCTTAACAAGGCGCCATTTAAACAAGAGGACTTCGACGTTCTGAACCTCCCCTCCAACGACTACACGCTGCTGGCGACGGCCTCTGGCTCTAAATGGAATTCGGTTGGTGAAATGATTGACGCCCTCAAGAAGGACCCGAAGAGCGTCAGTTTCGGCGTTCAACCGGGCTCTGCTGACCTGATCAACCTGACCTTGCTCCTGAAGAACTCTGGTATTGATCCTAAAGACGTCCGTATTGTGACTTTCACAGGGGGAGGCCCCACACGCAATGCAACAATCGGCTCCACAGTTGATGCTGGACTGGTGGGTGCAGAGGGATGGGTTGCGTTGAAGCCCAAGATCAAGCCACTGATGGTCTTCTCTGAAGAGCCAGTGTTGAACTTTGAGACTGTACCTACTGTCGAGAAATTTGCTAAGGACCGGAAAGTGCAGTCTGATTGGGTTCCCGGTTCTCAAAGGGGTTGGGTCGTCCCAACCACACTGAAGTCCGCCCACCCAGACCGCCGTCAAAAGCTTCTTGATGCCATCAAGAAAGCCGGAGAAGATCCCGAGTGGAAAAAGATTGCGGACCAACAAGAGTTTCCCAACCCTTGGTATGGCCCCGAAAAATCCCAGTCGCTGTACCTGGCTGGTGCTAAAGCGCTGAACAAGCATATGTCGCTGTTGTCGAAAGACTAAGTTTCTGCCCAACAATCGGAGTACAAAGCCCCCCCAATTGGGGGCTTTGTTTTTGTAGAACTAAAAGACTTAAATGAGGGGGAATCGTGACAAAAGAGAAAAAATTCTCGATTGATTGGGGCCACTTGGTCGTGCTTCTAATTGTGCTGGGATGGGCCACTTGGTACTACTTGAGCACTCGCGCAGTATCCAAAGATATCCAAAACCTGCTGGTCCTCACCCCCGTCTTCATCCTCACGATTGGTCTTGGGGCCATTGCCTTTTTCCAAAGCCTTGTCTCAGATCGGCTACCTGAAAAGCTGCAGCCGGAAAAATTGACGCGAAGCGAGTTTGGAAAGATCGCAGCGCTGATCATCTCATTCCTATGTTTCGTTGCTCTTTTGCCCATTCTCGGATTTGACGGAGCTGGCATTCTGTACATCGCACTCTCAATGCGTCTGTTTGGGGAGCGGCGTCCGATGGTCCTCATCACCTTCCCGATTGTCTCGATGCTGGTGCTTACCCTTCTTTTTAAAGCTCTGGTTCCGTACGACATCCCAACCGTCTTCTCCCTTCTCAACTGAGGCTCGCTAATGTTTATCGACTTTGAAGCACTCAATGGTTCGTTTGCTCTTCTGTCAAACGTGGGGGACGCCTGGTTGTGGGTGGTTCCAGGACTTCTCATCGGACTTGTATTGGGGGCACTCCCAGGCATCTCGATCACCATGGCGATGGCCCTCTGTCTGCCGCTCTCGCTCTACATGGAGTTCTTTCCTGCCATGGTGTTCCTTACCTCGGTCTATTCCGGAGCGGGCTTTGGGGGATCCATACCGGCTGTTCTGATCAACGTGCCCGGTACCACGGCGGCGGTCGCAACCACTTTTGACGGCTACCCGATGGCTCGCAAGGGTCTTCACAACGAAGCACTCGGCGCCGCTCTTGGTTCGGCCATGGTGGCGGGCATCATCTCGTATATCCTGCTCTTCTTTCTGATCGTCCCGTTGTCAGAATTGGTTATCAGAATGGGGCCACTAGAGATGCTCTGCGTGGCTGCCTGGGGCCTTTTAATGATTGGCTCGCTCGCCGAGGCCAGCATGGTTCGTGGTCTGTTGGCAGGCTGTATAGGGGTTCTCATTGGAACCATCGGTATGAACACCGCCGGTTACATCAGAGGAACCATGGGGATTCCGGAACTCATTGATGGGGTTGCAGATGTTCCGGCTCTCTTGGGCTTGCTGGCGGCCTCACAGTTGTTTGGCCTGGTTAATTCCAATTTGATCGTAAAAGCGAGCGATACCAGGGCGCTCAATGCCAAGGCGATTTGGTCTGGATTCGCAGAGGTGTTCAAACACCGCGTCGTACTGGCCAAAGGGACGATCATCGGCATTGTGATTGGTGCCGCCCCTGGTGTCGGGTCGTCTGTGTCCAATCTGCTTTCTTATGCTGAGGCAAAGCGGACGGCCAAGGATCCCGAGTCATTCGGTACCGGAAATGTCGAAGGCGTAATAGCAGCAGAGTCGGCAAATAACAGTGGCGAGGGCGGCTCCATGGCCACGATGCTCGCCTTGGGAATCCCTGGTGGTGGTGCCACCGCGGTCTTGCTCGCGGCATTCGCCATGCACAACATTGTCGTAGGCCCTGCCTTTGTTGATACACGCATGGACATGGTCTACGCGATCATCATCAATAACATCGTGCAGTGTCTAGTGCTGATCCCAGTTGGGTTCGGCTTTATTTACATGGCCACCTCGATTGTGAAGGTGCCGTTGAGTTACCTCATCCCAGTGATTTTCGTACTGGCAACCTTCGGTTCCTTTGCAATCGACGGGTCCATGGCCGGTCCAGTGACTTTCGCGGTATTTAGCGTCATTGGGTGGGTCTTGGCCCGTTATAAGTATCCCGCTCCGGCGGTTGTCATTGGTCTTTTGTTGGGTGGCATGATGGAAGACGAGGCCCTGAAGACCTTCCAATTAAGTAACGGAAATGCGCTCTACTTCCTGGACCGCCCTGGTGCCATCGCCCTTTTCACGCTGATTCTTGCGAGCGTTGGAGCCAGTATTTGGGCTCGGCGAAAGCGCTACGTCTGATGTTGAACCGAAACATCCCGGGACGAGGCGTGGGGCTCTGACTAGAAATCATATGAGCTTCGCCTCGACCGATCGGCCCTCTGCAGCGGTTCTTTACTGGACCTTCACCAAGATGGCCGTTCAGGCATTTGGTGGAGTACTGCCTATCGCTGAGCGGATCATCGTGATCGATAAAAAGTGGTTGAGCCAGAAGGAATTCGTAGAGATGTTGGCCGTTTCGCAGGCGATTCCTGGGCCCAATATCATCAACCTGTCGCTGATGCTGGGGGACCGCTTCCAGGGATGGCGTGGCGCCTTTGCCGCCTCGATGGGCTGTTTGTCCATCCCAGTAGTGCTGGTATCGATTTTGACCCTGCTGTTTCAGACGGTGTCCGAGCATGAGATCACCAAGGGGGCCCTCCTCGGAATGGGCGCCGTGTCCATTGGCCTAGTGACGGCCATGGGCATTCGCCTGCTCAAGAGTCAGGCCGAGTTTAAGTTGGGCTGGCTGGCCCTGATCGGCACAGTGCTGGCCGTTGGCATCGGAGGTCTGTCTCTGCCGATGACCATTCTGTTGTTCGGCTTGCCGGCTATCGCGATTCGATTGGTCCAACTCAGGCGCTCACAATCTACCGCTAGGCAAGAAAAGTCATGATGGGTTCTCTAGTGCCCGGCGTTGGCTGGGAGCTCATTCTCGAGATCTTTCTAAAGTTCCTGTTGCTGTCGCTACTCGCTACAGGAGGAGCGCTGTCATTAGCGCCAGCCATGCACAAGTTTCTGGTGGTTGAGAAGGGGCTAATCACAGATGCCCAATTTATTGGGTCCATCGCACTGGCCCAGTCAGCTCCAGGTCCAAATGTATTGTTCGTGACGGTCCTGGGCTGGCAGGCTGCGGGGTTTTGGGGGGCGGTGGCCATGACTATCGGCTGCCTGATTCCCTCCGCCGTTCTTGCCGTCTACGCAGGGCGCAAGATTGTCTCCAATCCCCATTCTGTATGGATGCGAGGACTTCGGGAGGGTCTCGCACCGGTTGCCATAGGTCTCATTTTTGCGACAGCGATCGTACTGCTAAAACCCTGGATCACCGAGTGGCGTGTCTGGCTGCTGACCTTAGCCTCTATTGCAGTAGCCTATTTCAGCCGGTTGGCGCCAATTTATCTCATTGCCGCGGGCGCTGCCATTGGGGCCTTTGGTTTTTTAAGTCCCTGATCAGATTCCCATAGACAGGCGAGCCTGCAATGACTTTTCGATGTGTAGCCTGGCAGCCTGCTCGGCTCCGTCCTCATCGCCCTCAGCAATCGCCTTGACGATGGCCTGATGTTCATCAAAGGCCTGCTCTGACCGGCCCTTGTGCGAAAAAGTGGTGCCGTTGAGCAGCCAGAGTGACTCGCTGAGTTGCTCAGCCTGATGTTTCAGGTAACGGTTGTGGGTGGCCTGAAGAATGGCTTCATGGAAATCGTTGTTGATCTGGGCCATCTCGCTGGGCTTGTGTTTGACCTGCCCCTTGACCGGTTTGGTGGACACTAAAATTTGCTCCAAGGAGAAGATCTCCGCCTTGGAGGCATGTTTGGCGGCCAGTCTAGCCGCAGCACCTTCCAGAATCTGGCGCATTTCGTAGAGCTCGATGACCTGGGCTCGCTCAAGACGACGGATGGCCAGGGTGCGTCCAATTGACACCTCGGCCAAGCCACGACTCACCAGTCGACCCAAGGCCTCACGTACAGGGGTGCGGCTCATCCCCAAGAGTGCTGCGACTTTGTCCTCTGTCAGGCGATCCCCTTGACGCAGTTCGCCCTTTCGAATGCTTTGAAGGAGTCGATTAAAAGCTTGGTCAGCATAGGTCATGGTTTGAAGTTTAACCCCTGCTTGACCCATAAGTATAATTTTGTATACAATGGTGTCCATTCTGATCGCCTTCCACCGGACACAACAACAAGGAGCAAGACACATGGACCTCAAACTCACTGGTAAAACCGGTCTGATCACCGGCGCAAGCGCAGGCATTGGCCGTGCCATGGCCAAGGGACTGGCTGCCGAGGGAGTCCATCTGGCCATCACGGGACGCCGGCAAGACAAGCTCGAAGAGGTCGCCGGGGAAATCGTCGCAGACGGGGGCAAAAAGCCTGTAATCATCGTGCAAGAGGCCATGGCCGAAGAGGCCCCCAAGAACATCGCCGAGTTGTCCCTGGCCGGCCTCGGTCACGTTGACATTCTGATCAACAACGCCGGCGGTTCGCGCCCCTTCAAGCTGCACACAGCAGAGGAAACTTGGCATGAGGCCCTGACACTGAACTTCACCCGCCACCGTCAACTGACCGATCTGCTGATTGACCAGATGATGGACAACGGCTGGGGCCGTGTGATCAACATCACTGGCAAGTCCGAACCCGATGGCATCAACGGGGCCTTCTGCGCCAAAGCCGCGATGCACTCCTGGGCCAAGGGCCTGTCTCGCGAAGTCGGCAAAAAGGGCGTAACGGTGAACAGCATTCCGCCGGGCCGCATCATGAGTGACCAGATTCTGCGCAACTACACACCCGAATACCGCGCCTGGCAGTCTGAACATGAGATTCCAATGGGTCGCTATGGTGAGCCCGAAGACCTTGCTGCTCTGGCTATCTTCCTGTGCTCGCCGCTGGCGCAGTACATCACCGGTACAGTCATTCCGGTGGATGGTGGTCTGCGTCGCTACCAGTTCTAAATTGACTAGGCCTCTGAGAGTTGCATGTTTGACGTCTTGGTGATCGGTGGTGGCAATGCGGCCCTCTGTGCCGCCCTGTCGGCCCGGGAGAGTGGTGCCCAACGGGTGCTGCTGCTGGAGTCTGCCCCACGAAATGAGCGCGGTGGCAATAGCATTCACACCCGTAATATTCGGGTGAAGCACGATGCCCCCATGGGTCATCTGACCGACGCCTACCCAGAGGACGAATTCTTTGAAGACCTGCTGCGGGTCACGGCCGGCAAAACCACAGAGTCGCTAGCCCGACAGGTGATTCGGGCCTCGCAGGACTGCCCACCCTGGATGCAGAGACACGGTGTGCAGTTTCAGGCCTGCCTGGGTGGCACCCTGCATCTGTCGCGCACCAACAACTTTTTCTTGGGCGGCGGTAAGGCGCTGGTCAATGCCTACTATCGGTCCGCAGAGAACCTGGGCATCGAGGTTCGTTATGACAGCCCGGTCGATGAAATCGAGATCGATGGCAGCCAGTTCAAAGCAGCTTGGATCGCCAAACCCAACGGCGAGCGTGAGCGATTGGCTGCCAAGGCTGTGGTGATTGCCTCAGGTGGCTTTGAATCCAACCGTGAATGGCTAAGGGAGGCTTGGGGCCCTGCAGCTGATCAATTCTTGATTCGTGGTTGTCGCTTCAACATGGGTGTCTTGCTCAAAGACCTGATCGCTAAGGGTGCTCAGTCGATCGGCGATGCGACCCAGGGACACTGCGTGGCCATCGATGCACGCGCCCCCATGTATGACGGCGGCATCGTGACCCGGATCGACTGTGTCTCGCTGGGCATTGTGGTCAACAAACATGCGCAACGGTTTTATGACGAGGGCGAGGACTTCTGGCCCAAGCGCTACGCCATCTGGGGTCGTCTGGTGGCCCAGCAGCCGGACCAGGTGGGCTACTCCATCATCGACGCCAAGGCCCAGGGCCGATTCATGCCGCCGGTATTCCCAGGAGAAACGGCCAATACCATCGCGGAGTTGGCCCAAAAGATTGGCCTTGATGTCGAAGCCCTGGGGAAGACGGTGGCCGACTACAACGCGGCGGTGGTGCCAGGACAGTTTGACCACGCCGTTCTGGACAACTGCCACACCGAGGGTCTGACCCCTGCCAAGACCCACTGGGCCCAGCGACTCGACACTCCCCCGTTCACCGCCTACCCGCTGCGACCCGGCATTACCTTTACTTACCTCGGCGTGCGTGTAAACGACCGGGCTCAGGTCTTGTTTGATGACTACTCACCCAACTGTTTTGCCGCTGGGGAGATCATGGCTGGCAACGTACTTGGGCAGGGCTATGTCGCTGGAGTGGGTATGACCATTGGCACGGTCTATGGTCGCCTGGCCGGCGAGCAGGCTGCCATGGCGGCTACAAGGATCCCCTCCAATCCAGAGCACACCGAACCCTCGAAGGCTGCGGCATGAGCAAGGTCATTTCTCTGTCACTCGAGACCCCAGCCACTCAAGAGGCGGCTCGGGTCATGGGCATCTGCAACTCCTGCCGGTACTGCGAGGGGTTTTGTGCGGTGTTTCCGGCCATGGAGAGACGGCTGAACTTCACCGCCGAGAGCATTCACTTTCTGGCCAACCTGTGCCACAACTGTGGGGCCTGTTACCACGCCTGCCAGTACGCACCGCCGCATGCCTTCGCCTTGGAGTTGCCCAAAGCCATGGCCACGGTTCGCAAAGAGACTTACGCCCACTACGCCACACCGAATTGGCTTGGTCGGTTGTATCAGCAACAAGGCTTGACATTGAGCCTGGGCAGTCTGGTGGGATTCGTGGTGATCTTTGTCTTGGCCTATTTGTTAGCTGGTGGGGACACCGGTCGCCTCTGGCAAGCCGCCAGCACCAAAGAGCTCTTCTACGAGATCACACCGCACAACACCCTGGTGGCGGTTTTTGGACCGGTCTTTCTGTGGACGCTTTTGTCCATGGCGCTCAGTGGCCGGAAGTATTGGCAGATGCTCAAAGATCTCGCGCCTGAGCAGGCCTTTCTGGTCAAAGAAGCCGGCCAGACTTTGACCGATATTGTCCAGCTGCGGTATCTAGATGGCGGGGGACAAGGCTGTGCTGCGCAGAGCGACAAGCCCACCAAGCAGCGTCGCATCTCACACCAGATGGTGTTTTTGGGCTTTATGCTCTGCCTGGCCTCGACCAGCGTGGCCACGCTGTATCACTACCTGCTGAACTATCCAGCGCCCTACCCCATGACCAGCCTGCCTAAACTGTTGGGCATCTTCGGTGGCCTGCTCATGGTCGTCGGGTGTGTCTGGCTTCTGCTCCAGCGACCCAGTCGGCATCAGGCCCTGCAGGATCCAACCCAGCAGACCATGGATGTGGGATTTGTCATCCTGTTGTTGGTGATCGCCGCTACGGGCCTGACCTCGATGTGGCTGAGAACGACCGCAGCCATGCCCCTCTTACACCTGATTCATCTGTCGTCGGTGCTGAGCTTTTTTCTGCTGATGCCCTACTGCAAGTTTGTTCACGGGCTTTACCGCGGACTGGCCCTGTGGTGGCATAACCGAGAGCAGGCCAACCCCTCTAGGCTTCAGCTCTCCGAGGGCTAGCCTCTATACCCGAACCGCCTGGTGCAGGGCCACCACGCCGGCCGTCATAGTCTGGTAACGCACCA
>CALMJH010000085.1 GCA_937864175.1 uncultured Burkholderiales bacterium
CGGCCTTGGGCTTTCGTTGCTCAAACTCAAAGCCGATCTTGCCCTCGGGTGTCTTGATAAGGTAGGCCTTGAATTTGCGTCGGGTCCTGGCTGATACAAATCCATCGAGTAGATCGGTCTTGCCTTCGGCCAAAAGCTTTTGCATCTGCTCGGCCGCGACCGTCTGAGACAGAATCATCAGACCGCTTCTGAAGTCGCAGGTCTTTTGGGGTCCGACACTCTTCTCGCAGACATAGGCGTTGCCGCGGGTGTAGACGGCAGACCCGCACTTGGGACAGGCGCCAAGGCTCTGTTGGTCGGAGAAGTCCACGAGCGTCTCGTCTTCTTCGTCCTCCTGGCCAAAGTCAAACGCCAGCTTGAAGTCTTCGGTGATTTGGAGAGTTGCCGCAAAAGGCCGGCCCATCTTGCTGCGAAAGCCATCAACAGGTCCAAGCTGGCGGTTGGTGAGCAAGGACTCGACTTCAGAGACTTCAAAGGTTCGGCCACCGGGCGTTTTGCCAATAGAAAAGTCGCAGCTGCTGCAGGCGAACCGACGGTAATTCTCTTTAACTACACCGCCGCATTTGGGACAGGGCGTCTTGAGCGTGACGTAGTCCCCGGGCACGGTGTCTTCGGAATAGTTTTTGGCCTGTGAGACCAGGCCCTCGGTCAGTTCGGCAATCTCACGCATGAAGGCCTCGCGTGAGAGCTGGCCTTGCTCAATCTGGCGAAGTTTAAATTCCCACTCGCCCGTGAGCTCGGGTCGAGACAGCGACTGAATGTCCAGACCGCGCAGCAGCGTCATGAGCTGGAAGGCCTTGGCCGTAGGCACCATTTCACGGCCCTCGCGATAGAGGTATTTCTCGGCCAAGAGCCCTTCGATGATGGCGGCCCTGGTTGCGGGAGTGCCCAGGCCTTTGCCGGCCATCGCATCCCGCAGGTCATCGTCTTCGACAAGTTTGCCAGCGCTCTCCATGGCCGACAGGAGCGTCGCCTCGGTATACCGGGCGGGTGGCTTGGTCTGCAGGGACAGCACATCAACGGACTCCGCCTTTGGTCGGTCACCTGGGGCGACAGCGACGAGGCCATCGTCTTCTTGGGCGGCTTCTTTGCCGTAGACACTCAGCCAGCCCGCAGACACCAGAACCTTGCCCTCGGATTTAAACCGGTCTTCGCCAATGATCGACCAGCGTGTGGTGTTGAGGTACTGGGCAGCCGGAAAGAACACGGCCAGCAGACGACGACAGACCAGGTCGTAGAGCTTTTGCTCGGGCTCGGAGAGTGACTTGGGCAACTGACCGGTTGGAATAATGGCGAAGTGGTCAGAGACCTTGGTGTTGTCGAAGATGCGTTTGTTGGGTTTGACCCAGCCTTCTTTCAGGATGGTCTTGGCCGCCTGCTCAAAATGGGCGAGGCCTGTCAGGCTCTGAAGAGTGGCCTGGACGGTGGCCAGGTAATCCTCCGGCAGGGCCTTTGAGTCGGTTCGGGGATAAGTAAGGACCTTGTGCTTTTCGTAGAGGGCCTGGGCAAGGCCAAGCGTGTTTTTTGCTGAAAAACCAAATCGGGCATTGGCCTCACGCTGCAGGCTTGTCAGGTCAAAGAGGGCGGGGGCGGCCTGTGAACTGGGTTTGCTCTCCTCCTCCACACGGGCCGCCTGACCAAGACAACGGGCGGCAATGGCCTTGGCAGTCTCCTCTGACCAGAGACGCTCGGCCCGCGCATCGGGCTGGGTCTCGGACCTTTCAAATTGGGGATCCGTCCAGCGGCCGGTGTAGGCACCCTGAGGGGCCTGAAATTCTGCCTGCACCTCAAAGTATTGTTTGGCGACAAACTTTCGAATCTGTTCTTCTCGTGAGACCACGATAGAGAGCGTGGGGGTCTGGACCCGACCAACAGTGGTGAGAAAGAACCCACCCTCTTTGGAATTAAAGGCGGTCATGGCCCGCGTTCCATTGATGCCAACCAGCCAGTCGGCCTCTGACCGGCAGCGGGCCGCATCGGCCAGCGGGGTCATGTCGGCGTCGCTGCGCAGCTGACTAAACGCCTCTCGGATGGCCGTAGGGGTCATGGACTGTAACCAGAGGCGCTGGATGGGCTGTTTGGCCTTGGTGTACTGCATGATGGTGCGAAAGATCAGCTCGCCTTCACGACCGGCGTCGCAGGCGTTGACGACGGCCTCGACGTCTTTGCGCTTGAGCAGTCGGGCAAGTGTCTTGAGCTTCTGCTCGGACTTGGGCAGGGGGTTGAGGTCGAAATGGGGCGGAATAACCGGCAGATGGTTAAAGGTCCATTTGCCGCGCTTGACCTCGTAGGCCTCGGGCGCCTTGATTTCTAAAAGATGGCCCACTGCAGAGCCAACAATAAAATCGTCGCGCTCAAAGAAGTCGTCTTTCTTCTCAAATCCGCCGAGTGCCCGGGCGATATCTGCCGCGACCGAAGGCTTCTCTGCAATGACCAATGATTTGCCCAAAGACCACTCCCTTGATGGTTGAAAGGAGCCCGAGAGTCGAGCCCCCCTTTTTCTAGAATAACCACAAGGCTTTAGTCGCGGTCAAATCGGACCCATTGACCATTGGCCTGACGACGGGCCAGACCCGCGAGTTCCAACATCAGCAGGCCAGCCAGAGTCTCGGCCACTGGCATTTGGCTGCCTTGGGCCAGCTGCTCAAGGCTTTGCCCATCATTGGTGAGCAGGGGCCAGACTTTCTGGCCACGGTCGTCCTGACAGCCAGCCAGGCTGAGTTGCTCGGCTGGTGGGGCTGCAGAGGGTCTTTTTGTGGGGGCTTGTGGGGCCCGGCCTCGGGTCTTGGTGGGGCTCTGGCCGGGTCTTCGGTCGGTGAGCCCCAGATCGAAAAAGAGTTCCTGCGGTGATTGCACCAGCCCTGCACCCTGACGAATCAGCTCATGGCCACCGCCGTGGAGTTCCGAATGAATAGACCCTGGCACGACGAAGACCTCTCGACCGAGTTCAAGGGCAGAGAGGGCAGTGGTCAGAGCCCCGCTGCCGCGAGCGGCTTCAATGAGACAGACGGCCCTTGACAACAGGGCAATGATTCGATTTCGGTGAAGAAATTGAAAAGGCTGGGCCGGCGTACCCGGTGGGTATTCGGAGACCAGTAGTCCGCCCTGATCCAGGATGGCATCGCGAAGGGCCAGGTGACGACTTGGATAGACGGACTCAAGGCCATGCGCCAAGACTGCAATCGTGCTGTCTTTGGCCTGCGCCAGGGCACCGCGATGGGCTGCACCATCGATGCCGACGGCCAATCCACTCACCACCACCAGGCCTTGGGCGACCGCCTCACGGGCAAACCAATGGGCGTCTTCTAGGCCTTGGGCAGAGGCACGGCGGGAGCCCACCAGGCCGAGCCCGGGGCGTCTGAGAAGGGCAGCATTGCCTTTGATAAAAAGCTGCCGAATGGGCGGATTGGCCTCGGAAGCTTCTGGGGGCAGTGAGGTCCCCGAGAGCAGGATCTCCTCTGGGGGGCTGTGGTGAAGACTTGGCAGGGCTGTGGCAAGCATGGACAATGAGCGCAAAGCCCACCAGTCTAGGAGTGACTCGGTGCGCAAAGACTTAGACGATTGACTGACAGACATGGCGCGACTCGAGATTCTTCATTACCCAGACCCCAGGCTTCGAACTGTGGCCAAGCCCATTGCCCGGATCGATGCTCGAATTCAGCAGTTGGCCGCTGACATGGCCGAGACCATGTATGCAGCGCCGGGCATCGGCCTGGCCGCAACCCAGGTCAACGTGCACGAGCGCATCATCGTGGTGGACGTCTCTGAGGACCAGTCTGATCTCCGTGTCCTCATCAACCCAAGCTTCGAGCCTCTGGATGTCCAGACCAAGACTTACCAAGAGGGCTGTCTGTCGGTGCCGGGCGTTTACGATGAGGTGGAGCGGCCCGACCGCATTCTGGTGCGGGCCCAAGGCCTGCAGTCCGAGTCACTGGTCTTTGAGGCCGACGGCCTGCTCTCGGTCTGCATCCAGCACGAGATCGACCACCTCGATGGCAAAGTCTTTGTGGACTACCTCTCTCGTCTCAAACAGGGCCGCATCCAGACCAAGATGGTCAAAGAGGCTCGACAGCGCGCGACGCTCTAGGCGCATGCGCATTGCTTTTGCGGGCACGCCAGAATTTGCGGCCCACCACCTCAGCGCTTTGCTTCAGGCCTGTCAGAGCCCGTCGGCTGCGGACCTGCAGCTCGTTGGGGTCCTGACTCAGCCCGACCGGGCTGCAGGTCGAGGCCTGGTCCTGACACCCTCCCCCGTTAAGCTTGTCGCGCAGGCCGCGGGACTTCCCGTCCGTACGCCGCTCAGCCTGCGGGCCGATCGGCCGGACGGGCCCGAGGCCCAGTCTTGGCTTGCGCAACAAGACCTGGACTGGCTGGTGGTGGTGGCCTATGGTCTCTTGCTGCCCAAGGCCGTCTTGGAGATTCCCCGGCATGGCTGTCTGAACGTACATGCCTCTGACCTCCCTCGGTGGCGAGGGGCGGCGCCCATTCAGCGGGCCATTGAGGCAGGTGATCAGCAGACAGCGGTCTGTCTCATGCAGATGGAGGAAGGCCTTGACACAGGGCCGGTCTGGCGCCGAGCGGCAGTCCCCATCGAGGCCACCGACAACAGCCAGACGCTGCAGTCCCGACTGGCAGCGGTAGGGGCGGCGGAGTTGGTGCAGTTTTTATCCAGCCCACCGGGCCCATCGGATCGCCCAACTCCTCAGGCCACCGACCAGGTGACCTATGCCAAAAAAATCCTGGCAGATGACCGTCTGCTGGTCTTTTCAAAACCAGCTCGTCAGCTGATGAATCAAATCCGGGCCTTGGAACCTGCGCCGGCCGCCCAACTGTTGGCCCATGAGACCATTGCATCGGCTCCGGTGAAGTGTGGCGGAGCAGTTCTCTTGCAGGCCCATGGTCGGTGGGGGGCTCCGGGGCAGGTGGTCCAGCTGCCTGCGGCTCATCAGCCTTGTCTTGGCTTGGCCTGCGGGGAGGGTGTCTTGGGCCTCAGTTGGTTTCAGCGGCCGGGCGGTAAGCGGGTGACTGCGGCGGAGTTTGTCCGCGGCATGTCCCTGGAAGAGGGCGACGACCGGCTGGCCGGGGGAACCACCAGGGCCTCGCAGGGGTCATAGTCGCCATCCGAATATAGAAAGGAAGTCGCCATGTTCAACTGGTTTAAAACCTCGCTTCTGATGGCCGCCATCGTGGCCTTGTTTGGTCTGGTTGGGGCCTGGCTTGGAGGCTCCTCAGGCATGGTTCTCGCCCTGGCCTTCGCTCTGGTCATGAATGTGGGCGCTTACTGGTTTTCAGACAAGCTGGTCCTTCGCATGTACAACGCGGTCGAGGTCGATGACCAGACGGCGCCAGAGTTCTACAACATGGTGAAAGAGCTGGCTCAGCGGGCCGAGCTGCCCATGCCGCGCGTCTACATTATTCAAGAAGACGCCCCGAATGCCTTTGCTACCGGTCGCAATCCCGAGCATGCGGCTGTGGCGGCGACTACGGGTCTGCTCCAGCTTCTCTCGGCCCGCGAGACGCGAGGCGTGATGGCTCACGAGTTGGCCCACGTGAAGCACCGAGACATTCTGATCTCCACTATTTCGGCCACCATGGCTGGTGCCATTTCGGCCCTGGCCAACTTCGCCATGTTTTTTGGCGGGCGAGACAGTGAGGGTCGGCCGGCCAATCCGGTGGTCTCCATTTTGGTCATGATCCTGGCGCCGCTGGCAGCGAGCCTGATCCAGATGGCCATTTCTCGTGCACGAGAGTTCGAGGCGGACCGAGGCGGTGCTGAAATCGCCCAAGACCCGGTAGCTTTGGCCAATGCCCTCCAGAAAATCGACCACTACGCCCGTGGGGTTCCCTTTGCTGCGGCAGAAGCCCACCCCGAGACGGCTCAGATGATGATCATGAATCCCTTGTCGGGTCGCGGAGTGGCGGGGCTTTTCTCCACCCATCCCTCGACCGAGGAGCGGGTGGACCGGCTCAAGGAGTTGGCCGCGACCATGCGTGTCTGAGGCCAGCGCCCAGACCCGTCGGGCAGGCGCCCTTCAGCCGCCGCTCTGGCGCCAGTTTCGCCAGGCGGCTGTGGCCGTCGAGCGACGCATCCTCGAGGGGGGGCGATCCGCCTCGGATGTAAGCCCCGCCGTCGAGGACCTCATGTATGCGGGCCTCCGAAGCTGGGGCCTTACTCAGGTTCGGCTAGCCCGAATGGTCGAGCGTCTGCCTGAGCCGGTCTTGCAGGCGCTGTTGGCGGTCGTCTGGGGCGCTCTGGAGCGCCATTATCGAGAGCCCGCAACTCTGGTGGACCAAGCCGTCCGCGCAGCAAGGGCTCTGGGCGGCGAACCGACCGCCCGTTTTTTTAATGGCCTTCTCAGGCGCACTCTGCGGGAGCCCGAGCGGGCCCAGGACGATCTGAGGTCCTGGGTGGCCAGGCTCAACGCACCAGACTGGTGGGTCGACCGACTCGTCGGCCAGTTGGACCAGGCCAGCCTTGAGCAGATCGCCCACGCACACCACTCACCACCACCCTTTTGTCTGCGCTACCTCGACGGTCGCGAACCCTCGACGGTCTTCACGCGACCCATGGCCCGACTGACGGACCATCCGCAATGGCAGCAAGGCCGCATGAGGGTCCAAGATGCATCGGCCCAGGCCCTCGCGAGCCTTCTGCCGCTGCAGCCGGGCCAGCAGGTCCTGGATGCCTGTGCAGCCCCGGGTGGCAAGTCCATCCTGCTGGCTCAGCAGGCCCCCGTGGAGGTCTGGTCTGTTGACCTGGCCGAGGGCCGACTGGATCGACTGGTTCAAGACCTTCAACGGGTGGGCTCCTGGCTTCAGGGGCAGATCCATCCGGTTGCCGCTGACCTGCTGCAACCCCAGACAGATTGGGTCTGCAGGCTGACCGGACGACGGGCGCCCGAGGTCTTCGACCACCTGGTGCTTGATGCGCCCTGTTCGGCCTCGGGTGTGGCCCGACGACACCCCGATGGGCCCTGGCGACGCTCGCCTGAGCAGTTTGCTGGGGTGCTGGCCTTGCAGGCCAGGCTACTGGATGTCCTCTGGCCGCGACTGAGGCCTGGTGGGCAGCTTGTCTACATCACCTGCTCTGTATTCCGCGAGGAGGGCCAGGACCAGGTCGAGGCATTTCTCAGGCGCCAGCCCCAAGCCCGAAGCCTTCCGGCTCCGGGTCTGATGCTACCCTTTGCACAGCAGAGGGAAGATGGGGTCTGGACAGGGCGGGATGGATTTTTTTATGCGCGATTCGAAAAACGGGCCGATGGATAGGGCCAACTCGCCCCTGTTCGGTCATCTCCGCAGTCGGCTTGTCGCCCTCACGGGCTTGGTGAGGAGGGTCAGGATAGTGGGTCTGATCGGACTGCTCTGCGCTGGCTTGCCCTCTCTGGCCTTGGCGCAGACACCGGAGCCAGCCGCCTCTGCAGCCGCCACCATCACGGTCAGTCAGCCCACCCTGCAGGCCTCTTCCAATGGACCCTCATCGTTATCAGGCCAAGTCAGTGTCTCCTTAAGTCCCGTCTTGGTTCAGGCCATCGAGCGAGGCGTCACTCTGACCTTTGTCTCAGAGTTCAAAACCCTTAAACCTCGGTGGTGGTGGTTTACCGACGAGGAAACCGCCGTTGTTGTCCGCCAAGGCCGACTCACCTTTCACCCACTGACTCGGCAATTTCGGGTCAGTGTCGATGGCGCCAAACCTCAGGCCTTCACAGACCTCACCGAGGCCCTCAAGGCCTGCCTTGTTGTCAATGGCTGGGAAGTTCTTCAGTCGCCCCTGGCTGCCGGCCAATATGCCCAGCTGCGCCTCTCTCTGGACACCAGTGCCCTGCCGAAAGCCCTGCATGTCACCGCCCTCACCAATGAGAGCTGGGTCTTGTCAACGGGCTGGGTCCGGGTTGGTTCCCCATGAGCTTTACGCTAAGACTCTCGTTGGCCCTGGTCTTTGTGCTCGGCGGGGTCATTCTGGCCCTGCTCTCCATGGCCTCTGGCTCAGAGAGTCGGCTCGATCAGTACTACCCGGTCTTGCTCGGGGCCAACTTCGTGCTGGCTCTGGCCATGGCCACGCTGACGCTGCTCATCGTCCTTCGAACCTACAAGCGTTATCGACAGCGGGTCTTTGGATCCAGACTCATGGTCCGGCTGGCCTTGGCCTTTACGCTCATGGGCATTGTCCCAGTCACCTTGGTCTCGCTCGTCTCGGTTCAGTTTCTCTCTCGGTCCATTGACAGCTGGTTCTCCCAGAGCGTTGATGGCGCCCTGGAGTCCGGCGCAGCTCTGGGTCGTGCAACTCTGGAGGCCATACAGATTGAATCGGTGACTCAGGCCCGACGCCTGGCTTTGGCCCTGGAGTCGGTGCCTGATGGGTCTCTGACGGAGGCCGTCGAGTCTTTGACCGAGGGCCGCGATGGATTAGAGGTCTTGGTGCTCAATGCCAAGGGGCGGGTCTTGGCGATTCGCAGCACTTCTTTGTTTCGACTAGTGCCCGACATGCCTACCGCCGAGGCACTTAATCGCGCCCGGGCAACCCGTCAATTTGTCATCGTTGAGCCGCGGCCCGACGGCCCCCAGTGGGCCCTCCAAGCACGAGCCCTGGTCATGTCTGTTCGCAGCGGACCGACCGCAGACCAGGTCCGGTTCGTCCAGTGGCTGGAGCCTGTTCCCGATGCACTGGCCCGCAACATTGATGCCCTTAATCTGGGCTACAGCGACTATCGACAGCTGGTCTTGGGCAAGCAAGGCATCCGAAAAATCTATGGCGTCACGCTGAGCCTCGCGCTGCTGTTGGCGATCTTTGGGGCCCTCTCTGCGGCGGTCCTGCTCAGTGCATGGCTGGCAGGGCCGCTGCGTTCGCTTGAGCGTGCGACCAAGGCCGTTGCGGGCGGCGATTACCCGCAGCTCAAGGAAGATGCGACAGACCACGAGCTCAATGACCTGCTGCGGTCTTTTAACGAGATGACCCGTCAGCTTCAGGAGGCCAAGCAGCTGGCCTTTGAGAGCCAACAAAAGCGAGAGGCCTCCATGCAGTTTCTGGAACAGGTCTTGTCCCACCTCTCTGCGGGCGTTATGGTCTTTGATGAAGACTGGCGACTCGTTCAGTTCAACCCCGGTGCCAGCCGAATCATGGCCGAGGACCTTCGTGGTCGACTGGGTGCGTCACTCGCCCAGATGCCCTTTTTCGGTGACATGGCCACGGAGATCCAGCAGGCCCTGCTAACCCAGGCGGAGGACCAGCGCCAGATCGAGGCGCAGCAGCAAGATGGGGCCATGATCTCTCTGGTTGCCAACACCTCACGACTGCCTAACCCTGTCGTGGGTCAGCCCTCCCAGTATGTCTTGGTCTTTGATGACATCAGTGCCTTGCTGTCGGCCCAGCGAGCCAAGACCTGGTCGGACATGGCGCGTCGATTGGCCCATGAGATTAAAAACCCTCTGACGCCCATCCAACTCTCTGCCGAACGGCTGCAGCGGCGGCTGGGCGGCAAGCTTGAACCATCCGACCAAGACCTGCTTCAGAAATCGTGTGACACCATCGTGGATCAGGTGGCGGGCCTCAAGGCGATGGTCGATGAGTTTAGAAACTATGCCCGGCTGCCTATGGCCAAGCCCGAAGCCCTTGAGCTGGGGAGTCTGGTCGCCGAGATCATGACGCTCTATGCCACAGACCAGCGAGTCCAGGCCAGCCTCTCCGAGTCGGCCTGCTGGGTCTGGGCGGATCGAGGCCAGCTCATCCAGGTGATCCACAACCTGGTTCAGAATGCACAGGATGCCGTCGAGGGCCAGCCCAAAGCCAAAATCATTCTCTCCACCAGCCTGCGTCCCGCTGATCATCTAGAGGGCCAGCAGGAGGTCCTGCTTCGGGTGGAAGACAATGGGCCCGGCATTCCACCAGAAATGCTGGGCCGCATATTTGAGCCCTATGTCACCAGCAAGGCCAAAGGCAGTGGACTGGGTCTGGCGATTGTTAAAAAAATTGCCGAAGAAAATGGTGCCAGGGTCAGCCTCGAAATCCTGCGGGCACCCGACCAGACGGTCATCGGGACCCGCGCAGAGTTTTCATTTGCGCAATGGCTGGCGAAGGCAGAAAATCCTCCTCATGGCTGATATTTTGATTGTTGATGATGAGCTGGGCATTCGCGAGCTCCTCTCCGAAGTTCTAGAAGACGAGGGGCACTCCATTACCTTGGCCGAGAATGCCCACCAGGCTAGGTCAGCTCGTCTCAATGGTGAGCACGACCTCATCTTGCTGGACATCTGGATGCCGGACACCGATGGGGTGACGCTGCTGAAAGAATGGCATGCGGCAGGGGTCCTCACCATTCCGGTGGTCATGATGTCAGGCCATGCCACCATCGACACTGCCGTCGAGGCCACTCGGATTGGCGCCTTCGACTTCCTCGAAAAGCCCATCGCACTGGCCAAACTCCTCAAGACTGTTCAGGCCGCCCTGGCCCGCTCGCAGGCTCAGAAGGCCTGGCGCGCTGCAGTGGCGCAGGCGCAGGCACAGGCCGCGCCCGTTGAGCAGGCACCGGCACCGCCCGACCCACTTGAGATGGCGCGGGCCGCCTTGGCCCAGATCGACCTAGACCAGCCTCTGCGGGAGGCCCGAGAGGCCTTTGAGCGAACCTACCTGCAATACCAGCTCGACAAAGAGGGCGGCAGCATGACCAAGCTGGCCGAGCGGTCGGGCCTTGAGCGCACTCACCTCTATCGCAAGATTCGCCAACTGGGCATGGAGCCAAGCAAGACCAATCCGCGGAAGGCTGTTGCGTGAGAATTCTGATTCTGGGTGCAGGGCGGGTAGGCGCGGGCCTTGCCGAAATGCTGGTGCTCGAGAGAAACGACATCACCGTGGTGGACACCGATGCCAGCCTCCTCTCCGAGCTTCAGGAGAGGTTTGACCTGAGAACGGTCTGCGGGACGGCAACCAATCTCGCCACCCTCGAGTCGGCCGGAATCCAAGACACTGACATCCTCATTGCGGTGACAGCCAGCGATGAAGTAAACCTGGTGGCCTGCCAGCTGGGACACAGACGCTACAACGTGCCTCAACGCATCGCCCGGGTGAGATCACCCCAGTGGACCAGTGATCCAGCCCTGCTTGGCGAGGAGGGTTTTGGGGTCAGCGTGGCCATTAGCCCAGAAGGTACCATCACCGACTACCTCACCAAGCTCATCGAGATTCCCGAGGCCCTCCAGGTTCTAGAATTTGCCAAGGGGCGGGTGGGGCTTCTAGCGGTAAGAGCCAATGCGGGCAGCCCCCTGGTCTCTCATCCCATACGGGACCTCAAACAGCATCTACCGGCTGTAGATTCTCGAGTCGTGGCCATCTTTCGAGACGGTCGGGCCATTCTGCCCAACGGCGACACCTTTATTGAACCCGGTGACGAAGTCTTTTTCTTGGCAGCCTCCGAGCACATTCGCATCGTCACTCAAGAGTTGCGGGAGATGGACAAGCCGGTCCGGCGGGTCATGATTGTGGGTGGGGGCAACATTGGTCTGCGCCTGGCCCATGCAGTGGGCAGCGACATCACGCCCAAGATTATCGAGGGCAATCGTCAACGCTGTGAGCGACTGGCCCAGGAGCTCAATGGCAAGGCCCTGGTCTTGCATGGAGACGCCACCGACGAGGACCTCTTGGTAGAAGAAAACGTGGCCAACATGGACCTCTTTCTGGCCCTGACCAATGACGACGAGAACAACATCATGTCGGCCCTTCTGGCCAAGCGTCTGGGGGCTCGTCGGGTCCTGGCCCTCATTAACCGGAAGGCCTATGCCGAGCTCATGGAGGGCAGTCGCATTGACATTGCGGTTACGCCCTCGCATGTCACCCTGGGCGAGCTCCTCAAGTTTGTCCGACGGGGCGACGTGGCGGCGGTTCACAGCCTGCGCAGGGGAGCGGCCGAGGCCCTAGAGATCATTGCCCATGGCGATGCCAAGACCTCTAAGGTTGTGGGCCGTACCATTGAGCAGCTCGACTTGCCCCAGGGCGTCATGGTGGGGGCTTTGTTGCGCGGAGAGGGTGAGTCAGCCCAGGTCTTGATGGCCCACCATGATGTCGTGATTCAGACCGAGGACCACCTCATTGTCTTTGTCACCAACCGCAAGCTCATTCCCAAAGTCGAAAAACTCTTTCAGGTCTCCGCTGGCTTTTTCTGAGCCGGCCCGTCTCAGGCCTGCGGCGACTCAGTGATGTCGCGGCTCTCGAACCACCGCCTGGGCCAAAAGGGTAAGCCCAATCCAGCCCCCTAAAAACCCAAAGGCCCAGCGATAGGCCTCAGCGGGGTACAGGCGAACGCCGGCCTGCATTTGGCCAGCCCAGAAGTGGTCCAAGATGGCCCCAAACATTGGTGGCAGGCCAATGCTGCCCACCATCACAGAGAGGTTGACCAGGGCCACGATAGCGCCGGTCCCCTGGCCATGGACGAGGTCCTTGGCAAAGACAAACGACAAGACCATCGACCCTGCGGTAAAGCTCAGCAGCCACAGCACCATGGCTGTCAGCCAGAGAGAGGACTGAAACCCACCAGTGGCCAAGAGGCCAAAGCCAATGGCCGTGCCCGCCGACCCCAGGAGCATAGGCCATTTGCGCCTCTGCAGACGGTCTGAGAGTTGGCCAAAAAAGACGCCACCTGCTGAAAACCCAACAATCATGAGTGAGCTGTAGACGGTCGCAGTGGCTGCAGGAAGCTGAAATTGGCTGGTCAGGTAGGGCACGCTCCAGAGCCAGGCCATGGCCGCCATGCTCCCAGTGACCCCCACCTGGCCCAGACACAAAAATCCAAGGTCACGCCAAGGTCTCTGAAAGGGTTGGTCGGACTGGGGTGCCCGGTGGGCGTAGTTGGCAAACCCCATCTGCTGGGGCTCGTCTCTCAGCCACCAATAAAGCGCCAGGGCCAATGCCAAGGCAAAAAGAGCGCTTCCCACAATGACCGCACGCCAGCCAAAGCTGTCTGAGAGCAACCGCAGCGGCAGGCCGGAGAGAACACCGCCCAGCCCCCCTACCGCCAGCGACAGGCCGGTGATACCAGCAAACCGTTGGGGGGAGAACCAGTGGGAGGCCAGTTTGAGCATGCCAACCCAGGCCACCGCACCGGCCGCACCAATGATGAGACGCCCGGCCGCTGCCGAGCCGGCTGTCTGGGCCTGCGAGAAGACCAGCGCTCCCACCATGCCCAACAAGGCCGCACCGGTGAGGACCCGTCGCGAGCCGTAGCGATCAATGAGCAGTCCCCCGGGGAGCTGGCAGCCTGCGTAAGTGATGAAGTAGGCCGAAGACAGAGAGCCGAGGGCCACCGCCGAGGTGGCAATTTCCCGCGACAGGTCCAAGGCCAGAGCGGCCGGGGAGACGCGCTGAAAAAAATCCAGCAGGTAAAAGCAGGCCGCAAGGCCCCAGATGGCAAAGGACAGCCGCAGCGGCGGCGCAACAGAGGGCTTCAAGCGCGGCGGGGTCTAGTGGTAGTGGTAGAAGCCTTGGCCTGACTTGCGGCCGAGAAGGCCGGCATCCACCATTTCTTTGAGCAGGGGGGCCGGTCTGTACTTTGGATCCTCGAAGTGTTCGGACAAGACGTTCATGACCGCCAGCAGGACATCCAATCCAATGAGATCGGCCAGGGCCAGGGGACCAATGGGATGGTTGCAGCCCAGCTTCATGCCATTGTCGATTTCTTCCGCTGTGGCCAGGCCCTCGGCATAGACAAAGACCGCCTCGTTGATCATGGGGCACAGCAGCCGGTTCACCACAAAGCCCGCGCTGTTCTTCACCACGATCGGGCTCTTGCCAATGGCCTGGGCCAGCTCAACGATGGCCTGGACGGCAGACTCTGGTGTCTGGAGCCCCCGAATCACCTCCACCAGGGGCATCATCGGAACCGGGTTGAAGAAATGCATGCCGATAAACCGGCCTGGATGCTGAAGCTGTGCGGCCAGTCGGGTGACTGAGAGCGAAGAGGTGTTGGTGGCAATCAAGACTTCCGGGCCGACAATGGCTTCGAGGCCTTGCAGAATTTTGACTTTGATGGACTCGTTTTCGGTGGCCGCCTCGATGACCAGGTCGCAGCCCTGCAACGACTCTACGGCCGTTGCGGTCTGAATCCTGGTCAGCGCAGCCTGTTTGTCGGTCTCGGTGAGGCTGCCCTTTTTCAAGAGACGGTCCAGCGACCCCGTAATGGTCTGAATTGCGCGGTCGAGGGCTGCTGCTGAGAGGTCTTGGAGGCGAACGGCATAGCCACAGCATGCAAAGGCCTGGGCAATGCCGCTGCCCATCGTGCCCGCACCAATCACACCAATGGTCTTGAATCGATCCGAATTCATCTGGGGTCCTATTGTTTAAATCGGTAGAGAGCCAGTGTGGCCCGAAGTTGGGGTGCAAAAGAAATGGATTTGGCCTGGCCGTCGGCGGTCTCAGCCAGGTAGCCACGGTCAACCACCCGAAGTCCGAGGCGAGCGAGCAGGTCCTCAAAGTCCTGGGTCGTCGCGAAGTGGAGGTTGGGCGTGTCGTACCACTGATAAGGCAGGCGTTGGTTGACGGGCATGTAGCCCCGAAGCAGTGACCAGACATGGCTGTAGTGACCAAAGTTTGGAATGCTCACAATGGCCTCGCGGCCCAGGCCTGAAATCTCGCGAAGAACCCGCTCGGTCTGGTGGGTGGCCTGCAGGGCCTGTGACAAGACCACGACATCAAAGTGGCTCTTGGTAAAGAGGCTCAGGCCTTCATCCAGGTTGGCCTGCACCACATTGACGCCATGGGCCACGCAGGCCTGCACGGCCTGGTGGTTGATCTCTACGCCATAGCCTGTGCAGGCCTTTTCCCGAGCAAGCCACCGCAACAACTCGCCGTTGCCACAGCCCAGGTCGAGGACATGGGCACCCTGGGGAATCCAGTCGGCGATGAGACCGAGGTCTGGGCGCAGTCTCATGCGGCACTCCGGGCCTGCGGGCTGGTGACAATCTGCTCAAAGTATTCGCGAACAAAGCCGTGGTACTTGGGGTCTGCCATGAGAAAGGCATCGTGGCCATGGGGCGCATCAATCTCTGCATAGGCCAGCCGGGCCTTGTTTTGCATCAGGGCCGAGACCATCTCTCGGCTGCGCTCGGGAGGAAAGCGCCAGTCAGTCGTGAACGAGACCAGGCAGAACTTGGATTTGACGCCAGCCAATGCAGCGGCCAAGTCTCCTCCACACCGCTTTGCTGGATCAAAGTAGTCAAGGGCCCGAGTGATCAGCAGGTAGGTGTTGGCATCGAAATAGGTGGAGAACTTCTCGCCCTGGTGCCGAAGGTATGACTCGATCTCAAATTCCACATCAAAGCCATAGCGGTATTGGTCAGAGCCCCGAAGGGTGCGACCAAACTTCTGGGCCATGTCGTCGTCCGACAAATAGGTAATGTGGCCCACCATTCGGGCAACGGCCAGACCCCGGCGAGGCACCGTCTGGTGAGCGTAGTAGTCTCCCCCGTAAAACTCTGGGTCGGTGGTGATGGCCCGACGCGCCACTTCATTAAAGGCAATGTTCTGTGCCGAGAGCCGGGGAGTGGAGGCGATGACCACGGCATGGTCGACGCGATCCGGATAGGCCATGGCCCACTGCAGGGCCTGCATGCCGCCAAGGCTGCCGCCCATGACTGCCGCAAATCGCTCAATGCCCAGCGCATCTGCTAGGCGGGCCTGTGCCTCTACCCAGTCTTCGACGGTCACCACTGGAAATCGACTGCCGTAGGGCTTGCCAGTGGCTGGGTCGAGGCTAGAGGGGCCTGTGGAGCCAAAGCAGGAGCCTAGATTGTTCACGCCAATGACAAAGAACCGGTTGGTATCGACGGGCTTGCCGGGACCCACCATGTTGTCCCACCAGCCAATGTCCTTGGGATCGTTCGCCCGAAAGCCCGCCACATGATGGGAGGCATTTAAGGCATGGCAGATCAGAACGGCATTGTCGCGGGCCGCATTGAGTCTGCCGTAGGTCTCGTAACAGAGGCTGTATTCCGAGAGGGACTGGCCGCTGGTAAGACGCAGGGGTGCAGAGAAGTGAAGGTGGTGGGCCTCAATCGCCCCGACACTCTGAAGGGAACTGTTCACAGCCAATAATTTGACACACTTTTTAACAATTCTTGGGCCCCCGTCAGGCCAGACTTCGGTTTTCCATCACTGACCAATTCTTTGACCAGGAGACACGCCGATGCCCAACCCCCTGACCAGTCCTTTGACCAGCCTCCTAGAGGCTCACCATGCGGACCAGCCCATGGACAGCCCCAGGCCCATTAGCCTGCCCAGCACGGCCCGAGGCACCAGCCTCTCGCCAGGCAATCGCCGCTGCCTCAAACCGGGCACCGATGCCGTTATTCGCATTGAGGTTCGGGAGCCGACGTCCAGTGATGCGCCCTGGGCCGCCCTGACACCGCGGCAGTTTGAGGTCTTACAGTGCCTGGTAGAAGGCCAGCCGACCAAGCTCATCTGCCGCCAGCTGTCGATGAGTGAGGGGACCGCCAAAATTCACATTAGCGCCATTTTGCGGACTTTCAATGTCCGCAACCGAGCCGAGGCGGTGATTGCTGCGCTTCGGGCGGGCTGGATACAGCCCATCGCCGACAAGCCGCGCCATCAAGACGAGTAGTTCGCGGGCCCTAGGCGTTGATTTTCTGCAGCTCAGCCCGGATTTTTTTGCCCTCGGGCAGTCGGAGCAGGCGGCTAACCGGCCGGACCAGTTCGCCAAGCGTGGACCGCAGCACCACCTGCTTGACTCGCAGGATCTCGACGGGATGCATCGAAAACTCTTTGAGCCCAAGGCCCAGCAGAAGCCGGGTGAGGCTGGTCTCACCGGCCATCTCCCCGCAGAGGGAGATGGGTGTGGCTGCTCGGTCACAGGCCTTGATGACGTCTCGAATCAGCCGTAGGACCGCCGGGTGAAGTGGCTCATAGAGGTGGGCCACCTCACTGTCTGTGCGGTCGATGGCCAGCGTGTACTGGATTAGGTCGTTGGTCCCCAAGGAGGCAAAGTCGATATGGGCAATCAGGCTGTCGATGGCAATGGCGGCCGAGGGCACTTCAATCATGGCGCCAATCTGAATACCTTCGTCAAAGATCAGGCCCTGGGTCCGAAGCGCGGCCATGGCGGTCTGAATCATTCGACGGGCCGCCACCATCTCCTGCGGCCCACTGACCAGCGGAATCATGAGCCGTACCGGCCCATAGGAGGAGGCCCGCAGGATGGCCCGGATCTGGGCCATGAAGAGCTCGGGCTCCGCTAAGCAGAGCCGAATAGCCCGCAGGGCCAGGGCCGGATTGGTGGGCTGGCTGCGTCCTGCCGAGATCGCTGGTACGTCTTTGTCTGCGCCTGAGTCCAGTGTTCGGATGGTGACCGGCCGTCCCGCCATCGCGACAATCACCTGTCGATAGGCCTCAAATTGCTCATCCTCAGACGGAGGGTCCTGCCGGTTCATAAACAAGAATTCACTGCGAAAGAGCCCGACCCCATCGCAGCCAGCCTCCAAGGCAGCCGGGGCATCTTCAGGCAGGTCTAGATTGGCCATCAGGCGAATGGGCTGACCATCCAGCGTCTTGGCCGCGATGGTTTTTAGGCGTTTGAGTTTTTCCTGGGCCAGGGCCTGCTCGGCCTGCTGAGCCGCGTATTGGTCCCGTAGGTCGTTGTCCAGACTGCCCACGACGACGCCAGACTGCGCATCCAAGACAATCTCTTCGCCCTGGCTCACCATGCCGTGAAGGGTCTGCAGGCCCACCACGGCGGGCAGCCCAAGGCTTCTGGCCAGGATGGCAGTGTGGGCAGTGGGACTGCCCGAGTCTGTCGCAAAGCCCACAAACTGATGCTCTCGTATCAGCAGCATATCCGCGGGGGCGATATCTCGGGCGACCAAAATCCATGGCAGCCCATTGGGCTCTTGTGACTGCTGGGCCAGCACCGTGGCCAGGTTCTCCGTTCCCTGCATCGACTTGAGCACCCGCTCGACCAGTTGCTCAACATCGGCCTTGCGTTCTTTGAGGTAGGCGTCTTCAATGGCATCGAACTGGGCGGCCACGGCCTGAAACTGCTGCACCAATGCCCACTCTGCATTGCAAGACTCGGCCCGTATCCGCTCAATGGTGGCCTCGATGAGCAGGGGGTCTTGTAGGACTACGGCCTGTAGGTCAATGAAGGCTCGAATCTCGGCGGCAGGCTCTTGTCCTAGCGTAGCCCGAAGTGCCTCAAACTCTTTTGCGATGCCGTCGATGGCGAGCCTAAACCGCGCGATCTCGGGCTCAATGTCTTGCTGGTGAATCTCCCGTCTCGGAAGGTCGAAAGAGGCTGGTGCCAGCACCCAGGCTCTGCCCAGGGCCAGCCCCTCGCCTACACCAATGCCGGTGACGGACCAGGCCATTGCTACTCGCCTTCGCCAAATTTGTCGTCAATCAGAGCCCGCAATGCGGCCATGGCCTGCTCCTCTTGGTCTCCGTCACATTCGATCTCAATTTCGATTCCGGGTCCAGCAGCCAGCATAGTGACACCCAGCACGCTCTTGGCATTGATTCTTTTGGAGCCTCTCGAGAGCCAGACCTCGCAGGGAAACTTGGTGGCAGTCTGAGAGAGCTTGCTCGAGGCCCTCAGGTGCAGGCCAAGCTTGTTGGTGATGGTGATGCTTGACTTGATCATGACGGGCTCTCTTCCAAAAGACTGCAGCAGCCTTGGCCTGGATCTCTGAGCAGTTTTTCGACCAACTCGTCTGCAGGACGATCCCGGTAGGTCAAGGCACGCAGCAGGCCGGGCAGGCTGACACCAGCAAGGCCCTGACCCTTTATGCGGCCCTCGCTTCGGCGTCGTTGTAGCCATCGATGAGCCCCATTGGCGGGCGTGGCACCGAGCAGGTCCGCCAGAACCAAGACCTGGCTGGGCTCGCCGTTGTCGAGCCAGAGGTCGTCCAGGGCCTGCTCCACCTGCTCGGGGCCCTGGCTGCTCAGGACATCGAGCACGAGGACATCCGCCAGCCGCTGGCCAAAGCCATGACAGGCCACGGCATGCAGGGCCGAGCCCAGTGGGGCATGACAGACAAGAAAGAGTTGGGTCTGGTCCAATGACATCGCCTTTTTTAGGGCCTGGCCTTGGGCTGGCCTGGCCTGCGTTGTTTGAGTTCGGTTTCCAGGGCCTGCACAAAGGCCTCGGCCACATCAAAGCCGGTCTGGGCTTTGATTTCCTGAAAGCCTGTGGGGCTGGTGACGTTGATTTCGGTCAGGTGATCCCCAATGACATCGAGGCCCACCAGAAACAGTCCGCGCCGGGCCAGCAGTGGTCCAACCGTCTGGGCAATCTCCTGGTCGCGAGGCGTTAGTGGTCTGGCCTCACCACGGCCGCCCGCGGCCAGATTTCCGCGAGAGGCCCCGGCCGGCGGAATTCGAGCCAGGGCATAGGGTAGGGCCTGTCCGTTGATAAGAAGAATGCGCTTGTCGCCTTGGGCAATCTGGGGCAACCAACGCTGTCCCATGATGGCCCGCTGACCATACTCGGTGAGGGTCTCGAGGATGACGGGCAGGTTGGGGTCTTGTGCCTGGGTTACGAAAATCCCGCTGCCCCCCATGGCGTCAAGGGGCTTGAAGACGACTCGTTCATGGGCCTTCGCAAAGTCGGTGAGCTGGCTTATCTGTGCGCTGACAAGACCCTCTGGCGTGAGCTCAGGAAACTCCAAGGCAGCGAGTTTTTCTCCGTGGTCCCGAAGGGCAGCTGGTCGGTTCACCACCCAGGAGCCGGCTCTGTCGACCAGGTCCAGCAGTTGTGTGGCCACCAGGTAGTTCACATCAAAGGGTGGGTCCTTGCGCATCAGGACCACCTCAAAGTCTTCTGACCCGAAGGGGCGCTGCTCTAATACCGTCCACCAGGGGTCTGCGTCGGCAGGTGATTCAGCCAGCCTGATCTCTTGGGCAAGGACTTGCACCCGGGCGGCTCCGTGGTTAAAGGCCAATGAGAGATCGGTGACCTCGCAGGTGTAGACCCGATGGCCTCGAACTTGGGCCGCAGCCATCATGGCCACGGTGGAGTCTTTGTAAGCCTTCAGGCTCTCAAGGGGGTCGATGACAAACAGGAGCCGGGCCATGGCTGGGTTAGCCTTTTTGTGCGGTCGGGTGAGTGGCCTCTAGCTCTCGGGCGGCCGCCAGCAGCGCCAGACGTGAGATGACCCCATAGAGGTAGAGCCGGTTGGGTGTTGCGTCGGGGTCTTCATTGAGCACCGGCTGTTGGCAGCCCTCTTCAAAGGGCAGGGGTACAAAACGTGCGCCTGGCGCATTGAGGTTTTCGTCTGGGCCCCGCTCAGAGTGGACCCGATAAAAGCCGCCCACCACAAAACGATCGACCATGTAGACCACTGGCTCAGCGACCGAGTCGCCCTCGGGCTGCCGGACAGTCTCAAAAGAGTGAACCCCTTCTTGAATCAGAACGTCGGAGACAGTCTGACCCTCTTTGATGACGGACATCTTGTTGCGCTGCTTGCGGTTGAGGTTACGAATCTCACTGGCGTCCTTCACGGTCATGATGCCCATGCCGTAGGTGCCGGAGTCGGCCTTGACCACCACGAAGGGCGTTTGGGAGATGCCATGCTCTGCATACTTCTGACGAATACGGCCCAACATGGCATCGACTTTTTCTGCCAAGCAGTCCTCGCCCACACGGGCCTGAAAATCAACGCCCTGGCACTGGTCAAAAAAGCTATCGATGAGCCAGGGGTCGATCTGCAGACGCTCTGCAAACTCTGCAGCCACCTCTTGGTAGGCCGCGAAGTGTTGGCTCTTGCGTCGCGTGACCCAGCCCGCATGCAGGGGCGGAAATAGTCGTTGACCACTCAGGCCACGCAGCAACTCAGGAACCCCTCCGGACAGATCGTTGTTAAGCAGAATCAGGCAGGGGTCAAAGTCTTGAACCGTCAGGCGACTGCCAACACGAGTCAGGGGCTCCAAGGTGAGCCGAACGGGCTGGCCATCGGGGAGTTCTAGTGATAACTCGCTTCGCTCAGTGACCTCTGGCAGAAGGCTGCCAATGCGAACCTGCAGTCCCGCCTGCTGAAGCATGGCGGCGAGGCGGGCGACGTTGGCCAGGTAAAAAGCATTGCGGGTGTGGTTTTCTGGGACCAGCAAGACACGCCGGATATCGGGGCAGTGGGTCTCGATGGAGGCCATCAGGGCCTGGACCGTGACCGGCCATGCGGACTCACTGAGGTTGTTAAATCCGCCCGGAAAGAGGTTGGTGTCGACCGGTGCCAGCTTGAAACAGGCATTGCGCAGGTCCACCGAGCCGTAAAACGGGGGCTTGTGGTTGCGCCACTGTGCGCGAAACCAGTGCTCAATGTCAGCACTGTGGTCTAGAACGCGTTTTTCAAGTTCCCGAAGCCGCCCACAGAGGTTGGCCTGAAGTTGAGGGTTCATGGCCTGCATTGTAGTCTGCAGGCCTAAAAAAACCTGCGGCCCCGTTTGGGAGACCGCAGGTCAAGGGTCGACCGGGAGGAGAGGCCGGTCTAGGAGAACCTCGCGTCGACTTACATGTAGTAGGCCTTCTCGCCGTGTGAGGTGATGTCCAGGCCTTCACGCTCTTCTTCTTCAGTCACCCTGAGGCCGACCACCAGGTCTACCACCTTGTAGGCCACCAAGGCCACCACTGCAGAGACCACGATGGTGATGATCACCCCCTCCGCCTGAATAGCGACTTGGCTTGCGATGGAGAAGTCTGGTTTACCTGTGCCGCCAAGGCTTGGAGCAGTGAAGACTCCGGTGAGCAGGGCACCCAAGATGCCGCCAATGCCGTGGACCCCGAAGACATCGAGTGAGTCGTCTGCACCGAGCATCTTCTTCAGGCTAGAGACCGCCCAGAGGCAGACCAGGCCAGAGGTGGCACCAACCACCAGCGCACCCATGATGCCGACGGTGCCGCAGGCTGGCGTGATGGCTACCAGGCCTGCCACTGCACCCGAGGCCGCACCCAGCATTGAGGCTTTGCCCCGGAAAAGGGCCTCACCGGCTGACCAGGCCAAGACGGCCGCAGCGGTGGCAAACAGGGTGTTAGCAAAAGCCAGGGCTGCACCTGCTGTCGCTTCTAGGTTGGAGCCAGCATTAAAACCAAACCAGCCCACCCACAGCATCGAAGCACCGATCATGGTCATGGTCAGCGAGTGTGGGGGCATGGGCTCTTTTCCAAGGCCAACGCGCTTGCCCAGCATGTAGGCACCAACCAGGCCGGCCACACCGGCGTTGATATGAACCACCGTACCGCCAGCAAAGTCCAGAGCGCCCTTACCCAGCAGATAGCCGCCAGGGCCCCAGACCATGTGTGCAATGGGCAGGTAGGCAAAGGTAAACCAGAGGACCGAGAAGAGCAGCACAGCCGAGAACTTCACACGCTCTGCAAAAGATCCCACGATCAGCGCACAGGTGATGCCAGCAAAGGTGCACTGAAACGCAACGAAGATCATCTCTGGAATCTTGACCGTAGCGGTAAAGGTATCCGCCAGAGACTCGGTGGTGACGCCAGCCAAAAAGAGCTTGGAGAAGCCGCCGATAATCGGCCCGCCCGCCGTAAAGGCCACGCTGTAGCCGTAAATCGCCCAGAGAACGCTGATGAGCGAAAAGACGACCATGACCTGCATCAGGACTGACAGCATGTTTTTGGTCCGAACCAGGCCACCGTAGAAGAGGGCCAGACCGGGAACGGCCATAAAGGTCACCAAGAGGGTCGAGACCATCATCCAGGCGACGTCGCCTTTGACAACCTCGATCTTTGGTGCGGCCGCTGCTGCTGTGGTGGCGACTGCAGCTGCCGCATCGGGGGCAGCCTGGGCCAGCACGGGGAGTGCAAGGCCTGCGGCTGCAAGACCGAGTAGCCCCTTGAGGCCACTCGAGAGAAGAGAAGTGTGTTTCATGTTTGTCCTCACTGAATGGGGGTGGGCTTAGAGCGCTTCTTTGCCGGTCTCGCCGGTGCGGATGCGGATCACGGATTCCAGCGGGGCCACGAAGATCTTGCCGTCGCCAATCTTGCCGGTGCGGGCGGCCGTCTCGATGGCCTCAACGGCCTGGTCGGCCATCTCTGCGCTGACAGCGATCTCTAGCTTGACCTTGGGCAGAAAGTCGACGACGTACTCGGCCCCGCGGTAGAGCTCGGTATGGCCTTTCTGACGACCAAAGCCTTTGACCTCGGTCACGGTAATGCCTTGCACGCCGATGGCAGAGAGCGCTTCACGCACCTCATCGAGCTTGAAGGGCTTGATCACTGCGGTAATCAGTTTCATAAGCTTCCTCTTTTGGTTGTGGCCGCTTTACCCGAGGGTGTCGCGGCTCGGGTTTGAATTAAAAGGTTTTGGTGATGGAG
>CALMJH010000086.1 GCA_937864175.1 uncultured Burkholderiales bacterium
GTCGTTTTGAAAGTCCGTCTGAGAGGCATCGAGTTTCTTGAAGACGTAGTCTGGTATGGCGCAGCCTGATAGAAAAAATGTGGACAGACCCGAAAGCAACAGGGATTTCAGACGCGGCATTTGGCTCTCCATGTTTTGAGTGACTGCGCAGGCACAACCCGGTCCGCGCGACGGGAATCTAGGCCGGGCAGCCCTGAAGCTGCCGGCTGTAACGCTTGAGTTCTTTGCAGACCGTAGTGCTGTCACAGAGGTGTTTAGATTTTGGTCCATTGTCGAGTTGCAGCTTGAATTGGTACTTCTCGAAAAAGGCCTTGAACATCTCGCCACCCAGTGTACCCACTGCGCGGAGATGATCGGTCTTGGGGTCGTGTTGAAGCACCACGCAGGCCAGAGGCTGCGGGGCAGGCCCAGCAATGACTTGTGCGCCCTGGGCTGGGTCATAGCGCGAGTCGTCCCCACAGCAGTGGATGACGGCAGAGGGCTCACGGCCCACACCCTTGCGCAGACCAATAAAGCTGATGTTGGGGGTTGGATACATCATCTTGTGGGCGCAGATGGCCGAGAAGGCCACCACGCTCTGGTTGGGGCCGACACCTGCTAGAGACTGGTATGACTGCCCCTGCTCGGTCCGGAGGGTCTTGGAGACGATCGGGGAGGCCAGTCGGATGAGAAAGGCCGGCGTACCTTGGAAGGGGTAGTTAAAGACGTAGGGCTCTGCAATGGCCAGGTCTTTAGACCGAATAGGGTCGCCAAATTCGTTGACCAGTAGGCTTGAATCGTAGGGCTTGAAGCTTACTTTTCCGATTGCGGCGGAGCCGAGCCCGGAGGAGACCGCCGCAGCAGCCAAGCAGCCGACGCTATGGATCAGCGTCCGACGCTGGTCATCGGCAGGGCAGGTCTGCGACTCGTGTTGCATACCCCCTAGTCTTGGTCTGGCAGAGCAGTTTGGTCAAGTCCCGGGGCGAAGATTCTGGGGTTATCCAGGCTATTGGTCGGCGCCGGGAATGGGCTGACCGAGCTGAGCCGCAAGGCTGATGAGGCCCATGCAGCGTCCCCCGCTGGCGCAATAGGCCAGTATTGGGGTGGGCATCTGGGACATGAGTTCGCCCATCTTCATGGCCTCTTCTGGAGTTCCCCCAGCAGGGCT
>CALMJH010000087.1 GCA_937864175.1 uncultured Burkholderiales bacterium
CAGGACCGCTGACCTTGATTGTTCAAAAGGCTGACTGCGTCCCGATGGCCGTGACCGGTGGCCAGCAGACCGTTGGGCTGCGTGTGCCCAGTCACCCCATGGCACTCGATCTTCTGCGTGCATTTGGGCAGGTGGGCAGTGGTGCCGTTGCGGCCCCTTCGGCCAACCGATTTGGGGGTGTGAGCCCCACCCGTGCCCAGGATGTCCACCGAAGCCTGGCCGGGCGTTTGGGGCCAGACGATCTGGTTCTGGATGGCGGTGGCTGTCAGGTAGGGCTTGAGAGCAGCATCGTGGATTGCACGGTTTATCCACCGAGGCTTCTGCGGCCCGGTGGCCTGCCCAGATCAGCCATCGAGGCCGTGGTGGCTCTGGCCCCTTCGTCACCAGCCCAGGCATTCACCATATCGTCGAAGGGTGCGCCATCGACCGAGACCGGTCAGGTCCCCCGTGTCTCAGGGTCACTCGACTCTCATTACGCACCGACCACTAGTCTCTTGATTCTGTCGCGTCAGGCCCTGCTCGAGTCTGCTGGAGTCAGGGCTGCATCCCCACTCCACCAGTCCTCGCGGCCCACGCTCTGTTTCTCTTTTCATTCGGCGGCGGTTCCCGTTTCGCCCGGCCTTCTGATCGAGCAGGCGCCCATGGATGCATCGGCCTACGGCTGCTCACTCTATGCCCGACTCAATGATTGGGATCAGCAGGGGTATGACGAACTCTGGTTGGAGGCGCCACCTGTCACGCCCGACTGGGAGGCCATCTGGGACCGTCTGCGCCGGGCGAGTTTTAGAGATTAGGAAGACGCCAGGTTCAGTCGCATCTGCCGGTGTTGAATTCGGCACTCTTCAAAGACGGGCCCCTCAGTCACAAAACCCGCCCGTTGGTAGAAGTTCAAGGCATGCAGCTGGGCGTGCAAGATGAGCTGGCCAAAACCCAAGGCTCGCGCCTCTAGGATTAGGGCCTGCAGAATCGCCAGACCCAGGCCTTGGCCCCTGGCGTTTTCCAAGACCGCCATGCGACCGATGCGACCAATGCCGCTGCCCAATGACAACAGACGCCCCGTCGCCACTGGCTGTTCGGATTGCAGGATCAGCGCATGTCGACTGACGGGGTCCAGGCCATCCCATTCTTCTTCCTCGGTAACCGCCTGGCCCTGAACGAAGACCGGATGGCGCATGGAACGGGCCTGCTCGGCTAAAGCGGACCACTGATCGACCACCACGGTCTGGTCGGCGATCGCATAAGACTGCGCTGCACGCGGGGAGGACCAGACGCTAGAAGGCCAAAAGGGGTCCGTCCGCCAACGACAGATCAGATGCCAATGCAGGTGCGCAACCATGTTGCCCAGGCTGGCCAGGTTGATCTTGTCGGGCTGGTAGTACTGTCGAAGGGCCGCCTCCTGCTGCATCACTGTCTGAAAGA
>CALMJH010000088.1 GCA_937864175.1 uncultured Burkholderiales bacterium
TCTTTCAGACAGTGATGCAGCAGGAGGCGGCCCTTCGACAGTACTACCAGCCCGATAAAATCAACCTGGCCAGCCTGGGCAACATGGTCCCCCATCTGCATTGGCATCTGATCTGTCGTTGGCGGACAGACCCCTTTTGGCCTGCTAGCGTCTGGTCTTCACCGCGTGCAGCGCAGTCCTATGCGATTGCCGACCAGACCGTGGTGGTCGATCAGTGGTCGGCCCTTGGCGAGCAGGCCCGTTCCGTTCGCCATCCGGTCTTTGTTCAGGGCCAGGCGGTGACCGACGAGGAAGAATGGGATGGCCTGGACCCGGTCAGTCGACACGCGCTGATCCTGCAATCCGAACGACCAGTAGCAACGGGTCGTCTGTTGTCATTGGGCGGCGGCCTTGGTCGCATCGGTCGCATGGCGGTCTTGGAGAACGCCAGGGGCCAAGGCCTGGGTCTGGCGATTTTGCAGTCCCTGATCCTAGAGGCGCGAGCCTTGGGTTTTGGCCAGCTCATCTTGCATGCCCAGCTGCATGCCTTGGACTTCTACCAACGAGCGGGTTTTGTGACTGAGGGGCCCGTCTTTGAAGAGTGCCGAATTCAACACCGGCAGATGCGACTGAACCTGGCGTCTTCCTAATCTCTAAAACTCGCCCGGCGCAGACGGTCCCAGATGGCCTCCCAGTCGGGCGTGACAGGTGGCGCCTCCAACCAGAGTTCGTCAAAACCCTGCTGATCCCAATCATTGAGTCGGGCATAGAGTGAGCAGCCGTAGGCCGCCGCATCCATGGGCGCCTGCTCGATCAGAAGGCCGGGCGAGACGGGAATCGCCGCCGGATAAAAAGAGAAACAGAGCGTAGGCCGCGAGGACGGGTGGAGTGGAGATGCAGCCCTGGCCACAGCAGACTCGAGCAGGGCCTGGCGCGACAGCATCAAGAGACGAGTGGTCGGTGCGTAATGTGAGTCGAGTGACCCTGAGACACGAGGGACCTGACCGGTCTCGGTCGATGGCGCACCCTTCGACGACAAGGTGGATGCCTGGGCTGGTGCCGAAAGGGCCAGAGCCACCACCGCCTCGATGGCTGATCTGGGCAGACCACCGGGCCGCAGAAGCCGCGGTGGGTGAACCGTGCAATCCACGATGCTGCTCTCAAGCCCCACCTGACAGCCACCGCCATCCAGAACGAGATCGTCTGGCCCCAGCCGCCCGGCTAGGCTACGGTGGACATCCTGGGCGCGGGTGGGGCTCACACCACCAAATCGGTTGGCCGAGGGTGCAGCAACAGCACCGCTGCCCACCCGCCCAAATGAACGCAGAAGATCGAGTGCCATGGGGTGACTGGGCACCCGCAGCCCAACGGTCTGCTGGCCACCCGTCACGGCCATCGGGACGCAGTCAGCCTTTTGAACAATCAAGGTCAGCGGTCCTG